>CAZNPZ010000050.1:0-20508 GCA_964575255.1 uncultured Oscillospiraceae bacterium
CAGCGCATCGTCGGCAAGGAGCCCTACAAGGGCATCAACCCGGACGAGTGCGTCGCCATCGGCGCGGCCATCCAGGCGGGCGTCCTGGGCGGCGAGGTCAAGGACGTACTGCTCCTCGACGTCACCCCGCTTTCGCTGGGCATTGAGACGATGGGCGGCGTGTTCACCCGCCTGATCGACCGTAACACCACCATCCCCACCAAGAAGAGCCAGGTGTTCTCCACCGCCGCCGACGGGCAGACCGCGGTTGACGTGCACGTTTTGCAGGGCGAACGCGAAATGGCCGCCTACAACAAAACCCTCGGCCGCTTCCAGCTGTCCGGCATCGCGCCCGCGCCGCGCGGCATGCCGCAGATCGAGGTCACCTTCGACATCGACGCCAACGGCATCGTCCACGTCAGCGCGAAGGATCTGGGCACCGGCAACGAGCAGAAGATCACCATCACCGCTTCTTCCAACCTGAGCGAGGCGGAGATCAAGAAGGCGATGGACGAGGCTCAGAAGTACGCGAACGAAGACAAGGCGCGCAAGGAAGAGGTCGAGACCTTCAATCACGCCGATTCCACGATCTACCAGACCGAGAAGACCATGCGCGACATGGGCGACAAGCTGTCCGCCGAGGACAAAGCGACGCTGGAGAGCGAGCTGGAAGCCTTCAAGAAGGTTCGCGCCACCAACAACGCCGCCGACATCAAGCGCGAGATGGAAACCTTCACGCAGAAGACCTACGAGATCTTCGGCAAGATTTACCAGCAGTCAGCGGGCGCGCAGGGCGGGCCGCAGGGTGGCCCCCACGTGAACGACGACGGTACGGTGGAGTCGGACTTTACGGATCACTAAGGCGCTGAGAATCTGCTGCGCAGCTTTTCGTCGCGGCAGGTAAAATCCGTTTTGCGGCTTTCATCTGCCATGGGAAAACCTTCGCAGACCTGAAACGCTCACGCGTTTCCGGGCGGCTCGCTGACTAAAGGAAATGTTTCTTCTCCCAGTGTGCGCACTGGGAGAAGAAACGCGTTCCCGACGCGCATGTCGCCGGGAACGATGGAAGCAGTACGGATAGTCGGCCAGGTATGCAGCTCAGGGCGCGACAGATCGTTTTCCGGGGCTAGGCTCCGGGTTTTTTCCAATCGGGTTTGGCGGTGCGCTGGAAGCGATCGGAAAGACTACAATGGCTGAAAAGCCGACACTGGCTCGCATGCCGGAGAGGGCGCCGCGCGGGCGGATTTGAGGTGTGACGTTTGGCGAAAAGGGATTACTACGAGGTTCTGGGGGTCAGCAAGTCGGCCAACGAGGCGGACATTAAAAAAGCGTACCGTCAGATGGCCAAAAAACTGCACCCGGACGTCAATCCGGGCGACAAGAAGGCCGAAGAGGCCTTTAAGGAACTCAACGAGGCTTACGAAGTCTTGTCGGACGCGCAGAAGCGCGCGCGCTACGACCAGTTCGGCCACGAGACGCCCGGTCAGGGCGGCCCCGGAGCGGGCGGCTACGGCGATTTCGGCGGGTTTGGCGGAGGCGGTTTCGGCGGCGGCTTCGGCGGGTTCGAGGACATCTTCTCCACCTTCTTCGGCGGCGGCGGAGGTTCCGTCCGGCAAGGCCCGATGCAGGGCGAAGACCTTCGTTACGACCTCACGATCTCCTTCGAGGAGGCGGCTATGGGCTGCTCCAAGGAGATTACGCTGGTTCGCGACGAGGCCTGCGAAAACTGCAAAGGCACCGGCGCGCGCCCCGGCACCCAGCCGCAGACCTGCCCCACCTGCAAGGGTTCCGGTCAGGTTCGCGTCACCCAGAACACCGCGTTCGGCCGCATTCAGAACGTGCGCGTCTGCGAGACCTGCCACGGTGAGGGCAAGATCGTCACCGATCCGTGCCCCAAGTGCAACGGCCGCGGCGCAACCCGCACTTCAAAGCGCCGCACCGTCAAGATTCCCGCCGGCATCGACGACGGACAGGTGATCCGCATCAGCGGTCAGGGCGGGATGGGCGTCCACGGCGGCCCGCCAGGTGACCTGCAGGTGCTGGTGCACGTCCGGCCCCACAAGTACTTCAAGCGCAAGGGAACCGACCTCTACTGCGAGGTGCCCATCTCGTTCTCGCAGGCGGCGCTGGGCGCGGAGATCGACGTGCCGACATTGGAGAAGCCGGTGAAATATCTGGTGCCGGAGGGTACGCAGCCGGGCACGGTGTTCCGCGTCAAGGGGCAGGGCATACCCAGCCTTCGCGGCGGCGGCAAGGGTGACCTGTTCATTCAGGTCAATGTGGAGATCCCCAAGCGCCTCTCCGACAAGCAGAAAGAACTGCTCAGGCAGTTTGAAGGCTCCTTGAGCGGCAAGGAGTACGAGCAAAAAAAGTCGTTCTTTGACCGGATGAAAGACGCATTCAACTGACGTTGGCAGATGGGTCTTTCATCTGCGTTTGGAAGGAGCTTCGCGAACCTGAAACTCTCACAAGATTCCGAGCGGTTCGCTGACTTTAGGAATTGTTTGGCTCACCAGTATCCGACACTGGTGAGCCAAACGCGTTCCTTCCCTCTCGCCTCACGGCACGATCCGGTCGATCTGCTGAAACTCTTTCTTCCGCGTCTTCCTTGCCTACGTTCGTCCGTGAGTACCCGACAGCGTGATTTGCTTGTTCATGCACAAATCATACCACCCGTTGCCGCTGCTTCTCTACCTCGCCCTTTGTACGGTGTTGCCTTAAGAACCCCCACCGAATCTCAACCAAAAAATTGCATGGCGCGACCCCTGTGGAATCGGGGCGCGCCGTTGAACAAACGAAAACATGGGGATATGCGGCGAGAAACAAGTCTGTGCCGTCTTGAAAGCTCCGTTCGCTACTCCAGACAGAACGTCGCCGGGTAGCGCACGATATGATCCTCACAGGCGGGCGCTTCCCATCGGAACACGCGCCACTGCTCCCGGTCGTTCCTGGTGGAATCCGTCAAAACCTGGATCTGCGCGCCGTCGCTCAAATGAATCACCAGGTCGCCGCAGTCAAGGATGGCCACCCCGCGCACAATCGGGCGTGCGGCGCGCTTCATGTAACCCTTGATGTCGAAGTCATACGCGGTTATCCCTTCGTCCCAGGAAAAATCGCCAAAGCAGCCGGATTCGATGTCGATGGGCGGGCCTGCGGCGTCCTGGGAGCTCGCGATCAGCCCGCCATCCCGCACGAGGCGCACCAGACAGTGCGCGTGCAGCGTGACTTCCCCATCCCCGGAGAAGAAAAGTCGCACCAGACCGCGAACACGATCCGCCTCGGAGAAGCGCTTGCCTATGAGCAGGTTATGAATCTGTTCCTCAACCATCACGCCCTACTGCACCTCCCCGCGTCGCCAAGCCTCAGGTATCATGAAATAATCCGTAAATTACCACATTTGTAACGATTAATGTAACCATTATACTCCATTGGCCTGATTTGTCAATGCCTGCAACAAAAACGCTCCCGCCAAAACGCCGGGAGCGTTGATGAACCTGTTGTGCTTACCGCTCTTCGATCTGCACGTAGGATGCGTTCTGGGACACCGCGCGGTAGGCCGGGCGCATGATGCGGCCGCCGGTCAGGATCTCCTCGATCCGGTGCGCGCACCAGCCGGCGATGCGGGCAATGGCGAAGAGAGGCGTAAACAGTTCGTCCGGGATGCCCAGCATCCGGTAGACGAGCCCGGAGTACATGTCGACATTGGCGCTCAGCGTCTTGCGGCCCTCCAGCTTTTCATTAAGCACCTCGACGCCCATGCGTTCGATGCGCTCCATCAGGTCAAAATCCGCGTCGTAGCCGGTCTTGACCGCCATGTCGCGCGCGTACTTCTTCAATAGGATCGCGCGCGGGTCGTCCATCGTGTAGACCGCGTGACCCAGACCGTAGATCTTGCCGGAGCCGTCGCCCGCCCTTTTATCGCGGATCAGCCGCAGATAATCGGCCACCGAGCCGTCACTCGACGGATCAACGGCGTTTTTACGCACGTCCTCGAACATCTCCATGACCTTCTGGTTCGCGCCGCCGTGCAGCGGACCCTTCAAAGACGAGATCGCGCCGGAGATCGCGCCGTAGGTGTCTGTGCCGGTGGAGGAGAGCACACGGCAGGTGAACGCCGAGTTGTTGCCGCCGCCGTGTTCGGCGTGGATGGTGAGCATGATGTCCAGAAGGTGCGCCTCCTCCGGGGTGAACTGGTTGTCGCGCCGAAGCATGTGCAGGAAGTTCTCCGCCAGCGACATGTGCTCCTGCGGCATGTGGAGGAACAGCGACTGCCCGTCGTAATAATGCTTCTTGGTGGCGTAGGCGTGGGCGACGATCACCGGCAGCCGCGCGGTCAGCTCCATCGACTGGCGCACCACGTTTTCTATCGAGGTGTCGTCGGGATTCGGGTCATAGGAATAGAGCGCGAGCACCGCGCGGGAGAGCTTGTTCATGACGTTCCGGCTGGGCGCTTTTAAAATCATGTCCTCGGTGAAGCCGTCCGGCAGCCGCCTGGCCACGGAGAGCGCGCGCAGGTACTGATCCAGCTGCGTCCGGGTGGGGAGTTTTCCGATCAGCAGCAGATAACTGACCTCTTCGTAGCCGAAGATGCCGTTTCTTACATGGTTGTTGACGATGTCATTGACGTCGATGCCCCGATAGTACAGGTGGCCGTGTGCCGGCATCGGCACGCCGTCCACGATCTGGTAGCCCTGAACGCTGCCGATGGTGGTGACGCCCGCCATGACGCCGGTGCCGTCGGCGTTTCGAAGACCCCGCTTTACGTTGGCCAGCTCAAACTGCCTGGGTTCAATAAAATAGCTCTGCCTGATATCTTCGCAAAACTGCCGGACGTAACCCCGAAGCTCTTGCTGCTGAATATACTGCATGGTATCCTCCTTGCAGCCTTGCGGCCCCCATTGGCTTTTTGCGATTATAGCGCATAGAGCCGGAATATGCAAGCCTTTTAACAGAAAATTTCATAAATTCAATCAAGCGACCGTTCTGCGGAGTCGCAATGCACATCTGAAAACGTAAACCTGCAGCATCTTGCATTCTCCATGCCACATGCTGTATACTGATGCAAAACGCCTTTGTGGAGGAATGACCAATGCTGAAATTGAACGCCGGCGGGTGCGTTTATCGCGGCGGACGCCCGGTGGCCGCGCCGGACGCTCAGGCGACGGACGACGCGCGCGCGAGGACGATCGCGGGCCGGATCCTTCGGGCGCACAACGCCGCCGCGCCGCGCGGCGCGGCAGCGGATGGCATGCTGCGCCTGAAATTTGACAGCCTGATCTCCCACGACATCACCTACGTCGGCATCGTACAAACCGCGCGCGCGAGCGGGATGAAGAAATTCCCTCTCCCCTACGCGCTGACCAACTGTCACAATTCGCTGTGCGCGGTGGGCGGCACAATCAACGAGGACGACCACGTCTTCGGCCTGTCGGCGGCGGTCAAGTACGGCGGCGTATACGTGCCGGCCAACCTCGCGGTCATCCACCAGTATGCGCGCGAGGCGATGGCCGTCTCCGGCGGCATGATCTTGGGTTCCGACAGCCACACGCGCTACGGCGCGATGGGCACGATGGGCGTCGGCGAAGGCGGCCCGGAACTGGTCAAACAGCTTCTTTCAAACACCTACGATGTCAAAGACCCGGCGGTCGTGCTGGTCTACCTGACCGGTTCGCCGCGTCCGGGCGTTGGGCCGCACGACGCGGCACTCGCGCTGTGCGAGGCGGTGTACGCAAACGGTTTTGTGAAGAACAAGGTGCTGGAGTTCGTCGGCCCCGGCGTGAAAGCCCTCCCGATGGACTTCCGGCTGGGCCTTGACGTAATGACCACCGAAACCGCATGCCTCTCGTCTGTTTGGGAGACCGACGAGACCGTCGAGGCGTTCTATCGCCGCCTGGGAAGGCCCGACGATTACAAGGTGCTCGCCCCGGAAGAGGACGCGTATTACGACGCGTGGATCGAGATGGACCTCTCCGAAATCGAGCCGATGATCGCGCTGCCGTTCCATCCGTCCGCGGCGCTCCCGATCAGAAAGCTCCTCGAAAACCCCGGCGACATCCTGCGCGAGGCTGAACAACGCGAAGACCTGCCCGAAGGCAGCCTGACGGGCAAGGTCTCCGGCGGCAGAGTCCTGGTCGATCAGGGCGTGATCGCCGGGTGCGCGGGCGGCCTGTATGACAACCTGGCCGAAGCCGCCGCGATCCTCGCGGGCGGCTCGGTGGGAAGCGGCGCGTTCTCGCTCTCCTGCTATCCGGCCAGCATGCCGGTCAACATCCAGATTGTGAGGAGCGGCGTCGCGGAGGCTCTCTTGGAGGCGGGCGCGCTATTAAAGCCCGCGTTCTGCGGCCCCTGTTTCGGCGCGGGCGACGTGCCCGCAAACGGCGGCCTGTCGATCCGCCACACCACCCGGAATTTCAGAAACCGTGAAGGTTCCAAGCCCAATGAAGGCCAGCTTGCGATGGTGGCGCTGATGGACGCGCGAAGCGTCGCCGCGACCGCTCGAAACGGCGGCGTGCTGACCGGAGCAGACCAGATTTCCTACGAGATGCCCGTGCGGGACGAGCGGCCTATCGACCTGGGCGTTTACGAAAAGCGCGTATACCGCGGCTGGGGCGCGGAGAAACCCGAAGCGCCGCTCAGGTTCGGCCCCAACATTGCCGACTGGCCAAAGTTCGGGCCGCTGAAGGATCATCTGCTACTCAAGGTCGCGTCGGTTCTGACCGACCCAGTGACCACGACGGACGAACTGATCCCCTCCGGCGAAACGAGCTCCTACCGCTCCAATCCGGTACGGCTTTCGGAATTCGCGCTGTCCCGGCGCGACCCCGGCTACGTCGGCCGCGCCAAAGCCGTGCGGGACGCCCACTTCACCTCTTGGCAATCGCTCGTCCCCTATCCTATGGATACCGACTACGCATCGCTCATCTGGGCGGTGCGCCCCGGCGACGGCTCCGCGCGCGAGCAGGCGGCGTCCTGCCAGCGGGTGCTGGGCGGAAGGGCGAACATCTGCCTGGAGTACGCGACCAAAAGGTACCGCTCCAACCTCATCAACTGGGGCATCCTCCCCTTCACCACGCAGGAAGCGCCCGCGGAAGTGGGCGACCTCCTATACATCGAAAACATCCGCGAGGCTGTCACGCGCGGAGATGCGCAGATTACCGCCGTCCGCCTTTCGGACGGCAAACCGTTCGCGCTTCTCCTGGAAGGGCTTGATCCGGTGCAGAGGAGAATCCTCGCCGACGGCTGCCTGATGAATTACTACGCGTCCATCGCGAAGGAGAGAGAAGTATGAGCCTGATCCCGATGAACCCGATCGTCGAAATGGACGGCGACGAGATGACGCGCATCCTGTGGAAGATGATCAAGGAGCGGCTGATCACGCCGTTCGTCGACCTGAACACGCAGTATTTCGACCTGGGCCTGCCAAACCGCGACGCGACCGACGACCGCGTGACGATGGAAGCGGCGCAGGCAGCGAAAAAGGTGGGCGTATCGGTCAAGTGCGCCACGATCACGCCCAACCAGCAGCGCGTCGAGGAGTACGGCCTGAAAAAGATGTGGAAGAGCCCCAACGGCACCATCCGCGCGGTGCTGGATGGGACGGTGTTCCGCGCGCCGATTCTCGTTTCCAACGTCAAGCCCGTCATCCCCCGCTGGGTGAAGCCCATCACCATTGCGCGCCACGCCTACGGCGACGTGTACCGCGCGGTGGAAATGCGGGTGCCGGGGCCGGGCATCGCGGAGCTGGTGTTTACCGACGAAACCGGCAAGTCGATGCGCGCGGCGGTGTACAACTTCGAGGGGCCGGGGCTTCTGCAGGCGATGCACAACAAGGATACCTCCATCCGCTCGTTCGCCAACGCCTGCTTCCGCTACGCGCTTTCGACCAATCAGGATCTGTGGTTCTCCACCAAGGACACGATCTCCAAGACTTACGACCAGTCGTTCAAGCTGATCTTTCAGGAGATCTTCGAGGCCCAGTACAAGCCGCTCTTTGAGAAGGCGGGCATCGAATACTTCTATACGCTGATCGACGACGCCGCCGCGCGGGTCGTCCGCTCGGAGGGCGGGTTCATCTGGGCGTGCAAGAACTACGACGGCGACGTGATGAGCGATCTGGTGTCCACGGCGTTCGGGTCACTCGCGATGATGACGAGCGTATTGGTCAGCCCGGACGGCGCGTTCGAGTACGAGGCCGCGCACGGCACCGTCACCCGCCACTACTATAGGTACCTGAAAGGCGAGGCCACCTCGACCAACCCCGTGGCAACGATCTTCGCGTGGAGCGGCGCGCTCAAAAAGCGGGGCGAACTGGACAAGAACCAGCCGCTTCAGGACTTTGCTGCGAAACTGGAGCACGCGACGCTCGCGACGATCGAGTCGGGCGTCATGACCAGCGACCTCGCCGCCCTTGCGACCGGACCAAAGCAGGCGGTCACCTCCGAGGCGTTCATCCAGGCCATCGCGGAAAGACTACAGTAGTCTCATGTACGAAAAAACAGGGCTTCGCCAAGCGCGAGGCCCTGTTCCATCGTTCTTTGAATTATCTGGCCGACACGGTCGATGAATAGTTCCAGTCCCGCGCGTCCAAATCGTTGATGGTTTTCACGACGAGGTCGAGCAGCACTTTCTCCATCTGCTCACCCTTTTCCTTTGTACCCTTGGTCGGGTCGCCGGTCGCGGCGGTATTGGTCAGCTCCGCGAAATCCCACTTCACGTCCATGTGCGCGGGCAGGTGGTCCGGCACGACGCCTTTGGCCTGATCCATCTCGCACCAATCGCCGAACAGGTGCAGCGCGATCGACGTTTCGCCCTCGCCCGCATGTCCCAGGCCGTCCCACACCTCAAAAGTGCCCGGCGGCAGCAGTTTCCCTGCGGCGATCCACCAGTCGTTGAGCGACACGATGCGCGCCTCCGGATGCTCCATCTTGATTTCGCGGGCGGCGACTTCGATGGCGGCGATGTTGCCGTCGTGCCCGTTCATGATGAAGATCTTCTTGATCCCGTTCCCAAGCGTCGTTCGCAGGATGTCCTTGATGACCGCGATCATCGTATCGTACTTCAGGTAGATGGTGAACGGGAACGCCGCGTAGTGCTCGCTGACGCCAACCGCGACCGGCGGCAGAACCAGCATGCCCGGTACCTTTGACGCGATCTTGACCGCGAGCATGTGGCTGACGTGGGTGTCGGTGCCCAGCGGCAGGTGCTGGCCATGCGCCTCGCAGGAACCTAGCGCCAGAATGGCCTTGTCGTATTTCCCTTCCTTGAACTGGTGGGCGGTGATCTTCAGAGCCTCGTGCATGGTACTCCCTCCCAAATGGTCTTTCTGCGGTTGGTTTTTCGATATCAATAGTAACCTTTTCCACGCCAAAACGCAAGTGTCCGCCCGGGCTTGCCGATATCGGGTTCAATCAAGTTCCTCAAAACACACTCAGAGAGAGCCGAAGCCCTCTCTGAGCGTATTGGATTGTTGGTTCTTATGAGGGAGTAACTTCTTTGACGAACTCGAACGCGCCGTCCTTGACCGTGTTGATGGTCACGGACTTCATCGGCACATGGCTGCCGTCCTTGTAGGTGATGGTGCCGGTGACGCCCACGAGGCCGCTGGTCTCGCCGATGGCCTTGGCGATGGCCGCGCCATCCGTCGCGCCCGCGCGTTTGATCGCGTCGGCCAGCAGGTACATCGTGTCATAGCCCAGCGCGGCAAAGGCGTTCTCCGGCGCGGTGCCGTACTTGGCGGTGTAGGCCTTGACGAAGTTCTGAACCTTGTCGCTGGTGTTCTTCAGCGATGCGTGGGTCGCGACGCAAACGCCTTCGGCCTGCGCCCCGGCGACTTCCATCAGAAGCGGCGTGTCGAAGCCGTCGCCGGAGATGATGGTCTGGGTCGCGCCCTTGTCGCGGAACTGCTTGACGATGACGCCCGCGTCATCCGGCACGCCCGCCACGAAGATCGCCTGCGCTTCCGTGCCGCCGGCCAGGAACTTGTCGATCTGCGCCGAGAAGTCCGGGTCCTTGTTCATGTAAATGTCTTCCAGCACGATCGTGCCGCCCAGCGCCGTGAACCGCTCCTTGAAGAAGGAGGACAGCGTGGTGGTGAACTCCATCGACATGTCGGTCAAGAGGTAGCACTTGGTGTAGCCGAGGTCATTGAACAGGTACTCGGCGCAGGCATAAGCCTGCACGTTGTCGCCGAAGGGCGCGAGGAACGCCATATCGCCGACGAGGTCGGGCAGCGTCGGCAGCGTCGCGCCGGAAGTGACGAACGGGATGCCCGCTTCCTGCGCGATCATGCCCGCGGCCATCGCGTAGTTGGAGTCGGAAAGGCCCGCGACCGCGACGACCTTTTCCACGTCGATCATCTTGGTGACGGCGTTGGAAACCGCGTCCTGCTCGGTCTTTCCGTCGATGGCGACGACTTCAACCTGCACGCCGTTGATGCCGCCCGCCGCGTTGATCTCCTCGGCCGCCATCTGGAAGCCGTTGAGCGACGGCTGATCCAGCGAGGCCTGACCGCCGGTCACGTTGTAGATCGCGCCGATCTTGATGGTGTCCGCCAGGGCGGTGCCGCCCAGCGCCAGGATCAGAGTCAGCGCCAGCAACATGGACAGGTGCTTCTTCATTGGAAACCCTCCCGTTTTGAAATTCCATAACGCGTTGAAACGCGATTATGTTTTATGGAACAAGAATTCGCTTCCGGTTTCTTTGTGGAGGACGACGGTCAGCCCGCCTTGTTCCGCGAGAACATCCCAGCGATCGCGCGGACAAGCGCGCGGTATTCCTTCGGGTCGAACGCGCCACGGTATACTTTTCCATCAAACCAGGAATCGACAATGATGTCGCTGTAGCCCATGATGCCCTGCCTTCTGAAGATGATGATCACGATCATCAGCGCCGACAGGATCAGCTGCGCCGCGCCGTAGAGCGGTGGGAGCGTCACGCCGAACAGCGTGATCCCCGACTCAAGCCCGGACAGGTATTCCGGTACGAACGTCATGATGAGCGCCCCAACCACCGCGCCGCTCAGCGAGTACATACCGCCGATGATCGAGGTCTCGACGATCACAAACGTCTTGTCGTAGTAGAAGAACGACGGCGAGATCACCTTGACCAGGTGCGCCCACAGCCCGCCCGCGACCGCCGCCATGAACGCGCTGACGCAGAACGCGAGCAGCCGGTGCCTGGCAAGCCCCACACCCAGCGATTCCGCCGCCACGATGTCGTCCCGGATCGCGATCATGCTGCGCCCGTAAGCCGAATGTAGGATGCGGTGCAGGATGAACATCATCGCGATCATCACGAGGTAAATTGTGAGCGTGTCACTAAGTCCCGCGATGCCGGTCAGCCCCTTCGCGCCATTGGTGATGTCGGGGTTGTTCTGAAGGAGAGACCTTATGATGACAATCAGCCCCAGCGTCGCAACCGATAAATAGTGCCCCTTGAACCTTAGCACCGGAAAGCCAATCAGAAGCGCCACGACCGCCGCCAATATTCCGCCCACGAGCAGCGCAGGGATCAGCGGCATCGCGACCTGCTGGATCGCGTCGGGCAGGTTTCTAAGCAATATCACCTTTTTCCCCACGGGGATCGTGAGCAGCGCCGACGCGTACGCGCCGATCGCCATGAAGCCCGCGTGCCCCATCGAGAAGATGCCGGTAAAGCCGTTGCAAAGGCTCAGGCTGGCCGCCAGGATGATGTTGATACCCACCAGTTTGATCAGCCTCACGTAGTAGCCGGGCAGCGTCCGGTCGGCCAGCGCGATCAGGACGATGGGCAGCGCGATGAACGCCCAGAAGCGGAACGCCTTGTTGCGAACGATCATGCTAGCTCCTCCTTCCGGTGCGCGCGCCGATCAACCCGTTGGGCTTGACAAGCAACACCAGGATCAGGATCACGAACACCAGCGCGTCGCGGTACACCGCGTACTGCGGGGGCAATAGCCCCGCGAACAGCATCTCGGCCACGCCCATGATGAACCCACCCAATACCGCGCCGGAGAGGCTTCCAATACCCCCCAACACCGCCGCGACGAACGCCTTGACGCCGGGTACGAAGCCCATCAGCGGATCGATGGTCTTATACTCGCCCGCCAGCATGATGCCCGCCACCGCCGCCAGGCCGGACCCCACCGCAAAGGAGAAGGTGACGACGGTGTTGACGTTGATGCCCATCAGCCGCGCGGCCTTCGGGTTGTCGGTGCAGGCGCGCATCGCCATGCCGATGCGGGTGCGTTTGATGACCAGGTTCAGGCCGACCAGAAGCACCGCCGTCAGGATGAATGTGATGATGTTCATCGTGGACAGCGTGACCGCGCCGATCCGGTGCAGCTGCACCAGTCCCTCCGGCAGCTTGAACGCCCGGCTCTGGGCGGAGAAGACCATCGTCATCAGGTTCTGGATGAACATCGAAACCGCGATGGAGGTCATCATCACGGTCTCCTCGCTGGCGGAGCGGAGCGGGCGGTAGGCGATACGCTCCACCACCACGCCCAGGACCACCGACGTCATGATCGCTAGCAGGATCGCGACTGGCAGCGGCGCCATCATCACGGTCAGACACATGTACGCGGCGTACACGCCCACGCACATGATGTCGCCGTGCGCGAAGTTGATCAGCCGCAGGATGCTGTACACAATCGAATAACCCGTGGCGACGATGGCATAGACGCTGCCCAGCTTCAGGCCGTTGACCACCTGAACCAGCACATAGGATGCCTCCATGCCCTCACCTCCCCAGATATGCGGTCTTGACGTGCGGATCATCAAGAAGCTCGCGGCTCGGCCCTTCCAGCGCGACCACGCCGGTCTCCAGCACATACGCCCGGTCGGAAATTTCCAGCGCCTCGCAGGCGTTCTGCTCAACCAGCAGCATCGTCGTGCCGCGTTTTCGGAGGTTCCCCAGCACGTCAAACACCTGCTGGGTCAGAAGCGGCGAAAGACCCAGCGACGGCTCGTCCAGCAGAAGCAGTTTCGGATTTGCCATCAGGCCGCGGCCGATCGCCAGCATCTGCTGCTCGCCGCCGGACAGCGTGCCCGCGAGCTGCTTTTTCCGCTCCCGGATCACCGGGAACAGTTCGAACGCTTCCTCCATGCGGCGGGCGATCTCGGTCTGATCGCGCAGCGCGTACGCGCCCAGCCGGAGGTTTTCCGTCACCGTCATGCTGGAGAAGATCTGCCGCCCTTCCGGCACGTGGATCACGCCCAGTTCGACGATTTTCTCCGCCGGAAGTCCGCCGATGGGCTTCCCATCCAGTACAATTGCGCCGCCGGAAGGCTTCATCAGCCCCGAAATGGTCTTCAGGATCGTGCTCTTGCCCGCGCCGTTGGCCCCGATCAGCGCGACGATCTCGCCGTCCTTTACCGTCAGCGAAGCGCCGCGCACCGCGCGGATGCTGCCGTAGGATACGTTTAGCTCCGTTAATTCAAGCACGGCAGGCTGCCCTCCCCAGATACGCCTCGATGACCTTCGGGTGTTCGCTGACTTCCTGCGGAAGCCCGTGGAAGATGGTCTCGCCGAAGGCCATCACGTAGATATACTCGCACAGCTCCATCACGACCTTCATGTCGTGTTCGATGAGGAGCACCGTCAGGCCGAACTCCGCCTGCATACGCCGGATGGTATCGACGAGGTCGGCGCTCTCGCGCGGGTTCATCCCAGCGGCGGGTTCGTCCAGCAGCAACAGTTTCGGCTTCATTGCGAGCGTCCGCGCGATCTCAAGCAACCGCTGGTCGCCGTAGGGAAGCGACCCGGCTTCCTTGTTCCACGAGTCTTCAAGGCCGACAGCCGAGAGCATCTGAAGCGCCGTTTCGCGCAGCGCCTTCTCCCGCCGCCAGTAGGCCGGAAGGCTTAAAAGCGCCTGTGTCAGGTTGTAGCCCTTGTTGATCTGCGCGCCGATCATCGCGTTTTCAAGACAGGTCATTTTCCCGAACAGGCGCAGGTTCTGATACGTCCGCCCCACGCCCATGCGTGCAACAAGATCAGGCCTGACGCCGGTGATCGCGCAGCCTTCGAGCCGCGCGACGCCGCTGGTGGGCTTTATCTGCCCGGACAGGATGTTGATCAGCGTCGTCTTGCCCGCGCCGTTGGTGCCGATCAAGCCGTAAATATGACCGCGCTCAAGGGTAGCCGAGAAGCGGTTGACCGCAGTCAGCCCTCTGAACCGCATCGTGATGTCTGAAACTTCCAGAAATGCGCTCATACGCGGCCCCTTCTTGTTCATGAAAATGAAAGTACATGGGCATTATAATTCATAATGAGCGATAATACAACCCTGAAGGCGAACAAAAAAGCATTTCTGAATCAAGAATTAAGCACTCCGGCAATGTGCCCAAATGTAAGGCCGATTGTTAAGCCATCGCCTTTTCAGATGCGGCCGGGTGTGTTATACTGTTGGTATTCTTTTTCGGAGGGTCAGTATGTTCGAGCTTCACGCGCCCTACCAGCCTCAGGGCGATCAGCCGCAGGCCATCGAACATCTTGTGGACGGCCTTGCGCAGGGTTTGAAGCACCAGGTGCTGCTGGGCGTAACCGGTTCCGGCAAGACCTTCACAATGGCCAGCGTAATCGCGAAAGCCCAGCGCCCGGCGCTCGTCATCGCGCACAACAAGACGCTGGCGGCGCAGCTCGCCTCCGAGTTCCGGGAGTTCTTCCCGGACAGCGCGGTGGGCTATTTCGTCAGCTATTACGACTACTACCAGCCGGAGGCCTACATCGCCTCCTCCGATACGTATATTGAGAAAGACTCGTCCATCAACGACGAGATCGACCGCATGCGCCACAGCGCTACCGCGTGGCTGTCCGAGCGGCGGGACGTGATCATCGTGGCGTCGGTCAGCTGCATCTACGGCCTGGGCGACCCCAGAGAGTACACAGAGCTGGCCGCCTCTCTCCGCGAGGGCATGAAGCTGGACAGGGATCAATTGATCGACCGGCTGGTTGACATCCAGTACGTCCGCAACGACTTTGAGTTTGAGCGCGGCACGTTCCGCGTCCGCGGCGACGTGATCGAGATTCTGCCCGTCGGCGAGATGGAAAAGGCGCTGCGCGTGGAGTTCTTCGGCGACACGATTGAGCGCATCAGCGAGATCGATACGCTGACCGGCCAGCCGACGCGCCACTTCAGCCATGTGGTGGTGTTCCCGGCCTCCCACTACGCCGCGTCCCGCGAGAAGCTGGAGAAAAGCATCGGGGAGATCGAGCGCGACGTGGCGGAGCAGGTCGCTGCGTTCAAGGACGCGGGGCGGCTTCTGGAAGCCCAGCGGCTGGAGCAGCGAACCCGATACGATATTGAGATGCTGCGCGAGATCGGCTACTGCTCCGGCATCGAGAACTACTCCCGCTACTTCGACGGCCGCTCGCCCGGCGAGGCGCCGTTTACCCTGATCGACTACTTCCCGAAAGACTTCATCCTGTTCATCGACGAGGCCCATGTGACCGTGCCGCAGATTCGCGCGATGTTTAACGGCGACCGCGCGCGAAAGACCGCGCTCGTCGACTACGGCTTCCGGCTCACCTCGGCGTTTGACAACCGCCCGCTCAAGTTCCACGAGTTCGAGGAGCGGGTCGGCCAGGCGGTCTATGTGTCCGCGACGCCGGGGCCCTACGAGCTGGAGCGCGCGAGCCAGGTGGTGGAGCAGATCATCAGGCCCACCGGTCTCATCGACCCGGAGATCATCGTCCGCCCCGCGACCGGGCAGGTGGACGATCTCCTGGGCGAGATTCGGAAAGTGGTGGAGCGCGGCGACCGGGTGCTGGTCACCACCCTCACCAAGCGCATGGCCGAAAACCTGACGACATACCTGCGCGAAATGGACGTAAAAGTGGAATACATGCACTCGGATGTGGAGACGCTGGAGCGCATCCGGCTTCTTCGTTCGCTGCGGCTGGGTGAATTTGACGTGCTGGTCGGCATAAACCTTTTGCGCGAGGGACTCGACCTTCCGGAGGTCGCGCTGGTCGCGATTCTGGACGCCGACAAGGAAGGGTTCCTACGCAGCGAGACCAGCCTGATCCAGACCATCGGCCGCGCCGCGCGCAACGTGGATGGGCGGGTCGTCATGTATGCCGACCAATTGACCGACTCCATGATGCGCGCGATCAGCGAAACCAACCGCCGCCGCGCGCTGCAGCAGGCGTTCAACGAGGCGCACGGCATCGTGCCCCGGAGCGTCCGCGCCGCGGTGCGGGAACTGATGGAGGTCACCCGCGCTGCCGAGGCCGACGAGGGGATTCAGTCCGACGAGGAGAAGCGGCTGACCATCGAACGGTTGGAAGATGAGATGCTCGCCGCCGCCGGCGCGCTGGATTTTGAGCGCGCGGCGAAGATCCGCGACCAGATGCTCGCGCTGCGCGGCGATAAACCGATGGCGACAAACGAGAAGTCCCGGCTGGGCCGCCGGGGGAAACCGCGAAAGCTGAAGAAATAACCCCGGCATTTGGGCCAAGCCCCTTCGCATAGGCTGAAACGGCAGTCTGGCGACGGGAGGGGCGAGGCGTGAAGCAGTACATTGTGGAGCGCGTGCTGGCGGAAGCCGCCTACATTCTGGAATACGGCGCGACGGTGCGCGCGTGCGCCACGGCGAAGGGCGTCAGTAAGACCACGGTGCACAAGGACATGCGCGCGCGGTTGCCGAAAATCGACGGCCGGATGTCCCGAAGCGTCGACCGGGTGCTCGCGATCAACAGGCAGCAGCGGCACATCCGCGGCGGGCTGGCAACCCGTAGAAAGTACCGGGCAATGCGCTAAATTTGCGCTGAAAATCTGCTCCGCATCTTTTCAGCGCGGCAAAGGAATCCCGCTGAAGCGGTCTTCCTTTGCATGGGTAACGTGCCGGTTCCCTGAAACGCCTGCGGGCATTTCCGGGCGGGAACCGGTTCGGGAATGCCATCCACGTCGGCCGGGCAAGCTCGGCCTTGGGTGGATGGCCAATTCCGCCGTACAAGCCGCCGGAATTGAGTAAAGTGGAAAGGACTTCGGCCCTCTCCACCCTCACCCAGGGTGGACATGCCTCCAGTCTCTTTCCTTGGGGTTCAGGGGTCGAAACTCCTGCTTCGTGAAAAGGCGTGAAGCAACTTTTCGCGGATCAAAGCCGCCGGAGAGCGGCGTGTAGGTCTCCGGCTGCTTCCGCTTTATGCGCAAGCCCGACCGTGAACGTAGCGAACAAGGCTTGCGCCGTCACCAAAAACAATGAAAAGATGCACAGCAGCTTCTCATTGCCCGGCGAAGCTGGGGGGTATCGGGGGTCGCAACCCCCGATTGCGCGGAAAGCCGTACAACGGCTTTCCAGCGGATCAAAGTTGCCGAAGAGCGGCGTGTACGGTCGAAGGCTGTTTCCGCTTTGCGCGCAAGCCCGACCGTGAACGTAGTGAACAGGGCTTGCGCCGTATCCAATGCATTTGAAAACCGCGAATGCGGTTATCAAATGCCCGCAAACGAAAGACGCAAAGCGGATTTCGTTTGCCGCTGAAAGCGAGGAGATATAGATGCAATGGAACGTCGCGCTGGACATCGGCGCGAGCGAGGTACGTCTGGCGGCGAAGGGGCTCGGGGCGGCCTTTCAGGAGAGCGCCGCCGCCGCGACGCGAGTTGGCGAAGCCAAGCCATTCCTGTTCGGGAATGACGCGTTGCCGCTTGTGGGGCGCGCGTCCGGGCCCGTTCAGGTTGGGTTTCCGGTGGACGCGGGGCAGGTGGCGGACGAGGCGCTGACGCGCGCCTGGTTTGCGTTTCTGCTCCGGGAAGTCGCCGCCACCGGGCTCTCGCACAGGCCGAGGGTGCTGATCGCGCGCTCGCCAGAGGCGGGCGGCTACACGATGAAGGCGCTGGTCGCCCTATGCATGGAGGCGGGCGCGGCAGGCTGCTCGCTGATCCGCTCCGATCTGATGGCGGCGGTGGGCGCGGGCATCGATCCGATGCGCCCTGAGGGCACGCTGGTGGCCGAACTGGGCGCGGGCTCGATGACGGTAACGCTGTTTTCGATGGGCCGCGCGGTGGATTCCCGGTCGCTGCCCTGGGGCATGCGCAAGGCCGATTACGCGATCCAGACGCTGCTAAGAAACGAATACGCGCTGGAAGTCGGCCCGCTGACCGCCGAGGAACTCAAAAAGTCCCTTTTGAGCGCGCTGGGCGGCACGAAGCTTACGGTGGACGTGCGCGGGCTGGATCTGAATCTGAGCCTCCCCCGCACCCGCGGCGTGGAAGCGGAGAAGCTGCACGCGGCGGTAAAGCCCGTAATCGACGACTTCTCGGCGCTGGTTCGCGCGGTGGTGCTGCGCGCGCCTGCGGAACTGGCCGCCGACCTCGCCGACAGCCCCATCGCGCTGACCGGCGGCGGCGCGTCACTGTTCGGGCTGGACAAGCTGATCGCGGATGCCGCGGGACTTTCGGTATTGCTCCCGCAGGATCCAGCGGGCTGCGTGATTCGCGGACTGGCCGCCGCGCTGGAAGACCCGGCAAGGTTTGAAGCGGCCTCCGAGGCCAGCGCCACGCTGATGAAGTCCTGATTCCGATGAATATTATCCACTGAAGAAGGCTTACAGGAGGAATTCCCCATGAGGAAACTGATCGCGCTCACACTCGCCCTGACGCTCCTCGCGCTGCCCATATTGTCGCTGGCACAGGACGACGCACAGTCTGAAGAAGGCGATCTGGCGGTGGAAGCCGCCGCACCCGACGAGGCCGTCGCGATCGACGGCGCGGCTGCCGATCTTGTTACAACTGACAACGCATCCGAGCAGTTCGCAAAGCCCACCGGCGAGCCGGTCGACGCGGGGCGGGTGGCGGACAAGTCGCTGGAACTGTCCGCGCTGATCGCCCGCGCGATCAACTTGGGCGCCGCCCCGTTTGACGGCGCGCCGGACGCGAAAACCGCCTGGGCGCTCACCTACGCCGCGCTGGAACAGGGCGCGGTAAAGGGGCTTGAGAATGGGACTGTTACGCCGGAGAGCCTCAATGCCGCCTACGGCCAGATCTTTTCGGAGGGCGAACTGCCTGGCATGCCGTCGGGCTTTTCTTGGCTGAACCTTGAGGACGGCGTATATCACCAGACCTCCGACCCCGGCGACATCGGCTACGCGCCTTACCTCGTCAACGCGGCAGTATCAGAAAACCTGATCACGGCGGAGGTTGCGGTGATGGCGGCGGACAGCCAGTCCCCGGAAGATTTGTGCGCACTGCTCGCCCTCACGCTGACGCCGGACGACAGTTCGCCCTTCGGCGCGACGCTCTCCGGTTTATCGCCCATCATCGGCGCGCCCGAGATGGCGAAGGCGGAAGCCACCGCGACGCTGAAAACGTACAAGAAGATCACCTATTTCGCGGAAAACACGCTGGACAACGATCCAGCCACCTGCTGGGCGTATCCGAAGGAAGGCGAGGGCGCGGTCATCACGCTGTCCACGGACGAACCGCAGACAGTGCGCGGCATCCGGCTGACGCCGGCCTACGCGAAGTCGGAGAAGATCGCGCTGGCCAACAACCGCGTCAAGGCGATCCATGTGGAACTGTCGGACGGCGCGGCCTATGATTTCACCATACAGCCCGACCTGCCCGGCGAACTGTATGGCCGCTTCGCCGCCTTTGCCTTTGACGGGGCGCACGAGGTCACCTGGGTCAGCGTCGAGGTCACGGAGGTCTATCCGGGCGACAAGTACACGGACACCTGCATCAGCGAAATCGTTCTGTTCTAAGATTCGTCAGAGCGCCGTGCCATGCCCGGCGCTCTTAACACACTTCGGAGGCGGGATATGCCCTTTGCCATCGTTCGGGAAGACATCACCAGAATGCGGGTGGACGCAATCGTCAACGCCGCGAACACGCGCCTTCAGATGGGCGGCGGCGTATGCGGCGCGATCTTCCGCGCGGCGGGCGAAACAGCGCTTCAGGACGCCTGCGACGTCCTCGGCGGCTGCGAAACCGGGAAGGCGGTGATCACCCCCGGCTTTCGGCTCCCCGCGAAGTTCATCGTCCACACGCCCGGCCCGGTGTGGCGGGGCGGCGGATATCACGAGGAAGCGCTGCTGCGCGACTGTTACCTCCATTCGCTCCAACTCGCGGTGGATAACGGCCTGGATTCCATTGCGTTTCCGCTGATCTCCTCCGGCATCTACGGCTACCCCAAGCGGGAAGCGCTTTCCGTCGCGACCGCCGCGATCCGGGATTTCCTTCGCGATCACGACATGGACGTCTTCCTCACGCTGTTCGACAAGGAGGCGCTGGAAGAGGGCAACGCGCTGTTCGGCCGGGTGGAGGCGTTCATCGACCAGCACTACGTGGACGCGCACACGCCGCTCGCGTGCAGGCTGAACGAGGCCGAGCACTTCTATGAGACGGAATTGCGAAGCGCGTCGCTGCTGGACGATGTGCCCTATCCCTGCGCCGCGCCGATGGCGGCCATGCCGCCGACGGGTCTGGACCGCGCGGTGGGGCGTCTGGATGAGCCATTCTCAAAGACGCTTCTAAGGCTCATCGACCTGAAAGGCATGACGGACGTCGAGGTCTACAAGCGCGCCAACCTCGATCGCAGGCTGTTTTCCAAGATT
>CAZNPZ010000051.1:0-18484 GCA_964575255.1 uncultured Oscillospiraceae bacterium
TGCCTCCATTATACCACATTAGCCCAGTTTCGCTGCCTTTTTCAACAGACCCAAATGGAAAATCGCCAAATGTTCACGCATGCCGATCGCCTCCCTTGCTATTCCTATATGTTTCATATGATTTTATGGGATTTCCATGCCATTGTCAAGCACGCGCAAAGAAAATAACATTCATCCCATCACGGACCGTTGTGCACCGCATATCCGCTCCGGAGGCGCCGGATCGCGCCGCTCTTTTCCAGGCTTGCAAGCGTGCGCAGCAGGTGACGGTAACTTACGCCCAGCACTTCCGCCGTGCTCGTCAGACTTTCCTGAAACACGCCGCCTGCCTGCGATTCCCGCATGTAGGATACGAGCCTTTCGGCCAGCGGAACCAAGAGGTTCTGCGCCGCCAATGCCGACGACTGCTCCAGCTTTCCGGCCAGTTCCACACACAGAAACCTGAGTAGGCGCGGGTCGCCCAACATCGCCTCCCGACGCCCGGCCAGCGGAAAGCCGATCAGCCAGACGTCCGTAATGGCGCGCACGGTGTTGCAGGCAACCTCGTCACCTCGGCACAGTTCGAGATCGCCCAGGAGAGACACGCCCTGATAGAACGCATGCAGCATCGACCGGCCGTTTTCCATCAGCCGCACCACCTTCGCGCGGCCCGAAAGGAACACGTACAGGTTGGTCAGCGGCTCGCCCTGCCGGACGATGTCGCGTCCCGCCGGGCAGTGGTAGAGTGCAACCGGATAGTCGCTCGCGAGGTTTTGAAGCCCTACCTCCTCCAAAGCCTTTTGAAGCCTCGCCGGATCCGAAACGCGCCGCATGAAAATCCCCTCCCATCTGCGCCATTATGACATATGTCATACCCATGCGCAAGAGAAATCCGGTATCATGATCCCGGAGGCGGTTAGGATGATGGACTTTCTCTCGGCGCTCAGCGGCGTGATGATCGCGGTGATGATCCTGATGAACGGACAACTGTCCAGCGCATGGGGCAGTTGGGCGGCGGCGGTGGTCATCCACGTCGTAGGCCTAGCCGCGCTCTTCTTCTGGATGCTGATCCGGCGTGAAAACCCGTTCGTTCGCAACAACATGCCGCTGTACCTGTACCTGGGCGGCGCGGTGGGCGCGGTGTCGACGGTGCTGACCAACATGGCGACGCCGGTGATCGGCGTGTCCGCGACGCTGGCACTGGGGCTTCTGGGGCAGACCGCCATATCGGCACTCATCGACGCTATGGGCATTCTCGGCGCGAAGAAAACGCGATTCCGGCTTCAGACGGCTATCGGCATGGCACTGATCGCGCTGGGCATCTGGGCTATGACGCTGGGATAGGAGGACGAAATGATGATGGAACTGTTCGCCGCGCTGTCCGGCGCGGGCATCGTAATCGGGAGGATGCTGAACGCGCAGGCGTCGAACTATGTCGGCGTCAGTAGGTCCACCTTCAACAATTACTGGGTGGGGTTTCTCTCGTGCCTCCTCGCGCTGTTGCTGGCCGGGTGCGGTTTCAGCCTGCCGCGAAACATCGGCGGGCCGTTCATGTACCTGGGCGGCGCGTTGGGCGTGGGCATCGTCATGATCTCGTCGCTGGCGGCGCTGAAGCTTCCGGCGCTTCGGATGACGCTGATCGTGTTCGTCAGCCAGATGGCGGCGGCGCTGCTCCTCGACGCGTGGGTTTCCGGCGCGTTCAGCCTGCCCCGCGCGATCGGCTGCGCGCTGGTGCTGGCGGGATTTGTGGTGATCAGCCTGGGCGGCGGGAAGGCTTCGTTATCCCAAGAAAAGGTTTGATGCCCATATTTTGTGGTGATTGACTGTTTACGCCCCAGATATAGGTGGTATAATGATGCTCATACGAAGGAGGTTGAACCGTATGAGCGTGAACGTCCACATCGTGAACGGCACCCTGCCCCAGGAGGAAATCGACGCGTACATCGCGCGCGCGCGTGATAAATATGGCCGCGATCCGCTGGCCATGGATATCCGAGTGGACGGCGAGTACGTGGACATCGACTATGACTTCGGTTTCGTCCCGTTCCACAGGATCCGCCGGATCACCGGTTATCTTGTGGGCACGCTGGAGCGCTTCAACAACGCCAAGCGCGCCGAAGAGCACGACCGAATCAAACACGACATGGATTGCGGCTGCGGCGACTAGATTCTTCCCCTGTGCTATCCCAAATTCCGGCGTCACCGTACGCCGGTTTACTTTTATAAGTTCCGCCGATTTTCATACCAGTGCGAAATCGTAAAGCATCCAAAGCGTCGAGGGATTTTCGATGCGGGACAAGGAGCCGGAGCGAGGCGGCCCTTCGGGATACGCCTTCGGCGTGAAATGCAGCGCTACGCGAACGCGGAGAGCACACAGTCAGGCGCATGATTCAAATTGATTTGAATCATGCGGTCGCGCAGCGAGGTGCGTTAATGTTTCAAATTGGTATCAGGCGGATTTGCGTACTTTTTTTCGCGCAATGGCGATTTCCTGTGTACTTGCATCACCCGGCTCAGCATAGTATAATGGCTGGGTATCAATCAGGTTTGGAGTGTTTCTTATGGACAAGCCTGCGCTGGTCATCATGGCGGCAGGTCTGGGCAGCCGGTACGGCGGTCTGAAACAACTGGCGGGCATCGACGAGCTGGGTCACAGCATCATCGATTATTCGATTTACGACGCGCTGAAAGCGGGGTTTGAACGGGTGGTGTGCGTGATCGCGCCGGGCATGGAACCGGACTTTCACGAGGCGGTCGGCAGAAGGATCGCGGGAAGCTGCGATCTCCACTACGCCGAGCAGCGGCTAAACGCCCTGCCGAATGGGTTTACACTGCCGGAGGAGCGCATCCGGCCCTGGGGTACGGCCCACGCGGTGCTGAGCGCAAAAAAGAAGGTTCACGGACCATTTTCCGCGATCAACGCGGACGACTTCTACGGGGCGGCCTCGTTCCAATCCATCTACCGGGCGCTTGAAAACGGAAAACCCGACTGCCACGCGATGTGCGGCTACCGCGTCGAGAACACGCTGACCGAGAACGGCACCGTCTCCCGCGGCGTGTGCAGCGTCCGGGACGGTCTTCTGACCGGCGTCGTCGAACGAACCAAGATCAAGCCCGCGCCAGGCGGCGCGGCCTACACCGAAGACGGCGAAACCTGGGTTCCCCTGCCCTCGGGCACGCCGGTTTCAATGAACATGTGGGGCTTCGGCGCGTCGATGATGGACGCGATCGAGGCGTATTTCACCCCGTTCCTCGCATCGAACCTTCCCAAAAACCCACTCCGGTGCGAATATTACCTGCCCTACGTGGTCAACCGCCTGATCGAGGAGAACCAGGCCACAGTTCAGGTGCTGCCCTGCGCGGAGAAGTGGTACGGCGTCACCTACATGGAGGATCTGCCCGGCGTCAGGCGCGCCATCGAGGGACTCAGGGTTGAAGGCAAGTATCCCGAGACATTGTGGCCGGGCGAAAAGTAAAAACCAACCAAAACGGGCGGCACGCAAAGCCGCCCGGCCAATTATTACGCATCATTTCTGGTAGCAAACCAGCGTCAACCTGTCGTTGATGACTTCTTTCTTGCCGGTCAGGCGGTATCCCGCCTTCTCGTAGCAATGGCGGTTTATCGGCAAGTCATCCGGACAGTCGAGTTCCCAGTGGATCACGTCCTGATGAAGGTCTTCGACCATCATCAGCGACTTCTGCCCGATGCCCCTGCCCTGATACGCCGGGAGCACGTAGAGAATGCTCATTCGGTAGGTTCCCGGTTCCTTCTCATAGACCCAGATGCCGCCTACCGTCGCAGCCTGATATACGATCCTGTAGTACGCGCCGCCCGCGTAGGCGATCTTGCCTCGCATCCGCTCAAGAGACAAGCGGTAGGGGCTCCCATCGTCCTTGTATTTTTCATATTCAGATCGGAAGCACTCCCTCTGAATGAGAAGCAATTCTTCGGCGTCGGATTCCACCGCTCGTACCAGTCGTACTTCCATGTTATCGCCTCCCCGATTCAATCCGATCAATCACGCCACGGATGTCTACCGCATATTCACGCCCTGCTCTTCCCCGTTCCAGAACGCGCGCAGCATGGTTTGAAGCGTTTTCTCATCCGCCGCGGGGCGGACGCGCCAGTGGGGCGGCAGGAGTTTCCGGTATTCCGGAGCCTGATACCGCTCGTCCAGCAACAGTACGACGCCCCTGTCCGTTTCTGTCCGGATCACGCGGCCTGCAGCCTGCAGCACACGCTTAATGCCCGGATACACATAGGCGGCGCGGAAGCCCTCGCCCTCGTCGTCGTCCGACAGCGCGCGCAGCGTCTCCCGCTCGAACGAGGGCTGCGGGATGCCGACGCCGACGATCGCCGCGCCGATCAGCTTCTCTCCGGGAAGGTCGACGCCCTCCGCGAACACGCCGCCCATTACGACGAACGCCATCATGGACTTTCGCGGAGACTCTGTGAACCGCTCCAGAAACGCCGCGCGCTGCGCGTCGGTCATGCCTCCTCGCTGAACGAGCACGTCCGAGCGCGCGCCCAGCGCGAGAAAATGCTGAAGCGTCAGGTTCAGGTACTCGTAGGACGGGAAGCAGGCGAGGTAGTTGCCACTCTTCGCCTCGCACATCGCCTTCAGCGCGCGCGCGATCACGGGCGCGGTTCGCTCGCGGGCGGAGTAGCGGGTGTCCACCGGGAACCGCGCGGCGAGCAGGTTGTCCCTGGGGAACGGCGAATCCAGCGCCATCCACTCGTCTCCGTCCGCCTCCGAGAGACCCGAAGCACGCAGGTAATAGTCGATGGGCGACAGTGTGGCGGAGAACAGTACGCACGAACGCACCCGCCCCATCGCCGCCCGGAGCGCGTTCGCGGGATCGAAGCACCAGAGTTTGACGGAGAGGGCTTTCCCGTCCGTCCCCTCCGGTTCCAAAAGCGCGCGGTACTCCTTGGTGAACGCGTCCGCGACGCGCAGGTAGTCCAGCGCCTCGAAATAGCGGTCATACAGCAGCTGATGCGCGTCGAGGCTCTCCGGTAACAGTGGCCGCGCGGCCTCCAGAAAGTCCGCCATCGGCTGGTACAGGCTCTCCGGCGGCTCTTCCGGCGCGGACGGCCCCTCCAACGACGCCGCCAGCTTCTTCATCGCCTTGATCAGATCGCCCAGCGCCTCATAGACGCCGCGCGCCATCTCGTCTTGCCTGATCGCCTTGCGGAGGTTGGCGAAATCCGCCTGCGAAACGCGCGCGGAAAGCATCTCCCGCGCCCGCTCCGGCAGGTGGTGCGCCTCGTCAATCAAAAGCGCGTACTCGCCCTTGTCCAGAAAGAACCGCTTGAGCCTGACCCTTGGGTCGAAGGCGTAGTTGTAGTCGCAGACGATCACATCCGCCTGTTCCGAGAGATCCAGCGACAATTCAAACGGGCACAGCGCCCACTTCTCCGCGTGTGCGGCGATCGCTTGCTCGTCCAGCCGCGAAAGTTTCAGCGCTTCGTTCAGCGCGTCCCGCCTGCGGTCGTAGTAGCCCGCCGCCCTGGGGCAGGCCGCTGGGTCGCAGGGGATACCCTTGAACGGGCAGGCCTTCTCCTTGGCGGTGATCGCGACCGACCGGATTACGAGCCCCCCGGCGCGCATTCGTTCCAGCGCGTCCTCGGCGGCGCGCCGCTGGGTGCCGCGGGCTGTCAGGTAGAAGATGTGGGTGATGAGCCCCTCCCCCAGCGCTTTAACCGCGGGAAACAGCGCGGCGGCGGTCTTTCCGATGCCGGTGGGCGCGGAGGCGATCAGGTTCTTCCGCGCCCTGATCGCGCGGTACGCGGCGGCGGCCATGTCCCGCTGCCCATCCCGGTAGCTGCCGAACGGAAACGCGAGCGCGCGCATCGTCGGACGGCTTTTCCCCTGCCATTCGTCAAGGCGCGAAAGCCACTGGGCATAGGGCCGCGCGTATCCCAGGAACAAGTCCCGAAGGTCTTCAGATTCATACGTCCGCTCGAATTTCGCGCTGTCGCCGTTCAGGTTCACATAGACGAGCCGAACCAGCACGTTGGTATAACCGCGCTTTTCGGCCAGCATGTGGGCGTACAGTTCCGCCTGCGCCCAGTGCACCGGGAAGTCTTCCGGCCCGATCATGCCGGGCGTCAATCGCGTCGTCTTGATCTCCTCGACGATCGGCGGATCAACCTGCTCGTTCAGGCCGTCGATGCGGCCGTACACGATGATCGTCCGGCCGTCCACCTCCGTGGAAAGCGAGATGCCCACTTCGCTTTTAAAGCCGCCTACGTAGGCGGACTGCAGCAGGCGGTGCCCCTCGGCGCCCTCCAGCATGCGGTCCAGCGCGCCCGCGTCCCGCATCAGGTCGCCGCGCTCCAGCGCGAACTCCGCCAGCGCGCGCACGCTGACGCGATCCCTTCCCGCCATATGTTCCCTCCCAGCGATCTTCCTGATCGGCACTCCGAAGGCAGCCGGAATACCGTCGTCCACATCATTCATTCCCGGCTTCACGCGCGCGGGAACGATCCTTGACAGATGTCCGCCAAGAACTTACAATGGATTCATTGTACCGGTAATACCATGCGAACGCAAGGGGAATGATGATTTGTATCCAATGAAGATGCGCCCCTACTTCCGCCACGGCGCGGAAACACCCTGGGGCGGCGAGGGGCTTCGCGAACTGTTTTGCAAGGCCATTCCGGACAACCTGACCGGCGAAAGCCTGGAGATCTCAGCGCTTGACGGTATGGAGAGCGTTGTGGAAAACGGCGAACTCGTCGGGAAGACGCTCCGGGAAGTCTTTGAAACCTTTGGCGAAACGCTGACCGGTCTTCCGACGGAAGCGGGGTTTCCGCTTCTCGTAAAACTTCTGGACGCGCGGGAGATGCTGTCGGTGCAGGTACATCCGGGCGACGAATACGCCGCGCGCCGACACGGAAAACTCGGCAAGACCGAGGCGTGGGTGGTGCTGGACGCGCCGCCGGGATCAAAACTAGTACTAGGTCTGAAAGAAGGCGTGACGCTCGCGGGGGCGGTCGAAGCCAGGGCGCTGGAAGACGCGCTCAATTGGCTTCCGGTCGCGCCGGGCGACGTACTGTACATCCCCCACGGGCTGGTACACGCGCTGGGTGGCGGCATCCGCGTATACGAGATCCAGCAGGCGTCCGACATAACCTACAGGCTGTGGGACTGGAACCGGGTCGGCCCGGACGGCAAATCGCGCGCGCTGCACACGGAAGACGCGATCCACGTGGCGAGGCCGCTCGCCGGGATGAAGAGCCAAGGCGCGGCGGTGGATATCCCCGGCGGGCGCATGACTGTTTATATCGCGGACGGCAACTTCACGCTGACGCGATTGGATGTGGATGGCCGGATGGCGTTTCCTGCCGGGCAAATGCGTCTTTTTACCGCGCTGGGCCGCGGCGTGCTCGGCTGGGATGGCGGCGTGCTGGCGTTTTCGGCGGGAGACAGCCTGGTGATCCCGGCGGATACGGATGCCTGGATTGAAGGCAATCTGACGGCGCTTCTGTCCTCTCCGTGCGACCGGGCGCGCCTTGAGGCACTTTTAGGGGAGAAGACCGCGCTGGTCACGGGCTTTTGGGAGGAAGTATGAAACCGGTTCTGTACATCATCACCCCATGCTACAACGAGGAAGAGGCGCTGCCCCACACCGCGCCGCTTCTGGTGGAGTTATTGGACAGGATGGCGTCGGACGGCCTGATCGACGCGTCCAGCCGCCTGACGCTGGTGGACGACGGCAGCCGCGACAAAACCTGGAAGGTGATCGAGCTGCTGGCTCAAAAGTACCCGCAGGTGGAGGGGCTGAAACTGGCGCATAATGCCGGGCATCAGAACGCGCTATGGGCAGGCATGATGACCGTCCGGGAAAAGGCGGGCGCGGTCGTCACCATCGACGCCGACCTTCAGGACGACGTGAACGCGATCCCGCAGTTCGTGGAGAAGCTGAACGCAGGCGCAGACATCGTGTACGGCGTGCGCAAGAAGCGGGACACAGACACATTCTTCAAGCGCGCGACCGCCCGCGGGTTCTATAAATTCATGCGCGCAATGGGCGCGGACGTGGTGGACGACCACGCGGACTACCGGCTGATCAGCCGCCGCGCGCTGGACGCGCTCGCGGATTTCGGCGAGAGCAACCTGTTCCTTCGGGGCATGGTGCCGCTCCTCGGCTTCAAGACGGACACCGTGTACTACGACCGGGGCGAGCGGGTCGCGGGCGAATCGAAATACCCGCTCCGAAAGATGATCGCGTTCGCGGTGGAGGGCGTCACGTCGTTCAGCGTGAAGCCGATCCGGATGGTCATCACGGTGGGGCTATTGTTCGCGTTGTTGGGCGCACTGATGGCGCTGTACGCGATCATACAGGCCTGTCTGGGACAGACGGTTTCCGGCTGGGCATCCCTCATGGTCAGCGTGTGGGTGATCGGCGGCGTGCAACTGATCGCGCTGGGGTTGATTGGCACCTACATCGGCAAAATCTACACCGAGGTCAAGCGCAGGCCGCGCTTCATCGTGGAGACGTACCTGAACAAGTAGCATCAATCAAAAAGGGACTGGCGCGATCCAGATCGCGCCAGTCCCTTTTTCGTACGCTTTTCATCGTTGAACCAGATTATGCACCCATCGACCACCGAGAAGTCTTTTGACGCCGAAAAGCGTCTTGACCACATACTCGGAGAGGGTTACGAGGAACACGTACTCAATCGGCCAGTGGAATACCAGCGCCGCGAGGAACGCCAGCGGCACGCCCAGAAGCCACATCGGAAGGACGTCCAACAGCATCGAGACCAGCGAATCTCCGCCCGGCCGGAAGATGCCCACGATCAGGACAGAATTGGCCGCGATCAGCGGCAGCGCGAACGCATAGATCGAAATCAACCGCTGCGCGCTCAGCTTTGTGGCCTCTTCCACGCCGAACAGCCGCGTGATCTCGCCGCCGAACAAGAGGATCGGGATCGCCATCAGCGCCGCAATCGTAACGTTGACCACCAGCATCCGCTTCGCGTCCCGCCGCGCCGCGTCCTCCCGCCCCGCGCCGATGGCCATACCGATCATGATGGCGGTAGCCTGGGTCGTGCCGCGCAGGATCACCGACGCCAGCTGCTCGACGTTCGAATAGATGATGACCGCGGACGTCGCGGCGGCTGCGGCGGGCATGTTGCCGTAGGACGCCGAGTAGGCGACCACGCCCAGCGCCCACAGCATTTCGTTGCCCATGACCGGCAGCACGATTTTGAGGAACTTCTGTACGAACCGGCGCGGCATCCCAAAGATCGCCACGATGGGTTTGAAGGTGATGTACTTTTTCTGGAATCCGACCAGTGCGAGGATCAGAAACTCCGCCATCACGCCCAGGACGGATCCCGCCGCCGCGCCCGCGACCTCCAGCCTCGGAAAGCCGAGGCGGCCGAACATCAGTAGATAGCTCATCAGCGCGTCGACCGCCGCGCCCGTAAAACTGGCGACCATTGGAAGGATCACGCGCTCGGTGGATTTATAGGACGCGCACAGCATTGCGGAGATCGCGTAGGGGAAGAACGAGACCGCGACGACGCGCAGGTAGATGGAGCCGTACCAGAGCGCGTCGTTGGAGTTGAGAATGGGCCGAAGGATAAGATCAGGCGCAAAGAATGAGGGAAGCGCGAACAACAGCGCCACAATCAGCCCGGCGACGATGCCCAAACCCAGCGTCCGGTCGATGCCGCGCCGGTCGCGCTTGCCCCAGTACTGCGCGAAAAACGCCGAAGCGCCGCCCGCCATGCCGAACGCCGCCATCTGGAACAGGAACGCGATCTTGTTGGCCTGCGCCACGCCGGAAATCACATATTCCCCAAGCAGTGCCTGCTCCTTGTAGAGCTGACCCACGAGCACATTGTCGACCACCTGCATCGCGGCAATCATCAGCGTCTGCCCCATGATGGGCAGCGCAAGCCTCATGAACGGGCGCAGGCGGAACCCTTCTTGCTGCCGAACAGCCTGTTGCATGCTCATGGCGGTTACCCGTCGCGCTTAACGGTCGGGAACTGTGCGATCCGGATAGACGAATTGCCAAACGGGGTCAGCTCGATCACCTGTTCATTCGCCCAATCCGCCTCCGGCTGGATCGGCGGCGGCGCGGCGTTCGCGCCCTCCATGCCCCAGTCGGGCACGGGAACCGCCTTGACCAATACCCGCGCCGCGTCCGCGCCGCGCTTGAACGCTGCGGCCTTCTGCGGCTCGATGACGGCCTTCATCGCCTCGTCCGCGGCCAGCGCCCAGTTCCACGGGGAGCGTGCGACCACCGACGTCGGTTCGGCGCCGTTTCCTGTCCATTCCTCATCCGGCCGGAGGCACATGAGGAGCGGCCCGAGTTCCACCGCCGCCGACTGGTGAAACCACCGGGTGACGCGCGGCAGCATCGGAAGATCCAGCGTCACGCGCTCGCTGCCGGTCCACTTGCGGCGCACGCAGCCGGTTTCTCCGGCACGCAGCGACATGAGTTCCCCCTCCGGCAAGCGGATCATTGCCTGCTCCGCCCACGCGGGGATGCGCAGGTACAGCGGGAATTCGGCCGGGCGCTTGACCGTTACTTCGATCGAAACGCTTGTGTCGAACGGGTAGCCGGTCTGAACCTTGAGCCGCACGCGCGTGCCGCCGGCGACGAAACTCACCTGACACGGCGCGTAAGACGCCGCCGCGAGGCCGTCGTCCTGCGTGGCGTACCACAAAGAAGCGGCGAAACGCGGCCACGCCTGGGCGATCTGCAATGCGCAGGCCGGGTCTTCAGAAGAGCCGTACTGGTTCGCGCCCTCACCCAGGTTGTACCAGGGCCTGCTTGCACGATTGGCCGCGACCTGATTGACCTGGCAAACCTGCTGGCAGGCATCCATCCCGGCGGATGCCATCGACGGAAGCGCGTTGAACGCCAGTTTCTCCAAAATGTCGCCCAGTTCCGGCGCGTCGTCCGCGCCGACGGCCATCAGCGCCTCCAACGTCGCCATCATCTCGGCGACCGCCGGAAGGCTCACGCCCTGCGCGGGGCTCGCGCCGGCGAGGTGATCGTCACCGGTGAACATGCCAAGCGCCACGCCGTGGTGCTTCATCAGCTTCTGCCAGCCGACCTTGAACGCGCCGACCTCCTTGAAGCCGGACTTGAACCGGTTTACGATGCCCGGCGCGCGAAGGCCGGACGCCACATTCGCGGCATCCGACAGCGCGGACTCCTTGCGGTAATAGGGCTGCGACGCGCCGGTCAGCGGTTCTTCCGCCTCCATCGAGCGTAAAAGCTCCGTCCAGGGGCGCTGCTTTTCCATCGGTCGGATGTGCGGGAAGATGTGGAAGTGGTTGGTCCAGTCCAGGGACTGGCCTTTCAGCTTCCTGCACAGCGTCAGAAGGTGACTCATGCCGGTCAGGTCATACAGCCACAGCGCCAGCATCATGTCGTCCGCGGCGCGAGCCACCGAGTCGCCGGTCAGCGGCTTACTGTCAAGGTTGTTCAGCTGATATCGGAAAAACCGATCCAGGAAGACCAGCGCGCGCTTGTCGGAGGTGGCGGTAAAATAGCTCGCCGCCGCCCGCGCGACTATGATGCGCGGCCACCAGTCGTCGTTCTTCGCGGGGCCGAACCAACCGTCCTCTCGTTGGTTGTCAATCGCCCAATCGAGATATTGCTGCGCCCGCCGAATCAGCTCCTCGTCGTCCAGCGTGTAGCCGAGGTACACGAGGCTCTCCAGGTACAAAGGCGCCGCGTCAGAATCGTCCCCGCCGCCGCCCAGCCACGCGCACTTATCACCGATTTCGGGCCATTTTTCCGGGAGCGCCATGACGACGGGCGCCAGTGCCGCGAGTTGTTCTTTGAGCCAGCCCTCCGGGCGAACCGCGCCCAGCGGAAGCGGCGCAAGGCGGTTCTGGACCAACGGCGCGCGGCTGAATATGGCTTTTCCGATCATGAGATCGCTCCTTCGTTGAAGGTGATGAATTCGCATTCGATGCGGCCGTTGTACAGCCGTCTGCGCTTGTCCGCGCGGCGGCCGAACGCGCGCTCAAAGCCCCGGTCCGCCGTCAGCGCGGAGAGCGGCCAGCGGGAACGCCGGTACAGTTCGCCCAGCGCCCGCGCCACCGCCTGCGCGGCGCGCGCGTCCCCCAAACGCTCGCCGTAAGGCGGGTTGGCGAGGATTGCGCCGGGGCCTGCGCCGGGGGTAATGTTGCGAAGATCCGCCGCCTCCAGGCGGATCCGGCCCGAAAGCCCCGCCTGCTGGACGTGCCGCTCGGCCAGTTTGATGGCCTCCGGGTCGATGTCAGAGCCGCGAACCTCCAGCGGACGGGATTTCGCCGTCTCAAAGCGGTCTTTCGCCGCTTCACGCGCCACGTGCATCGCGCCATCCGGCATGAATGCCCACGTTTCGCAGTCAAACGAACGCATAAGCCCCGGCGCGCGGTCGAGCGCGATCATCGCGGCCTCGATCAGGATGGTGCCGGTGCCGCAGCAGGGGTCAAGAAGCGCCATGCTTGGCCGCCAGGGCGACAGAAGCACCAGGGCCGCCGCCAGCGTCTCTCGAAGCGGCGCCTCGCCGTTCCATGTGCGGTATCCGCGCCGGGAAAGCGCCGCGCCGGAGCTGTCCAGCGCGACGACGACCTCGTTTTCATGGATGGACACGTCGATGGCGTAGACTGCGCCGGTCTCGGGCAGCCAGTCCAGCCGGTAGGCCGACTTCAGCCGCTCAACGACCGCCTTCTTCGTGATCGTCTGACAGTCCCTGGGGCTCATCAGTTGGGAGCGCGCGCACTGCGCGCGCACCGGGAACGAAGCGTCCCTGGGCAGGAAGTCCGGCCAGGGGAGCGCCTTTACGCCCTCGAACAACGCCTCAAACGAGCGCGCCTCAAACCGGCCCACTTCCAGAAGAACCCGGTCAGCGGTGCGAAGCCAGAGATTCGCCAGAAACCCGGTCGCCCCGTCGCCCTCAAATTGGACCCCGCCAGTTGGAAGCGTGCGGATGCCGCCGACGCCCAACCGCTCAAGGTCGCGTTTCACCAAACCCTCGAGCCCAAACGCCGCGCTCGCGATCCACCGCATGGTATTCCTCCAGATGAGATTCGGATATTCTATTATACCGGATTTCGCCCCATTTGTATAGCGGCGCACGGAGATTTTGCAAGCAATGGTGACAAAAAGCACCCGCGTGCGGGAACGCGCGGGCGCTTTGAGCATTTTCCCCTCATTTTTCATCCGGATGCAGTTCGTAATACAGGTTCCGCGCGTAGATCATCGGCCAGATGGTCAGAATCAGCATGCCGAGTCCCAGCCCGACGAACGCGATCCATACGGCGAACGCCATGCCCAGAAGACTCCCCGCAACGATCACCGCGCCGCCGACGACGCCCGCGTACCCCGCGACGCGGTGCGCCTTCACCCAGACCGTCTCGTCCTTTAACGTCCAGCGCACCCGGAAGCCCAGCGTGTGGTTGGGGCGCAGCTTCGCCATGAAGTTGCTGACGTAGATTATGATCAGCCCGACGCCGGTCAGGATCAGGCACGCCCAGGCCGGGTTGAGTTTCGTAGCGCCCAGCTTCACCTGCATCAGGAAAAACCAGCCGACCGCCGCGAGGAACAGCCCCGTCAGCGCCACGATCTTCTCCTCATACGCGGCGTTCTTTTGCACGTTCGGGTTGCGGCTGAGGCGCTTGTACAGCGGGTACGAGGCCAGTTCCGCGAGCGGGATGCACGCAAAGATCAGGTAAAACCAACGGCTGCCCCACTGATCCGCGTCCCCACTGTAGCCAAAGTGGATCGGTACCGTCTCCGGCAACCCCAATATCACCGCGAACATCGCAAGCGCGCTGATGGCCGCCGCGATCAGATACATTTTGAGTTTCATGAATCCTTCCCCCTCCCCGTCATGTCCGCGAACAGATCCATCAGGTCTTCCACCACGCTTGTGTTGATCGAATAGACGATGTTCTGCCCGCTGCGCTCCGCGCGCACCAACTCCGCGTTCTTCAGGATGTTCAGATGATGGCTGATCGACGGCTTGGTCATGTTGAAGTTGTCCGCGATCTCGCCCGCGTTCAGGTCTCCCGCGCGCAGCAGCTTTAAAATCTGCCGCCGCGTCGGGTCGGCCAGCGCGTCCCATGCGTCGCCCACGTTCTCTCCCTCCTTAGATAATTAGATAATTCTCTAATTATCTACGCATAGGATACAACGAACGGCCAAGCCTGTCAATGGGGTTTGGGGATTTTACAAAAAGTCTACACCAGTTCCAGAACCACCGCGTTTTGCACTTCCATGCCGCGCTCCGTCAGGATCAGCCGCCCCTTCTCACGGCGGACGAAGCCGCCCGCCTCCAGCCGCGCCACCTCGGTTTTCTTCTTCGCGACCAGATCCATGTCGATCCCGCGCGCCGTGCGCGTGCCCAAGAGGATCGCTTCCTCCCGCGCTTCGTCAGGGCCGATGGCGCGACGCGCGACCTCTCGGACGCCCGCAAGGTACTGATCCAGTTTCGCCGTGTTCTCGAACCGTTCGCCCGCCATCATCGAATGCGCGGCGCAGCCCAGCCCCAGGTAGTCGCCACGATTCCAGTAGGTCAGGTTGTGGCGGCACTCGAAGCCGGGCAGCGAGTAGTTCGAAATTTCATACCGGACAAAGCCCCGGCGCGAGAGCATGCGCCCGGCGGCGCGCTGCATCGCGAGCGAGGTTTCGTCGTCCGGCGCGGGCAACGTCCCCGCCTCGACCGAGCGCGTAAGCGGTGTTCCCGGTTCCAGGATCAGGCTGTACAACGACAGGTGCTCCGGCTTCAGATCCAGTGCGAACTTCAGCGACTCCACCCAGTCGGCCATCGTCTGCCCCGGCAGTGCGTACATCAGGTCGAGGTTGATGTTCTGAAATCCGGCGTCCCGCGCCTGCCGGACGGCCTCGCGGGCATCCTCCGCGCTGTGGACGCGTCCCAGCATCTGAAGGTGCTTCTCCTGCGCGGCCTGCACACCGAAGGACAGCCGGTTGACGCCGGAATCCCGGTAGGCGCGCAGCTTCCCCTTTGTCAATGTGCCGGGGTTCGCCTCCACGGTGATCTCCGCGTCCAGGGAAAGCGCAAACCTTGCTCGCGCCATCGCGAGAATGCGCATCACCGCGTCCGCGGGGAGTACCGACGGCGTGCCGCCGCCGATGAAGACCGTTCCGACCGGCAATTTTCCATAGCGCCGGGCGGCGTCGCCAAATTCCTGTTCCAGCGCATTCAAATAGCGCGCCCAGTCGGCTTCCCGCCCCGGCCAGGACGAAAAATCGCAATAGGCGCACTTTTTGACACAAAACGGGATGTGAATGTAGAGCGCGACATGTTTCATGCGGGCCGCTTTCCGAGCCGCCTGCCAATTTTCTGTTCGAGGAATTCGAGGAATTCTTTCTGCCGGCCCGACACCGCCTGCGCGGTTAATACAAACGCCCGGTTTCTCGCGACGTACAGGTAGATCGTGCCGCGGGACGCGCTGACTTCCGTGATATCCTGGTACCCGTGCCATTCCGGGCCGTCCGCGCCCCGCGCCTCGAATCCGTCCTCAAAGAACCTGTATCGCGCCTCCACCGGGCCTTTCCAGCCCTTGACGGCTGACCGCGTAAGAATCGGCGCAAGCAGGAAGGAAAGCGCCAGAAAGCCCAGCCCGCAGCCCAGCTCGAAGATCCAGCCCTGCGTACCGCGCAGCGCAAAGAACTCGTAGGCGGCGAGCCCGATCAGGAAGACGCCCGCCCCGGCCATGACCCACATGCCTTTTTTATGATGGCGCGCGAGGTGCGTGCGGTAGAAGCCAGTGAGGTCGTCCGCGTTCAGACGGGTTTTGAACGCAAACCTCGGTTTATCCGTGGCCGCGCCCTGATTGACCGATTGGGTTGCCAGCATGTTTTTACCGTCGTCCGCCATCAGAATGCCTCCGGTTATACCAATGTGAAAGATTAATGCGCGTCGAGGGATTTTGGATGCAGAAAAAGGAGCCGGAGCGAGGCGTAGCAGCGCTACGTTGAGCGGGGAGCGACGAAGTGATGCGCGAAAAGACCCGGCGCAACGATGCATTCATGTTTGGAATTGGTATTAGTCCATCTTGAGTACCGCCATGAACGCCTCGCTGGGCACTTCCACCGAACCCACCTGCCGCATGCGCTTCTTGCCCTCTTTTTGCTTTTCGAGCAGCTTCTTCTTACGCGTGATGTCGCCGCCGTAGCACTTCGCGAGCACGTCTTTCCGGAGCGCCTTGACGGTCTCCCGCGCGATCACCTTGCCGCCGATCGCGGCCTGGATCGGGATCTCAAACAGTTGGCGCGGGATGACGTCCTTCAGTTTTTCTGCGATCGAGCGCCCGCGCGGATAAGCGCGGTCGCGGTGCACGATGATCGAAAGCGCGTCGCAGGTGTCGCCGTTCAAGAGAATATCCAGCTTGACGAGGTCGCTCTTCACGTACCCTTTCAGCGCGTAATCGAACGACGCGTAGCCACGGGTGCGGCTCTTGAGCTGGTCGAAGAAGTCGTAGATGACCTCGTTGAGCGGCATGTCATACTTGAGCAGCACGCGGTTTCCCTCGATGTACTTCATGTCGCGGAACGTGCCGCGTTTGTCCTGACACAGTTCCATGATCGCGCCCACGTACTCCTGCGGCGTGATGACCTGCGCGTCGACAAACGGCTCCTCCATCCACGCGATCTCCTGCACCGGCGGAAGGTTGGTGGGGTTGTCGATCGTGATCTGCTCGTTGTTGGTTTTCACGACGTGGTAGACCACGCTGGGCGCGGTGGTGACGAGGTCGAGGTCAAACTCGCGCTCCAGCCGCTCCTGAATAATCTCCATATGGAGTAGGCCCAGGAAGCCGCAGCGGAAGCCGTAGCCCAGCGCGACGCTCGTCTCCGGCTCATAAAAGATGGCCGCGTCGTTGAGCCTCAGCCGTGCCAGCGCGTCTTTCAGGTCTTCGTAGTCCGCGCCGTCCGCCGGGTAGATGCCGCAGTAGACCATCGGCAATACCGGCTTATAGCCGGGCAACGGCGCCTTCGCCGGATCATTCGCCAGCGTGACCGTATCGCCGACGCGGATGTCCGCGATGTCCTTGATGGACGCGGCGATATAGCCCACCTCGCCCGCCTTGAGGCACTCGGAGGGGCTGTACCCGCCGGGCAGGAACGCGCCGACCTCGACCACGTCGAATTCGTGGCCGCTCGCCATCATGCGGATGCGGTCGCCGACCTTCACCGAACCGCTCATGAGCCGGACGGAGCTGATCGCGCCACGGTAGTTGTCGTAGTAGCTGTCAAAGATCAGCGCGCGGAGAGGCGCGGAAGCGTCTCCCTTTGGCGGCGGAATGCGGGTGACGATCGCCTCCAACACCTCGTCGATGCCGATGCCCTGCTTGGCGGACACCAGCGGGCAGCTTTCCGCGTCCAATCCGATCTCGTCCTCGATCTCGTGCCGCACGACCTCCGGCCGAGCGCTGGGCAGGTCGATCTTGTTGATGACCGGCACGATCTCCAGATCGTGCTCCAGCGCCATGTAGACGTTGGCCAGCGTCTGCGCCTCGATGCCCTGGCTGGCGTCCACCACCAGCACCGCGCCTTCGCACGCGGCGAGCGCGCGGGAGACTTCGTAGGTGAAGTCGACGTGGCCGGGAGTGTCGATGAGGTTCAGCATATAGGTGATGCCGTCCTGCGCGGTATACGGAAGCCGAACGGCTTTTGATTTGATCGTAATGCCGCGCTCCCGCTCCAACTCCATCGAATCGAGCACCTGCTCGGTCATGTCGCGCGTGGCCATCACGCCTGTCTTTTCCAGCAGGCGGTCCGCCAGCGTGGACTTGCCGTGGTCGATGTGCGCGATGATGCAGAAATTTCGGATGTTTTCCTGGTTGAATGTGGGCACGCGTCAGCCTCCCGGCGTCAGATTTCGCCTGATTTCTCCCTCATGATACCCTAAAACCGGTAAAAAATCAACCGCAACCACGGTTCCCGGCAGCTGAATCTGGAGAATCCGGGATTTGAAGCGAGTTAACACGCATTCACAGAATCTGACCGGAAACGTTACCGCAGCGGTACGGCGGTTTTACATTCGTCGTTTATTATATAGTCGTCGGAAGAAGAGAGAGATTAGACCGTAAGAACGGGAGGGAAGAAATCATGAAGCTCACAGTCAAGTTCAAGGATGCCAACGCGGTCAAGGATTTCGTCAAGATCACCTCGCAGTACAGCGAAGACCTGTCGCTGGTGCACGGACGTTACGTCGTCGACGCCAAGTCCATCCTGGGCATTTTCTCGATGGATCTTTCAAGGCCGCTGGATCTGGTCAGCGATCACACGAATGATGTCCTTAAAGAGGATCTGAAAGCCTACGTCGTCTGACACAGACCGTAAAAATGAGATCGCCGCGGGCCGCGAAAATGTCGCGTCCCGCGGCGAAGTTTTGCGCTTCGCTTGCGCGGAGAATCTGCTGCGCGTCTTTTCAGCGCGGCAAATGAAATCCCCTTCGGGTCTTTCATTTGCATTTGGTTACTCGGAAGCCTGAAAACCTTCGGTTTTCGGT
>CAZNPZ010000052.1:0-18414 GCA_964575255.1 uncultured Oscillospiraceae bacterium
CGGACACATTGATGCGGTTGACTTTGATGCCGGTCAGGTGCTCGATTTTGTATTTAACGGTTTCAATGATGGTTTCAGCGACGGCGCTGATGGAGATGCCGTACTCCACGATGATGAAAAGATCCACGTCCACACTTTCCGCGGCGGGGCGAATCCTGACGCCACGGCCCAGGTTCTCGCGGCCCAGCATTTGTACAAAGCCGTCCGTGGTGCGCTTTGCGGCCATGCCAACGATGCCGTAACACTCAAGCGCCGTGTATCCGGCGACCTTGAGCAATACTTCCTCGTTTACGGTGACCGTGCCAAGATCGGTTTTGAACTTGCAATCCATAGCTGTTCCTCCATTGCGGGGCGTTTACCCCGTATCCATTAGTATACAGTTTTTTTTCGGAGCATGCAAGCACCGGGAATCGTTTTTACATCGGCGTCGATCGTTCGTCAACTTTTACATCTGAAGGGGTTGCATTTGCTTCCGGGGAATGGTATAATACTGCTGTTTTGATGTCAAATGACGCCTGAAGGAGGTGTAGCAGATGGGCAAATTTTGCGAAGTGTGCCATAAAGGCATCTCGTCCGGCAACAACGTAAGCCATTCGAACAAGAAGACGAAGAGGACTTGGGCGCCCAATACGCAGCGTGTGCGCGTGGTCGTGGGCGGCGCGCCCAAGCGGATGAGCGTTTGCACCCGTTGCCTGCGCAGCGGCAAGGTGGAACGCGCGATCTAATGATCATATAGGAATGATGGAAGCCCGCGGACATCCGCGGGCTTTTGCGTGTCGACAAAGTCGACACGCGCAAAGAAAATCTGCTGACGCATCTTTCCTTTGCATTTGGAACCTGGCCGGTTTCCTCAAATCCCTGCGGGGATTTGCGGGCGGAAACCGGTTTTGGTACGCTTTCCCCGTCGGCCGGGTATGCTCGGCCTTTGGGGGAAAGCCAATTTCGCCGTACATGCCGCCGGAATTGATTGATTGTCAGGAGGGCCTCGGCCCTCCCGACGCCCTCCCTGTAGTTTGTTGATGGTCTTAGACCCGCGGGCCTTTTCATGTTGTTTTATTCAACTGCCTCCGCCCATGAAGCGCATGTCGCCGTCGCGGAGGCCGTAAACTGCGTTTTCAATTCGAGTTTTTGCCTCTTCGCCGGTGACCGCGGACTGAATGTAGCGGATCACGGACGATTTCTGGTCGTTTGTGAGCGCGCCGTAGCGCGAGATGGCCGCCGGTTCCTGCGCCAGCAGCATGCCAAAGCCCAGCGGCAGATCCGGTCCTTCGGGGTTGTGCCCGACGCCGATGAACGGTGTTTTCTCACTCATACAATCACCTTCCCGATCAAATCGGTTATATTTTTGCCGAACCCCCGCCCAGCTATACTTGATGATGCAGTCAATCGGGCATCAGGCGTCGGCCAACGCGGTGAAGCCATGAAGCACGTCCTCATTCATGACGGCAAGGAATTTCTCCGGTTCTTCAAACATCGGGCTGTGCGCAGAATCCTCGAACGTGTAGAACGCCTTGACCGACGCGCGCAACTTCTTCAGATAGGCTCTGGAAAGGTTCACATTTACAGTCAGGTCATGCGCGCCGCTGATAGAATATTTGGGGATCACGAGTTCCGGCACGATTGTCCCCCAGGAGTGCGCGAACAGGATGATTTTTTCTTGCCCGAATCGGTTGGTCAGGTAATGGGGGACTTCGATGGTATCTTCGACCTTCATATGACATTGACAAATGCGAATATTTGCTTATAATACTTTATAGAAACAGATATTAAAAAGTATTGTTCATAATCAGGATCGATCAACCGCATTTTGGTCACGAACAACGAGTTGGATCGGGTATGGTACATCGGCGTAAAGACGGCGGGCGGTTTCAATGCGAAGAATGATCCCGCTCAAAGCTTACAGGGAAGTCAAGGATTCATTGGAGTTATCTCAATTTTTTAGGGAGGAAACAGTATGGAAGGGAAAAACAAGGCCTGTGTATTGACCCAGTTGAAAACAATGGAATTCCGCGAAGTTCCGATGCCCAAGGTCGCGCCCGGCGAAATCCAGATGAAGCTGGAAGCGGTTGGCATCTGCGGGTCGGACGTCCATTACTACAACCACGGGCGGATCGGCGATTTCGTGGTGGAGTACCCGTTCATTTTGGGGCATGAGTGCGCCGGAACCATCGTGGAGGTCGGCGAGGGCGTCACGGATCTGAAGGTGGGCGACCGGGTGGCGCTCGAGCCGGGCGTACCCTGCGGCAAGTGTGAGCAGTGCAGGGGCGGCCGGTACAACCTGTGCCCGGACGTCGTGTTCTTCGCGACGCCGCCCTATGACGGCTGCCTGATGAACTACGTAAACTTCCCGGCGGAGTTCGCCTTCAAGCTGCCGGACAACGTGTCCTCCGTCGAAGGCGCGCTGATCGAGCCTCTCGCCATCGGTATCAACGCGGCGATGACCGGCGGCGTCAAACTGGGCGACACCGTCCTGATCTTCGGCGCGGGCTGCATCGGCCTGGTGTCGCTGCTCGCCGCGAAGGCCAGCGGCGCGGCCAAGGTAATCGTAGCAGACATCCTGCCCAACCGGCTGGCCGTCGCGGAGAAACTGGGCGGCATCCCGGTGAACTCCCGCGAGAAAGATATCGTGGAAGAGGTCATGAAGCTGACTGGCGGCAAGGGCGCGCAGGTGGTGCTGGACTGCGCTGGGTTCAGTAAGACTGTGGCCGATTCGATGCGGGCCGCGGCCATCGCAGGCAAGATCGTGGTGGTGGGGCTGGGCGACAGCGAATTGAGCGGTCTGCCGTTCAACCTCGTCAGCGTCAAGGAACTCGTGATCACGTCCATCTTCCGCTACCGCAACATCTATCCCATCGCAATCAACGCCGTCGCGGCTGGGAGCATCGACATCTCCGGCATTATCTCCAACCGCTTCACCTTCGAGCAGACGCCGGAAGCCTACCAGATCGTTTCCGAACGCGCCAGCGAAGTGGTGAAGGGCGTCATCGTGTTCGAATAAGAAAATACGCCCGGCCGCCCAATCGGTCGGCCGGGTGTATCCACATCGTGATCGCGGCAAAGGAAGGCGGAGTATGGTCACCCAGAGCGTCAACAACATCGCGGTCAAGAGACAAAACCTGAGGGCCGTGTTCCTCCACCTGATGGAGCACGGCCCGGCTTCCGTGCGCGACATTTCCACCGCGCTGGGACTCAGTGCTCCAACCGTCATTCAGAATCTCAACGAACTGACGGATCGGAACCTGGCGACCGTTGATGGCATGCAGGAGTCTACCGGCGGGCGAAAGGCGCGCGCCTATGGCATCAACGAGCGCGCGCGCTTCGCCGCGGGTGTCGATGTGACAAGAACCGACGCAAGTATTGTAATCCTGGGTCTTCGCGGGCAGGAAGTCCTGAATGTGAAATCGCGCCTGCCGTTCAGCGACAGACCGGAGTATTATAGTAAGCTTGGACGCCTGTTAACAGATTCGCTTTCCAAAGCCGACGTCAGGCCGGAGGATTTGACCAGCGTCGGTATTTCGCTGCCCGCGATCATCGCGCGGGATGGCGCATCCACCACCAACGCCGATCCGCTGGGCAAGCGTGTCGTGCAACTGGACAGCTTCCGGCAGCACATCCGCTGGCCCTGCCGCCTGATCAACGACGCGAACGCTGGCGGTTACGCGGAATTCTGGGCCGGAAACCCGGCCGGGCACAGGCGGGGGCCTAGAAATCTGGTGTACCTGTCGGTCAGCAATACCGTTGGCGGGTCGGTTTTGATCGACGGGCGCATGTTCGAGGGCGAAGATCAGCACTCCGCCGAGTTCGGCCACATGACGCTTGTGCCAGGCGGTAAGTTCTGCTATTGCGGGCAGAAGGGATGCGCTTATTGCTACGTCAATACCCGCATCCTGTCGGATGCGGGCGGGACGCTGGAAGGCTTTTTCCGGCAACTGAAGAAAGGCGATGAGAATGCCCGCGCGGTGTGGGACAGGTATCTGGGAAATCTGGCGCTGCTCATCAACAACATCCGCTGCGCGTACGACTGTGAGATCGTGGTCGGAGGATACCTCGGTCGGTTTTTGCCGCCCTACCTGGATGAACTCCGCGCCCGTACCGCTGTCCGCAACATCTTCGAACGATCCGGAGAATACCTGCGCGCCAGCGCGCAGACAGGCGGCGGCGCGGCGATGGGCGCGGCGCTCACATGCCTGCACAGTTTCATCGAGGAGATATAATCGACTCCATCTGCGTTCCCCAGAAGTCGATCATCGGAACGAGGAGACAAAACATGCAGCCGGTACCGGCCACACCCGAACGCGAGGACGAGGTGATCCGCATCGTGTGCGGCACCATCAAAGCCGTGTATCCCGCCTATTACCCGCGGGGCGCGGTGGAGTTTTTCCTTGAATACCATTCTGACGAAGCCATCCGGTCGGCCATCGGCCGCGGAGAGGTTCTCCTTTTTGAAGAAGATGGCACGCCCGTTGCCACCGGAAGTATCGAAGGCAATTACCTGACCCGCGTGTTCGTTTCCCCAGAATATCAGGGGAGGGGTATCGGCAGCCGCGTTATGGATTGCCTGGAAGCCATCGCGTTTCGATCATTCCCGGAGGCGCGGCTGGACGCTTCGCTGCCCGCGGTCGGTCTGTACCTGAAGCGAGGGTACGAAATCATCGGCTATCACCGTAAGGCTGCGCTGCGTGGTCACTACCTGTGCTATCTCGACATGAAAAAGGCAAGGCCGGATTCGCCAGTCTGACCGTTTCCCGAAATGAGGGATGAATTGTGAGAATGCCGGTTCTGTTTGTCGGCCACGGCTCGCCAATGAACGCAATCGAGGACAATGAGTTTACCCGCGTGTAGCGAAGTCTTGGCGAGGCGCTGCCACGCCCCCGCGCGATCCTCTCGGTTTCCGCACACTGGTATACGGCTGGAACGCGTGTCAACGATGCCGCGTCGCCAAGGCAGATTTACGATATGTATGGTTTTCCACAGGCGCTGTATCGTCTGAAGTACGAGGCTCCGGGCGCTCCGGAACTGGCGTATGGCGTACGCTCGATTCTGGAGCGAGTGGAGGTGGACAACGGCTGGGGCATCGATCATGGAACCTGGTCGGTTTTGTGCCATTTGTACCCGGACGCGGATGTGCCGGTATCGCAACTCAGTGTCGATTTAAACGCGCCCACGAGGAAGCATTATCTTATGGGAAAAGCGCTCAAGCCGCTGAGACACGAGGGCGTTTTGACCCTCGCCAGCGGCAACGAGGTGCATGACCTACGGCGCGTGAACTTGGGCATGGAAGGCGGCTACCCTTGGGCGGATTCGTTTGACGATTACATATGCGGCGCGATTCTTGAGGACAGGGCAGAGGACGTGATCCGATACGAGCGATCAGGTGCGAGCGCAAGCGATGCCTTTCAGACCCCCGATCACTTTTCCCACTTTTGTATGCGCTGGGCGCAAGTGATGAAGGAGAAACAGCGGAGTTCTTCAATCCCAAGCGCGTTCTGGGCACTTTATCGATGACCGGGTATCGCTTCGGATGACGATTTAACTCAACCAGTGGGGGAAAATGGTATGAAATTGGTGATGGTGCACGGCAGTTCCCATCGCGGCAATACCTGGCACTACGCGGACATGCTGCGCGAGGCGCTCGAGGCTCAAGGACCGCTTACACTTCAGGAATTCTTCCTGCCCAAAGAGTTGCCCGATCACTGCGTCGGCTGCTTTTCCTGTATTAAAAAGGGGGAAGAAACCTGCCCGCACGCGGCGCTCGTGACGCCGATCGCTGAGGCGACCGCAGAAGCCGACGTGATTGTACTGACATCGCCGATTTACGCGCTGGACGTGAGCGGCGGTATGAAGACGCTGCTGGATCACCTGTGTTACCGGTGGCTCGTGCATCGGCCCGATCCCAGGATTTTTTCAAAGCTTGGCGTGACGGTTGCGACCACGGCCGGTTCGGGCCTTGGACACGCCTCGAAGACCATGCGCCAGAGTCTGCGCTTCTGGGGCGTCCGGCACGCGCTGTCGCTTAAAAGGGCGGTATCCGCCAGCGTATGGAGCGAAGTCTCTGAGAAAAAGCGGGCGCGCATGCGAAAAGACGCGGAAGCGGCCGCGCGGAAACTTATGCGCATGGCCAAGAGACCTTTCGGCTCCCCGCTTCGGAGAATTGTGTTTTTCGCGATCCGCTCGGCGATGCGCAAAGGCAACTGGCTGGAACGCGACCGGAATCACTGGAAAGACAGAGGATGGCTGGACAAGGTCAATCCGTTCAAAACGTGAATCTCCAAATCCTGCCGAGCGGACTAAACAAACCGCGCGGCTTTTCTTTATCCCCTTGATCCCAGGATAGAAAGCAGCCGCGCCTCCTGAAACGGATAGGTGCGAAGCGGCCGGTAGTCGCTGTCGATCGTATGCGCCGCGACCTGAATGCTGCCCACGTCGGACGGATCGCCTACCGCCACCACCAGACAGGTATGCGTATACCGGTTTTCGATGAATGAAAACTGAATCACGTCGCCGGGACGCGCCTCCTCAAGCGGCGCGCGCAACGCGTACGGCCCAAGCCCACGGTTCTCGATTAGAAAACGGTGAAGAAAAAACACGCTGCTCCAGGACGGGCTGCGCTTGTTCATCGAGTAAAAATACCAGCCAGTGTGCGGCGTGGGGTTCATCTGGCCGCTTCCGGCGTAAAGGCATTGGGAGATAAAGTTCGTGCAGTCGCCGCCGATCTCGTCAAACGACGGGTAGCGCGGGTTGCGCAAAAACGCCCAGCGGTGGGCGTATGCGACGGCCTTCTCTCGGTCATACGGCACCGGATCACTCCCCGCACGTTCGTGACCCATCCTATGACCGATGGCCGCGAGGGGTTCGCGAGCCCTTTATGATTTTTCAATCTCCGGATTTTCCCGGATGCGGGAAGCGATCCTGCGGGCTGTCTCGGAAATTCGCGCCGCGTACAGCCTGTCCAGTTCCGCGATGACGGCTTCGGACGTCATTTCGTTGGAATACGCGGTTTCCATCTTTTCAACGAGGCTGAGCATCTCTCGGTCTCCAAAATACCGGAACGCCGATTTCAGCGCCGGCCATACGTCCAGCGTCCCGGTCAGGTAGGAGATCTGCCGGAAGAACCCGGATATGCCGCCGTCCTCGTGACCATACAACACCTGAAACAGGAACAGCGCCCTTAAATACCCCCGCCTTCGTTCCCGGATCCTTGCCACGCGCATCGCGCAACAACGGCATCAAGAAATTCGCGATGAGTTCCCCGTCGCTCAATCCATGGAATGCTTCGACACGCATGCTCCTTTGAAATGCCTGGTATTGCGTCAGCCGAAATAGTCCGCCGCGCCCCGGAACATCGTATTCCGTTTGTCGCCGGGGACATTCCGATAAAGGAGCGGCCCGGTGCGCTCAAGATGCGCCATGCGGCCGAACACCCTTCCGTCCGGGGAGGTGATGCCCTCCACTGCGGCGGCCGAACCGTTCGGGTTGACCGTGATGTCCATCGAAGGGCGACCAAATTCGTCGCAGTACTGTGTGGCGATCTGGCCGTTTTCCGAAAGCTGTTTGAGCAGCGCCGGGTCGATGATGAACCGTCCCTCACCGTGGGAAACGGGCGCCATGTGGATCGCGCCCACCTCCTCGTGCATCAGCCAGGGCGACAGATTGGACGCGGTTCGCACCCGGACGAGCCGCGACTGATGCCGACCGATTTCATTAAACGAGAGCGTCGGGTCGAGGCGGTGGGTATCCCGTATCTCGCCGTAGGGCACGAGACCCAGTTTGATCAACGCCTGGAAGCCGTTGCATACGCCGCCTACCAGTCCGTCCCGCACGTTCAGCAGTTCCGAAACCGCGTCCCGGATGCGGGGATTGCGGAAAAACGCGGTAATGAATTTACCGGAGCCTTCCGGCTCGTCGCCGCCGGAGAACCCGCCGGGGATGAATATGATTTGGCTTTCGCCGATCAGCCTGGCGAACTGGTCTGCGGATTCCGCCACCTGCCGCGCCGAGAGGTTATTTACGACAAACACACGCGGCGCAGCGCCAGCCTCTTCAAACGCGCGGGCGGAATCGACCTCGCAGTTGGTGCCGGGGAACACCGGGATCAGTACGCGCGGCCTGACGGCTCTGACGCGCGGGCATTTACGGGTTGTCGCGCGGAATGATAATGCTTCCACGGCCTCGCCGCCCGGTTTGCCGGACGGAAACACTTTCTCCAGTTTCCCTTCGTACCGCGTTTCCAGCGCTTCCAGGGACAGACCTTCCAGCGTGTATTCCGGAATGGTTTCACCCAGCGGCACGCCGATCTCCGCCGCGCCTTCAGACAGTTCCACCACGAACGCCCCGGATGGCGCGTCAAACGCGCGGTTCTTGTCGAATTCAGGCGCGAACCGGAAACCGATGCGATTGCCCAGACACATCCGGAAAACTGCCGTTGCGATGCCACCGAAGCCGGGAACCATCGCTGAGACGATCCCGCCGGAGCGAATCATGTCATGAACCAAGTTAAGCGTGTTCTTCAGCGATTCCGGATCGGGAAGCCCGTTGTCCCGGCAATCGGGCGCGATCAGCCGGACGCGCGCGCCGGGGCGCTTGAATTCGGGGGAGATGATCCCATTCGCGTCCGCGACGCCCACGGCGAACGAGACGAGCGTCGGCGGCACATTGAGGTTATCAAACGAGCCGCTCATCGAATCCTTGCCGCCGATCGCCGCGACATTCAGATCCAACTGCGCGTCAAACGCCCCCAGAAGCGCGCCGAGCGGCTTACCCCAGCGGCGTATGTCGCCTGTCATCCGCTCGAAATACTCCTGAAACGTCAGGTGCGCGCTTTGCCACGGCGCGCCGGTGGCGGCGAGCCGTGCGACTGATTCCACCACCGCGCGGTACGCGCCGCGATAAGGGGATTTTTGCATTTCATAGGGATTGCCGCCAAAGGCCATCACCGAGCAGGTGGAGGTCGAACCGTTTAGAACGGGGATCAGCGCCGCCATCGCCTGTGCCGGCGTCCGCTGCCGCGCGCCGCCAAAGGGCATGAGTACCGTACCCGCGCCGATGGTCGCGTCAAACCGTTCGGCAAGCCCGCGTTTCGAGCAGGCGTTGAGGCTCCCCACCGCATCGGAAAGGCGGACTTGGAAATCCCCTTCGTTTATGGTGTCGTTTGCTTCCGGCGCGGATACCCGCGCGGACGCCGAACGGGACGCGCCGTTGGAGCTTAAAAAATCCCTGTGCAGGTTCACGATGATTTCGCCGTTCCACGACATGACCATGCGCTTATCGTCCGTTATCTGCGCGACGACAGTGGCTTCCAGATTCTCAGACGCGGCGAGCGCCAGGAATTCTTCGACATCTTTCGGCGAAAGCACCACCGCCATGCGCTCCTGTGATTCGGAGATGGCCAGTTCCGTGCCGTCCAGACCGTCGTACTTTTTTGGTACGGCGTCAAGGTTGATGGCGAGTCCGTCGGCCAGTTCGCCGATCGCGACGGAAACGCCGCCCGCTCCGAAGTCGTTGCACCGCTTGATCAACCGCGCTGCACGAGCGTCCCGGAACAGCCGTTGGAGCTTTCGCTCCTCAGGCGCATTGCCCTTTTGTACCTCCGCACCGCACCGCATCAACGACGATGCGTCATGAGCCTTGGAAGATCCCGTTGCGCCGCCGCAGCCGTCGCGACCGGTGCGCCCGCCGAGGAGGACCACAACATCGCCCGGAACAGGCGTTTCCCGACGCACATGGGAAGCCGGAGCCGCCCCGACCACCGCGCCGATCTCCATGCGCTTCGCGGCATAGCCGGGGTGGTAGAGCTCGTCCACGAGGCCGGTCGCGAGACCGATCTGGTTGCCGTAGGAGGAGTAGCCTGCCGCCGCGGTTACCGTGAGTTTCCTCTGCGGGAGCTTGCCGGGCAGCGTCTCGGAAATCGGCGCGGTGGGATCGGCCGCGCCGGTCACCCGCATCGCCTGGTACACGTAGCCGCGGCCGGACAGCGGGTCGCGGATCGCACCGCCGATGCAGGTGGCCGCTCCGCCGAAAGGTTCGATCTCAGTCGGGTGGTTGTGGGTTTCGTTTTTGAACAGCAGCAGCCACGGCTCCGGCTTTCCGTCCACGTCCACCGTGATTTTCACTGTGCAGGCGTTGATTTCGTCGGACTCGTCGAGGTCGTTTAATAAACCCTTCGCCTGTAACACCTTCGCGCCGATGGTTGCGATGTCCATCAGCGTCACAGGCTTGTCAGAACGGTCCAGTTCGTTGCGCGCCGCGAGGTAACGCCGGTACGCGATCTCCGCGTCCGGGTCGTCGAAGGCAACGTCCGTCAGATGCGTCAGAAAGGTGGTGTGGCGGCAGTGATCCGACCAGTAGGTGTCGATGACGCGCAGTTCCGTCAGCGTCGGATCACGCTGTTCGCTGTTGAAGTAGTCCTGGCAGAATTTCAGGTCGGCATCGTCCATCGCCAGCGCGAGATCTTTGCGGAGCGCCGCGAGGCCGCGAGCGTCAAGCCTTAAAAAGCCGTTGAGCGTTTTGACCTTTTCCGGCGCGTCTGTGGGGATCGACAGCGTTTCAACCGGATTGAGCGACGACTCACGGCTCTCGACTGGGTTGATCACGTATTTTTTGATCTTTTCGACCGCCTCGTCTGAAAGGCTGCCATACAGAAGGTATACCCGCGCGGTGAGCACGGTTGGCCGCTCGCGCTGGGAGGCGAGCTGCACGCACTGGGCGGCGGAGTCGGCGCGCTGATCGAACTGACCGGGCAAGTACGCCACGGCAAACGAACGCGCGCCGTCCTCCGGAAGCTCGAAAAAAACATCGTCCAGCTGCGGTTCGGAGAAGATCGTCCGGACGCTCTGGTCAAAGAGTTCTTCGTCGATGCCTTCGACATCGTAGCGGTTCAGAAGCCTGATCCTTTCAAGCCCTTGGATGCCAAGAAACGTGGTCAGGTCGCGTCGGAGCGCCTGCGCCTCCACGTCAAATCCCGGTCGTTTTTCCACGTATACGCGGTATACCATGCTATTCTCCTTCGCTTTCAAGCGCGCGCCGCCCAATGTCATGGCGGAAGAAACTGCCGTCAAAGCGCACCAGTTCCGCCGCCTGCGTCGAGCGTTCCACCGCGGTTTTGAGATCGTCCGCGACGCATGTGACGCCCAGAACTCGGCCACCGCTGGTGACCAGCTGGCCGTCCTTCATCGCGGTGCCGCTGTGGAATACGCGCGATGCTTCGCCCACGCCGGTGAGGTCAATCGGCAAGCCTTTTTTGTAGGAACCCGGATAACCGCCGGAGGCGACCATCACCACGCAGCTCGCGCCGCCTTTGAAGCGGATGTCCGCCTCAGCGAGGCGCTCATCCTCGACGGCGATTAGAATGTCCAACAGGTCGCTCTCAAGGAGAGAAAGTACCGCCTGTGCTTCCGGGTCGCCGAAGCGCGCGTTGTATTCGATGACCTTGGGGCCGTCTTTTGTCAGCATCAGCCCGAAGTACAGGCAGCCCTTGAACGGACGGCCTTCGTGGTTCATCGCCTTGATGGTGGGGATGAAAATCTCATGCATCGCACGCGCCGCGATTTCTTCTGTGTAAAACGGGTTCGGCGCGATCACGCCCATGCCGCCGGTGTTGGGGCCTTGATCACCGTCCAGCGCGCGCTTGTGATCCATGGAAGAGATCATCGGGCGGACGGACTTTCCGTCAGTGAAGGTGAGCACCGTGACTTCGGGGCCGGTCAGAAATTCCTCAATGACCACGCGCCGACCGCTTTCGCCGAACACGCCGTCCGCCATCATGGCATGCACCGCTTTACAGGCTTCTTCAATGTTTTGAGCGATGACCACGCCTTTTCCCAGCGCCAGCCCATCCGCCTTGACCACCTGCGGAAAGCGGCAACATTTCAGATACGCGGTGGCGTCATTCTCTGAATCAAAAGTTTCATATGCGGCGGTGGGAATGCCGTACTTGCGCATCAGGCCTTTGGAGAAGATCTTGCTGCTTTCGATCATCGCGGCCCTCTGTGTCGGTCCGAAGCACGGAATGCCGATTTCGTGCAGCCGATCCACCGCGCCAAGGGCCAGCGGATCGTCCGGCGCGATCACCGCGAACTCGATGTTGTGCGCCGCCGCGAAGCGGACGATGCCGTCGATGTCCGTCGTTTGGATGGGGAAGCACTCGGCAATCTCCGCGATTCCGGCGTTACCGGGCAGTGCGTACAGCTTTGTTACCCGTTTGTTTTCGATGATTTTCGAGGCCAGCGCGTGCTCGCGCCCGCCGCCGCCGACGATCAGGACGTTCATGGCGTCCTCCTTAACATTTAGTGGTGGAACAGGCGCAAACCGGTGAAGGCCATCCGGATGCCGTGGCGGTCGCAGGCTTCGATCACGTGGTCGTCGCGGATCGAGCCGCCCGGCTGCGCGATGTACGTGACACCGCTTTTTGCGGCGCGCTCCACGTTGTCGCCGAACGGGAAAAACGCGTCGCTTGCGAGAGAAACATTCGTGAAGCCGTCAAGCCAAGCCCTGCGCTCATCCAAAGTGATCGGCTCCGGCTTCTCATTGAAAAATACCTGCCAGGCGTCAAACACCTCCGGGAGGTTCAGAAGGAACCCGTCCACGCAGTTGTCCCGCTCCGGGCGGCCGAGCCCATCCCTAAACGGAAGGTTCAAGGCTTTGGGGTGCAGCCGGAGGTGGAACAGGTCGGCCTTGTCGCCCGCCAGCCGCGTGCAGTGGATGCGGGACTGCTGCCCCGCGCCAACGCCGATCGTTTGGCCGTTTTCGGCATAGATGACGGAGTTGGATTGGGTGTACTTGAGCGCGATGGTCGCGACGGTCAGATCGCGCAGCGCGCTCTCAGGGATCGATTTTTCGCGGGTGACGATGTTGCGAAAGAACGTTCCATCGATCTTCACGTCGTTTCGGCTCTGTTCAAACGCGACGCCGAATACCGTGCGCGTCTCGACGGCGGACGGCGTATAACCAGGGTCTATCTCGACGACGTTGTATCCGCCCTTGCGTTTCTTTAAGAGGATCTCAAGCGCCGCCGGCTCATAGCCCGGCGCGATCACGCCGTCCGACACCTCGCGGGCGATCAGCTTTGCGGTGCCTTCGTCGCAGGGGTCGGACAGCGCGATGAAGTCGCCAAACGAGGACATCCGATCCGAGCCGCGCGCGCGGGCATAGGCGGCGGCAAGGGGGGAGAGAGGCTCGGCTTCGGACAGGAAGAAACTCTTGTACAGTTCCGGCGTCAGTGTTACGCCCACCGCCGCGCCCGCCGGGCTGACGTGCTTAAACGACGCGGCGGCGGGGAGATCGGTGGCCTCCTTGAGTTCCCGCACCAATTGCCAGCCGTTCAGAGCATCCAAAAAATTGATGTAGCCGGGCTTGCCGTTTAGGACCTTGACCGGGAGTTCCCCCGATTCCACGTAGATTCTCGCGGGCTTCTGGTTGGGGTTGAGGCCGTATTTTAGTTCCAGCGACTGCATGCTATGCCTCCAGGCGGTTGATCACCGCGTCTTCAAAATCGAAGGTCACCGGGTCGATGGCGCGCACGAAAAGCGCGACTTTGTTGTCCGGATCCAGCGCGTCCCACAGCGCGGACGCGAGTTTCGCAGGCGGAAGATCAACGGTGAGCCTTGTCGGTTCCCCCTCAAACGGCTTCAGCGGATTCGCGCCGGGGAGGTAGGTATGGATCAGATGGCAGACGCCCGGCTCCGGGGCTTCGTAGCGGAAGAAAAACCGCTCGCAGCCCGCACCGCGCTTCAAGATGCTGAGTTCGTAGCGGAAATCGCCGTTTTCGACCGTCACCAGAGCGCTGATCCGGGGCGTCCAGTTGGGCGCGTCCGGCTCATATTCGCGCGTCGCAAGTGCCGATTCAAAGGATTCCGAGCGGCAGAGAAAGTCAAAAATGGTGTCAGTCTGGTCGCCGTTGGTGACGATTACCCGATTTTGGTGGACACGCACCGGAGCATAGAGGATCAGCGACGGGTCTTCCACCTTTTCGGGGTCAAAAGCCCGCGCCCGGATGCCGTCGCCTTCTTTGGCCAACACTCGATTTCTGCTGTTGGCGCTTCGACCCATCAGGAAGTACGCGATCAGCGCACGCCCGTCCGGCGCGGCGCCCAGGAGGATGCCACGGCCGGGATAATCGCGAAGCGCGGGATAGGCGATAAGATTCATCAATTCGTCTCCTTTATGATTTCGGCGCACAGTTCCTCAACCGCGCGGGGCAGCAGCACCCACTCGGCCTCGGCCATGACGCGCTTTTGAAGGGTTTCCGGGGTGTCGCCGGGCAGCACTTCCACGGCTTTTTGGGCGAGGATTCTGCCACCGTCCGGAATCTCGTTTACCAGATGCACCGTCGCGCCGGTCACCCTGACGCCGCGCTTCAGCGCTTCCGCATGGGGGATCAGGCCGTAATACCCCTTGCCGCAAAACGCGGGAATCAGCGATGGGTGAACGTTGACAATGCGGTTTTCGTACTTCTTCACGAATTCCGCGCTCAGAATGGTCAGGTACCCGGCGAGGACAATGAGGTCGATTTTCCGATCCTCCAGCGCCTGAATCAACACTGCCTCGCCGTCCGCCTTGGTGAGCGTCAGCGCCTCGACGCCCGCGCTTCTCGCACGGGTCAGCGCGTAGGCGTCCGGACGGCTGGATACAACCAGCGTGATCTCGCCGCTTTTCAGGATGCCGGAGGTTTGCGCGTCCAGAAGCGCTTGAAGGTTGGTGCCGCCGCCCGAAACCAGAACCGCGATTCTCGCCTTCATTTCAGCACCACGCCGTCGGAACCTTCGGCGACTTCACCCAGTGAAAAAGCCTCTTCGCCCGATTCCCGCAGGGTCGAAAGCGCGCGGCTCGCGTCCGCTTTTCCGACCGTCACGACCATGCCGACGCCCATATTGAATGTGTTATACATGTCCCGCTCCGGGATGATCCCGGCCTTCTGAATGACGGATAAGACTGGCTGCGGACGGATGGCGGCCTTGTCGATCACCGCCGTCATGCCATGCGGCAGCGCGCGCGGGATGTTCTCGAAGAATCCGCCGCCGGTGATGTGGGAGACGGACTTGACGGTTACTTCTTCCGAAAGCGCAAGCAGCGGCTTGACATAGATGCGGGTCGGGGTCAGAAGCGCCTCGCCAAGCGTCATGCCCAGTTCATCGGAATACGCGGAGACGCCCTTGTGTTCAATGTCCAGCGCCTTTCGTACCAGCGAAAAGCCATTGGAGTGGACGCCGGAGGAGGGGAGGGCGATCAGCGCGTCGCCCGGCGCAATCGTGGCCTTGTCGAAGATCTTCGCCTTGTCCACGACGCCGACGGAGAATCCGGCGAGGTCGTACTCGTCCTCCGGGTAGAAGCCGGGCATTTCGGCGGTCTCGCCGCCGACCAGCGCGCAGCCCGCCTGCACGCAGCCTTCCGCGACGCCCGCGACGATGGCCGCGATTTTTTCCGGCACGTTCTTCCCGCAGGCGATGTAGTCGAGGAACAGAAGCGGCTTCGCGCCGCAGCAGATTACGTCGTTGACACACATCGCGACGCAGTCGATGCCGACGGTGTCGTGCTTGTCCATCAGAAACGCGAGTTTCAGCTTGGTGCCCACGCCGTCGGTGCCGCTGACCAGCACCGGGCGGTTGATGCCGGTGAGATCCAGTTCAAACAGCCCGCCGAAATCGCCGATCCCGCTGAGGCATCCTGGGATCATCGTGCGCGCGATGTGCCCCTTCATCAGTTCCACCGCGCGATAGCCCGCCGTGATGTCCACGCCCGCCTGTTTGTAGCTCTCGCTCTGGCTCTTCATCGTACGGCCTCCGGCAGCTTTACGTCAAATTTGGACTTGGACGTCTTCTCCGGCGGCTTGCACGGGTAATCGCCGGTGAAACAGGCGGTGCAGAAGCCGCGGGTGTTGTCGGCCAGCATTTTCACGCTGTTCACCGACAGATACCCCAGCGAGTCCGCGCCGATGATCTTCCGGATTTCCTCGACGGAGTGCTGACAGGCGATCAGCCTGTCGCGGGAGTCGATATCGGTGCCAAAGTAGCAGGGGTGCATGAACGGCGGCGCGGATACGCGCATGTGGATTTCCTTCGCGCCCGCGTCGCGGAGCAGGTTCACGATCCGCTCGCTCGTCGTGCCGCGGACGATGGAGTCGTCGATCAGCACCACCCGCTTGCCCGCGACGGTCGCGGCCACCGGGTTTAATTTGATGCGCACCTTGTTCTCCCGGTCGGCCTGCGAGGGCTGTATGAACGTGCGTGCGATGTACTTGTTCTTGATAAAGCCGATGCCGTAGGGGATGCCCGACTGGCGCGCGTAGCCGACGGCGGCGTCGATGCCGCTGTCCGGCACGCCCACGACCACATCGGCCTGAACCGGATGCTCCAGCGCCAGAAACGCCCCGGCGCGAAGCCGCGCCGTGTGCACGCTGCTGCCGTCGATCACGGAGTCCGGCCGCGCGAAGTAGATGTACTCAAACACGCAGGTGGTCTTGGGCTCGGCGTCCATGTGACTGGTCAGGCTGTGCATGCCGGACTTGTCCACCACAACGATTTCACCGGGGTTCACGTCGCGGACGAAGTGTGCGCCGATGGCGTCGAGGGCGCAGCTCTCCGACGCGAAGACGGTGCTTTCGCCCAGCTTTCCGATGCAGAGTGGTCTGAACCCATGCGGGTCGCGCGCCGCGATCAGCTTGGTTGGCGACATGACGACGAGCGAATACGCCCCCTCCAGCCGCGCCATCGCGGCGGAGACCGCCTCCTCGATGGAGGAGGTTTTGAGCCGCTCCTGCGTGATCACGTAGGAGATGACCTCTGTATCGGAGGAAGTGTGGAAGATCGAGCCGCGCAGTTCAAGCTCTTCGCGAAGTTCCGCGGCGTTTGACAGCGCGCCGTTGTGCGCCAGCGCCATCTGCCCCTTCACATGGTTGACCACCAGCGGCTGCGCGTTGCGCCTGGGTTCCGCGCCCATCGTCGCGTACCTCACATGGCCGACCACCATCGTGCCCGACCCCATTGCGCGGAGCGCCGACTCGGTCATGACCTCGCTGACCAACCCCGCGTCCCGGTGGCAGGTGATGACGCCCCGGTCGTTCAGCGCGATGCCGCAGCTCTCCTGCCCCCGGTGCTGCAGCGCGTACAGCGCAAAATAGGAAGCGGCCACCACATCTACGCCATCGGAACTGTACATCCCGAATACGCCGCATTCTTCGTGTATTTCCGCCATCGCTATTCCCCCAGAAGGCGCTTCAGGATTTCTTTGTAAGCGTCCTCGACGCCGCCCAGATCGCGGCGGAAGCGGTCTTTGTCCAGCTTCTCCTGCGTCACGCTGTCCCAGAAGCGGCAGGTGTCCGGCGAGATCTCGTCGGCCAGAACGATCGTGCCGTCCGGCGTCTTGCCGAACTCCAGTTTGAAGTCGATCAACTCGATGTTGAGATCCTTTAAATAGTCCGCGAGGATCTTGTCCACCATCAGCGCGTAGCGGCTGATGGTCTTGAGCTCGTCCTCCGTGGCAAGTTCCAACGCTAGAATGTGGGAGGAATTGACCAGCGGGTCGCCCAGTTCGTCGTCCTTATAGCAGTACTCCAGCACCGTGCGCTTGAGTTTCACGCCTTCTTCAAGCCCGAGGCGTTTTGCGAGCGATCCCGCCGCGATGTTGCGTACGATGACCTCCAGCGGAATGATCTTGACCTTTTTAACCAGCGTCTCCCGCTCGTTCAATTCGCTCACCAGATGGGTGGGCACACCTTTTCCTTCGAGAAGCTTCATCAGGTGGTTGGACACGCGGTTGTTGATCGCGCCCTTGCCGATGATGGTGCCCTTTTTCAGGCCGTTGAACGCGGTGGCGTCGTCCTTGTAGGATACGATGCATAGCGCCGGGTCGGTGGTGGCGTAGACCTTCTTGGCTTTCCCCTCGTAGAGCTGCTCCAGTTTCTCAACCATTTTCATTTCCTCCGCCATACTGCATTTGAACGGCGCGGTCCTTTTCCATGACTTTCTGCGCCATTGCTTTTCGTTCCGCTTCCAGTTTTTCCATGAGCGCTTCGTCCGATACCGCGAGGATTTCCGCAGCCAGCAGCGCGGCGTTGGCTGCGCCATTGATCGCGACGGTCGCCACCGGAATGCCCGGCGGCATCTGTACGGTGGACAGGAGCGCGTCCAAGCCCTCGAGCGACGCGTTGATTGGGACGCCGATCACGGGCAAAGTTGTGTTGGCGGCGATCGCGCCCGCCAGATGCGCCGCCTTGCCCGCCGCGCAGATCAGCGCGCCAAAACCATTCGTCCGCGCTTCGCTTGCAAATTGCTGCGCGAGCGCGGGCGTTCGGTGGGCGGATAGAATTCGGACTTCAAAGGGGATAGACAGGCGCGTGAGCGCGTCCATCGCGCCCTTCATGACCTCAAGGTCACTGTCGCTTCCCATGAGGATGGCTACCTTCTTCATCGCGGCACCTCACAA
>CAZNPZ010000053.1:0-18282 GCA_964575255.1 uncultured Oscillospiraceae bacterium
AGCGCCGCCGCCGCCATCGCGCTGGCCGCGCCGCACTCCGCCTGACAGCCCGCCTGCGCGCCGGAGATCGACGCGCGCGCCGCGATCACGCCGCCGACGCCCGCCGCGGTAAACAGCGCGTCGACCAGCGCGTCGTCCAAAGCGTTCAGCGCCTTTCCGTAGGTCAGAAGGATGCCCGGAAGGATGCCGCAGGCGCCCGCCGTCGGCGCTGCGACGATCCGCCCCATCGCGGCGTTGAGTTCCGCGACGCCCAGCGCCACCGCCATCGCCTCGCCGACCAGGTTCCCCGCCGCAGAATTGCCGGACTGAACCCGCCCGATCAGTTGAAACGCCTGCCCGCCGGTCATGCCGGACATGGACTTCACGTCCGGCTTGAGGCCCGCCTCCGCCGACTCGCGCATCACCTGAAGCGCCTTTGCCATCGTCTCCCGGAGCGCCGCTTCGGGCGCGCCGTCCCGCTCCGCCTGGTCGGAGAGCACCACCCGCGCGATGCAGCCCTCCCCCGCCTCCCGAACCAGTTCCTCGATCGAATCGGTCTTCAGCATATATACCTCTACAATTTCTCCATCAGGATGGCGTCCCGGACGCCGCGGATCGCCTTCAGGCACGCCATCGCGCTTTCGCCGGGCAGTTCGTCCACCTCGATGACCATCACCGCGTCGCCGCGCACGCCGCTTCGGAATACCTGCATCGTCGCGATGTTGACGCTCTGCCCTGCCAGAAGACCCGATACCTGCGCGATCACGCCCGGCTCATCCCGGTGGCGAATGACGATGGTGTTGGCCTCGCCGGAAAACTCCACCGGCATGCTGTTGATCTTCTTGACCCGGATTGAGCCGCCGCCCACCGACGCCGCCTCCACCGCAACCGACCGGCTCGTTCCTTCCGCACGGATGACGGCGGTGTTGGGGTGCGCGTCCTTGAGCTCGACGGGATGAAACTCGATCGAAAGCCCGACCTCCTGCGCGAGGCCGAGCGCGTCGCGGATGCGCGCGTCGTCCACGCCCATGTCCATCAACCCCGCCGCGATCGCGCGGTCGGTGCCGTGCCCCTTGTAGGTACTGGCGAACGAGCCGTACAGCCCCACATCGGCCTTGACCGCCGCCTCGCCGAGCAGCCGCCTCGCCACCCGTCCGATCCGGGCCGCGCCCGCCGTGTGGGAACTGGACGGGCCGATCATCACCGGCCCGATGATGTCAAATACGTGCATGGTTTCGCCTCCCACAAGATGGTAACACCCGCCGGATTCCACGTCAAGAAGAAAGAGGCACGCAGAGCGCACCCCTTAATAGCCTGTCCATCCGGATAAGGATCATTCCTCGCCCGGCTTTTTGTCACAGTGCCCGCCGCAGGAGCCGGAGTACGGGCAGGACTTGCAGGCGGACTGGCCGCCGGTTTTTATAAATGACCGGATGCCCCGGTACACCAGCACCGCCGCGAGGATCAGGATCGCCGCCGCGACCACGTATGTTACCCAAGTCATGCGAAGAACAGCCTCCCAACCTGATAGACGACAAGCGCCACCAGATACGCCGCGCCTACCTGAATGCCCACAGACAGCCACGTGTACTTCCGGCTGCCAAGCTCCCGCCTGATCGCCGCCAGCGCCGCCACGCAGGGCGGGTACAGAAGCGTAAACACCATGAACGAATAGGCGGAGAGCGGCGTGAACTGCCGGGACAGCATGCCGACCAAACTGCCGGTATCCGGCGCGGCGTACAATACCTGCAGCGTCGAGACCACCGCCTCCTTGGCGACCAGGCCGGAGAGCAGCGCCACGCCCTTTCGCCAGTCGCCAAAGCCGAGCGGCGCGAGCACCGGGGCGATGAACCGCCCCAGCGCGCCGAAGATGCTCCGTTCGCTGTCCGCCACGAACTGCATCGAGAAGCTGAAGCTCTGCAAAAACCAGATCACCACGCTCATCGCGAAGATGACCGTCCCGGCGCGGGATAAAAAGTCCTTCGCGCGCTCCCAAAGCCTTCGGGCAACGTTCTTGACCGACGGCCAGCGGTAGGGCGGCAGTTCCATCAGAAACGGCGTGTCCCCCTCGCGAAAGGCGGTCTTGCGGAGGATCAGACCGACCGCCACCATCGCGAGCATGCCCAGAAGGTAGAGGCTGAATACCACCAGCCCCTGCCCCTTCGCGAAGAACGCCGCGGCAAACAGCCCGTACACCGGCAGCTTCGCGCCGCAGGACATGAACGGGGTCAGAAGGATCGTCATGCGCCGGTCGCGCTCGTTCTCGACGGCGCGCGCGCCGATCACCGCGGTCGTGGTGCAGCCAAAGCCCATCAGCATCGGGATGAACGAGCGCCCGGAGAGGCCGAACCTTCGAAGCAGCCGGTCGGTGATGAACGCCGCGCGGGACATGTAGCCGGAATCCTCCAAAATGGAGAGGAACAGGAAGATCATCAGAATCTGCGGCAGGAACGTGACCACGCCGCCGACGCCCGCGATCACGCCGGAAAGGATCAGCGACTGGATCCACGCGGGCGCGTTCGCGGCGACGAGCAGGCTCTGCGCGCCCGCGCCCAGAATGTTGTTGATCAGGTACTCGACCCAGCCGGACAGCGTCTGCCCCACCGGGCCGAACGTGACCGAGAACATGACGCCCATGATCGCAAGAAAGATCGGAAACGCGAACACCTTATGGGTCAGCACCCGGTCGATCATGTCGGAAACGTCCTCGTTCGCCACGTCCGCGCGCCTGAAGCCCGATTCCCGGAGGATCTTCTCAATCGCTTCGTAACGCGCGTCCGCGATCAGCGTCAGCCCGTCGATGCCCGGATGGGCTTTGCGCCCCTCCGTGAGGTACGCGGCGACCGCGCCCCTGATCTTCTCGCGCTGGTCGTCGGTCAGGAACGCGGAAGAAAGGATGGTGTCGTCGCCCTCCAAGAGTTTCAACGCGACCCATTCGGTTGGCGGGGAATAGTCCAGATCGCCCTCGTCCACATAGCCGCCGATGTGCGCGTGCGGGGCCTGGGCGGTGTGGTCGTCGTCCCGATGGCGTTCGTCCCGGTGTCCGAAGTGTTCGGACACGTCAAACGCCGAATGCGCCTCCGCGCCGCCCAGCGCGGCGACGATGGTCGCCACCGCAAGCCTCGTCGCGGCGTCGTAGCGCCTCAGCGCGCTCGCGGTCGTGGGATGATGCGCCTGCTGATGCAGCGCAGTGAAGAGTTCGTCAAACCCGGTGCGCTTTTTTGCCGAGATCGGGACGACCGGCGCGCCAAGAAGATCCGATAACCGTTTGGTGTCAACTTTACCGCCGTGCCGCTCGATCTCGTCCATCAGGTTGAGCGCGATCACCATCGGCCGCTCCAGTTCCATCAGCTGCAGCGTCAGAAACAGGTTGCGCTCCAGGTTTGTGGCGTCGACGATGTTCAAAACGACGTCCGGCCTGTGCTGGGCGATGAAGTGGCGGGTAATGTTTTCTTCAATGGAGTAGGGCGAAAGCGAGTAGACGCCGGGGAGGTCGGTCAAGGTCGCCTGATCCTCGCCCAGCTCGAACAGCGCCTCCTTGCGCTCCACCGTCACGCCCGGCCAGTTGCCCACGTACTGGTGCGAGCCGGTCAACGCGTTAAAGAGCGTGGTCTTCCCGCTGTTGGGGTTGCCCGCCAGCGCTATGGAGAATTTCAAGCGGAAGCACCCCCCGTCACGCGAATCCCCTCTGCGTCCTCCCGCCGGATGGTCAGCTTGTAGCCGCGTAGCTGAATCTCAATCGGGTCGCCCAGCGGCGCGCGCTTGGTGACGGTGACGTGCGTTCCCGGCGTAATGCCCATCTCCACCAGCCTGCGCTTGATCTTTCCCTGCACCAGCACCTGGGTCACCGCGGCGCTCTCGCCGTTTTTCAGGAGGTTCAGCGTCCGGTCCGTCATGGGCACACCCCTCGCTTGATGTAATTGCAAAGTTAGGCTTTACTAACCACAGCCATTATAGTCCAGACTAACTGACGCTGTCAATCAGGTATACGCGTTAAAGTTGAATGAAATGACGTCCGGCCCTGCGGCCATACGGTATAATGTTGCAATCGGCGCGGGGCGGATGCCCGCATAAACCCAAAACCCATACAAAGAGGGCCGGAGATGACACCCGAACGATTTGACGCCGTAGTGATCGGCGCGGGCCACGCGGGCTGCGAGGCGGCGCTGGCGCTTGCGCGCATGGGCTTTCAGACACTGCTCACCACGCTGAATCTGGACAGCGTGGCGATGATGCCGTGCAACCCATCCATTGGCGGCACGGCAAAGGGACACCTGGTGCGGGAAGTGGACGCGCTGGGCGGCGAGATGGGTCTCGCCATCGACGATACCATGTTGCAGTCCCGCATGCTCAACACCGCCAAGGGTCCGGCGGTGCATTCGCTGCGCGCGCAAGCGGACAAAAAGGCCTACCAGCGGCGCATGCGGCGCGCGCTGGACGATGCGGAAAACCTTACGCTGCGGCAGACCGAGGTGTGCGGGATTGAAACCGAGCACGGCCGCGTGACCGCTGTTCATACGACGACCGGCGCGCGCATCGCCTGCCGCGCGGCCATCGTGTGCGGCGGCGTGTATCTGAACAGCCGCATCATCATCGGCGAATGCGCTTGGCAGGGCGGCCCGCAGGGGCTTTTAAGTTCCATGACGCTGGGTGCTTCGCTTGAAAACCTCGGCTTTTCGCTGCGCCGGTTCAAGACCGGCACGCCCGCGCGGCTGGACGGCCGCACGATCGACTTTTCCAAAATGGAGCCGCAGCCGGGCGACGAGCCGGTCGTGCCGTTTTCGTTCCTGACCGACCGGAAACTGGAAAACCGGGCGCTCTGCTACCTGACTTATACCTCTCCTGAAACCCACCGGATCATCCGCGAGAACCTGCACCGCGCGCCGATGTACGCGGGCGCCATCCACGGAACCGGCGCGCGCTACTGCCCGTCGATCGAGGACAAGGTCGTCCGCTTCGCGGACAAGGAGCGCCACCCGATCTTTCTGGAGCCGGAGGGCGCGGACACCGTCGAATGGTACGCGCAGGGCATGTCCACGTCGATGCCGGAGGAGGTGCAGCGCGCGATCTATCAAAGCGTGCCCGGCCTTGAAAACGCGCGGATTCTGCGCCTTGCCTACGCGATCGAATACGAAGTGATTGACCCCACCCGTCTGACCGGCGCGCTCGCCGCCCGCGACATCGATGGTCTGTACTTTGCTGGGCAGATCAACGGCACCTCCGGCTACGAGGAGGCCGCCGCGCAAGGCCTCTACGCCGGGATCAACGCCGCGCTATGGCTGAAGGGCGAAGCGCCTATGATTCTGGGCCGCGCCGACGCGTACCTGGGCGTACTGGTGGACGACCTGACTGTAAAGGGCGTCGACGAACCCTACCGGATGATGACCTCCCGCGCCGAATACCGTCTGGAACTGAGGCAGGACAACGCCGACCTGCGCCTGACGGAACTGGGGTACAAAGCCGGGCTCGCCAGCCGCGAACGCTACGAGCGCATGCTGAAAAAACGGGAAAACACCCAAGAAGCGCTGGGGCTGATCGGCGAATTGCGTCTGGAGAACGCGCTGAAACGGCCGGACGCACGCCTTTCGGAACTCGCCAAAGGCACGGCGCTTGAGAATTTGCCCGCAGACGCGCTCGAACAGGCGGAGATCATGGCGAAGTACGAGGGCTACCTCACGCGCCAGCAGTCGCAGATCGACCGCTTCAACCGCGCGGAGCGCCTCACGATGCCGGAAGACATCGACTACCTCGCCGTCTCCGGGCTTCGGATCGAGGCGCGGCAGAAGCTGAACGCGCAGCGCCCCCGGTCGCTGGGGCAAGCGTCCAGAATCCCCGGTGTATCGCCGGGTGACATCTCGGTACTGATGGTGCTGCTGGAGCGCATGCGCCGGGCGGGCACAGTGGCCCAGGCGTAATTCCCCGTCGCGCCATCCGACAAATTTTACACAGGATGCCTTCACAGAAGTACCCGTCACGGCATATCATGTTGGAGAGGTTATCGAAGGGGGAATGCCTATGCGGTAAATCCGGGTGACCTGCAAGCGCCGGGACTGCCCCGATCCGCCATCAACCGTGTTTTTACGCGGCGGGCGACCCATTGCGGGGCAGTTGACGAGGAGAGCGGATGCGCCGGGAGACCGGCGCGCATCGAAAGATTCGGCGGGTACCGCTCGGGTGGGATGCGCCCATCCTTAAGACGCGTTGAAAAACTGCGGGCGACCGCACAACAAAACGCGCGTCCTTCAGAAATATAGATAAAAATCATATCGGGCTTACGCGCCGGGAATGATGACGCCTGGGCCTTGCCGTATTTTGCATCAAAAACAAGCGGCGGGGCGCCGGGGCTTACCCTTTCCATGCGTAAGCACAAGAAGGAGCGTTCATCATGTGCGGAATCATCGGATACACCGGCCGCGAAGATGCGGTTTCAAGGATTATGGCAGGGCTTACGGCGCTCGAGTACCGGGGGTACGACTCCTCCGGCGTCGCGGCGTTTGAGAATGGGGTGCTCAGGATCGTCAAGGCGAAGGGGCGGCTCGCGAACATCCGGAAGCTGCTGGAGGAGCGCCCGATTGCCTCAGACTGCGGCATCGGCCACACGCGGTGGGCGACCCACGGCGAGCCGTCCGACCTGAACGCCCACCCCCACGGCACCGAGCGGCTCTATCTGGTGCACAACGGGATCGTCGAGAACTACCTGGAGTGGAAGCGGTTTTTGGCCAGCCACGGCTACGCGTTTGAGACCGAGACTGACACCGAGGTCGCCGCGAAGCTGATCGACTACCACTATTCAAAGACCCATGACCCATTCCAGGCGCTGACCGAGGCCGCGGGGGAACTGACCGGCGCGTACGCGTTTGGCGTCGTATTCCGGGATGCGCCGGGCACGATCTACGCCGCGCGCAAGGACAGCCCGCTGATCGTCGCGCCCGGAGAGGACGGAAGCTATATGGCGTCGGACATCCCGGCGCTCTTGCGCTACACGCGCTCCTATTACCAGCTGGAGGCGGGCGAGATCGCGATCCTCCGGCCCGACGGCATCCGGATCGTAGACTTTTCCGGCGCGCCGGTTGAAAAGCCGCTTGAGACCGCGCAGTGGGATGTGGAGGCGGCGGAGAAGGGCGGCTACGCGCATTTCATGCTGAAGGAAATCCACGAGGAGCCGGAAGCGATCCTCAGGACGCTCCGCCCGCGCGTGAAGGACGGCCTCCCTGACCTCGGCCTCGACCCGGCGCGGCTTCAAAAACTCAACCGGCTGATCATCATCGGCTGCGGCACCGCGATGCACGCGGGGCTGGTCGGAAAGGGCGCGATCGAGCAGCTCGCGCGGCTCCCGGTCGAGGTCTCGATCTCGTCGGAATTCCGCTACGCCGACCCGATCCTGACCGAGGACGACTTGGTCGTCCTGATCTCCCAGTCGGGCGAGACGGCAGACTCGCTGGCGGCGCTCCGGCTTGCGAAATCGCGCGGCGCGATGACCTTGGGCGTGGTCAACGTGGTGGGTTCGTCGATCGCGCGGGAGGCGGACGCGGTGTTATACACCTGGGCGGGGCCGGAGATCGCGGTGGCGTCCACCAAGGCGTTCACGGTGCAGCTGATCGCGATGTACCTGCTCGCGCTGACGCTGGCGCTGGCGAAGGAAGCCATCTCCCCGAAGGACGTGAAGGCGGTCGTCGCCGAGATGGCGGATGAAATCCCCGGCCTGATCGGGAAGGTGATCGCGCGGCAGGGTGAGATTCAGGCGCTGGCCGACGACTACCGGCACGCGGAAAACCTGTTCTTCATCGGGCGGAGCCTCGACTGGGCGCTCTCGCAGGAAGGTTCCCTGAAACTCAAGGAAATTTCGTATATCCACTCGGAGGCCTACGCTGCGGGCGAACTCAAGCACGGCGCGATCTCGCTGATCACGCCGGGCATGCCGGTCATCGCGCTGGCGACGGACGAGCGGCTGTACCCGAAACTCCTGTCCGGCGTCAAGGAGGTCAAGGCGCGGGGCGCGAGGGTCATCCTGATCGCGCCGGAGGGCGCCCCCGATGACGGCGCGGCGGACGACGTGTTCCTGATCCCCCGCGTCCGGCCGCTGTTAAGCCCGCTGGTCAGCGCCACGATGCTGCAACTGTTCGCCTACTACGTCTCGGTGCTGCGCGGCTGCGATGTCGACAAACCCAGGAATTTGGCGAAGTCAGTCACTGTGGAATAGCGCTACCGCGCTTGCGTTGAAAATCTGCTTCGCATCTTTTCAACGCGGCAAATGAAATCCCCTATGGGTCTTTCATTTGCGTTTGGGTTCTTCGGAAGCCTGAAAACCTGCGGTTTTCGGTCGGCTTCCTGACAGAAGGTATTGTTCGACCCGCCAGTGTTCGGCACTGGTGGGCCGAACTCGTTCCCGGCGCACATGTCGCCGAGAACGAATTACAAAAGTACGGGAGTAACCATACAAATCGTCAGAAGCGTCATAAATGGAACGAACGCAGGCATACAGCGGGGGTTTGGGCGGGCAGGGCGTCGTTTGGGCGGCGGCGCAGTGGAATTTACGCACCCGGTCTTTTATAAATGCGGCGGTTATGGTATACTGTCGGCGAATTGTGGGGTAGGAGGCCGATAACGCCCATGTCGAGGCAGCGTGCAGATAGAGTCCGGGTCAGAAACCGGGACAGAGACTGGGATGAGGACAGGCCTGGAAGGCAAAACAGGCAGGAACAGCAGATTGAGTCCTGGATCCCGGCGATCATCATGCTGGTGATCTTCTGGCCGGTTGGTCTGATCATGCTGGCAAAAAGGTTTCAGAAGCTGTCCAGCAGCCAGGCCTCGGCACGCCATGCCCGCCCGCTGTCCATCATCGGCTGGGTGATGATGGTGCTGGGCATCCTGACGCTCATCGGCGGCGTCGGCAGCGGCACATTTGGTGCCACGGCATTTCTGATCCTGGGCGGCGTTGCGATGTTCAGCTTCTCTGGCCGACTTGACAAGACGCGCCGCCGGTTTGACAAGTACCTCGCCGTGGTCGGCAACCGCAGCGTGATGCGCATCCGCGACATCGCCGCGGCCATCCCGGTGACCGAACAGCAGGCGTGCCAGGATCTCGAACAGATGATTGACGACGGCCGCTTCCCGGAAGGCACGTATCTGGACATGAGCACCCGCGCGTTGGTGATCGACGGAACGTCGACCGAGAATGCGCCGCAGAAAGAGATCAAGCTTGCCTTCGAGCCGGAGTCCGCCCGCGCGCAGGCCGCGAAGCCGGAACCCAAGCCTGAGCCAAGACCCGAACCCAAGCCGGAGCCCAAGCCCGCCTCCGATCCATACGTTGAAAAACTGGCGGAAATCCGCCATATGGACGATCTCATCGAGGATGAAGAGGTGTCCAGGAAGATCCGGCGGATCGAGACGGTCACCGCGTCCATCTTCGACCAGGTCAAACAGAACCCGTCGAAGCTGGATCAGATCCATACCTTCATGAACTACTACCTGCCCACCACGCTGAAGCTTCTGAACGCCTACGCGCAGCTGGAAAAACAGACGGTCGCGGGAGAGAACATCCGGTCCAGCAAGGAGCGCATCGAAAAGATGCTCTCGCAGCTGGTGTTCGCCTTCGAACAGCAGCTCGACCAGATGTTTGAAGCCGACGCGCTGGACATCTCCTCCGACATCACGGTCTTGGAGCGTATGATGGCGAAGGACGGCCTTTCAGAGAACCCCTACGCGCTGCCCAAGTACCCGCCGCAAGCCAAGAACAAGCCCACCGAGATCACGCTGACGCTGGGCGGCGCGCAGCAGGCGGTTCAGGAAGCGGGCGGCGCTCAGCAGGCGGTTCAGGAGGAGAAGTCATGATCGGGAAGCGCCCGTCCGAATCCTATACGGAGCAGGTGCAGATCCTGACGCAGGGCGCGCTCAACGGCTTCAAGCGGCTTTTCGGCGGCCAACTGATGGAATGGATCGACGTGGTCGCCGCAGTGACCGCCAGGCGGCATTCCAGCCGCAACGTGACAACCGTCGCCGTGGACAACCTTCAGTTTTCCGGCCCGGCGCGCGCCAACGACGTGGTGCTGCTCACTTCCCGGATCACCTACGTGGGCCGAACCTCGATGGAGGTTTGCGTCAAAACCTATGTGGAGGCGCTGGACGGCGAACGAGAGTTGATCAATACCGCCTACCTCGTTATGGTGGCGCTGGACGAATTCGAGCGACCAACGCCGGTTCCGGGTCTGATCCTGGAGACGGACGAGGAGAAAGAGACGTGGCTGGCTGGCGAGAAGCGCAGCAGGCTCCGCAAAGAGCGCAGCAAGGAAAACTATTGACGATAAAAACCCCGCCAGTCCCGCAATGACGGGATTCCCGGCGGGGTTTTTTTAATGTCCGGAGGCGGAGCGGATGCTGTTCTACAGATGCAAAGGAAAGACGCGTCAGCAGATTTCCCTTTGCGCGTGTCGATTTATCAACATGCAAAAGATCGAGGCTCTGCGCCCCGATCATTTTGCTATCCTTAACCCGTAGCTCAGGTTCCGCCAAGTTGATTCTTGATCACTTCCGCCGTGTCCTCCGCGACGCGCCGCATGACCGCCTCGTCGGAGCCCTCGGTCATCACGCGGATCAGCGGCTCCGTGCCCGAAACGCGCACGACGATGCGCCCGTCCTTGCCCAGCGCCTTCTTGCCCGCCTCCACCGCTTCCTTGACGGCGGGGTCGGTGTAGAACTTCAGCTTGCCCTCCGGTGACACCTTCACGTTGATCATCGCCTGCGGGTAGCGCCGCATCACGCGGGAGAGCTCCGACAGTTTCACGCCCTCGCGGCGAAGGAGCGAGAGAAGCTGCACCGCGGTCAGCTGGCCGTCACCGGTGGTCGCGAAATCCCGGTAGATCACGTGTCCCGACTGCTCGCCGCCGAAGTCGTACTCTTCCAGCAGCATCTCCTCCAGCACGAACCGGTCGCCCACCTTGGTGGCGACGAAGCGGATGTCGTTCTCCTCGCAGAACTTCACGAAGCCCAGGTTGGTCATGATGGTGCCGACGACGGTGTTTTTGTTGAGCTTGCCGCGCTTTTTCATGTCCAACGCGCAGATCGCCATGATGAAGTCGCCGTCGATGAGATTGCCCGCGTCGTCGATCATCAGGCACCGGTCCGCGTCGCCGTCAAACGCGACGCCCGCGTCCAGGTTGTGCGAGAGCACGTATTCCCGGAGCGCCGCGATGTGGGTGGAACCGCAGTTCTGGTTGATGTTGAGGCCGTTTGGTTCGGCGTAGAGGATCGTCGCGTTCGCGCCCAGTTCGCTGAACAAACGCGCCGCGGAAGCGCTCGCAGAGCCGTTCGCGCAGTCCACCGCGATGTTCAGCCCGTCCAGAGAAAACGCGACGGACGACTTCACGTGGTCCACATAGTCCTTGATCGCGCCGGGCTTCAAAATTACCTTGCCGATGTCGGACGGCGCGGCCAGCGCCTCCGCCTGCACGCGATCGAGGACAATCGCCTCCACCCGCTCCTCCAGTTCGTCGGGCAGTTTGTAGCCGTCGCCGGAGAAGATCTTGATGCCGTTGAACTCCGCGGAGTTGTGGGACGCGGAGATCATCACGCCCGCGTCGGCCTTGTATTTTCCGACCAGGTACGCCACCGCCGGGGTCGGGACCACGCCCAGCTGGATCACGTCCGCGCCCACCGAGCACAGCCCGGCGGTCAAGGCGCCCGCGAGCATGTCGCTGGAGAGGCGGGGGTCCATGCCCACCGCGAACAGCGGGCGGCGGCGGCTGCCGCCGGAGAGTACCATCGCCGCCGCGCGGCCGATTCGCATCGCGAGTTCCGCCGTCAGCGTATCGTTGGCCACGCCGCGCACGCCGTCGGTTCCAAAGAGTCTGCCCATTTGCTTTCTCCTTCTATGTACGTCTTTGCGCGACGCGCCCGCCGTCCTTGACCACGTGCATCGCGGGCACGACCCCGCGCACCAGCGAAAGCGGGTATACCCACACGCCGCGGCCCAGCACCACGCCGGGGTTCAAAACGGCGTTGCAGCCGACCTCGACCTCGTCCCCCAGCATCGCGCCGAACTTTTTGAGGCCGGTCTCGATGTCGCCGTCCGGCGCGTGCACCGACACCAGTTTCTTGTCGCTGCGCACGTTGGAGGTGATCGATCCCGCGCCCATATGCGCCTTGTACCCCAGGATCGAGTCGCCCACGTAGTTGTAATGGGGCACCTGCACCTTGTCGAACAAGAGGCAGTTTTTGAGTTCCGTCGAGTTGCCCACCACCGCGCCCTTCCCGACGATCGCGCTGCCGCGGACAAACGCGCAGTGCCTGATCTCCGCGCCCTCGTCCACGATCAATGGCCCGGTCAGGCTCGCGGTCGGCGCGACGGTCGCGCTGCGTGCAATATATATGCCGTCTCCGCGCCGTTCATACGCGCTTTCGGGCAGTGTTTCGCCAAGTTCCAGAATGAATTTTGAAATCAGCGGCAGCGCCTGCCACGGGTATTCGAGGCCGTCAAAGATCTTCGCGGCGATGGTCTTTGAAAGGTCGAACAGTTTTTTCGGTGAAAAGTCATGGGACATTTGGAGCATCCTCCTCATAGCGTTCCAGCAGCACGCCGCCCTCCTGAAGCATCCGGACGGAAAACTCGTCCGGGTAACCCTCCCGGTAGACCACGCGGACGATGCCCGCGTTCACGATCATCTTGGCGCACAGCACACAAGGCTGGTGGGTGCAGTACAGCGTCGCCCCGGCGATGCTCACGCCCAATCGCGCCGCCTGGATGATCGCATTCTGCTCTGCGTGCACCGCGTAGCACAGTTCGTGATGCGTACCGGACGGGATGTTCAGCTTGCGCCGCATGCACTCGCCGCGCTCCACGCAGGTCTTAACCCCCGCAGGCGCGCCGTTGTAGCCGGTGGTCATGATCCGCTTGTCCTTTACGATCACCGCGCCGATCTTGCGCGCCTCCTGGTAACAGCTTGCCCAGGACGCGATGACGGAAGCCATCTCCATGAAGCGCTTGTCCCACTTGTTCACGTTTTCCCTCCGCCGAAGCGCTCGTTGACCGCGCGGTAGGCCTCCGGCGAGCCGATGTCGATGCACTCGCCGGTGAACAGGTACGCGCGCACGTCCCGCCGGGTACAGAGCCACTCCGGGAAGTGGCCGGGCGCGTCCTTGGAGTTGCCCTCGTCGAGATACTGTTTGAAGAGCGGCAGCGTGTCCCGCCGGTACAGGTACAGCGCGTAGACGCCCACGTCGCTGGGCGGATCCTTCGGCTTCTCGACCAGCGAGAGCACCCGGTTGTCCGGGCCGAGCACGGCGACGCCGAACTTGCGGAGGGTCTCCAGGTCGTCAAGGTGCGCGGTCAGAAGGGTGTCCCGCCCGGTCCTTTGAAAGTCCGCCGCGAAATCCTTCAGCGGGAAGGTGAAGAAGTTGTCGCTGGCGGCGATCAGAAGGTCGTCGTCCAGCTTCGCCTTCTCAATCACAAACCGGATGTCCCCCACCGCGCCCAGCCGGTCGTCGTTACTGGTGGTGCCGTCGTCCCACACATGGAATGTAAGTCGCGGATACCGAACCGACGCGCCCTTCGCCCATTCCTCAAACTGCGGCATGAAGCGGTGGTTGGAGACGACGTGCACGTCGCTCATGCCGGAAAGCGTATCGATCTCCGATACCAGATAGTCCATCATGGGTTTCCCGCCGATCGGAAGCAGCGCCTTGGGCATGTTCTCTGTAAGCGGATACAGCCGCGTAGCGTATCCTGCGGCAAGAATCAATGACTTCATCGTCAAAAATATCCTCCCAGCGTATGTGCCCCTCTGATTATACTTGGCTCGGCCCCCTTTGTCAAACTTTGCCGCTCCGCATACTAGCGGAACGCGTTTTGACTTAACCCAAACATAACTTGCAAATTGGTACGTCATGCCATAGAATGGTGAAGTGGCCGCGCGAAACGGCAATACAGCCAAGGGAAAGGGGGCAGTCCGATGACCGTCATCATGAGCAATGTACGCTTTGATCGTGGGATCGTCAGCTTCATGGATTGCCGCCTTATGCACCTTCGCAATTTAAGGGCGTAGTTTTCGTCCGTCATTGCGTCGGCCATCGGGCAGCATCCGCCCGGTGGCCGACTTTTTATGCCCGGAATAAAAAAGGGGGACCTCAACATGTGGAAGAACCTTGGGCGGCTCAGGTCGATGATGAAGGGCCGCCTCGCAAAATACATCGCGTCCGTCGCCGCGATGGCCGTCTCGGTGTGCGTGTCGCTGGTCACGCCGCTGGTGCTGGCGGAGACCATCGACGCGGTGATCGGCGCAAAGCGGCCCTTGATGCTGCCGGGCGTGATCCAGACTTGGGTGGATTCGATGGGCGGGCGGGAATTTCTGGCCCGAAATCTTTGGATCATGGCGGGGAGCCTGTTGGTTCTGTACCTCCTGGGCGGCCTGTTCCAGTACCTTCGCGGCAAGTGGTCGGCGGAGGCGAGCGAGGACATCGCGAAAACCGTCCGCGACGGCCTGTACGACCACCTGCAGCGGCTGTCCTATGACTACCACGTCAAAGCCGAAACCGGCGATCTGGTGCAACGCTGCACCTCCGACGTGGAGACCATCCGCCGCTTCCTTCAGACGCAGCTCGTGGAAATCTTCCGAACGTTCCTGATTGTCGGCGTCGCGGTGGCGGTCATGCTCCGGATCAATCCCCGCATGACGCTGGTTTCGCTGATCCTCGTGCCGGTGCTCTTCACATGGGCGTTCCTCTTCTTCCGACTGGTGCAGAAGAACTTCCAGAAGGTGGACGACGCCGAGGGCAAAATGAGCGCGATCCTGCAGGAAAACCTGGCCGCCGTGCGCGTGGTGCGCGCGTTCGGGCGCCAGCAGTACGAAGTGGAAAAGTTCGCGCGTTTCAACGACGACCTGTTCAAAAAGCACAAGCACCTGACCGACCTGCTCGCGATCTACTGGCCGTCCAGCGACTTCATCAGCATGACCCAGGCAGGCATCGCGCTGGGCTACGGCGTGTTCCTCGCGGCCAGCGGGCAATTGATGGTGGGCGAGATGACGGTGTTCATCAGCTATATCTGGATGCTTCTGTGGCCGGTGCGCCAGCTGGGGCGCATCCTCTCTGACCTCGGCAAGGCGCTGGTCTCGGTGGGCCGCATCGCGGAAGTGATGGAGACGCCGCTTGAACCCGATCAGGACGGCGACGACAAAGCGGCAATCGACGGCGACATCCACTTTGACCATGTGGCGTTCTCCTACGAAAAGATGAACCCGGTGCTGATCGACATCGACTTTACCGCAAAGCGCGGCCAGACGGTCGCGATCCTGGGCGCGACCGGCACGGGCAAATCCACGATGATGCACCTTCTGCAGCGGCTCTATGACGCGGACGAGGGGACGATCACCATCGGCGGCAAAGACATCCGCGGCATTCAGAAGGCGCACCTTCGCAGCCGCATCGGGCTGATCCTGCAGGAGCCATTCCTCTACTCCCGGTCGATCCGCGACAACATCCGGATCGCCGCGCCGGAGGCCACCGACATTCGCGTGACAGGCGCGGCTCAGACCGCCTGCGCCGACGGCTTCATCCGCTCCTTCGAGCAGGGTTACGAAACATTGGTGGGCGAGCGCGGCGTTACGCTGTCGGGCGGGCAGCAGCAGCGCGTGGCCATCGCGCGCACACTGCTGAAAAACAACGACATCCTGATTTTTGACGACTCGCTGTCCGCGGTGGACACCGAGACCGATCAGGCGATCCGCGAGGCGCTGAGGCTTGAAAAACACCACGCCACCACCTTCATCATCTCCCACCGGCTGACCACGCTCAGCCAGGCGGATCTGATCCTGGTACTCCAGAACGGACGCGTCGCGCAGCAGGGCACCCACGACGAACTGATCGGGCAGGACGGCCTGTACCGCCGCGTGTGGCGCATCCAGTCGCAGTTGGAGGAGGAACTGGTCACAGACGCAACTGCGTAGATAGCGCTGAGGCCCTCAGACTCCCGCCAGAGGGCATGATGCCCTCTGGACTCTTCGGCGCAAATGCCCTTGGCATTTGCAGGAGGAGAGCATAACAAGTCACGCATCCGCAGCACTGTTTCTATGAGGTTTGATAGCAAAGATATCACTTACCCGGTCTCTCAATGCGGAAGAAAGACTTAAGGCAGATTTCTTCCGGCTCCGAAGGAGGATTATATGCAGTTTCAAAACGAGCAGGACTACACCAAGCGTCTGGATGCCGGGCTGTGGCGGAGGGTTCTGGGCTATGTGAAGCCGTTCCATCCGCACCTCTATGGCATTATCGCGCTGATGATTGTCTGCGCGGCGATGGACGTGATCTTCCCGCTGCTGACGCGGGAAGCCATCGACGTGTTCATCGCGGGCGGCACCACCGACGGCCTCGGCTGGTTCATCGCGCGCTACGCGATCGTAATGGTCATACAGACCGCCGCGATCGCCGGGTTCATCTTCCTGTGCGGTCGGGTGGAGGCGGGCGTCTGCCACCGCATCCGGAAGTTGGGCTTCCAGCGCCTCCAGGAGTTGTCCTTTTCCTACTACGACAAGACGCCCCTGGGCTACATCCTCTCCCGCATGACGAGCGACACTCAGCGCCTGGGCGACACGATCGGCTGGAGCCTGATCGACCTGATCTGGGGCACGGGCTTCATCGTGCTGTCGGTTATCGTGATGATTTCCATCAATCTGACGTTGTCGCTGGCGCTGATCGTGGTGCTTCCGGTCATCGGCTTCCTCGCGGTGTACTTCCAGAAGCGCATTTTGAAGAGCTACCGCGACGTGCGCAAGACCAACTCCCGCATCACCGGCGCGTTCAATGAAGGGATCGCCGGCGCGAAGACCACGAAGACCCTCGTCCGAGAGGACGCGAACACGAAGGAATTCGTCGAACTGACGCATCACATGCGCACCTGTTCGGTTCGTGCCGCCGTCTTAAGCGCGCTGTTTCTGCCGCTGGTGATGTCGCTGGGCTCGGTCGCCGCGGCCTACGCGCTGTGGCGCGGCGGGTACGAGGTGTTCGCCGGGATCACCAGCTTCGGCACACTGACGCTGTTCATGAACTATTCGGTGCAGATCTTTGAGCCGATCACCAACATCGCCCGCGTGTTCGCGGACCTTCAGTCCTCGCAGGCGGCGGCGGAGCGCGTGGTGTCGCTCCTTGAAACGAAGCCGGACGTGGTGGACTCCAAGGGCGTGGAGGCGGTCTACGGCGACAACTTCCACCCGGTGACAGAAAACTGGCCGGGCCTCAAGGGCGACATCCAGTTTGACCACGTTTCGTTCCAGTACGGCAGCGGCGAGAAGGTGCTGGACGACTTCAGCCTGACTGTAAAGGCGGGCCAGACCATCGCCCTCGTCGGCGAGACCGGCAGCGGCAAGTCCACCATCGTCAATCTGATCTGCCGGTTCTACGAGCCGACCTCCGGGCGCATCCTGATTGACGGTGTGGACTATCGCGAGCGCTCGCAATTGTGGCTTCAGTCCCATCTGGGGTATGTGCTGCAGCAGCCGCACCTGTTCTCCGGCACCATCCGCGAGAACATCCGCTACGGGCGGCTGGACGCGACTGATGAGGAAGTCGAGCGCGCCGCGCGCATGGTGGACGCCGAGGGCTTCATCCTGAAGTTTGAAAAGGGCTACGACACCGACGTGGGCGAGGGCGGCGGCAGGCTGTCCACGGGGCAAAAGCAGCTGATCTCGTTCGCGCGCGCGCTGATTGCGAACCCGGCGGTCTTCGTCCTGGACGAAGCCACTTCCTCTGTCGACACCGAGACCGAGCAGCGCATTCAGAAGGCCATCGCCACCGCGCTCAAAGGCCGCACCAGCTTCATCATCGCGCACCGGCTGTCCACCATCCGTCACGCGGATCGTATCCTGGTCATCCAGGACGGCCATGTTCTGGAGCAGGGCACCCACCGCGAGCTGCTCGCGCACCGAGGCCACTACTACAACCTATACGTCAACCAGTTCCGCGAGGAACGCGAACAGGCGCTTTTAGGCCACGGACTGGCGGAATCATGACGCGGACGGCGCTGCCGCGCGCCTAATGGGGGCTACACCCAAACCCCCGCTTGAATACGCCCCAGAAGCCTCGTTCGTACCGCGCCGGTCACAGCCCGCAAATCGAGCAGCCAACGCATAACAACACGCTGGTCGCCAATGGCTGGAGCGAGTCAAGGAAACCATGCCAGCATAGCCACTGCGAATCATCGCATATGAAAGGAGCCGCTTCAATGTGAAGCGGCTCCTGATTTCGTATCTGTTGGGTTATTCGATGACTTTCGTCACGACGCCCGAACCCACCGTGCGGCCGCCCTCGCGGATGGCGAAG
>CAZNPZ010000054.1:0-17964 GCA_964575255.1 uncultured Oscillospiraceae bacterium
AGGCGGGCTGTCAGGCGGAGTGCGGCGCGGCCAGCGCGATGGCGGCGGCGGCGCTCGTCCAGCTCTATGGCGGAAGCGCGCAGGCGGCGGCGAGCGCGGTTTCGTTCGCCCTGATGAACGTAATGGGCCTCGTGTGCGACCCGGTCAAGGGGCTTGTCGAAGTGCCCTGCGTGTACCGGAACGTGCTGGGCGTGGTCAACGCGGTTTCGGCGGCGGACATGGCGCTGGCGGGCATAAGAAGCATGCTGCCCGCCGACGAGGTGATCGACGCGATGGGTCGGGTGGGGCGTCAGATGCCCGCGTCCCTTCGCGAAACCGGCGAGGGCGGGTGCGCGGCGTGCCCAGCGGCGAGGCATTGATACCAAGTTGAAAGAATCGCTCCTGCGCGGAGTAAAAGCAAATCCGTTTCTCGCCGCGCGTTTTTGGAAATTTGACGATACCGCTTCTCGGCCTGGCTTGCCAAGCCGGGTTCAATCTGCTATACTGTGACGGATTACTAAACGTGCTGGGAGGGTGCGAATTGGCCGAATATGTCATTGCGGTGGACGCGATGGGCGGCGACAACGCGCCCGGCGAGATCATCAGGGGCTGCCGGTTGGCGGTCGAACAGATGCCGGACGTCAGGATTCTCCTGTCCGGCGCGCCGGAGGTCGTGGAGCCGCAGCTTCAGGGTGCGCCGCGCATTGAGCTGCTCCCCGCGTCCGAGGTCATCGACCCGCACGAACCGCCGCTGATCGCGGTACGGAAAAAGCACGATTCCTCAATGGTCAAGGCCGCGCTCGCCGTCAAGGAAGGCAAGGCGCAGGCGATGGTGTCCGCCGGTTCCACCGGCGCGATCCTGGCCTGTGGGATCCTACGGATCGGCCGAATCCAGGGCATCGACCGCCCGGCGCTGGCTCCGGTGCTTCCGGGCAGCAAAAAGCCGTTCCTTTTGATCGACTGCGGCGCGAACGTGGACTGCCAGCCGGAGTACCTGAGGCAGTTTGGCCTGATGGGCAGCGTGTACATGGAAAAGGTGCTGGGCGTCAAAGAGCCGACCGTGCGCCTTGCCAACATCGGCGAGGAGCCGGAAAAGGGCAGCCGCCTGTACAAAGAAGCGTATCAGTTGATGGAGGCGCAGACGGCCTACCGCTTCGGCGGCAACATCGAGGCGCGGGAGATTCCCGCCGGCGCGGCGGACGTGGTGGTCGCCGACGGCTTTGACGGCAACCTGATCCTGAAATACACCGAAGGCATGGCGATCGCGCTGACCGGCATGCTGAAGGAAGCGATGCTGTCGTCGCTGCGCACGAAGCTCGGCGCGATCCTGGTCAAGCCCGCGCTCCGGACGTTCAAGGGGCGGCTGGACTACGAGCAGTATGGCGGCGCGCCGCTTCTTGGCGTCTCCGGCGCGGTGGTGAAAGCGCACGGCAGTTCCAACGCTGTCGCGGTCATGAACGCCGTCCGGCAGGCGCGCAGGATGATCGAAGGCGACGTTTGCGGCCTGATCGCGCGCGGCGTTTCTCATCTTTCGGCGGTTCAACCCGAAATCTGAATTCATCCTTGGGGAGGGGAATACATATGTATGAGAAAGTTTTGGATCTGATCGCCAGCCAGCTCCCGGTGAAGCGCGAAACCATCACCAGGGAATCAAGGCTCCTGGAAGACCTGGGGGCGGACTCGGCCAACGTGATGATCCTTGTGATGGATCTGGAACAGGAATTCGACGTCGTCGTCGAGGACGACGTGCTGGGCAGCATCAAGACGGTAGGCGACATCATTGACTACTTGGAAAAACACGTCTGAGACCAACACGCTGGACGCGCTGGAAGAGCGCCTGAACTACCGCTTTCGCGACAAAGCGCTGCTCCAGACCGCGCTCACCCATCCCTCCTACGGCGGCGATTACCACACCGAGCACTACCAGCGCCTGGAGTTTCTGGGCGACGCGGTGCTGCAGCTGGCGGTCAGCCGCTACCTGTATTTGGAACGCCCGCAGCTTCAGGAGGGGCAATTGTCCAGGCTCCGCGCATCGCTCGTCCGGGAGGAAACGCTGTCGGAGGTCGCCCGCGTGTTTGCGCTGGGGCCGATGATCCGGCTGTCGGTGGGCGAAGAGCGCGGCGGCGGCAGCGAAAAGCCGTCGATTCTCGCGGATGTGATGGAGTCGGTGATCGCGGCGGTCTATCTGGACGGCGGCATGGACGAGGCGTTCGCGCTGGTTCGGCGCGCGCTGGGCGACCGGCTGGACGACGACGACCCGGACGCGCTGGACGCCAAAACGCGCCTGCAGGAAGTGTTGCAGGCCGGCGGCGGCGAAGCGCCATGCTATGAACTCACCGGGGTGGACGGCCCGCCCCATTTACCGGTATTTCACATGAGGGTGCTGGTCGGCGACGCGGAGTTGGGCCACGGCAGCGGCTCCAGCAAGCGGCAGGCGCAGCAGTACGCCGCGCGCGCCGCGCTGAAGAAGCTGGCCAAAGAACGATCGGTCAGGAGTGGCCGCGCGGAGCAGGCGCCCCGCGAAGGAGAGTAGCCCTTGCGGCTGAAAAAACTGGAAATACAAGGCTTCAAGTCGTTCGCGGACCGGACGGAAATGACCTTTGACGGGGGCATCACCGGCATCGTCGGCCCCAACGGCTGCGGCAAAAGCAATATCTCCGACGCCGTCAGATGGGTATTGGGCGAGCAGAGCGCCAAAACCTTGCGCGGTGGCAAGATGGAGGACGTCATCTTCGGCGGCACTGAAAAGCGGCGCCGCCTTTCTTGTAGCGAAGTCACGCTGACCATCGAAAACGAGGATCACGCGCTGCCCATCGATTTCGCGGAAGTCTCCATCACCCGCCGGGTGTACCGGGACGGCGACAGCGAATACCAGATCAACGGCGCGCCCTGCCGCCTGCGCGATGTGGTCGACCTGTTCCGCGACACCGGCATCGGCCGCGAGGGGTACTCCCTGATCGGGCAGGGCAGGATCGACGAGATCCTGTCGGGCAAGTCCGACGACCGCCGCCGCGCCTTTGAGGAGGCGGCGGGCATCGTCAAGTACAAGGCGCGAAAGACCGAGGCCGAGAAGCGCATCCAGAACACCCGCCAGAACCTGGAGCGGGTGGACGACATCCTCCGGGAACTGTCCGCGCGGATAACGCCGCTCGCCGCCCAGAGCGAGGCCGCCCGCGAATTCCTCGCGCTGCGCGACGAACTGAAGAAGCTGGATCTGAACGCGTTCCTCGTCCGGTCGGACCGTCTCAGCGAGCGCACCTCTGAATTGTCGGAGGCTTATGAATCGCTGGCCCGGTCGCTTTCGGAAGCCACCGCCCGCCAGCAATCCTTGACCGAGGCCCGCGAAGGCGCGCAGCAAGAACTGGAAGGCTTTGAACGCGAAGCGGCGGAAACCCGCGAACAGGTGCAGGCGCTGATCCGGGACGTGGAATCCCGCGAGGGCGCCGCGGGTGTGCTCCGGGAGCGCATCGCGTCGGGTGAGCGGGACTATGCCCGCCTCGTGGATCAGGCCGAAGCCGCCCGCGAGGGCGACGCGGGCGTCGCCTCGAGGCTATCCGCGCTGGCCGCGCGCATCGAAGCGGAAGTACGCGCTCTCTCCGGCGCGACGGCGGAAAAACAGGCGGGCGAAGCGGCGCTTGCCGCGCGCGAAAAGGCCGACGCGGACGCTGAGGCGAAGATCGAAACCCTCAAGGCGGAACTGATCGAGGCGATGAACCGCCTGAGCGACGTGCGCAGCGAGTCGGCGCGGCTGACCGCGATGCGCTCGGCGCTTGAAAAGCAGATCGAAAAGCTGGCAAGCGGGCAGGACAGCGACCTGGAAACGGAAGCGCGGCTGCGCGACGTGGAACAGAGCGCCGCGGAGCGGCTCGCGTCCGAGCAGGCGCAGAAAGCGCAGCTGGATGCGGAGACCGCCGCGAGCGCGCAGCGCGTGCGCGAGTCCAGCGAAAAGTACGAGGAAACCACGTCCCGCCTCGCGACCCTAACCACCGAGCGTCAGCAGACGGCCTCGCGGCTGGGCGTGCTGGAAGAGATGCAGCGCGATTACGAGGGCTACCAGCACTCGGTCAAGAATGTGCTCTTGCAGGCGCGCCGCTCGCCGGATTCCGGCGTGCGCGGCGTGGTCGCCACGCTGATCCGCGTGCCGGAGCAGTTGGAGCGCGCGCTCGACATGGCGCTGGGCAGTGCGCTTCAGAACATCGTGGTCGACCGCGAGGAAGACGCGAAGCGCATGATTGACTACCTGCGCGTGAACCGGCTGGGGCGCGCCACGTTTCTGCCGCTGTCCGCCGTGCGCGGGCGGACGCTGGATCAGGCGGAGCGTAAGGTTCTTACGATGCCCGGCTGCCTGGGGCTCGCCAGCGAACTGATCCAGTACGACCCGGTCTACCGGGGCGTGGTGGAGAACCTTTTGGGTCGCACGGTGGTCGCGAAGGATCTGGACGCGGGCATCGCCATCATGCGCGCGGGGCACCACGCGTTCCGACTGGTCACACTGGAGGGCGACGTGATGAACCCCGGCGGCTCGATGACCGGCGGCAGCGTGCAGTCCCGGATGACCAGCCTCTTAACCCGAGAGCGTGAGGTGGACGATCACAAGGCGCGAATCAAACGGCTGGACGCGGAGATCGCCTCTCTCAAAAAGACCGTTGAAATGCTCGAAGCCGAGCGCGGCGAGCTGAAAAAAGCGCGCGGGCTGCTGTTCGAGGCGCTGCACCAGCAGGAGATCGCCGTCGCGCGCGAGGAAGCGCACCTTGCGGCGGCGCAGGCGGAGCTATCCGCCCACTTAAAGCGCTCAAAAGCCGCGGACGAGGAGCGCGAGCGGCTCCGCGAACAGCTTGCTGACGTTGAAACGGCGCTGAACCGCATCGACGGCCGCGAGGGCGGCGAGGAGAAGGTCGGCGCGGAAAAGCGCGAGCAGATCGCGTCGCTTCAGAAAACGCTCGTCCACGACCGGCAGGAGACACAGGCGCTCCGGCAGCGGGTGCTGGATCAGAGCGTAAAGCTCGCCGCGCAGTCGCGCGGTCTTGACGCGCTGAAGGCCGACCGGGACCGGCTGACCACCGAGCGCGGCGACCTGAAAAAGCTGCTCGCGGGCAGCGAGGACGAAAAGGCCGCCTGCGAGGCGCGGCTTCAGTCCGACCGCGAGGCGCTGAAATCGGCGGAAGAGGCGCTCCTGACGGCGAGAACGGAACTGGATACCGCGCGGCAGGAGTTCGACCGGCGCGAGCGCGCGAGAACCGCCGCGCAGAAGGCGCTGGAGCGGCTGATGGACGAGGCTGACAGGCTTCGCGTCGAGACGGAGGAACTGTCCGACAAGTGCCACCGCGCGGAGATGCAGAAGTCCCGCGTCGAAGCCGAGTGGAAGCAGCTCACCGACCGCATCTGGGAAGACTACGAGCTGACTTACGAGGGCGCGGGCTCATTCCGCGAGGCGGAGTTCAAACTGGGCGACGCCGACAAGCGCATCTCCGAGATTCGCACACGCATCCGCGCGATGGGCGCGGTCAATGTGTCCGCGGTGGACGAGTACCGCGAGACCAAGGCCCGCTACGACGAGCTTTCCGCCCAGCGGGAAGACCTGTTAAAGGCCGAGGCGGACCTCGCGGGCATCATTGCCGAACTTACCGGCCGGATGGAGAAGCAGTTCACAGAGCAGTTTGAGTTCCTGAACCGCTTCTTCCAGCAGACATTCGTCCGGCTGTTTGGCGGCGGGCGGGCGAACCTCCGGCTTGAAGACCCGTCCGATCCCTTGAACTGCGACATCGAGGTGGTGGCGCAACCGCCGGGCAAGAAGCTGACGCTTCTGTCGCTCCTCTCCGGCGGCGAGCGGGCGCTGACCGCCATCGCGATCCTGTTCGCGATGCTGGAATTGAAACCCACGCCATTCTGCTTCCTGGACGAGATCGAGGCGGCGCTGGACGACGCCAACATCGACAACTTCGCCGACTACCTCAAGGATTACTCGCTGGGCACCCAGTTCGTCGTCGTCACCCACCGGAAGGGTACCATGGAGCGCTGCGACTCGCTTTACGGCGTATCGATGGAGGAAAAGGGGATCTCCCGCATGGTCTCCCTGAAACTTGCCAATACCGACGGCCGGAAGGCAGCCGTGTAGAAAGGACGTGTCCCTTTGGGCCTCTTTGACCGAATCAAACAGTCGATGGGGAAGACCCGCGCCAATGTATCGGGCAAGATCGACCAACTGGTGGATTCTTCGCCGGTGATTGACGAAACTTTTTACGAAGACCTGACCGACATCCTGATCATGGCGGACGCCGGCGTCAAGACCAGTGAAATGATCATCAATAAGCTGCGCGACAAATGCAAGGCCGATGGCATCAAGACCACCGGCCCGGCGCGGGAAGCGCTGAAAACGATCGTCGCGGACATTATGGGTTCCGAGCCGATGCGGCTCCAGTCGCCGATGGTGGTGCCGGTAATCGGCGTCAACGGCGTGGGCAAGACCACGTCCATCGGAAAGCTGGCGTCCCGCATGAAGACGGTGGGACGCAACGTCGTGATCTGCGCGGGCGATACGTTCCGCGCTGCAGCCGCCGACCAGTTGACCGTCTGGGCCGAGCGCGCGGGCGTGCCGCTGGTCAAGCACCACGAGGGCGCGGACGCCGCTGCGGTGGTGTTCGACGCGGTGCAGCTGGCGAAGAGCCGCCACGCGGACGTACTGATCATCGACACCGCGGGCCGCCTGCACAACAAAGCGCATCTGATGGAAGAACTCAAAAAGATCAGCCGTGTCGTCGAGCGCGAGTTCCCGGACGCGATCGTCAAGGGTCTCCTCGTGATTGACGCGACCACTGGCCAGAACGGCCTCCAGCAGGCGCAGGTCTTTAAGGACGCGGCGGTTCTGGACGGCATCATCCTGACCAAGCTGGACGGCACGGCCAAGGGCGGCATCGCGCTGGCGATCCGCGGCGAATTGGGCTTGCCGGTGCGCTACATTGGCATCGGCGAGGGGCTGGACGATCTGGAACCGTTTGACGCGAAGGCGTTTGTCGAAGCGATTTTTTAGCGTCGAAATCTGCTTCGCATCTTTCGATGCAATGGGAACGGCGCAAGCCCTGTAAGCTTTCGGCTTACGGTCGGGCTTGCGCGCGAAGCGGTATAGGCAAAGGGTCGAATTAAGGTTTAACCCCGGCACAACACACGCGCGCGGAAACTGGAGTAGTATATCTGGTATTCGAGTGATTGGACGCGGCAGGTTGACCCGATGACGCGGTTACCCTGAGTTTTTATGGGTTAGTTTTTTATACGGTTCTGTCGTTCCCAAGTACACCCGACGAACCTCCTTCTGAGGTGCAACCATGAACCCTCGGCTGAACCGGCACATCGAACTGTTTGACGAACGTGGGCTGGACGCCCAGGCCATTCGCACGCTGCGGCTGTTGATTGCGGGCGTTGCGGGCGGCGTCGTCTGGTTCAACATCGTAAACGGCGTCGCGATCAGCGGCTACATCAAGGCGCTGGGCGCGTCCGACTTTTTGTACGGGCTGATCATGGCGCTGCCGCCGCTGGCCAACGCGTTCCAGATGCTGGCTTCGTACGTTCTGGAGCGCACGCTGAAGCGTAAGCCGATGATGATGGGTTTTGGCTTCGTGCAGCGGCTGATCTGGATCCCGTTCGGGCTGATCCCGTTTCTGATGCCGATGGCGTCCGGAACCTTGCGGCTTTGGGCCGCGATGCTGATGGTGATGGTCAGCTCGGTCTCCGGCCCGTTTTTGAATGTCGCGTTTTATTCGATCTGCTCGGACGTGATCCCGCTTCGGATCCGCGGGCGCTACTTCGCGGTGCGCAGCCGCATCTCGACGATTGTGGGCATGGCGTTCGGCTTTGTCATCGGTGCGCTGCTGGACGCGATGCCCGGCTTTGCCGGGTACGCCGTCGTGTTCACCATTGCGGGGATTGCGGGATTTTGTGACATCTTCTCGTTCCATTTCATGCACCTGCCGCCGATGAGCGCGCCACCGGTCAAAAATGGCCTACTGCAGATGGTGAAGCCGGTCTTTTCCGACCGACAATACATGCGCATGGTGATGGCGCTGACGGCGTGGATGTTCTCGGTGCAGATCGTCGCGCCCTATTTCAACGTATACATGCTGGAAAACATGCGCATGACCAATTTTGAAATCACCGTGTCCTGCCAGATCGTCAGCAACCTCTTCTTGGTTCTGGTCGTGTCCCGCTGGGGCGTGGCGCTGGACAGCTACGGGAGCCGCCCAGTTCTGACCATCGGCGCGTTTTTGACATCTTTCGCGCCGCTGTTCTGGTCTTTGATTGGCCCCCGGATGGTGTGGGCGGTGGCGCTGGTCAACGTGCTCAGCGGCGCGACGTATGTGGCGATCGACCTGGGCGCGCAGAATTTATTCATGGGGCAGGCCAAGGGCGACAACCGCTCCATGTACATCGCGGTCTACTTCTTCTTTACGCAGCTCGTGGGTCTCGCGCTGGGATCCGCGGTGGGCGGCTGGCTCTTGGATAACGTGACCAGCCGCGTGGAAGCATACCATCTGGTGATTCTGGGTACGCCGATCTCCCGCTACAACGTGATGTTCGCGGTGTCGGCGATCCTGAGGCTTTTAACCGTCTTCTTCCTGATGCCCGGCATCCACGAGGAGGGCGCGGCCAGCGCGGGCGACGTGGCAAGCGACATGACCAAAGCGGTCAAACGTTATGCCCGCGAGGCGCGCATCGCCATGCACCGCAGAAATTTCAGAAGGCTTTTAAGAAGACAGGAACGGGAGGGCATCAACCTTGACGCCTAAACTGAGAAAGCGCGCGGAATTGACCGAGAAGGAGACCTGGCGCCTGACCGACATCTACGAAAGCGACGAAGCGTGGGAGGCCGCGTTTGAGGCCTGCCGCGCGTCGGTCGGCGGCTTTTCCCGCCATCAGGGGAAGCTCGGCGGGCGGGATGATCTTCTTGCCGCGCTCCGGGAATTCTACGGGGCGGCGCTTCAGGTCAGCGCGCTGTTTGCCTATGCCAAGATGCACCGGGACGAGGACAACAACCTCGCCCGCTATCAGGCGCTGACCGACCGCGCCACCACGCTTTCCGTGGAATTCTCGACGGCCAGTTCCTTTCTGACGCCGGAGCTGATCGCGCTGCCGCCGGAATACCTTGCCAAATGCGCCGCGGACGCAGCGTTCAGCGATTACCGGATGTTCTTCAATGCCATCGAGCGCGCGAGGCCGCATACGCTGTCCGCCGCCGAGGAGCGCATCGTCGCGATGGCGGGCGAACTAGGCTCTTCGCCCAGCGTCATCTTCGACATGCTGACCGACGCCGACATGAAGTTCCCGGACGTGCCGGACGGGGCGGGCGGCATGGCCCCGCTGACCCACGGCAGTTACATCCACTACATGATGAGTGGCGACCGGGAAGTCCGGAAAGCCGCCTTTACCGCGATGTACGAGACGTTCCGCAGCTTCTCTTCCACCGTGCCCGCGGTTTACGCCGCGTCGGTCAAGGCCGATCTTTTTAATGCCCGCGCCGCGAAGTTTGAAAGTGCGCTTGCGGCCTCGCTGTACCGAAACGACGTGCCGGTTGCCGTTTACGACAGCCTGATTGAGGCCGTGCGACGCCACTTGCCCGCGCTGGATGAATTTGTGCGCTTCCAGGCCGAGCGTTTGGGCCTCAAAGACCCCGCGATGTACGACCTGTACGCCAGGGTGCCGGGCGAATTCTCGATCGACCTTCCGTTTGAGGAAGCCTACCATCTGGTGGTGGAGGCGCTCGCGCCGCTGGGCAAAGAGTATCAGGCGGTTCTGAGCCGGGCGCTCGAGGAACGCTGGATCGATCCATATGAGAACGAGGGCAAGTCGTCCGGCGCGTATTCCTGGGGCACCTACGAGACCCACCCGTACGTTTTGATGAACTACCACGAGACGCTCGAAGACCTTCTGACCATCGCGCACGAGATGGGCCACTCGCTGCACACCTACCTCAGCGCGAAAACGCAGCCCGCGCCGATGGCGGAATATTCACTGTTCGTCGCCGAGGTGGCCTCGACGGTCAACGAAGTGCTGACGCTTTTGTACCTTCTGGATCGCCACCCGGAGAAAGGCGCGCAGAGCTATCTTTTAAACAACCTTTTGCAGGCCTACCGCACGACGCTGTTCCGGCAGACGATGTTCGCGGAATTTGAGAAGACCGCGCACGCGATGGCGGAGCGGGGAGAGGCGCTGACCGGGGAAAACCTGAACCGTGTGTACGCCGATCTGAACCAGGCCTACTACCCGTCCATCCAGCAGACCGACCTCATCCAGTACGAGTGGATGCGCATCCCGCACTTCTACAACGCGTTCTACGTCTACCAGTACGCGACCGGCTTCTCCGCCGCGATGGCCATCGCCGGGATGATCCTGGGGGAGGGCGCGCCCGCCGTCGAGCGATACAAAAGGTTCCTGTGTGCGGGCGGCAGCCTGTACCCGATCGACGCTTTGAAGCTGGCCGGCGTCGACATGTCGACGCCCGAACCCGTAGAAAAGGCGCTTGTCATGTTTGAGGAACTCTTCCAGCGGTACAAGACGGCCTCCGAGGTATAACCCAAAGCAAAAGCGCCTGAAAACCGAAGTTTTCAGGCGCATATGATACGTAAGAAGGTAAGCCAATGGTCGTTTTACCCCAGCTTTTCATGCTGTCCGTCATCGCCGCCGCTGGGGCGCTTCTCAGGAAGAAAGGCGTCATGGGCGACCCTGTCCTGAAAGGCATCAGCGACATCGTGACGCTGGTCACCAACCCGGCGCTGCTCCTGATGATCACGCAGCACGCGTACACGCCGGTTGTTCTGACGAATTTCCTGCATGTTCTGTGGATGGCCTCGGCGGTAATGGCGATCGGCATGGTCGCAGTCTATATGGCTTGCCGCGGCGTGAGCGAAAAAGTCCGGCCAATCCTCGCGATGCTTTCGACGATGTCCAACGTCGGCTTCATGGGTCTGCCGGTGATTCAGGCGGTGTACGGCGATCAGGGCACGCTGTACCTCGCGGCGGTGATCGTGGCGTTCAACCTGGTTGTCTGGACAATCGGCGTCGCGCTGCTCGACCGGCGCGCGTTTGCGCTCAAAAAGCTGCTCAATCCCGGCTTTGTGTCCGCGCTGGCGGGCATGGCGCTGTTCCTTCTGCGTCTGGATCTTCCGTCTCTTCTGGACGCGCCGCTCAATACGCTGGGCACGCTGAACACGCCGCTCGCGATGCTGATCCTGGGCGCGCGGATGACCAGCATCTCGTACCGGAAGCTATTCGACTGGAAGACCGCGCTGGTCGTCGCGGTCAAGCTGATCGGCCTGCCGCTGTTCGCGCTGGGGCTTTCGCGCATCGTTTCAATGGATCCGGTCGCGGCGGGCGCGCTGGTGATCTCCAGCGCCATGCCCTCCGCGATCATGAGCCAGATGCTGGCCGAACTCTACGACCGGGACGCGGTGTTCGCCGCGCAGGAGATCGCGCTGACGTCGATCCTGTGCGTTTTCACAATCCCGCTGGTCGTGACGTTATTGGGGGTCTGAATCGAGATTCATGGAAATCTGCCCCAGCGCCGCCATCGGCAGTTCCGCGAGGGACGAGATGCCGAAATGCCTAAGAAACTCGTCCGTCGTCTCGTAGAGGATGGGGCGGCCCAGCGCCTCCTTGCGCCCGGCCTCCCGGATCAGGTTCTTGTTTAGCAACGCCTGTACGGAATAGTCGCATTTGACGCCCCGCACCGCCTCGATGTCGCCCTTGGTGACCGGCTGGCGGTAGGCGATGACGGACAGCGTCTCAAGCGCCGCCTGCGACAGCGTCTGCATACGCACTGGCTGCAAAAACATGTCCACCCAGGGCGCGTACTCCGGCTGGATCGAAAGCTGCACCTTCCCGCCGAAGCGGTTGACGCGGATGCCCCGCTTTTCCAGATCGCAGTGATCCCGGAGGCGGTCGACGACCGCGTTCATCTCGGCCTCGGTCAGGTTGAACGCGTGCGCCACGTCCGAAACGCTGACCGGATCGCCTGAGACGAACAGGATCGCCTCCAGTATGCCGCACAGCTTCGCCTCGTCCATAACGCCCTCCAGAAAAGTCAATTCTATCATTATACAGACCTTTTTCTCCGCTGTCAAATTCTTTGAAAACACATTGCGCGGCGCGCGTTTCATCGTGTATAATAATGATATTATTTTTTGGGGGCAGGTGATCGGATTGCTCCAGACTGAAAGGCGGCCCGCGGTGGAACTACGGGGCCTTTCCAAAGCGTTCGGCACGGTCAAGGCCAATCAGAACATCAACCTGACGCTGTATAACGGCGAGATTCTGGCGCTGCTGGGCGAAAACGGCTCCGGGAAGACCACGCTGATGAACATGCTGGGCGGCATGTACGCGCCGGACAGCGGCACCATTTTTGTGGATGGCCGGAGCGTCACGATCCATTCCCCCGCGGACGCGATTTCTCTGGGCATCGGCATGATCCACCAGCATTTCAAGCTCGTGGACATCCTGACCGTCGCCGAGAACATCGTGATGGGCACGAAGGGCGACCGCCGCACCAAGGCACAACTGAACGAGCACATCCTGTCCATATCGAAGCGCTTCGGTCTCGCGGTCGATCCGTCCCGCAAGATCTACACGCTGTCGGTCGGCGAAAAGCAGACCGTTGAAATCCTGAAAGTGCTGTACCGCGGCTCGCGCATCCTGATTCTGGACGAGCCGACAGCGGTTCTGACCCCGCAGGAGATTGACAAGCTGTTCATCATCCTTCGAAAGATGCGGGACGAGGGCTGCGCGATCATCATCATCACCCATAAACTGAACGAGGTGCTGGCCATCTCCGACCGCGTCATGACGCTCCGGAAGGGCGAGGTGGTCGGAACCGTTCAGACGAAGGACGCCGACGCGCACTCACTGACCGAGCAGATGGTCGGTCGCGCGGTGGATCTGTCGATCGCAAGGCCGGAACCAAAGAACCCGAAGCCCTCGCTGATCGTGGAGAAGCTTTCCGTACAGGGCACCGAGAGGAACAAGGCGCTGTGCGACGTCAGCTTTACGCTGATGAGCGGCGAGATCCTGGGCGTCGCGGGCGTCGCGGGCAGCGGCCAGAAGGAACTGTGCGAATCAATCGCCGGGCTGCAGGGAAGCTGCGCCGGGTCGATCAAGTTTCAGGGGGAGGAACTGCGCGGACTCTCGCCGCGTGAGATCGCCGAGCGCGGCGTCGCGATGAGCTTCGTGCCGGAGGATCGGCTTGGCATGGGGCTGGTGGGTTCGATGGGCATGGTGGACAACATGCTCCTAAAGAAATATCAGGAGCAGCACGCGCCGCTCCTCGACCGCAGGCCTGCGAAGAACCTTTCCGACCAGCTGGTCGAACAGCTTTCGATCATGACGCCGGACGTGTACACACCGGTCAAGCGGCTCTCCGGCGGCAATGTGCAGAAGGTGCTCCTTGGGCGCGAGATCGCGTCCGACCCGAAGATCCTGATCACCGCCTATCCGGTGCGCGGCCTCGACATCAACTCTTCGATGACCATCTACCACCTGCTCAACGAGCAGAAGGGGCGGGGCGTCGGGGTGCTGTTCATCGGCGAGGACCTGGACGTGCTTCTCGAACTCTGCGACCGGATCATGGTTCTCTGCGGCGGCATCGTGACCGGGCTTGTGGACGCCAAAACCGTGACCAAGGAACAGCTGGGGCTTATGATGACCGGATGCAGGCTGGAAGGAGGCGACGCCCAATGCGCGATCCCGCGGTGAGAACCCGCACCCACATCGTGCAGCGCGTGTCCATCGACCCCGGCCGCGCCGCGCTCTACCGGGTGCTCGCGATCTTCCTGGCGCTGGTGACGGGCGGGCTGTTCCTGCTGGCGGTGGGCTTCAACCCGTTCCCGGTGTACGGCACGATGGTCGCGGGCGCGGTGGGCTCGGTCAGCAACCTGCGCGAGACGATCAAGATCGCGATCCCGCTTCTGATCGCGTCTCTGGGCGTGACGCTGGCGTTCAAAATGCGCTTCTGGAACATCGGCGCGGAGGGGCAGATTTCCGTTGGCGCGGTCGCCGCGTCGTTCTTCGCCTTGACGTTCCCGGATTGGCCGCAGCCGGTGCTGCTGCTTTCGATGGCGGCGGCGGGTTTCCTCGCGGGCGGGCTGTGGGGTCTCGTCCCAGCGTGGTTCAAGGCGCGGTTCAACACCAATGAGACGCTGTTCACGCTGATGATGAATTACCTCGCGATCTTCATCATCCAGCTGATGCGCGAAGGTCCGTGGCGCGACCCGAAGAGCGGCTTTCCGAAAGTGCCGATGTTTGACAAAGCCGCGCGCGTGCCGCAGGTATTGGGCATCCACGCGGGCTGGATCGTGGCGCTGGTGCTTGTCGTACTGGTCTATGTCTATCTGACCCGCACCAAGCAGGGGTACGAGCTGACTGTCGTGGGCGAGAACGAGAACACCGCCCGCTACGCGGGGATGAACGTGAAGAAGATCATCCTGCGCACCATGTTTCTGTCCGCCGCGGTCGCGGGGCTCGCCGGGATGCTGCAGGCCTCCGGCGCCGACCGGACGCTGACCGAGAGCGTCGCGGGCGGCGTGGGCTTTACAGCGATCACGGTGTCATGGCTCTCACAGCTCAACCCGCTCGCCATCCTGATTGTGTCATTCCTGTTTGGCTGCCTGGAGAAAGGCTCCGGCACGATCCGGTCGGTCTACAACATCTCGCCTTCCACGTCCGGCGTGTTCCAGGGCATCATCCTCTTCTTTGTGCTGGGCGCGGAATTTTTCATCAACTACAAGGTGCTCTGGGGTCGGAAGGGGGCGCTGAAACCGTGAACGAGACGTTGAGCTTCCTGACCAGCTTTGTGGTCGCGGCGATCCTGGCGGGCGTGCCGCTTCTCTACGGCACGCTGGGCGAGATTCTGACCGAGCGCAGCGGCAACCTCAACCTGGGCGTTCAGGGCATGATGTACATGGGCGCGGTGATCGGCTTTGTGACCGCCTACGTCACCGGAAACGCGGCGCTTGCGTACCTGGGGGCGTTCGCGGCGGGGGCGGCGGGGGCGCTGATCTACGCGATCCTGACAGTCACGCTGAAGGCCAATCAGAACGTGACGGGTCTTACGCTGACCATTTTCGGCACCGGGTTTGCCAACTTCATCGGTGAAAATCTGGCGCTTCGGACGCCCGGCGGCATGGTGATCCTGCCCGACGCGACCAAGGCGCTGTTTAGGGGCGTTTCCATCCCCGGCCTGAGCGGCATTCCGTATGTCGGCGAGATCCTGTTTACCCACACGCCGTTCGTGTACCTGGGCGTCGCGCTCGCGGTGGCGATGGGCATCTACCTGTTCCGTACGCGGCGGGGTCTCAACCTCCGCGCAGTTGGCGAGAACCCCGGCGCGGCGGACGCGGCGGGCATCAACGTGAACCTGTACAAGTATGTGAACATCGTGCTGGGCGGCGGCTTGTGCGGCCTCGGCGGCGCGTACGTGTCGATCATCACCTGCGGCGGGACGTGGACGTACAACTGCGTCGGCGGCCTGGGTTGGATCGCCGTGGCGCTGGTCATTTTCGCGGGCTGGAGCCCGTACAAAGCGCTGACCGGCTCGCTGGTCTTCGGCGCGTTGAGCGTACTCAAGCTGTACATCCCCACGAACGTCCTCAGTATTCCCTCCGCCGTCTACAACATGATTCCCTTCATCGCGACGATTCTGGTTCTGATCCTGACCTCGGTCAGGATGTCGCGCGAGCACGCGCAGCCCAAGGGCTGCGGGATCAACTACTTCCGCGAGGAAAGGTAATCAAATCCTGATACATCGCCCTCGGCCAACAACCGGGGGCGATGATTTATCAAGCAGTAATACTTTATTTCCAAAGAACCGAGGGGTTCCTGATGATGGACAAGGAGCCGGAGTGAGGCGACCCTTCGGGATACGCCTTCGGCGTGAAATGCCGGTCTGCGAAGAAGATCTCAAGCTGCGAGTGGATCAAATAGGTGCTCAGAACAGGTCCGATCCCGGCAGCGTCAAATCCCGTCGCACGACAAGGACGTTTGATCCAGAGAACATTCAGCCCTTCGTCCAACCGGGCGATGTCTGGACACTGGTACAGGATAGCGCCAGTGTGAAAGTACTCAGGGGCGGGCAGGTGTTTTCGATGGAGGAGGCCATTCTTCAACGCTTTTAAAGGGGCGACTGACGCACCTCAAAAACATCTTTGAGTTCCCTGTTGAATTATGTTATACTATAAGAAATTTTAATACATTGCAATCCAAAGCAGCACATACTTTCGTCCGGAGGATTACATGCATTCGACACGGCAACGACCGTGGGAGTGTTCCGATATTGGGCGGTCGCCAGCAACGGTAGCAGTTCGGGTGTGGAGTCAGCAGATGTCATCGTCAACGTCAGCACAGCGAGTCTGGACATCGAGGAGTTCACCATCAACAGTCCCGCGCTGGACGTTGGCGAAACGGTCATCTTCAAGGTCATTACCGGAAAGTTGGCAAACGGGATCAGCATCCTGGAATCGTCGAACGACGTTTTTGCGTACAGCAGCAAGCCTTCCAAGACGAGCAGCTCGAAGAAGATCTGGACGATTCAGCGAAAGCTAACGGAAGACGACATAGGCGACTTCAATCTTCATGCCGTGGTGGACAGCGCGTATGGCCCGGGTCTGGCCAGTGTTGTCTTGAAACTCCGGGTATCCGACAACCTGCCCCGGATCATCTCCATTCAACCGGTCGCGGCGACGGCGAAGCGCAGTGTGGAGCTTCCGTTCGTCGTTACAACGAATGCGGCCACCACGTGCGTCTGGATCGTAAATGACAAGAAGGAACGGTGGCAGCAGACCATGGTGGAGAGTGCGAGCGCGAACCGGCGCACTTGGCGGATCACCCCGATCCCCAAGCAACTGGGTGCCAGTAAGTTCTGCGCGCAGGCCTGGCGCGGCGCGTTGCCCGGTCCGATGGTTCTGGTGCGGAAAATCCGGGTGATCAAGTAGGCACGTAAACACCCAGGCAAGCCCGATGAATCTGGCCGCTCTGAAAAGGGCGGCTTTCTCTTGCCCATCTCTCAGAAGGGCGGTTGCCAGATGGCAACCCGTGGCAGAAAGCCCATGTCCACGGCGTTCAAGCGGCTCGAAGGCAATCCGGGCATGCGTCCGATCAACGGGCATGAGCCGATCATGCCCAAGGGGAGCATCAAATGCCCGGTCTGGATTCTGCCGGAAGCCAAGCAAGAGCGGATGCGTCTGGCACCTGCCCTTGATGCGATGGGTGTACGGACCATGGCCGACCGGACGGCTTTTGAAGGCTACGGTCAGGTTCTGCTGAGCGATGGACACCTGTGGGATCTGCTGCACGCATCCGCTTTACCCAGAATGCCATCTCCAAGGTAAGCTGACCCCAGCCACCGGTCGGCCACATCGTCCCGCGCCGGGGGAATGGTAGATTGAGATCAGACGAACTGGCAACCGCTCTGCAAAGCCTGTCATGACAAGAAAGCCGGGAGAGGGTGGTAACCCTCGACCCGTCGTTGAAGATAGGTCTCCCGATGCTGTGTAAGCCACCATGTTTCAACATGGTGGCATTTAGGCGACTCCAACTACTTCACAGACCCTGCCTCCGGAAGACAGCCCTCGCACACTGTTGGGGTTCCGGCGCCCAGACACTGCACGGAGTAGTCGCCAACAGTAGCATTCGCGCCGAAAGCAACCGGGACCTCTACGCAGATGTCCTGGATAATCGTGAATACACAAGAGCCTAGTGGAGTACCGGGACAAGTCGCCTCGCCCTCGATGATGGTCGCTTCGCCGCAGCAGTAGGTGGTTGTATCTCCAGTGCTGGCGAAAGGCGTGATCGTTACAGGCACACAAACTCGCGCCCGCTGATAGGCAACAGCTGGGCAAGTGGTTTCGACTTGGCCACAAACAGGGCCGCAAATGGTCAGGTTGGTGAGCGCCGTTCTTCCGCCGAAAACACACACCGTTACCGGGCCAATTGGATGAGGTGTGGCCAAGTCAA
>CAZNPZ010000055.1:0-17637 GCA_964575255.1 uncultured Oscillospiraceae bacterium
TTCTCAATCATTGACGTTGCTTCTTGAACTGCTTCGGCCTTTAATCAGCGGTTACTTAGCACAACTCACGGATTTGTGCAATACTTTTTGTGTCCGAAACATGCATGTTGCCCTTGCGTCACACGTAATATCCATCCATGTTAAACATCCCGCTGCGATTGACACCATTTTCCAGTTGAGCTATAATCTTGGTAGGATTTGTTCATGGGGTGATCAGTTTTTTGAAATTGCGATGGCTTGCGAGGCGCCTGACGCTCATCGCGCTGGCCCTTCTTCTATGGGCGCTCCCCGCGTTCGCAGCGGAACTTCCGGGGGATGACCCGACGCCTCCCGCGGATGTGAACGCGGTCGCCGCGTCCATCAGCGTACTCTCCAGGACGCTCGCGCCAGGCGAGGCGTTTTCAATCGAGGTCTTGAAGACATTTCCGGCTGCCATGAACGAGCCGCTGACGTGGACAATCAACAACTCAGTGGCCTCCATTGCCATTGAGGACACCGACGACTTTGATCCCTCCGTCACGGTCACGGCGGTCAAGAACGGTCAGGCGACGATCAGCCTGGAGGGTACACGCTCAGGGAACGTGCTCGCCAAGTGCCAGGTGACGGTCAGGACGGTCAAAATTACGTCATTTACGATTTCCCCGAAGTCACTGACGCTCGCGCCGACGACTTCCTATTTAATGACCGCAAACGTCAAACCGTCTTTCGCGACGTATGAAAGCGTGACTTGGACATCCAGCGCGCCGGAGATCCTGAGCTTCAGCCCGCTTGCCGCCGAAGCGACGAAAGTCGCGGGCAAAGGCGAAGCGGTCACGGTGTTCGCCCGCGCCGAGGGCAAGGCGGTTCTGACCGCCGTCACCAATACCGGAAAGCGGACGACCCGCGTCGTAACGGTGAAAAATCTCGAGGTCACATCGGTCAAATTCCAAAAGAACAAGTACACCATTTACCTTGAGGCACAGGAGAAGACTCGGCTCATCGCCGCGGTCGCCCCGCTCACCGCGGCGGAAGCCAAACGAGCGGTCAAGTATACCTGCTCGGATGTGACCGAAAGCATCGTCAAACTGGACCCGGACGGGAACGGCGGCGTGATTCTGACGCCGAAAGCGACCGGAAAAGTGACGCTGTATGCGACCGCGGGCGGGAAGACGGCGAAAACCACCGTCACCATTGACTCCAGGGCGATCAAGTCGCTGTCTGTTTCAACGCCGGACGACATGCCGGTCGTGCTCAATTCCGGCGAAGCGGCGCAGCTGACCGCCGTCACGAACCCCTCCTATGCCGCGAACCGCGCCGTGACGTGGACGAGTGCCAATCCCGACATCGCCTCCGTCGATGAAAACGGCAAGGTGACCGCGGGCACGACTCCCGGCGCGGTAAAAGTCACCTGCGCCAGCGCGGCCAACACAAAAATTTCGTCGAGCGTAATCGTGCGCGTTCGCGGAGACGGCGTGTACCGCACGGCCACCGTCACCGCCGCGGGCGACGCGGTGCTGGGCGGCGATCCCAGAAAGAGCCGCAAGGCCGCCGCGGATCCCCTCTCCTATCAGAGGTTCCGGGAGAAGGTTCAGGCGCTGGGCGGCGACAATCAGGTGTTCGCCAACGTGCGATCCTATTTCGCGGGCGACAACAACGTCGCCACCCTCAATCTGGAGGGCACGCTGACGCTGAAGGACACGCGCGACCTGAACAAGCCCTTCGTGTTTCAGGGCGATCCGTACTATGCCCAGTCCATCCTGAAAAACAGCGATATCGACGCGGTCAACCTGGCCAACAACCACACCTACGATGTTGGCAAGGATGGGTACGAGGGCACCAAGCGCGCGTTGGACAAAAAGGGCGTGAAATACTACGGGAACGGCGAGGTCTGCACGGTGCGGACGGTGAACGGCGTCCGGGTGGCGTTCGTGGGCTTCGTGTCCGCGAAGATGTACATGAGCACCCTGAAGAGCAACCTAAAGAGCGCCCGGAAGAAGGCGGACATCGTCGTCGCGCACTTCCACTGGACGGACGTTCGCGAATTCCGATACAGCTACCCCACCAGCCGCCAGAAGAGCCTCGCCCACATCGCCATCAACTACGGCGCGGATCTGGTGATCGGCACCCACACCCACCGGATCAACGGCATCGAGCGCTACCGGGGTAAGTACATCGTCTACGATCTGGGCAATTTCGTGACCATCGCCAGTAACCCCATCAATCAGTTCGACTCGTCCAACCCCAGCGGTAGATACGACTACGACAGCTTCATTTACCAGCAGGATTTCAACATCTGGAAGGACGGCTTCGTGGAACCCTCGGACATCCGGATCATCCCGTGTTCGATCACCTCAAAACCGGACGAGCTTATCAACAACGCCCAGCCGACGCCCTATGTGAAGGGCGGCGCAGACTACCAGCGCGTGATGAACCACATCCGGAATCATTCCATCGGCAGTTTTTCAGATTACCCGGTCAACCGGGATGACTAAGGAGACATCATGAAAAGAAGTCTGAAAACACTCCTGACCCTCGCACTGGTACTCGCGCTCGCCATCGGCATCGCTTCCGTCGCGCAGGCCAAGACCGCCTCGCGCCTCACGATGAGCCGCCGCGCGATCACGATGGACTGGGGAACGAGCTACAGACTTAACGTCACCCCGACGCCCTCGAACGCCTCCGACCGGAATCAGATTGCATGGGAATCCAGCCTGCCGGCGCTGGTGACGGTCACGCCGGACGCGGGCAACCCGCGCAAGGCCACGGTGACCGTACGCGACGCCATGCCGGGTCTGGAGTACCCGACGCTGCCGATCGCCATCACCGCCAGTACGCCTGACAGGACGGCCACCTGCACGGTCACGCTGGGAACGGTGTATGTAAGCTCGATCTCCGTCTCCCCCGCCGCGAAGACCGTGTTCTACACACCTTCGACGCCCACGTATGATGGCCTTCGATGCATTTTTACACCATCGGTCGCGGGCGGCCAGTCGGTCACCTGGTCCACCGACAAGCCCAGCGTCGCGACGGTGGACGAAACCACCGGCGTCGTGACCTTCACCGGCGACGGCGTGGTGCGCATCACCGCGACCTGCGTTTCGAACGGCAGAACCCTGACCGATTCCTGCCGCTTCACCGTCAAGCCCATCCGCGTCAAGTCGATATCGCTCTCGAGCAGTGTCGACAGCCCCTATGTCGACATCGGGGACACCATCACGCTGACGCCGACGGTGAAGTCCACAAGCGGCAGCCTGCACGCTTCCTATGAAAAAGTGACCTGGACGTCCAGCAACGATGCCATCGCGACGGTCGCGGACGGCGTCGTGACGGCCGAAGGTTCCGGCATCGCGACGATCACCGCCTCCACCGACCAGGGAAGAAAGACCGCCTCGTACCGGGTCTACGTGCGCGACGCAAGCCCGACGATGGTCACCATCACCGCCGGCGGCGACTGCGTATTGGGCGGCGACCCGCGCACCACCGGCATCGTCGCGCGCTCATCCCAGCGGTTTTACGAGAGACTGGTCAAAGAAAGCGGCGACCCGCTGTACCCGTTCGCAAGGATCAGAAAGCTGTTCAGCCCCACCGGCGAGACGGGCTACGACAACCTTTCCATCGTGAATCTGGAAGTCTGCCTGACTTCCAAGGGCGGCTCCAACCCCAAAACCAGCCGCGCGTTCCTGTTCCGCGGCGACGGGGTCAACGCGAAGGCCTTGGGCGTCGGCATCGACATCGCGAACATCTCCAACAACCACACCTCCGATTTCGGCTCCACCAGCTTTGACAACACCGCGTCCAACGTCAAGACCTACGGTGGCGGCGCGGTGGCCTCCGGCTACAATCGCGATTCCGGCAAACTGTACCTGCCGGTCAAGGTGGTGGGCGACAAGCGGATCGGCTTCTTCGGCGTGCAGTACGCGCAGATGCCGGGCTCTGTGCTGGCCCAGCGCATCCAGAAGTACAAGAAGGACTACAAGTTGGACATGCTGGTGGTTACCGTTCACTGGACGGGTCAGCTGGAACACAGAAGGCCCGCTACTTCCTCGATGAAGAGTTACGCCAGAAAGGCCATCGACGCCGGCGCGGATCTGGTCATCGGCCACCATCGCCACGAGATCAGCGGCATCGAGAAGTACAAGGGCAAGTACATCCTCTACGACATGGGCAACTTCGTGACCGGCGGCGGCGGCACCCCGTCGACCTACGCGGCGCAGGTGGACTTCGCGATCTCCGACAGCTTCACCGAGACCGCGGGCGATGGCGAGGCGATCCGCATCTACCCGGTGTTCACCTCCAGCGCTCCGATGTACGCGTGGGACTCCAAGAAGAAGAACTACTCGGACAAACAAAGCAACAACTGGCAGCCCGTGCCCGCGGCGGAGGCCATCCACCACTCCGACCGGGACACCAACGATCCGGTCAAGTTCACCAGCGCGTTTGACGACGTCCTCAGGATCATCGATCAGTTCTCGCCAAGCGGCATGTACGGGAAGTTCACCACCGTTGGCCATATCGGCGACTACGCCAATCTGCCGGACTGAGCTTGATCTGAGACGGCTTCGACCCAAATACGCGAGCCTGCCGACCGCAATGGCCGGCAGGCTCGCTGCGTGTTATCGCCAGCACTCGCACACGTTCACCCAGACGGTGACAAAACAGCAGCGGCAGGGATCCCATACCGTGACTGGCTTCAGGCAGCAGTCTTCCCACCACACCGGGCGGCGGCAGGGCTTGAGTCTTCCGCAACAGGTACTCATCCTGATCATCTCCTCCTTGTTTACGCGGGACAAATGGCTTCACAGGTACCATATGCCCCGCCGGGTTTTCCCGTTCTTTCGACGCGCGAACCGCCGGTTCGGACGCGCTTTCGGGGTTTTCGGGCGGGAATCCTTGACAGCCGCGCGATTTGGGCATATCCTCAACCTGTCGGCGGAACCTGGGGACGATCAAAGGAGGGGCATGGGATGATCATCGGCATCATCGTGTTTTCGCGCACCGGCAACACGCTCGCCGTCGCGGAGAAAATTCGCGTGGCCTGCGCCGCGAAGGGCCACAACGCGGCCATCGAACAGATCCTCGTCGAGAACAAGGACGACCGGAGCGGCAAGCCGCAGAAGATCACGTTTGCGCCCGACCCGGCGCGCTACGACCGGGTTTATCTCGGCGCGGCGGTCGAGGCGTTCTCACTCTCCGCCGTGATGAAAGCCTACCTTGACGGACTTTCCGCGTTTGACGGCAAAGCTGCGGGCGTGTTCGTCACACAACATTTCTCAAAGCCCTGGCTGGGTGGCAACCGCGCGATCCGCCAACTGCGCGCGCTGTGCCGCTCGAAGGGGCTGAACGTACAGGCCGACGGCATTGTCAACTGGTCGAACAAGGCGCGTGACGCGCAGATTACCGCCGTCGCGGACAGGTTCGCCGCGCTCTGACAGAAAGTGGAACTCCTGACCGGGTGATCAGGGGTTCCTTTTTCCATCAAACGAGAAGCCATATGGCGCGGACAGGCAGCAGCGCCATCCCCCGACTCAGAACCCGTCAACGCGTGGCGGGCGTGCCCTGCGTATGAGCGCCCTACGGGTTCAGTAGGCGATGCCCAGCGCGCCGACGCAGGCTGGCTCCGCCCTGCTCCGGTTTTGGGCTGGTTTTGCGGGCGGCGGACTGGTATAATGGGGTACGCATGGTTCCTTATGGATGAATTGTGGAAGGTGAGCCGATGAACCGTTTCCTCCGGCGGGTATCAGCGATAACGCTGGCGCTCGTTCTGGCGCTGGGCGTTTTCGCCGCCGCGGCTGAAACCGACTGGGCGGGCATCTTCGACTGGTATGACGGCTTCACCGAGGCAAACCGCGCGGCGCTTATCGAACAGGTGCCGGAGGACGGGGCCTATGACGATGTACTGGGCGTCGGCGCGTACCTGTTCCTTTACGACCATCTGCCAGGCAACTACATCACAAAATCCGAGGCGCGCGGCCTGGGCTGGCCGGGAGGATCACTGGAGCCCTACGCGCCCGGCAAGACGATCGGCGGCGACCGCTTCGGTAACTACGAAGGGCTGTTGCCGGAGGGGGCGCGCTATACCGAGTGCGACATCGACACGATGTTTTCGTCCAGCCGGGGCGCGAAGCGGCTGGTGTTTGACGGGGACGGCCGCATCTACTATACCGAGGATCACTACGATTCGTTCACGCTTTTGTACGGGGGAGGGAACGCCGATGCGCCGGATTGAGATGGACGCTTCTCGGCTCTCCGTTCGGGAGGCTGCGCACGAAACCTTGCGGGGAGCGCTCGCGCCGTTCGGGTATATTGGTCACAATCTGGACGCGCTGTACGACGCGCTGACCAGCCTGCCCGAAGCCGTAATCACGCTGACCGGGACGCCGGAAGGCTACGCCGAAAAGGTGCTTCAAGTGCTTCGGGACGCCGTAAAGGCCAACCCGGGGCTGAGCCTTCAAGAAAAGAAACACGCCTCCGGCGTAAAGAAAGAAGGAAACGACATGTACGTTCCGTCCGAACAAAGATACTCGCAGATGCAGTATCGCCGATGCGGGGCGAGCGGGCTGATGCTGCCGATGATCTCGCTGGGGCTGTGGCACAATTTCGGGGACATCACGCCGTTTAACACCCAGCAGGCGATCCTTAGGCAGGCGTTCGACCTGGGGATTACCCATTTCGACCTCGCCAACAACTACGGCCCGCCCTACGGCGAGGCGGAGCGGAACTTCGGCGTCCACATGGATCGGGACTGGCGCCCCCACCGGGACGAACTCGTGATCTCCACCAAGGCGGGCTACGACATGTGGCCCGGCCCCTACGGCAATTTCGGCAGCCGCAAGTACCTGATTTCGAGCCTCGACCAGAGCCTCATTCGGATGCATCTGGATTACGTGGACATCTTCTACCACCACCGGCCCGACCCGGAGACGCCGCTGGAGGAGACGATGGGCGCGCTTCATCAGATCGTCCGAAGCGGCAAGGCACTCTATGTGGGCATCTCCAACTACCCGGCGGAGCGCACGGTGCAGGCGATCGGGATTTTGCGGCGGCTGGGTACGCCGCTTCTCATCCACCAGCCGCGCTACTCGATGCTGGACCGGTGGGTGGAGGGCGGCCTGACCGACGCGCTCCGCCGCGAAAAAGTCGGCATGATCGCGTTCGGGCCGCTGGCGGGCGGCGTGCTGACCGGGAAATACCTGGGCGGCATCCCAGCGGATTCCCGCGCCGGGCACGACCCGCGCTATCTGAAGCCGGAGGCGATCACCCAGGACAAACTCCAGAAGGTGCGCGCGCTTTCGGACATCGCGCTGGCGCGCGGGCAGACCCTTTCTCAGCTGGCGCTTTCGTGGGTGCTCCGCGACGAGGTGGTGACGAGCGCCTTGATCGGCGCGTCCAGGCCGGAACAGTTGACAGAGAACGTCAGGGCGCTTTCCGCCGCGCCGCTTTCGGCGGAGGAACTCTCCGCCATCGAGCGCATCCTGGCCGGATAGTCAGCAAAACCGCGGACGCGATCATGCGCCCGCGGTTGTAACGTCGTGACGGCTGCTTGAATGGAAGATGCTCCGGCGCCCGGTCATGGTGTCCTCAGGTGGCGGGTATTGACGCGGTCAAACTTTTGCATCAGGTCGCGGTAGATGGCGCCGGTATGTACGGGGGCGTCCGGGTACGAAACGCGTACGGGGTGCGCCGTGGCTTCGCGCGCGCCTGGAATGGTGCCGGCCGCCGTGGGCGAATGCGGTTGGTTGCGCGAAAGACCCTCCCGCTTTGCGCGGTGGATCAGTTGAAAGGTTCCGTTCATCCAATCCCTCCTCATGAGATGGTCCGCCCCATCCTATGCGGGGGAACTTTTTTACGTTTTCCAGTTGTTGGACCCTTGCCTAAAAGGGTGATTATGATATAATAGAATAAGTTTAGTATACGAATGGAGATTATGAATGCTTCCAAAGCAGGAAGGGATTTTCATTGCAGGAAAAGGAGCCGGAGCGAGGCGTAGCAGTGCTGCGCTGAGCGGAGCGCGACGCAGCCGGCGCACGACTCGAATGAATTTGAATCGTGCGGTCGCGTAGCGACTTGGTTTCCCTTCGGGAAACCAAACTTCCTGCGCGAAAAGCACCCCTGCGGCGAAGCATTCATGATCGGAATTGGTATAACGCCCGTAAACGAGAGAGGCGGTTCTGATATGGCTAACGCCCGACCCGGCGGCCCTCGCCGCCCTGGCTTGGATTATTACGAATATAAGCGCCTGCACGAGCAGCGCCAGCAGGATGAGAATCCCGCCGCGAAGCCCCTGAAGCCCGAGGCGCAGCCCGCTGTGTCCCCCTACGCCCGGCCGAAGCCGCAATCCGCGCCGGAAGCGCGGATTGCCGAGCCGTCTCTGATCGACGACGACCAGGATTTTTCGGGCAACGCGCTGGATCTCCCGGACAGCGAAATGCCGGAGAAAAAACCAAACCTTTTATCCGGCGTCAAGTCCTTGATGAAGAACGTATCCCGGCGCGTGCCGGAGGACGGGGAGCCGAGCGGCCATCAGGAGCCGGAGCGCGAAGAGGCCCAGCCGGATCTTTCGGAGCTGGAGGATGACGCGGACGACGAGGCGGCGGAGCCGGACGACGCGCCGCAGATCGACAACCCCATCGGCGACGCGTTTTTAAAGGTCAAAGGTCTTTTCCAGAAGGCGCGCGGCAGGATCGCCGACCGCCGCCAGTCCCAACCGGACGCGGAGCCGGACGAATCGGATTCGCAAGAGGACGAGCCCCAGGCGGACTCGGAGCCGTACGCGTCTTCCCGCCGGATGCGCAAAGCCGCGCAGGCCGCGGAGCCGCCGATCCTCGCCATCGAGCCGGTCGACGTCAGGGAAGTGGACGAACTGGTCGCAAAGCCCGGCACCACGGTGCGCGCGGGTTTCGCGGAAGACCAGCCATTCAAAAACGCTCCGCTTACGCTCGAACCGGAGGGCGAAGCGGTCTATAATGATGACGATGATGACGACCTTCCGGCCGCCCGCGGCACCAAAATGTTTGGCTTTCTCAAGAAAATGCGCGGTCGCGCCGGGCGCGCGGCGGAGGAAGCGGATGTCGATCTGACGCCGCCAAGCGGGGAGGATCAGCGCGTGGATGGATCTGAAAAAGCTGGCCTGACCCAATTGCTCGCGGAAGGCGAGGGCGGGCCGACGCTTTCCCGCAGGGAGCGCAAAGCGCTGGCCGCCGGGAAGCCGATTGCCGCGCCCGCGGTGGCCAACGCGCCTGCCGCCCCTGAAAAGCCGGTCGCGACGATGCCGTTCGACGCGCCCACCGCGTCCGCCACACCGCCGAAAGCCGTTTTTGCGGTGGATGAGCCGACGCAAGAATTCCGCCCGCTGCGCCCCCGCCCCCCGATCAAGATCACGAAGCCCGCGCCGCTGCGCGCCGCGGAGCCGGAGTTGGACGGGTACGACGAGGACGAGGACGACGACCTGCCGGTGCGTCGCGCGCCCAAGCCGCCTAAGGTAAAGAAGCGCCGCATCTATCAGGACGAGGATTTTGAAGACGAAGAGTACGACCGTGGCGACCGCTTCGACGATTACGACGAAGACGAGTACGACGACTACGACGATTACGACGAGGACGAAGACCGGTACGAGGACGAGTACCACGTCAGCGGCGGCCGCCGTTTCCTGGGCTTCCTGAAAGGCTTGGTCGTATTTATCCTGTTCCTCGCGGTGTGCGTGCTGGCGCTGAGGCAATTGGAGGCCAGCCACCTGATCTCGCTGGGCGGCCTTCGCAGCGCCGTCGGGCAGCTCAGCCTGATCCTGCCGTCGCCCGAACCGACAGTTGCGCCCGTGCCGGAGGCGACCGTGGAGCCGACGCTCGCGCCGACCCCGGAGCCCACCGCCCTGCCCACGACACAACCCACCGCCGCGCCGACGGCGATGCCGGAAGAGACGCCCGGCGCTGACATCGCGCAGGTGGAACCGACCTCGGAAGCCGGCATCAATTCCTGATCGGACAATCGGATTCCGGCATCAACCATGCCGGAATTTTTCATGATGAGGAGAGGCAAGCATGAAATACGTGGTCGCGCTGGATCAGGGAACCACCAGTTCCCGCGCAGTGCTCTTTGACGAAACCGGCGCGATGATCCATTCGCACGGCATCGAGTTTCCGCAGCTCTACCCCGAACCCGGCTGGGTGGAGCACGATCCGGACGACATCCTGAATACCCAGATCGACGCGCTTCGGGCATGCGTCCGCGATTCCGGCGTCGCGGCAAAGGACATCGTGGCCGTGGGCATCACCAACCAACGGGAGACGACGCTTCTGTGGGATCGCGCGTCGGGAAGGCCGCTTTACAACGCCATCGTGTGGCAATGCCGGCGTACCGCGCCGCTTGTCGAGCGGCTCAAGCAGGACGGGATGGGCAGCGTGATCCGCGACCATACCGGCCTTATCGCCGACGCGTACTTCTCCGGCACAAAGCTGCAATGGCTTTTAGAACATGTGGACGGCGCGCGGGCGCGGGCGGACGCGGGCGATCTGTGCTTCGGCACGGTGGATTCCTGGCTCGCGTTCCACCTGACCAATGAGCGCGTGCATGTGACCGACGCGACCAACGCGGCGCGCACGATGCTCTACAATATCTACGACCAGAAGTGGGATCCGCTGCTCCTCCGGGCGATGAACATCCCCGATGCGCTTTTGCCCAAAGTCGTGGACAGCGCCGAGGTCGTCGGCACGCTCCGGAAGGACATTCTGGGCGTCGAGATCCCGGTGGCGGCACTGGCGGGCGACCAGCACGCCGCGCTGTACGGGCAGGGCTGTTTCACCTCCGGCATGGTCAAAAACACCTACGGCACCGGCTGCTTCCTTCTGATGAACACCGGTCTCAAGCCGGTTCGTTCCGGCAGCAACCTGATCACCACCATCGCCTGGCGCGTGGACGGCATGCCCCGCTACGCGCTGGAAGGCTCGGTCTTCATGGGCGGTGCGACGGTACAGTGGCTCCGCGACGAGCTCAAGATGATTTCAACCGCCGCCGAGAGCGAAAAGCTGGCGATGGCGGTCAATGACTCAAACGGCGTGTTCCTGGTGCCCGCGTTCACCGGCCTCGGCGCGCCCTATTGGGACATGTACGCCCGCGGCACGATCGTGGGGCTGACCCGCGGCGCGAACCGGAACCACATCGTGCGCGCGGCGCTGGAGTCCATCGCGTTCCAGACGCGGGACGTGCTGGAGGCGATGATCCGGGACAGCGGCCTGAAGCCCAGCGTCCTCCGCGTGGACGGGGGCGCGAGCCGGAACAACTTCCTGATGCAGTTCCAGGCGAACCTGCTGGGCATTCAAGTGCTCCGCCCCGTCGTCACCGAGACCACCGCGCTGGGCGCCGCGATGCTGGCCGCGCGCGCGGTCGGGCTGTGGGATACGACGAAGCTCCAGTCCATCTGGGCGCCGGAGAACCGCTTCTCCCCCGCCATCGACGCCGCCGCCCGCGAGAAACTGTGCGCAGGCTGGCAGAAGGCCATCGAACGCGCGAAGAACTGGGCGGACAGGTAAGTGTTGCCGGGGCGCTGTCCTGGGTTCTCGAAAACACCCCACCGGGGCTTTTTCGTGCGGCATCCCCGCACCGAACCCGCTTTCAGGCAAGCGTATTTGAGAAAATCTATTGCAGACTACGCTTGGCCTGAAAGCCACCCCGCAAGGGGCAGTGCCCCTTGACCCCACTTGAAATGCCCGCTTTCACGGGCATTTGGTTTGGGGGAGAAGGCAGCTGTTCTATTGCCGGGCGCGCGTCTCCCCGGTGAAAGCGTTTGCAGCCAAACGGCTTGCGGCATTGCTCAGAAAGACCGGGCTTGTCCTCTGAAGGGTTTATCCTTTATGCCCGTGGCAGCCGCCCTCGACGATTTCGTCCGCCGGGACAGTAAGCAGCGCGCATGTCTCGCCCCACTCGTTCTTTTCCTCGCCCGCGGGCTTGAAGCCGTACTGCGCGTAGAACGCCTCGTCGCCAAAACGCGCGAGCGCGTACACCACCGGCGCGTTCAGCTCCTGCGCGCGGAAGAGAAGCATCCGCATCACAAGGTCTCCGAGACCTCTTCTGCGCTTTTCGGGCAGCACGCCGACGCAGCCGATCACAAAGCGGTCGTCGTCGAGGTACAGCCGCCCGGAACCGGACGGGCTGCCGTCCTCGTCAAAGGCGAGCGCGTAGACCGCCATCCTGTCATGGCAGTCCCCTCCGCCCGGAATGCCCTCCGCCGCGCACACCCGCGCGCGAACATCCAGGACGGCCGCAGTGTCTTCCGAAGAAGTCAGGTATTTTCCGCGAATCATAAATCCCTCCCGCGGCAGGATTTTTTCCGCCGCATGCCGAATGATCAGGATATCCTTCCAAAGGAGCGTGACCCCATGTCCCCGGAGAAAATGGCGCGCATCAGCGAACTGACCCGCCTCGCCCGTGAGCGGGAACTGACCGCCTTGGAGCAGGCAGAGCGCGCGCAGCTTCGGCGCGAGTACGTCGACGACTTTAAGGCGAACACCCGCCACACGCTGGAAAACACCGTCGTCCAGTATCCGGACGGCACCAAAGTACCGCTTCGGGAAGCCGCGAAGGATCGCACCTCGCGCCCCGGCCACAAGGTGGACTGATCTCCATTATACCAGCAACCCGCGCGGAGAGCAACGCGGTGTTCACGGTTAAGCCAAGGCTGCCGCGTCCGGGGAAGCCCGGCGCGGCAGTCTTGGTCATCGGTGCAACTATTCGTTCTCAGTCAGGCTGGGCGAGAAGAATGCGTAGGAGCCCTTGCCGCCGTACTTCGCGGCGTACATCGCCTGGTCGGCTTTCTCCAGCAGCGCCTCGTAGCGCGACCCGTCCAGCGGGAAGCGGGCGATTCCGACCGAAACCGAGACCGGCGCGTTTTCGGAGCGGATGGAGAACCCCTGGCGGATTACCGAGATCAGCCGCTCCACGTTGCCGATGATGGCCTCTTCCGAGCGCACCCGATCCAGATATACGATGAACTCGTCGCCGCCGATGCGCCCGGCGATGTCGGTCTCGCGGATGTTGGCGCGAATGACCTGCCCCATCTTGCGCAGTATGTCGTCACCGAATCCGTGGCCGCGGGTGTCGTTGAACTCTTTGAAGTCGTCGATGTCGATGTAGAGCAGCGCGCTGCCCACGTCCTCGCTCTCAAGCAGGCGCTGTTTGATGCAACGCTCCGTCTCCACGCGGTTCAGTAGCCCCGTCAGAATGTCCCGCGTCGCCTGCTCCCGGAGGCGGCAGGTTTCCCGGACGGCCTGGTCGATGTTGGTGAGCTTGCCCAGCGCGCGGACGAACGTCCCGTCCCCCTCGCCCGTCCACAGCGTGCGGATGACCGCCTCGTACCACTCGTACCAACCGCGCTTGGTCAGAAGCCGGACGTCCATCTTCAGGGTGGGGTTCGCCCGCGACGCGTTCGTGATGGCCGCGTCCAGCGTTTCGCGGTCGCCGGGATACAGATACCGGTTGAGCGCGCCGCCGCTCGACATGGCGTTTCGGATCGTGGTTTCTCCATCAAAGTGGTCGGAGAAGCGCCCGGAGAAGGACAGCGTATCGTTCTCGCGGTCGTAATCGATCAGCACTTCGCCCGACAGCGACGCGTAGGTCTTGTACTGTTCGCGCTCGTGTTCGAGGAGTTTCAGCGTGCGGGACGGAAGGTGCTCCAGCGAATCGTAGGAAGGTTCGCCCGGCATGAAGTCGCCGTCATACGCAAGCTCGGTGATCGCGCTGCGCACCCTGTCCTTTATGAGATCCAGCGTCGATAATAGGATCGGGTTGAACGCGCCGCAGTCGCCGTCCCGGATCATTTCCAGCGCCTGGTCGTGGGTAAAGGGCGGCTTGTAAACGCGTTCGCTGGTCAGCGCCTCGTACACGTCCGCGAGCGCCACGATCTGCGCCCAGAGCGGGATTGCGTCGCCCGCGATGCCGCGCGGGTAGCCGTTGCCGTCCCACCGCTCGTGGTGGCACAGGCAGATGTCCCGGCAGTACGCGAAGAATCGTTCGCCGCCCGTCGCGGAGATGCGCTCGATGACCTGCGCGCCGTAGATTGTGTGGCGCTTCATGATCTCAAATTCTTCATTGGACAGGCGGCCGGGCTTGCTGAGGATGGACTCCGGGACAGCGATCATGCCCACGTCGTGCAGCGCGGATGCGCAGACGATGTCGTCGATGACCGTTTCCGTCAGCCCAAATTCCATGTAGTGCTGGGCGAGCGCCTGGCACAGAAGCCTCGTGACCATCGAGATCCTGCGGGTGTGCTGCGCGGTCTCGCCGCTTCGGAACTCCACAATGGTGGAAAGCGCCTCGATGGCGTAGCGGTTGGCTCTTCGGATCTCCTGAGTTCTTGACTCCACCAGATCCTCCACACTGGCACGGTGGCGCTCCGAATCCACCAAACGCTGCGCGCGCCGCCGGACGATCTCCGCGTTGAAAGGCTGTTCGACGAAATCCGAGACGCCGAGGCGGATCGCCGCGGCGGCTTTTTCGGGCGATATGCCGGATGCGATCATGAGAACCGGCATTCCGGGCAAGAACCCGTGCGCGTGCATCTCCCGGAGCAACTGGAACCCGTCCACACCGGGCAGGTCGAGGGCGATCAGGATCAGCGCAATATGCGCGCGGTTTTTTTCGATCAGCTTCAACGCGTCCGGCGCGTTTTCGGCTTCCAGCGCAGCGAACTGATCGCGAAAGATCTCACGGAGGATTGCCCGATTGTGCGCGATGTCGTCCACGATGAGCAGCGCGGGCAGTTCGGTGCCCATCACGATCCCCCCCTTTGTTACGGGCCGCCATTCGTCGGCCCGTGCGACACATTCTATGACTTCTATATTACCACTTATCATGAAGTATATTGATTGCAGACGAATAATTTAACCAAAATTCCCCATTGGAAATAGGGGTTTGGGGCTGAAAACGATTTATTCAGATTTGCGAGCATCAAATGTTTCGGGATGTACTGACGCCGAACTCCATACAGGGTAGAAGTCGGTGTAACAATCAGAGCCAGTGCTTCTCCCCGCGCAGAAGCCGCCTGAGCTTGACCGCGTACTTCACGAAAGGCCGGAACACCTGCGCCATCAGCCTAGAGCCGCCTTCCGTCCTGTCCAGATACTGGATCAGTTCTGCGCCGGTGCCGGTGCGCATCAATTGGTAGTTCGCCGCGGTATAGCGCGCTTTGCGCCGCTCGATCGCTTCTTTGAACTCCGGATGCTGAAGGATCTTGTCGACATAGGCGCCCTTTTCCGCAAGGCTCCAGGCACCCATCCGGATGGAATTGATGCACAGCTTGGCCGCGTCCACATAACGTTTGTCGATGGCGTCCCGCATGCCGTCGTTCATCCAGCCGCACCGCGCCATGCTCTCCTCGACGGCATGGTTGACGGCGATGTGGGTGTCAAAGAGGTTGGGGTCAACCTGCTTGGTGATGCAGCGGGTGTTGTAGCGGATGTAGAAATAATCACTCGCGTCAATGACCTCGATGCTGCCGGTGCGCTCCAGAATCTCGGTGACGAAAATCACGTCGCCGCGCATTTTGATCTTCTCGCGATAGGCGATGCCTTCGATGATTTCGCGCTTGTAGAGCTTTGCATACAGCGCGCCGATGCGGTTGAAATTGTACAGTTCCGGCAGTGCCGCGCCGAAATCCTCCCGCCGGATGAATACCTCTTTGGTCTTGGGCACGCACCAGACCTGGCGCATCGTGCGTTCGCTGAGCGAAACGTACCTGGCGATCACCATGTCCGCGTCGTGCGCCGCCTGCGCGTCCAGCATGTGCTTCAAATAATCCGGCCCGACGTAGTCGTCGGGATCGACAAAGGCGAGAAAGCGGCCTGCCGCCCGCCTGAGCCCTTCGTTTCGCGCCTTGCCCACGCCGCCGTTTGCCTGGTGCACGGGAATGAAGCGCGCGTCCTCCTTTGCGAACGCGTCGATGATCGCGCCGCTCCCGTCAGGCGAACCGTCGTCGACGAGAATCGCTTCAAAATCCGAAACCGTTTGCGCCTGAAGCGATTTCAGGCAGCGGGCGAGGTATGGCTCGACATTGTAGATCGGCAGGATGATCGAGACCAGCGGCGTACTCATGCGTGCTCCTTCGTGAACGAATATGCGCGGCGGGAATGATTTCTACCATTATAGCACAACCTCGCGGCCCGCGCAAATGCGCGTTTGGCGTGACCTGTGACAGACGGTAGGATTGTCAATCATGGATTCGTCCTGTCGTACCGCGCTTTCCAGAAGTAGATGTACGACCGACTCTTGTTGTACTTCCGGCTCGCTCGGCTGACTCCGTTCTTCTGCGCGTACTCCAGAAGGGATTGCCGGTAGCACATATCCTGTGTTACACTGTGCATGTGGGAGTGGACACTTCCTTTCGGCTGATTTTGCTGCAACTCTATCATAACCGATGTGTCCATCTCCCGCTCTACTTTTTTTCCTCCTCTGTCCAATATCTATTGTAATCCTACAGTCCGCGGATAGGTTTTTTTCGGAAATCGCTTGACAAAACACGTTGAGCACGCTATAATAGACAGGCGTTCGGGGTTATAGCTCAGTTGGTTAGAGCGTTACGTTGACATCGTAAAGGTCGATGGTTCGAGCCCATTTAACCCCACCATCAAGAGGGACATTGGTTCCCATGAAAATGCCCACCGGTGACGGTGGGCATTTTTATCGGTCTGCAAAATCCGTCCGGGTCTTGGCGGATTCTGAGGCGAACGGTTCAGCGCGGCTCGAAGCAAAACGCCGTGGGGAAGTCCCAGTCAATGCCGCCCACGGCGTGAAAATTATCAGTGCCCGGAGGCAAACCGCCTACGGGCACCGTCATGATATGTCAGGCCTCTTATTGAGAAGGCGGCTTTATACCTTGCAGCACTTTAGCGGATGCAATCGCCCCCTACCTACGAGGACGCGAATGCAATGTCCTGCCTTCCTGTTCGCCTAGAACAGTTTTTGTAGAATGGCCTGTGCGCCCAAGGCGACAAATACCACCGAGGTATCGATGCTTAACCCCAGGAGCATGGGTTTCCAGCCAACGCCTTTGACTTCCTGGATGCTTGTTTTCAATCCAATTGCGCTTAGTGCCATGACCATAAAAAGCTTGGATATTGAGGATACCGCTGTCACGACGTTTTCGGGGACAAAGCCTGTGCTTTTTACCGCCACCATTCCGATAAACATCAGGATGAACCACGGAAAGATGGATGTGACCCGAACCTTTTGAGCGGTTTGTGTAGACTTGGCTCTTGTTCTGGCGTGAATGTATGAGAATACCAGTACGACAGGAACAATGAAGAGTGTGCGCGTCAATTTCACGATGACCGCGAAGCTTCCCGCAATTTCCGAAAATCCATAGCCGGCGGCGACAACGGATGAGGTATCATTGACGGCGGTCCCGACCCACAGCCCGTAGCTCGTATCGCTCAAGCCAAGCAAGTGACCAATCCACGGAAAGGCGATCACCGTCAACAGGTCAAACAGAAAGGTGGCGGATATCGCGTAAGCAATGTCCCGATCATCCGCTTCTATTGCAGGGCCGAGCGTGGCAACCGCCGTGCCGCCGCAAATGGCCGTGCTCGCCGAAAGCAAACTGGACAGTTTCCAGTTGACCTTAAAGATCCGCCCCAGGATGTAGCCGCCCCCAAAGGCTGTCGTAAGGGTTAAGGC
>CAZNPZ010000056.1:0-17447 GCA_964575255.1 uncultured Oscillospiraceae bacterium
TGACCTCCGGCGTCGACACGCTGTTTCCCAAGGGCATCAAGGTGGGCACGGTGACCGCCGTGTCCCGTGAACAGGACAGCTCGGAGCGGTTCATCGTGGTCATGCCGTCCGTGGACTTCCAGCACATTGAGGATGTTTTGGTGCTGCGCACCGTCGCCAAGAGCGAGGAAGAGATGCTGCCCGTCGTGCCCACTGCGTCGCCCCGGCCCACGCCGGTGCCGACGCCGTCTGCCGAACCGACGGTGAACCCCAACGCTTCGTCGACGCCGCAGCCGGACGACGCGCTATGGGTTTGGCCGACCGACATGCCCGGCACACCCGCGCCCGGCGGATCCGCGCAGCCGCAGACGACGCCGGAACCTGGTGAGACAAATAAGACGCTGCCCGAAGACGCGTGGGCCAACTGATTGATCTACGATTGACAGGGAGGGCGCGGATTGCGTAGGCTTCTTCCGCCGATTCTGATCCTGGTTTCGGCGCTTCTGGATCTTGCGGTATTGCCGGTTCTGATCCAAAGTCCATACCTGCCGATGATGACGCTGATCACTACGGTCGAACTTGGCCTTTTGCTGGGCAGGACGCGCGGCTCGCTGTTCGGCATGATCGGAGGACTTCTGATCGACCTGATGACCGGATACCCGATGGGCCTTCGGACGGTCATGCACATCGCGTCGGGCTATGTGTCGGGCTTCGCGGGCCGCCGGTTTCAACGGTACATCCTGACGCCGGTCGTCGCGCCGCTTCTTTGCTTTGTCGGCTATGAGGCGGTCATGGCCGCCTACGCTGCGCTGTCCGGCGCGACTGTTTCCGGCGCGGATCTGAAAGACGCGCTGATCCGTGTCGGGATCCAGGTGGTGCTGGTACAGCCCTTATACCTGGTGTTTGACCGTATGCTGAGACCAAGCTGGTCGCGCTGGGCCGGACGCTGATCATTCGATTGATCCCGTGAAGGGAGGGTTTACCACGAAACCAACCGTTGGGCGCTACGTCGGAAGCATTGTCATCCTGCTTCTGATGTTTGCGGCCGTCTTCTACAAAATGTACGACATGCAGGTCGTCAGCGGGGAGCAGTATAAAGAGGAAGCCCAGTCGAAGACCACCCGCTCCATTACGCTGACTGGCATGCGCGGTACGATCTACGACGCCAACATGACTCCGCTGGCCTATGACCGCAGGAGCTACAACGTCCAGTTCTACCGCGACCCGACGCTCTCCTCCGATGAAAACCGCGCGGAGTATACCCAGGCCATCATCAACGCGATCCGGTTGATCGAGTCCAACGGCAAGAAGACCATCACGGACTTCTGGCTGCAAAAGGGCGCGGACGGCAAATGGCACTTCAATTCCGGCAGCGACAACCCGACCGTCGCCGCAAAGCGTGAGGAGCAGTGGCGCGCCAATTTTTACCTGACCGGCGTACCGGAGGATCAGCTGTTTGACAGACTCTGCGCGAACTATTCCGTTCCTTCCGATCTGACCGACGAGGAGAAGGTCAAGGTTCTGTCCGTCTGGCAGCAGTCGCGCATGTACAACTACCTGTCGCAGCCGGTCACCATCGCCTACAACGTGGATTTTGAGACCGTTTCCGAAATCGAGGTTCGCGCGAACGACCTGCCCGGCATCACGATCGCCGAAAGCTCCACCCGCGTCTACCCCAAGAAGTCGCTGGCCGCGCACACCGTCGGCTACATCGCGAAGATCTCCGGCGAGGAGACGATGGATGCATACAGGGAGAAGGGCTATTCCCCCGACGCGCTGGTCGGGCAGACCGGCATCGAGTACTCAATGGAGGATCAGCTGACCCCCTATATCCAGTACCGGCAGGGCAAGCGGGTCGTGGAGGTCAACAACCGCGGCAAGATCATCCGCGAAATGTCCTACGAAGCGCCGCTGGACGGCAACGACATCATTCTGACCATCGACACCCAGCTTCAGGCGAAGATGGAAGAGATGCTGGCGAAAAACATCGATTACATCCACGCCGAGCAGGAGGTGCTGATCAAGTCCAACACCTGGAGGGCCAACAACAGGACGGAGCTTAGGAACTATGCCCGCCAGGAACGCGAGATCGCGACCGCCGAGACTGGCGCGATGATCGCCATCGACCCGCACACCGGCAAGGTGCTGGCGATGGCCAGCCATCCATCCTTCGACCTTTCGATGTTCTCCGAGGGCGTCGACGCCTCCGTGTGGAACGAACTGGTCTCGGACAAGCGAAACCCGCTGTACAACCGCGCCATCTCCACCCGCGACACGCCCGGCTCGATCTTTAAACTGGTCACCGCGCTGGGCGGGCTGATGGAGGGCGACCTGACCTTAGACGAGACGATCACCGACAAAGGCCCGTTCAAGGGCACCGACCTTTCCTACCAGCCCAGCTGTTGGATCTCGGCTGGGCAGCGGTACAAGCACTCGAACCAGACGGTCATTGAGGGCCTGAAGAACAGCTGCAACTACTTCTTCTTCACCGTCGGTTACCGAATGGGCTCCGAGAAGCTGACCAAATGGGCGGCGCTTTTGGGCCTGACCAGTCGCACCGGCATCGAGCTTCCCAACGAGTCCACCAGCTTCGTCGGCAATCAGCAGATGCTCTATGACTCCGACCGGGCCATCGACAAGCAGTATACCTCAAAGCCGATCTACTCTGCCTACATGATCAAGAAGGCTTTGAAGCGCATCGGCGACGACCGCGGCATCGAGTATGACGAGGAGCGCATGGACCAGGTGACCAAAAAACTCCTCGACATCGTCAACCAGGAGGGCGTCAAGGACACCTGGCCGCCCAAGATCCAGAAGATCCTGCTGGAGGACATGAACCTGCCCAGCCGCTACATCTCCACCCACTTCCTGGTCAACGAGTTCTACTATTATATCAACGACCTGCGCTGGACGTCGAACGAAACCATCATGGCGGCCATCGGCCAGTCCATCACGCAGGTGACCCCGGCGGCGGTTTCCCGGTACGTCGCGGCAATCTGCAACGGCGGCACCGTGTACGACCTGCACATTCTGGACAAGGTGGTCTCGCCCAGCGGCAACGTGATCCTTCAGAAGGATCCCACCGTGGTCAACCACATCTCCGGCGCGAAGAGCTACCTCGCGGCCATCCAGCGCGGGATGCAGGAGGTGACGTCGGTTGAGAACGACGGCACCGCGGCCAGTTACTTCTCCCGCTCCCGCTACAAGATCGCCGCGAAGACCGGCACCGCGCAGAGGACGAAACTGGACGTGGAGAACAACTCCTGGCTGGTGACCTACGCGCCCTACGATTCTGATCCTCAGATCGTCGTCGTGTCCTACATCCAGAACGGTTACGCCGGCGCACACTCGGCCCCCGGCGTCATCAAGACCATCGAATACTACCTGGACAGCCTCAGAAAGAGCGATACGGCCACCGTCGCCACGACGGACCGGCTGGCCGAGTGACGGGGGCGCGGGATGGGACGATCGCTGGTTATCACCTCCGGCAAGGGCGGCTCCGGCAAGTCCACCGTCGCCGTCAATCTGGGCGCGGCGATGGCTGCGGCGGGAAATACGGTCGTGCTGGTGGACATGGACATGGGCATGCGCTCGCTGGACATCCTGTGCGGGCTTGAGAACCGCATCGTCTACGACCTCGCGGACGTGGCCGACGGGCTGTGCCGCGTCAAGCAGGCGGTTGTGAAGCACCCAAGCGTTCCGGGTCTGTCTCTGATCAGCGCGGCGCAGACGCGGGGCAGCGACGTACTGTCCCCCCACCGATCCCGCGAGGTGATCGAGGAACTGAAGGACCGGTTCGACTTCGTGCTCATCGACTGCCCCGCCGGTGTGGGAAGGGGTTTCCGGAACGCCGCGTCCGGCGCGGATCAGGCACTGATCGTGTCGTTGACCGACCCGGTGTCGCTCCGGGACGCCGAGCGGGTCGCAGGGCTTCTTGAGCGCAGCGACATTTTAAAGCCACTGCTCGCGTTCAACCGCGTGCAGCCGAAGAGAGGGCGAAAAACCCTCAGCCTGACCGAGGATGGCGCGCGGCGGCTGAACCTGCCGCTCGTCGGGATCATTCCCGAGGATCCGTCCCTTTCCGGCGCGTCGCCGGAAAAACCCGCCGCGCTGGGGTCAAGCCCTGCCGGCCGCGCGATCCGGGAACTGTCTCGCCGCCTGATGGGCGAGGACCTGCCGCTCGCGCCGATAAAGCGCGAACCGCTGATCAAACGCATAGCGAGGGCGATCACACAATGATTGTAAGGGAAGCCCCCAGGAGCCAGGGCGCCGATGCGCAGCGCCATTTCAGGCGCATCGCGAAGCTGATCCAGGCCAACCGGTTCAACACGCGCATGATGCGCTCGTTCGACTGGCCATTTTTGATCCTCGTCCTTTTGATCGCGCTGTTTGGCGTCGTCTCGATCTTCAGCGCCACCGCCACGCCCACCGAGACGCAGCCGACGTCGATCGCGCAGATGCTGAAGACGCAGCCGACCACCTATGCCAGGCTTCAGATCCTCTGGATTCTCGCGGGGCTTGTGCTGCTCGCGTCGATGGTGTATCTCGACTACCAATACCTGTCCCAGTGGGCGAACCTCATCTACTGGCTGAACATCGCGATGCTGTTTGTGGTCTTGTTCATGGAGAAAGGCCGCGGCAACATGGCGGGCTGGTTCCGTTGGGGTACCGACGCCAACCGCACGCTGCAGCCCTCCGAGTTCGGAAAGCTGGCGATCATCATCGCGCTGGCCAAGCTGTTCGCAGGGCGTCAGAAACCCATCACGACCATAGCGGAGCTTGTGCCGGTTCTGGTTTACGTAGGTCTTCCGCTGGTTCTGATCGTCGCGCAGCCGGACGTTGGCACCGCGCTGGTGTACATCGTCATCTTCGGCGTGATGCTGTTCGCCTCCGGCACCAGCTACAAGCTGATCATCGGCATGATCTGCGTGGCGGTACTGCTCATGGTTCCGGTCTGGTACTTCATGAACACGGCGGACAGCAGCTTCCGCGCGAACCGGATCCGCGTATGGCTGGATCCGACGCTGGACACCTCCGGCAGCGGCATGCAGATGGCCAACGCCCGCATCGCGCTGGGTTCCGGCGGCCTGTACGGGAAGGGCATGTTCTCGGTGGGCAGCTTCGCGTCGCTCAACTACATCCCAGACGACCATACGGACTTCATCTTCGCAATCGTCTGCGAGACATTCGGCTTCGTCGGCGCGGCGACAATGGTTGGCGCGCTGGTCGCAATGCTGATCCGGATGGTGTTCATGAGCCTCCGCGCGGCGGACGCGTTCGGCTCCTACGTGATCCTGGGCATCATGGCCATGATGGCGTTCCACATTATCGAAAACATCGGCATGGTGATCGGCCTGCTCCCGGTCACCGGCATTCCATTGCCGTTCATCAGTTACGGGGGCTCAAACCTTCTGACCAACCTGATGGGCATGGGGATCGTACTGGGCATCGCCATGCGCTCCAAAGAAAACGCGGCGCCTGCGAAGCCCCGCGTGGCCGCGAAATTATAAACAACGATAACAACCGGAGGGGGAACCCTCGGAGCCGGGAGGAGCGCATGATCACCGCCGTCGGTCTCAATCTGTCGGTCGACCGCACCATCGAGATAGCCCGTCTTGTGCCCTACGGCACCAATCGAGCGCTGACCACGCGAAGCGACGCGGGCGGCAAGGCGGTCAACGTGGCGCTGATGGCGGCGCGGCTGGGCGCGAAATCGGCGGTTACCGGTTTCATGCGCGAAGCGGACGCGGCGTATTTTGGGGACAGGCTGCGCGAGGGGAATGTCGAGGCCGATTTTGTGACGCTGCCCGGCGCGATGCGGGTCAACGTGAAGGTGCTGGATCGGGAGAAGGGCGCGGTGACCGAGTTCAACGAACCGGGCGCGCCGGTCACGCCGGAAGACCTTAAGGAGGTCGTCAAGCGGATCGAAGCGCGCGCGGCGCTTGGCGGCTGGCTGATTCTGACCGGCTCGCTGCCGCCCGGCTGCCCGAAGGACTTCTACCTTCGGCTGATCCGCGCCGCGAAGGGATGCTCTGTGGCGCTGGACGCCGACGGCGAGGCGCTCGCGCGGGCGGTTGAGGGGAAGCCTACGTTCGTCAAGCCCAACCGCCGGGAACTGGAGGGGCTGATCGGGCGTCCGCTCGAAACGACGGAGGATGTGCTTCGCGGCGCAAGGGAACTGATCGACCGGGGCGTAACGTTCGCGGTGGTGTCACTGGGCGACAAGGGCGCGCTGGCGGTCAGCCGCGAAGAGTGTCTCTTTGCTGCGCCGCCCGAAGTCCCCGTTCGATCCACCGTGGGCGCGGGCGATTCGATGGTGGCCGGGATTACGGTAAGCCTTGCGGCAGGGAAAGATCTGGAAACCGCGCTTCGGATGGGCGTCGCGGCAGCGGGCGCTGCGGTTGCCACCGAGGGGACGCAGGCGGCGGCGACCTCGGCAATCCAGCATATATATAAATCCATAACAATTCAGAAGGTGATGTAGGATGACGGGCGTTGCAATCATGGGGTGTGGCACGGTAGGTTCGGGCGCGATGAAAATGCTTACAGACAACGCGCGGGCGATTTCCCGCGCGGCGGGGTGCGAGGTCGCGCTGACGCATGTCCTGGATGTGCGGCCGGTGGAGGTTCCCCAGGGAGTCGCGAAGGTTTCTTCGCTGGATGAGGCGCTTTCGTGCGCCGACACGCGCGTGTTTGTGGAGTCCATCGGCGGCGTGGGCATCGCGTATGCGTTGACACGCCGAGCGCTCTCCGCCGGGCGGCACGTGGTGACCTCCAACAAGGAACTGGTCGCGGAACATGGCGACGAACTGTGCGCGCTGGCCGCGGATATGCGCGTCACCTACCGCTACGAAGCCTCGGTCGGCGGCGGCGTGCCGATCATCCGCCCGCTCAACACCTGCCTCGCGGGCAACCGCATTGAACGCATCAACGGCATCGTCAACGGCAGCACCAACTACCTTTTGACCCGCATGGAAAAAGCGGGCTTCAGTTTCCCGGCGGCGCTCGGCGAAGCCAAGGAGCTGGGGTATGTGGAGGGCAACCCGGACGCCGACCTCGAAGGCTGGGATGCCCGGCGCAAGCTCGCCATCCTCGCGAACACCGCCTTTGGCGCGAAGTTCTCGGATCATAACCTGATCCCGACCACCGGCATAAAATCGATTACTGAGGCGGACTTTGAAAAGGCCCACGCGTTGGGGGGCACCATAAAACTCATCGCCCACGCGCGGCGCGTTGACCAGGGCTGGACCGGCTGGGTCTCCCCGGCGTTCGTGCCCGCGGGGCATGTGCTTTCGACGGTGGACGACGTGTTCAACGGCATCCTTGTCACCGGCGACTTCATCGGGGACGTACTGTTCTACGGGCGGGGCGCGGGTTCCCTGCCCACCGCCAGCGCGATCGTCGGCGACATCATCGAGATCGCCCGCGCCATCGATCGGCCGGTTCCCTTCTCCGGGTGGGAACATGTGCCAGCGTTCGTGATGGACAGCGCGCCCCGGTTCGCCTGGGCAAACACGTTCATCCGCATGCTGGCATAACGCCAGCGCCCCCCTCATAGGGATGCGAGGGAGGGGGGACGGGCCATGCGCGAAGGGGAGTTGGGCGAAGGTTTTTTCCTGAAAGGCGGCGCGGACAGCTGCCTGATCATCCACGGCCTCGCGGGGGCCAATCAGGCGAGGCCGCTCGCGGGAACGCTTCATGAATGTGGTTTTACCGTGTCGGCGCCTCATATCCGCTACGCGCATGAAACTTCGCCCGGGGTTTTGCCGTCCAAATGGGGTGACTGGCTGGACGAGGCGCGGGAGGCTTATACGAAACTGGATCGTACGCAGGCTTCTGTCGCCGTCGTCGGTTTCGGCGTCGGCGGCGCGCTTTCGATGATCCTCGCGGCGGAATATCCGGTTTCGGCGACCGCCCTTGTCGCACCGATCCTGAGCGCGCGCGGCGCGCTCCGGCTGTACGGTTCCGTCTACAGTCGGGAAAGCGGGACGGGGGAGGCCATCCCCAGGCTCAGGGATCTCATCGCGTCCGTCCGCTTCGCGCGGCGCAATCTGTTCGCGGTGGTGGCGCCGGTTCTGATCCTTGCGCCGGAGCGCGGCGAATTTACGGGGCCAATGGATGTGAAGCGCGCCGTTTCGCTCGTCTCGTCGCGGGATGTCCGGATCCAGTGGCTCACGCATGCCCGCCACGATTTTCCATCCGGCACGGGGCAGACGGAGGCGTGGAACGCAATTAAATGCCATTTGCGCCGCGTTTGTGCCCCAAACGCGCTTGTATACGAATGAAAATCCTGTATAATAAAGCCAAAGCGTGTGAACGACGCGATATTGAAAGGAAGGTATCGGATGACGAAAGCAATTGCCAAATGGCTGGCCCTGGCGCTTTGCGCCATGCTGACCCTGTCTGGCTGCGGATTGGTCACCATCGACAAGGGAACGGGGCAAACCCAGCAGGCCGCCCCGACCGCCACCCAGGCGGACGCCCAGCAGGCTGCCCAGAGTGATCCCCAGAAGGACGCGCAGGTCGTGGCGGAGTATACCGGCGGTCAGGTGACCTATGGCGAGGCCATGAAAGAATACCAGAATTGGCTGAGCTATTACGAGGCGTACGGGTACACGCTGACCGAGGAATCCGACATCAAGGACCTCAAACAGCAGGTGTTGGACACGCTGGTTCAGCAGAAGATCGTGGAAGCCAAGGCAAAGGAAATGGGCCTCACCGAACTGACTGAGGACGAAAAGAAAGCCGTCGCCGAACAGGCCAAGTCTGAGTATGAGGACGCGGTCAGCTATTACATGAGCTATCTGGAAGGCGATTCGGAAGAAGAAACCCGGAAGAACGCCGTTGATTACCTGAACAGCATCGGCTACACGCTGGAGAGCATCCAGCAGTACGACACCGAGAACGCCTGGCAGGAGAAACTGAAGACCGAAATCACCAAGGACGTCACGGTGACCGACGCCCAGGTGCAGGCGGCCTATGATTCCTCCGTCTCCGAGGACAAGGCGTCCTTCACTGAGGACACCTACAACTTTGAAAACGCCGCCACCTATGGCGATACGATCACCTGGGTGCCGGAGGGCTACCGCGCGGTGAAGCACATCCTCTTGTCACTGCCCGAAGAGGATTCCAATTCGATGGCCGATCTCCAGTCGCAGATCGAGGACATTAACGTGCGGATTGAGGAGATTCAAAACCCCGAAGCGACCGAAGCAACGGAAGAGGGCGACACGGCTGAAATGGATGACGCGCTGACCGCCGACACCTCGGACGGCGCAGCCGCTGACACAACCGCCGCTCTCGATACGACCGATGCCGCAGACGCGACCGCCGCGCCCGAAGCGACCATCGCCGCCGACGCGACGCAGGTTTCGGATGGCGCTGCCTCCGATGAAGCGCTCACCGAAGGCGAAGAGGACTTCTCAGAGGACAGTGAGTTTGCGGAAGACGGCTCCATCGACGCCGCTTCGGATGAGGTCGCTTCCGAGGACGACGCGGCGCTTGAAAACCTCACGCTGCCCGAACTTGAGGCGAAGAAGGCCGATCTCACCACGCAGCTCGACGCGCTCAAAGCCGCCGCACTGGCCAGACTCCAGCCCAAGATCGACGAGATCCAGACGAAGATCGCCGCCGGCGAAGACTTTGACATGCTGATTGAAGCCTACGGCGAGGACGACGGCATGAAGACCGAGCCGACCAAGACCAACGGCTACTACGTGTCCGAGAGTTCCCAGATGTGGGACGACGAGTTCACCACCGCCGCGATGGCGCTTCTGAAGGTGGGCGATGTGTCCGCGCCGGTGCTCAGCCTGAGCGGTGTGCACATCATCAAGTACATTGCGGACGTCACGCCCGGCGCGGTGCCGCTGGAAAAAGTCAAAGCGGAGATCCAGGCGGAGACGCTGGACACGGCCAAGAACGACCTCTACGATCAGACCGTTTCAGGCTGGGTGACGGCGGCCAACGCCAAGACCTACGTGGACAAACTGGCCTGAAAAACCCCGAAAAACCGAACACTTGCTGTCGCCGCGCCGTAAAAGGCGCGGCGGCTTTTCGGCGGGCTTTAAGTTAATTTTGTGCGCGGGAAGGGTTTCGGCGCGCTCGCGTGGTATATACCATCCACATGGGGAAGACTAGCGCGGGGTGTCGCGCCGGTCGGTACCGATTAATTTGTCGCACGCCGTCGGATTTCGGCAGGAAATCCACCATGTGCGGCGAATTGTAATAGCGATCGCGCAGGCGGTCGACGTGAGGCGGTGTGCGACATGTCTGGGAGATTCCCGGATGCGTGGCTGGATGAGTTGCGCGCGCGGCTGAACATCGTCGATGTCGTGGGCGATTATGTGAAACTCAAACCGAAAGGCCGGCGCCACTGGGGTCTGTGCCCGTTCCACAACGAAAAGACCGCGTCCTTCAGCGTGGACGGCGAGGAGCAGATGTACTACTGCTTCGGCTGTCACAAGGGCGGCACCGTCATCAACTTCGTGATGGAAATGGAGCGGATGGAGTTCCAGGACGCCGTCAGGCTGCTCGCGGAACGCGCGCGGCTGGCGCTTCCGGATTCAGACGGTTCCCCCGAAGTCGACAGGACGCTCAAAGAGCGCGTCTTCGCCGCCAACCTGGCCGCGGCGCGCTATTTTCACGACGTGCTTTGGACGAGCGCGGGCGCGGAGATCCTGGGGTATCTGCACAAGCGCGGGCTGGACGACGGCGACATCCGAAGGTTTGGACTGGGCGCCTCGACCGCGGAGTGGGATGACCTGACAACCGAACTGATGCGGCAGGGATTTGAAGAAGACGTGCTGGTTCAGGCGGGGCTGACTGTACGCAAGGAGCAGAAGCGGTTCGACATGTTTCGGTCCCGCGCGATCTTCCCGATCATCGACGCGCAGGGCCGGGTGCTGGGCTTCGGCGGCCGGGCGATGGGCGACGCGCAACCCAAGTACCTGAACACGCCCGACTCGCCCGTGTTCAACAAGCGACTGAATATTTACGCGGCGAACTTCGTGCGCAAGGAGCGCGCGCTGGACAGACTGATACTGGTCGAAGGCTACATGGACGTGCTGGCGCTCAGGCGCTCCGGCGTTCAGGGCGTGGTGGCGACTTTGGGCACAGCTTTGACAGAGGAACAGGCGCGGTTGATGAAACGTTACGCGCCGGAAGTGTGGGTCGCCTACGACGGCGACGCGCCGGGTCAGAAGGCGACGCTGCGCGCGCTGGACATCCTGGAAGCGGCGGGTATCCCGTCAAGGGTGCTGGTGTTCCCGGATGATCTGGATCCGGACGAATTCATCAAGCGGGACGGCCTGAAGGGCTTCGAGGCGATGAAGCCGCTGGGGCGATACGAATACCGGATGAACAGTCTGGCCTCGGAATATGATCTCACGACGCAGGATGGTCGGACCGGGTACGCGATCAAGTGCTGCGAAATGCTGCGCAAGGTCGAAAGCCCGGTGGAGCTTGAAAACCATCTGGCGCGGCTGACCGTCCAAACCGGCTTCGCGCGGGAAGTGCTTTTAAGCCAGATCGGGGTCAGGGCACAGCCGGAGCGGAAAATACCGGAGCGCAGCAAGCTTGCGCCAAAGCCGACGGAGACCGCCGTCCAGAAATACGAGCGGACGCTGATCATGCTGCTGGCGAGGAACCTGATCCCGAAGGAGACCGTCAAACGCGAGGATTTTGACACGCCGCTGTACGCGAACATGGCCGAGCAACTGCTTTCAGGGTTGACCGCGGCAGCCGTCCTCGACCGGATCGACGAGGCGGATCGTCCGGCCGCAGCCCGCGCGCTGGGCGACGAAGTCTTCGCGGACGACAAAAACGCGATGCAGATCGCACAGGATTCGCTGAACAGGATCCGCGCAGGCCGCATGGAGGCCGCGCTTATGCTCCTGCAACAGGAGCTCCCCACCGCCGGGGAAGCAAGGCGGAAGGAACTGGTTGAACAGATGCAGGCGCTTTCCGAGGACTTGGGGCGTCTAAGGACCGGTCGGAAGGAGTGGACCGTTTGAGCAAGGTAACTATGCAGAGCGCGGCCAACCGCGTCAAGGAGCTGCTCGAGGCGGGAAAAGCCAAGGGTGTGCTTACCTATAAAGAAATCATCGAGCAGTTGGGCGAGCTGGAGCTGGACACCGACCAGATCGATAAGATCCTGGAGACGCTGGAAAACGCGGGCATTGAGGTGGTCAACGAATCCAAGGCGGTCGCCGAACCGGAGCCGGAACCCATTCTGGAGCTGATCGACGAGGACATAGACCTCTCCATCCCGGAGGGCATCTCGATTGACGACCCCGTCCGCATGTACTTAAAGGAGATCGGAAAGGTTCCGCTACTGTCCGCGGACGAGGAAATCCAGCTGGCCAGGCGCATGGAGTCGGGCGACGAGGACGCGAAGCACCGACTGGCGGAAGCCAACCTCCGGCTCGTGGTGTCCATCGCGAAGCGGTACGTGGGTCGCGGCATGCTGTTTTTAGACCTGATTCAGGAGGGAAACCTCGGCCTCATCAAGGCTGTTGAAAAATTCGACTACCGCAAGGGCTATAAGTTCTCCACCTACGCCACCTGGTGGATCCGTCAAGCCATCACCCGCGCGATCGCGGATCAGGCGCGGACGATCCGGATCCCCGTGCACATGGTCGAGACCATCAATAAACTCATCCGCGTGTCGCGCCAGCTTCTTCAGGAGTATGGCCGCGAGCCCACGCCGGAGGAGATCGCCGTAGAGATGGGCATCTCCGAGGACAAGGTGCGCGAGATCATCAAGATCGCGCAGGAGCCGGTCTCGCTGGAGACGCCGATCGGCGAAGAGGAGGACAGCCACCTGGGTGACTTCATCCCCGATGATGACGCGCCCGCGCCCGCCGAGGCCGCCGCGTTTACGCTGCTCAAGGAACAGCTGATGAGCGTGCTGTCCACGCTGACGCCGCGCGAGGAAAAGGTGCTCAAGCTTCGCTTCGGCCTGGAGGACGGCCGCGCCCGCACGCTGGAGGAAGTCGGCAAGTACTTCAAGGTCACCCGCGAGCGCATCCGGCAGATCGAGGCGAAGGCGCTCCGGAAGCTGCGCCATCCCAGCCGGTCGCGCAAACTGAAGGATTCGCTGGACTGATGCGCGCGATCACGCTGGACGCGCGGCTTCAAGCCGTAGCTCGGCTGGTGCCGCCCTGCCAGACGGTGGCGGACATCGGCGCGGATCACGGCTTTCTGGGCGCGCACCTGCTCCTTACGGGCAGGTGCGCCTTCGTTCGGTTCATGGACATCAGCGCCGACAGCCTGTTGAAGGCACGGCGGCTGATCGGGAAGCTGCGTCTTGAGTCCCGTGCGGCGTTTCTGGTGGGCGACGGCGCGGCGGCGCTGCCCGCGCCGGTGGACGCGGCGGTGATCGCGGGGATGGGCGCGGAACTGATCGCCGGCATCATCGCCCGCGGACGGGAGAAGCTTGGGGACGCGAAGCTGGTGCTCGCGCCCAACTTGGACGCGCCGTTGGTTCGGCGCTTCCTGATGGAAAACGGGTATCAAATCACCAACGAGGCGCTTGTACACGACGGGCGCAGGTTCTACCCGGTCATCGCGGCGCAGCCGGGCGAGGCGAGATACGACCCAATGGCGGTTTTGGCGGGGCCAGTCCTCCTTCAGGAGAAGCCGGACAGCCTGATCGCCTACGCGAACCACCGCATCCGCGTGATCGACCGGGCGCTGCCCGGCGCCATACGCGGCGGGGAACCTTGGGTGGACGAGTTGGCCGAAGAACGCGAAATGTGGCGGGAGGTAGCGCATGGTTCCGGTTCAAAAGATGCTGGAATTGGTGGCGGAGATCGCGCCCTTTGAGCTGGCCGAGGCGTGGGACAACGTCGGGCTCCTCGTGGGGCATCCCGACTGGCCTGTTACGCGCGCGATGGTCGCGCTGGATCTGACGGGCGGCGCGCTTCGGGAGGCGATGGAGAGGGATGTGCAGCTGATCGTCACGCACCATCCGGTGATGCTGCACGGGCGGAAGAATTTCCGGGAGGACGACGGCGAGGGCGCGCTGCTGGCTCAACTGATCCGCGCGCGGATCGCGTTGATCGCCGCCCACACCAATTACGACAACGCACCGGGCGGCATGAACGACGTGCTCGCCGCCGAGCTTGGGTTGTCGTGGCTGGAGACGCTCCCGAACGGCCTGCGCGCGGGCGCATTCGAGGGCACGCCCGAAATGCTTCTGGCGCTCGCGGAAAATCGTCTGGGTGGCACGCCGAGGCTGTACCGCGGCGGCGACGCCATTCATAAACTCGCGGTCTCAGGCGGCGCGGGCGGGAAGTTCTGGCCGGACGCGCTTGACGCCGGATGTGACGCGTTCCTGACCGGCGAGGTGCGCCATCACGAGGCGCTGGCCGCGACCGAAGCGGGGCTTACCGTCGTCGAGGCGGGTCACTACTTTACCGAGCGGGTGATGGTTAAAGCCTTGCAAAACGGTTTACAAACGCGCGCAAATACGCTACAATATAATGTGCACGTCTTTGAAAGCGGTTTTGAGCCGTTTTGACGCGCGGATGGGGGGAAGAAAATGCAGCTTGATATGCTTTGGGCGTTCATGCAGGTGGACATGGAAGCGGATCGCTTCGAGAGTGACATGCGCCAGGCGCCCAACCGGCTGAAGCTGATCAAACATCGCGACTTCATCATGGAACAGCAGACCAACATGAAGCGCATCGAAGAGGAAGTCGCCACCATGGTCGACCGCATGGAGGCCATTTCCGACGAGGCGTCCAGGCTGGAGGGCGTCGTACGCCAGATGATGACGGACGCCGCGAACATGCCGGGAACAATCGGAGAGGCCGACGCGCGCATCGCCCAGGTGCAGAAGTTGCTGGAGACACTTACCCATTATGAGCAGGAGCTTCAGCGCATACGCAAGGATTCCGAGGTGCGCGATCGCCAGCAGAAGGAGATCCGCGTCCGGGCAGCCAAGGCCAAGGCGGAGTACGACGAGATCAAGCAGGTGTACGATCAGGAATTCAAGAAGGACAGTGAGCAGCTCGCCGCGCTCAAACGCAAGGCGGACGCTGCGGGCAGGGGCATCAAGCCCGAACTCCTGGAGCGGTACGCCAACATCAAACAACACGCGACGCCCCCGATGGCGCGCCTTGTGGGCGGGCAGTGCGGCGGGTGCTACATGTCGCTGCCGTCGGTGACGCTCAAGCAGATTCAAGCTGAAGGGCGCGTCGTCGAGTGCGACAACTGCGGCAGGATCCTGTACATGCCGCAGGAAAGCTGAAAGGATATTCAAGGTTTGTGAGGCCGCCGGACGGCCGCGGGGGAGAGCCGCGAGGCTCGAACGCGAGGAAAGTCCGAGCTCCATAGGGCAGGGTGCCGGGTAATCCCCGGTGGAGGCGACTCCAAGGAAAGTGCAACAGAGATATACCGCCTGGCTTCGGCTCGGTAAGGGTGGAAAGGCGAGGTAAGAGCTCACCAGCGGCATGGCGACATGTCCGCTCTGTAAACCCCACCTGGTGCAAGATTGATAGGGGGGCATATGTGGCGGCCCGTCACGCCCTCGGGTAATCGCTGGAGCCGACTGGTGACAGTCGGCCTAGATAGATGGCCGTCCAAGACAGAACTCGGCTTACAGACGGCGCTCACAAGCGGCGCGGCGGATTCCCGCCGCGCTGTTGCATGTCGACAAAGTCGACATGCGCCAAAAAATCTGCTTCGCAGTTTTCCTTGGCATTTGAACCGGGAATTCTTCGCTGGCTGCAATCCTGAAGGATTGCAGGCCAGTTTATCGCAGGAAATGTTCGGGCCGCCAGTGTTTCGACACTGGCGGCCCGAACGCGTTCCCGGCGCACATGTCGCCGGGAACGATTGAAGTGGAATGAGGGTTCTTGGAGCGTGGCGCCTCAAGAATGATGGAAATCAGAGATGCCACAAGGAGATGGTCAGGACTGCGGCGTGGGGGGCGTGGTTGTCAGATAGATGGACAACACATAGCCGGTCTTGGAACCGTATTTGACCTTTGTCCAGGTTCCGCCGATTGGGGTCAGTACGATGACCTGACGGTTGATGGGGATCCACGCGAGGCGCGCGGAGGTGGTGGAACGAGACTTTCTGAGCGAAATCGTCTTGCTCGTGGTTGCGTACGTCGGAGCGGGGGTTGGGGTGGGCGTCGGCGCGGCCTCACTGAACAGCAGGTTTTGCAGCGCAGGAGTCGCGATGCCGTCCGGCGTCAGTCCGGCCATCGTCTGGAACGCCATCACCGCGGAGCGCGTGCCGGAACCGAATGTCGTCGAGATCTTGAAATTGGACTTTAGATAGCCCAGCGTCCGCAGCTGCCTTTGCAGCAGCTTGACCACCACGTACTTATTGCCGTATTGCATCGTTACCAGGCGACCTGTGATTGAATCTGTGGCGTTGATCTTCCGCTGCAGTGCGTCGTCGACAGCGCCGGTGGCGTCAAGCCCCGCCGCGGTCTGATACGCCTCCACCGCCGCCTTGGTCTCATCGGTGTAGAGGGTCGTAATGGCGCCCGGGTAGAAACCCAGAGAGCGCAGGCGCGAGTGGAGCGCCTTGACGCGGGCGCTATTGCTGCCTACTACGAGCGTCGGCATCGGCGTCGGCTTCAGCGTGGGTTGAATGCCCTTGTGCCCTGCGGCTTGAAGCGCGCTCTTCAGTTGCGCTGCGCGCTGCCTTGTCTCGCTGGTCTTCGCGGCTCTCAGGATGCGAACGGTCGTGCCCTTCTTGCAGTTGTAGCTGATCCACTGCGCGTCGATGGGCGTCAGTCGGATGCAGCCGTGCGATGCGGGCGAACCCAGTTTGTAAAACGATTCCCAATTCAACGAAGACGTACTTCTGCTCGCGTACAGGATCGAATGAAACCAGATGCTTCCGGTAATCCGCTTTCCGTAACGGATGTAGCAGGTCGGGAATTTGTACCACGAATACACAGCGTCGCTCTGCAACTGGAACGTGCCCAGCGGCGTCGTGCCGCTGTACTTACCGGAGGAGCAGATCATATAACGAACAGGCTCGTCTGTATCGGTTCTGAAAGCGGTGACGTACTGGTTGGTCAAGTCGGCCACCAAATAATAGGGTTTGCCCCGATTGATGGATGCCTTCTCAGACAGCGGCATCGCCTGTGCCGGCGCGCTCGCGATCAGGAGCGTAAAATAAAGGGCGATCAGGGCGAGGTGAGGGAAGGTATGCTTCATCCGCCACCCTCCTTTCCATATTTGGAAGATTAAGGCATGTGCATTATAACAGACAGGCGGGATTCTCTCAACCGTTCTGCCAAACAATTTACTGCGTTTGAATAATTTACAGAGTCGCTGATGAGTTTTCCTGCGGGAACAGCTTGACAAACCCAGGGAGACGTAGTAGAATAATAACCCGTGAGACCGTTCGGCGACCAAGCATTCAAGGGTTATTAGCTCAGTTGGTAGAGCACCTGACTCTTAATCAGGGTGTCCAGGGTTCGAGTCCCTGATGACCCACCA
>CAZNPZ010000057.1:0-16730 GCA_964575255.1 uncultured Oscillospiraceae bacterium
GCCCTTAACCCGTTTCCCTTGTGAATGCTTTTACACCACTTGACAAGACGTGACCTGCTACGGCACGATGGCGCTGAAACAATAATCGCCATATTGAGACGAAACACACGGCAAACCGCGAAGGCGGCTGGCTGTGTGTTTCTTAACAGCAAATGGGCACTTTTTTCAAAATCGAAGTTTTGGTATTGCTTTTTATGGTTCAAATTACTTATAATGGAGTGTAAACGTTAACGTTTGATCGGATCATCCGGTTTCCGCGCCTCAGCGGGGCGCGATCCGGGGAGGGAAGGGCATCGATGGCCAAGACCCTGTTGGAACTGAAAAACATCTCCAAGACCTTTCCGGGTGTCAAGGCGCTGGATTCGGTACACTTTGAACTCGAAGAGGGCGAGATTCACGCGCTGATGGGCGAGAACGGCGCGGGCAAGTCCACCTTCATCAAGGTGATGACCGGCGTGCACCAACCGGACGAGGGCGGGGCATTCCTGCTGGACGGAAAGAGTGTCCATTTTACAAACCCGCGCGAGGCGCAGCAGGCGGGCATCGCGGCGATCTACCAGCACCTCGCGGCCTACCCGCACCTGACCGTGGCCGAGAACATCTTCATGGGTCACGAAATGGTGACAAAAGGGCCGGTCAAGCGCATCCAGTGGAAGAAGACCAACGAACGCGCGCGGGAACTGCTCCGTTCGCTAGGCTCCTCCATCAGCCCGACCGAGCGGATGGGCGTCCTCTCGGTCGCGCAGCAGCAGCTTGTGGAGATCGCGAAGGCGCTGTCACAGAACGCGCGGGTTCTGATCATGGACGAGCCCACCGCGGCGCTGTCCAAGCGCGAGAGCGAGGAACTCTACGAGATCGTGAAGAACCTCCGGGATAAGGGCGCGTCGGTGATCCTGATCTCCCACCGCTTCGAGGACATGTTCCGGCTGGCCGACCGGGTGACGGTGTTACGCGACGGGCAGTACATCGGCACCTGGAATGTGAAGGACGTGGACACCCCGACGCTGGCGCAGGCGATGGTGGGCCGCTCCATCGACCAGTTCTTCCCCAAGAAGGACTGCGCGGTGGGCGAGGAACTTCTGCGCGTGGAACATCTTTCCCGGATGGGCTACTTCCGGGACGTGAGCTTTCGTGTTTGCGCGGGCGAGATCGTGGGGCTGACCGGCCTTGTAGGAGCGGGCCGCACCGAGGTGATCGAGGCGGTGACCGGCGTCACCAAACCAACCGGCGGAAAGGTGTTCATCCGAGGCAAAGAAGCGCGCGTCGACGACCCCAACCGCGCGATGGCGCTGGGGGTGGGGCTCCTTCCGGAGGATCGGCAGAAGCAGGCGTTGCTTTTGCCCTGGTCGATCGAGAAAAACATCACATTGCCTAACCTGAAGAAGTTCTCCGGGCGGTTTCTGATGCGGAAAATCGCGGAGCGGGCCGAAGCCGAGGCGCTTTCAAAGAAGCTCGCCGTCAAGGCGGGATCGGTGGACGACGCGGCGAGTTCGCTGTCGGGCGGCAACCAGCAGAAGGTGGTCGTGGCCAAACTTTTGTCCGGCGACGCCCGGATCCTGATCATGGACGAGCCGACCAAGGGCGTGGATGTTGGCTCAAAGGCCGCGATCTACCAGATCATGTGCGACCTGGCCGCGCAGGGGTTCGGCATTTTGATGGTGTCCTCCGAGATGCCGGAGGTCATCAACATGTGCGACCGGATCCTGGTCATGCGCGAGGGGCACCTGTCCGCCGAGATCGCGCACGCCGAGGCCACGCAGGAGGGTATCCTGATGGCCGCGATGCCGATGGAGAAAGCTGACGCCTGAGCGTAAAAGGAGAGAGCCAATGCAACCAGTCAGGGCGCGCGCGCCGCTGTATGCGCTGTTTTTGAAATACCGGGAGATCGGCCTGATGGCGATCCTCGTGATTCTTGTCGCGCTGGTGGGCCTTCGGAATCCCGCCTTCGCGGAGCCAAAGAACCTTCTGTTCATCGTGGAAGACACGGCAACCCTGATGATCCTCGCTTTCGGCATGATGTGTGTGATGCTGGTGGGGTCGATTGACATCTCCATCGCGGGCATCATGGCGCTCTCCGCGATGACGACCGGCATCCTGATGCGTTCGTTGCTGGGTGTTGCGGACGTTACGCAACTGGTGGACGGTGTGGAGACGGCGGTTTCGATCCGGGTCAGCGCGCCACTGATCCTGCTGGTTGTTACCGGCGTCGCGGTTGGCGCGGCATGCGGTCTCATCAACGGCGCGATCATCGCCTACGGGCGGGTGCTCCCGATTGTGACCACGCTGGGCATGCAGTACATCCTGTACGGCTTGTGCCATGTAATTTCCGGCGGCAAGGCGGTCTACAAGAAGGACATGTCCGACGCGTTCATCCATTTTACCCGCGTGGACTTCCTCGGCGTCAACGCCAAGACTTGGATCATGCTGGCCGCGTTCGTCCTGATGTACCTGTTCATCACCTACATCCGAACCGGGCGGAACCTCTACGCCGTCGGCTCCAACCGCGAGGCCGCCGAGATGCGCGGAACGCCGGTGGAGCGGACGATCGTGCTGGCGCACATTCTGATGGGCGCGATGGCGGGCCTCGCGGGGCTCCTCTTTGCGTCCCACGACGTGAAGATCACGCAGGACATGACCACCGGCTACGAAATGTACGTGATCGCCGCCTGCGTCATCGGCGGCGTGTCGGTAACCGGCGGGTCGGGCAAGATCACGGGCGTGCTCCTGGGCGCGCTGACCATCGGCGTGATCAACAACGGCCTGACGATGATGAAGCTCACCGGCACCTCCGAATTCTGGAAGAAGGCCATTCAGGGCGCGCTGATCCTGATCGCGGTGGTCTCGAACGTCCTGATCCAGCGGGTGATGGACCGGCAGAGCCTGAGAAGGAGGAACATCTGATGGCTGAGAAGAAATCCGGCTTCCGGGTTCCCGCCTTCTTTCTGCACTGGGAATGGATATTGGTCGTCCTGATCGTCCTCGTGTACGGCTTTTTCAGCCGGATACTGCCGGGCGTGTACGCGTTTGACAAGGTGTTGAACCAGACCCGCGTATACATGGTGGACGTGGGCTTCATGGCGCTGGGCATGATGCTGGTGCTGCTGCTGGGCGACATCGACATTTCGGTCGGCTCGGTGGCGGCGCTGTCCGCGACGGTGATGGCGGTCTCCTTCAACGCCGGGCTTCCGTTCCCGCTGGCGGTGGCGCTGATGCTATTGGTGGGCGTCGCCTGCGGGTTTGTGAACGGCTTACTCATCATCCGGTTCAAGGAACTATACCCGATGATCATCACGCTATCCACACTGACCTTGTACCGCGGCATCGCTTACATCATCCTGAAGGATCAGTCCGCGGGCGGCTTCCCGCAGTGGTTCGCAAAAGACCTCGGCTACGGCTCCGTGATCATCGGCGGGCTGGAGATTCCGTACATGCTGCTGGCGATCCTTCTGGTGATGCCGTTCTACGCGGTCTGGATCCACAAAACGCCGTCCGGGCGGCGCATCTTCGCGACCGGCACCAACATCGTGGCCGCGCGCTACTCCGGCCTCAAAACCGACCGGATCAAGCTGTTCGTGTTTACGCTGAACGGCCTGCTCGCGGCGGTCGGCGGTTTCTTCCTGTGCGCGCGCACCGGCTCGGTCAAGTACACGCTGGCGACCGGCTACGAGATGCAAGCGATCGCGATCGCGGTTCTGGGCGGCGCGTCCACCGCGGGCGGCAAGGGCAGCGCGATCGGCGTGTTCCTGTCGCTGATCCTGATGACCTGCCTTAAAAACGGGCTGATGATCGCCTACAACGACGCGTTCATTCTGAACCTGGCGATCGGCGTTTTACTGATCGCGGTGGTGCTGGTGCCCAACCTGATCGAATCCGCTCAAAAGAAGCGGCAGGTGAAGCGGCGCGCCGCCGTCGGAAATACATGATATGTTTCCGGCGGGGCATCCGCCGAGAATGGATGAATACAAGGAGGAACCCATTATGCGCAAGATCCTGTCCCTGGTCCTGGCGCTCATGCTGATCGCCGGCATGACCATCCCGGCGCTGGCGGAAAAGCCCATCTCCATCGGCGTCGTCTACAAGCAGACCGGCAACCCGTTCTTCGAGGCCGCCGTCAAGGGCTTCACGGAAGCCCAGGGCGAACTGGGCTTTGAGTTCGTCCACAACGGCCCGGCAGACTCCTCCAACGAAGGCCAGATTCAGATCATCGAAGGCTATATCCAGCAGGGCGTGGACGCCATCGCCATCTCGGCCAACGACGCCGCGGGCGTGGTGAGCGTACTCCAGACCGCAAAAGAGAAGGGCATCAAGGTCGTCTCGTGGGACTCCAAGGTCAACGCCGAGGGCCGCGACCTGGACATCTCGCCCTCCGTCGCCGCCAACATCGGCCGTGTTGAGATCGAGGAGATCGCAAAGCAGATCGGCGGCGCGGGCCAGATCGCGATCCTGTCCGCCGGCGCGACGATGGACAACCAGAACACCTGGATCAAGTACATGAAGGAAACCCTTCAGGATCCCAAGTACAAGGACATCGAGCTGGTCACCGTCGTGTACGGCGACGACCTGACCGACAAGTCCTATCAGGAGATGCAGGGCCTGATCAACTCCTACCCCGACCTCAAGGGCGTCATCTCCCCCACCACCGTGGGCATCGCGGCGGCGGCCACCTGCATCAAGGACAACGGCCTGACCGGCAAGATCAAGCTGACGGGTCTGGGTCTGCCCTCCGAAATGGCGGAAGCCATCTCCGACGGCACCTGCGAAGGCATGTTCCTGTGGAACCCGATTGACCTGGGCTACTGCGCGGCGTACGCGACGGTCGCGATGGTCAAGGGCGACATCACCGGCAAAGTCGGCGACAAGCTTCAGGCCGGCCGGCTGGGCGAGCGAGAGATCATGGACGCGGGCGACGGCGGCACCTTCACCATCGTCGGCGACCCGTTCCTGTTCACCAAGGACAACATCGAAGACTGGAAGAACGTCTATTAACGCTGTGCGGCAAATGAAATCCGCTGACGCGCCTTTCATTTGCATTGGGAACGACCGAAGAAGAACTGCGCGCGCCTGAAACTCTTCGAGTTTCCGGGCGGCGCGCTGACTTGAGGTATTGTTCGGCCCACCAGTGTTTCGGCTCTGGTGGGCCGAACGCGTTCCCGGCGTACATGCCGCCCGCGTTGAAAATCCGCTGGCGCTTCTATCGTTTGCATTGGGAACGGCCGAGGAAAAGCTGGACTTTTCGAAGGTGCTTCAGATCGCGGACAGGTGCCTGCCCAAGGACATGCCGTTCCTCCTGGAACACATGCAGACGGACGCGGAGTACAAAGAGGCCTACGACTATGTGGCCGGCATCGCGAAAGCTGCGGGAATCCCGATCCGGTAAGAGCCAATCCCCCATTTCGGACAGACCATGATGAAGGAGGCGTACCCTATGGCAAAGGCAATGGCGCACATGGCGATCACGGTTCGGAATATGGAAGAATCCCTCAAGTTCTACACGGAGGCGCTGGGGCTGAAACAGGTTTTTGAGATTCCCAACCCCAAGGACGGCTCCCCGTGGATTGTCTACCTCAACGTCTGCCCCGGCCAGTTCGTGGAACTCTTCTACGACGGAACCGTGGACAACCCCTGGAAGCCGGAGCTGATCGGCTTCAACCACCTCTGCTTTGAGGTGGAGGACATCCACGCGGCCAGCCAGAAGGTGCTGGACGCGGGCTTTTCGATGGACATCATGCCCAATCAGGGCTGCGACTTCAACTGGCAGTCCTGGACGAAGGACCCCAACGGCATCCGCATCGAGCTGATGCAGATCGACCCCAAGTCCCCCCACGCCAAGTACATGTAATATGTATTGGAGGCACACCCATGGAGAAGATCGCAAGCAACCGGATCATCAAGGTTGGCATCGTCACCGACGACGCCGACAAAACCTACTCGGCGCTCCAGTCGATGTTCTCTACGCTCCCCCCCTACGACAGCGACGAGGCGCCCGCGGGCGATTTCGACCGCTTCAAGTACAAAAAGTACATGGGCGAGGCCGCGGACAATACGCCGCTCAAGGTGCGCTGCGTCTATCTGCAGCCGATCTACTTCGAGATCGTCCAGCCGCTGGGCGAGGCGAAGAGCCCCTGGCATGACCACCTGAAGCAGCACGGCACCAGCGTGTGCTTCATGGCGCTGTACATCGAAGGCTTCGAGCAGCACATCAACCTGATGGGGAAGCTGGGCTTCCCGCTGGTCTTTGAGGAGGAGAAGGGCTTCGAACGGTACGCGTACTTCGATACGATGAATACGCTTGGCTTCCTGCTTGAAATGAAGGAGCGCATTCCCAAAGCCTGACGGATCGGAGGATAGGCGCATGCGCAAGGTCGGCCTGGGCGTCGTCGGCTGCGGTTTCATCAGCGGCATCTACCTGAAAAACTGCACGGGATGTTTGGGAACCTGGAGTTGATCGGCGTCTGCGACGCGCTGCCGGAAAAGGCACGCGAGGCCGCCGATGCGTACGGCGCGCGCTGGTACCCCGACGCGCCTTCGCTCCTGACGGACGACCGGATCGAACTGGTTCTGAACCTGACGCGGCCCAGCGAGCACTTTGCCGTCAGCCTCGCATCTGTTCAGGCCGGAAAGCACGTGTACAGCGAGAAGCCGCTCGCGCTCACCGTGGAGGACGCGAATCGCCTGACGGAGGAAGCGTCGAAGCGGGGGCTTTGGTTGGGCTGCGCGCCCGACACCGTGCTGGGCGCGGGCATCCAGACCGCGCGCGGCCTTCTCGACCGCGGCGAACTCGGCGGCGCCAGCGCGTTTCTGATGCTACCCGGCCACGAGCTTTGGCATCCCAACCCCGACTTCTATTATCAGCCCGGCGGCGGCCGGCGGATTCGACGGCGTTCGCCGAACAGCCGCTTCAGTACCCCTTCACCGAGAACAGCCGCGGCCTGGGCGTGAGCGACATGGCCGACGCGATTCGGATGGACCGAGCGCCCCGCGCGGACGGCGGCATCGCGTTGCATATACTGGAGGTCATGCGCGGCATTCTGGACAGCGCGGCGCGGGCGTCGCCGTGGATATCGTCAGCCGCCCCGATCGGCCCAGGCCCATGCCGCAACAGGATCATTGACAAGATTCAAGAAAGGGTCTGCCCGTCGGAAAGCATCCGGCGGGCAGACATTTTTCTAGCGAAACAAAGTGCCTGCGCCGTGTCCAACGCAATGAAAAGATGCGAAGCGGATTCTCATTGCCTGGCGAAAGACGCGAAGCGGCTTTCGCCGCACACCTACAGCCAGCGCAGGGAAAGGCCATCCGAGCCTTTCGCGCCGTAGACGGTGACGGTGACGCGGTCGCCCGGCAGCATGTCGAAGTATTCGTCGCTCAGGCGCACGTTTGCCGGGAATCCCAGCGACACCGCGTGGCAGTAGCCCTCGGACTTCAGCGTGACGACGAGGTCGTTTCCGTTTTCTTTCACCGATTCCACCGTCACCCGACTTTCGTGCTTTTCAAAGCCGCGGAACGGAATCTGCCGAAGCAGCGCCAACGGCGCGCCGTCCATCCGCGCAAAGACGACACCCTTGGCCGCGTCGCCCGCAGGCATTGCGAATTCATGCACGATGGCCTTCGAGAAAGGCGCGAGCGTCACCGGCACGCGGTTTTCGTCGATCTCTCCGTCAAAGCCCGCGTATCCGAACGCGAGGTTCGCCTTCACTTCGTTCGCGGTGTCGTTGATGCCCATCACGCGGACGGTCTTTTTATCTTCCGACGCGCGCAGGATCAGTTTCAGCGGCGCGAACGCGCGCTTGACGTAGTAGAAACTGGGCTTGCGGTCGAGGTAGTAGTCGATGATCGTCCAGCCGACCTCGCCCCAGGTGTCGTTGTACATCCAGAACAGCGAGCCGTCGTTTTTCGGGTAGAAGCGGATCGCCTCCAGCGAGTAGCCGTACATCAGCCCCTGCACCAGCCGCGCGTATTGCAGATAGTCCCGGATGGCGAGCGGTTCGGGGTCTGTGTAATGCCGGCGGATGCCCTCCGGCACAGTCGCCTTCTCGAACGTGTTGTTGTGCAGGTTCCAGATGCGGTCGCCCGGCGTCCATTCGCCGCCGCCGTAATACTTCGTGATCGTCTCCTCGGAGCAGGGGCCGATGTAGCCGTACTCGGTCACGAAGCGGGAGGTCACGCGGTCGTAGGCCTCCGGGTTGATCCGGTCGGCCATGTTGTCGGACATCGTGCAGTCGCGCCAGTGGTGCCGGTCGCCGACCTCGTTGTCGTTGGGGAGTTTTCCGCCGTAGGGCGAGGAGCGCCAGTAGGGGATCTCCGGGCAGTTGTCCCGGATCAGCCGTGGCATGATCTCGTTGTAGAGGTGCAGCCCGCCGCTGACCGGTTTGCCTGTGCCGCCCAGGTACTCCTCAAAGATCCACTGGCACTCGTTGTTGCCGCACCAGAGCGCCAGAGACGGGTGGTTCCGAAGCCGCTTGGTCTGGTAGTCGATTTCGCGGGTCGCGAGATCGCGGAACCAGGCCTGGTCGTCCGGGTACAGCGCGCAGGCGAACATGAAGTCGTGCCAGAGCATGATGCCCAGCTCGTCGCACAGCTCGTAGAACTCGTCCCGCTCGTAGTTGCCGCCGCCCCAAATGCGCAGCATGTTGAAGTTGCAGTCCTTCGCGTCCCGGATCAGCGTTTCGTACTTCTCGCGGCTGACGCGCGCGTACACGGCGTCGGACGGAATCCAGTCGCCGCCCTTCATGTAGATCGCTTTGCCGTTGACCACGACCGCGAAGCGGCGGTCGTTATCGGCATACTTCGTCAAATCCAGCCCTACGGTGCGGATGCCGAACCGTGCGGGTTCGGAAACGGCGGTGCAGGTCGCGGTTTTCACGGTGGCAGTGACTTCGTACAACGGCTGCTCGCCCGCGCCGCTCGGCCACCAGAGCTTCGCGTGTTCGATCACGGCGTTAAAGTCCGCGTAGTTTGCGCCGCTCTCGGCCAGCACGTCCCGCGTCAGGGTCAGCACGGTTTTGCCCTGATGGGTAACCTCTAGCGTCACCTCCGCCTCCTGCGTGGACAGCGGCAGCAGGCTCTCAAACTCCAGCTCAAAGCGCATGCGCGCGTTTTCTTCGGCGGAAACGGTCACCGCGTGCACTTGGGTCACGGCCACATCGCCAAGAAAATGCAGCCACGCGTTCTTCACGATGCCCACGGTACCGACGCGCGGGCCCCAATCCCAGCCGTAGACGTACTGGGGCTTCCGAAGCATCGCGCGCGCCTTTTCGCCGCGGTCGCCCCGGCCCACTTCGTACTCGGTACAGATGTAGTCGGCCAGGTAGTCGTAATCGCCCTTCGCGAGGCGCTCCGGCCCCATCGTCAGCCGAACCAGCAGCGTGTTTTCGCCAGGCTTCAGGAAGTCCTTCACTTCCGCGACGAACGGGAAGTGGCAGCTTTCATGCGAACCCACGAACCGCCCGTTGACGAACACGTCCGCGAACAGGTCGAGGCTCTCCAGTTCCAGCCGCGCGGCGCGCGCCTTCAAGTCGCCTTCCGTCACCGTGAAGGTTTTTTTGAACCACCAGCTGCGGCGCTCCATCCACTCGCAATCGTAGCTGTAATCGGCCACGACCGGGTCTTTGATGATCCCGTGCGCGATCAGCGGCATGTGCGCGTCCAGCGGCAGGTCGCCTGCCGCGAGGGCATCTTTGGCTTCGAGGACGTTCAGGACGTCCTTCGCGGTGACGTCCAGCTTTCTCTCCAAAAGTTCCCAGCTTTGGTTGAGCGACAGTTTCATGGTCGGCTCTCCTTTTCAATTTCGGTTGAAATGCGCGCTATCCCTTCAGCGCGCCCGACATCATGCCCTGGATGATCTGCTTGGAAAACGCGAAGTACAGGAGGATCGCCGGCGCCATCGCGATCACCATCGTGGTCATCATCTTGGGGTAATCGCTCTGGTAGACGCCCTTGAACATCGTAAGCCCCAGCGGCAGTGTGAACAGCTTCTGGTCGTTCAGGAGTACCAGAGAGAAGCTGAACTCGTTCCAGCAGCTGAAGAACGTGATGATCCCCACCGTGACCAAGATCGGCGTCACCAGCGGCAGGATGATCGTAAACAGCGTCCGGGAGAACGACGCGCCGTCTATGGACGCGGCCTCCTCGATGTCCCGCGGGATGGTGGTCATGAAACTTTCGACCAGGAACAGCGCCATCGGCAGGTTGAACGCCACGTTGGGCATCACGACCGTGTACCAGTGGTCGTTGAGGTGGGTATTGCTGAACAAAATGTAGATCGGGATCAAGAGCGCGTGCATCGGCACCAGCATGCCCAGCATGTACAATGAGTACAGCGCCGTGCGGCCGCGGAAGCGGAAGCGCGAGATGAAGTAGCCGTTGATGAACCCGAACAACACGATGAACACGAGGGACAAGGCGGTGTTCCGGACGGTATTGAACATGTAGGTGCCGATCGTGCCCGCCGAGAAGATCTTGACATAGTTGTCAAAATGGATGACCGACGGCAGCCCCAGGATGTTGCGCTCGAACTCCCGGCTCTTTTTGAGCGAGGAGTAGATCATCCAGACGACCGGGTACACGCAGGTGATCGAAAAAAGCCACATCGTCAGGTTGGCGGCGACGCGCCCGACCACGCGGGACGGCGCGTTCTTCCCCTTCATAACCGCCTCGCGGCGGCCCGAATCCTTGATGCCCGCGGTCATTCCAGCGCCCCCCCTCTGGTTAAGCGGGTGAGCAGCGCGCGCGCGCCGGTCACCAGCGTCATGCTGATGATCAGGATGCCGATCGACAGCGTCGATCCGTAGCCCATGTTGACCTGCATGAACGACACGTTGTAGGAATACATCGCCATCACGCTGGAGGCGTAGCCGGGGCCGCCGCGCGTCATCGCGTAGATGTGGTCGAACGCGCGCATATTGCCGGAGATGCACAGCATCACGCAGATGATCAAGGTGTTGCGGATCATCGGCAGCGTAATGTGGATGGCCCGGCGTAAGCCGCCCGCGCCGTCCAGTTCCGCCATCTCAAAGACCTCCGGCGAGATGGAGGTCATCGCCGCCAGGATGATCACCAGATACATGCCGATGTACTGCCACACCAGCGGCACGCTGACCACCGGCATGATGAGTGCCGGGTCTGAAAGCCACACGCGGACCAGGTCGCCGCGGCCCATCATGTTTAAAATCAGGTTCAAAATGCCGTAGTTGTAGTCATAGATCATCGTCCACACGAAGCCTACCACCACCGCGCTCAGCGTGACCGGGAAGTAGCTGACCGCGCGGTGCAGCCCCTTGAACCGAAGCCCCTTGGCGTTCAGAAGGCAGGCGAACAAAAACGCCAGCCCGATCTGGCCGATCAGGCAAAACACCGTCAGGTACACGTTGTTGCCAAACGACGACCAGAAGATCGGGTCATTGAGCATCGACCGATAGTTCTCAAGCCCGATCGGCGTCATCTTCTGGCCGCCCGGCCAGTTGAACGTACTGTAGTAGATCGCGGCGAAGATGGGTACGATGACCACAAACAAAAACAGCGCCAGACTGGGCAGCAAATACAGTGCCATTGTCAGCCTGGACGGCCCCGTGCGCCGGTTCATCGCGCCGCCCCCTTCCCGATAGTATCTCTTAAAGATGCGGGCGGGGGCAGCGCCCCCGCCCGTGTTGTGGTTCCTGTTCTGGTTGGGATCAGCCCAGCTTCGCCTGTTCGGCCTGGATCGCTTCCGCGACGGCTTCCGGCGTGGCGGTGCCGCTCAAAAGCTCCTGAATCTTGGAGTTCATGACGTCGATCACCGCGCCGTCCATCTGGATGTCGTAGATCGGCACCAGCTTGAGGCCGCTGACGAGATCGATGAACTGCTGTGAGAGCTCCGGCATGGCGGATTTGTCCGCGACCGGGACTTCGCACTGACCCAGGATGCCGCTGTCCTTCATCAGGTATTCGCAGTAGTCGACGCCCGTGGTGGCCTTGACGTACTCGATGGCCATGTCAAGCGCCGCGCCGGTCAGCTTGGAGCTGACGCTCTGCGACCAGCCCGCGCCGCCGGAGACGGTGTTGGCCTCGCCCTTCATGCCGGGAACCGTGGGGAGCACGGCGAGCTTGGTGTTCTTGATGACTTCCTCATCGGCGTTGGCGAGGAAGTAGGAAATCGTCCACACGCCTTCGATGGTGGCCGCGGCCTTGCCGGTGCCGTAGAGGTTGTCGGACTGCTCGTTGTTGATGGCGTTGAAGTCAATGTTGAACATGTGCGCCATCGACTGGCTGTACTTGAGCGTCTCGACGAATTCCGGATCGGTGAACTTGGCTTTGCCGTCGTTCAGGATGATCGACTGCGTCCAGTCCGAGCCGGTGAAGCGGTCGCCCAGCGTGGAGATGATGCAGGACTCAAAAGGCCATTTGTCCTTGTTGCCCAAAGAGATCATCGTGATGCCCTTGGCTTTGAACTTGTCGTTGGCGTCCAGGAGTTCCTCCCAGGTGGCCGGGAAGTGGTCGTAGCCGATGTCCGCGAACATCGCCTGGTTCCAGTACACCACTGAGGTCACCGTGAACTGGATCGGGGAGGCCAGGATCTTGCCGTCACGGGTGAAGGGGGTGAAGATGCCGTCGCGGTACAGCGAGGTATCGATCTTGCCGGTCAGGTCGGCCATGAGGTTGTTGTCGTAAAAATTCTGTACCCAACTGCCCTTCGTGAAGAAGATGTCGGGCATCTCGTTGGCGGCCGCCAGCGCCATGATCTTGGTGTGGTAGTCGGCTTGCTGCAGCGTGGTCTCATTGAGCACGACGTTGGGATGTTCCGCGAGGAACTTCTCCTTCATCGCGTGGTATCCGCGGTTCTCGACGTTGCTGTCGGAGGTCTCAGGGGTGTGGAAATGCATCAGGCTGAGGGTGATCTTTTCCTCGGCCACGGCCACGGACGAGAACATCGCCAGCGCCATCGCCAGAACCATGAGGAGCGCGAGAAGACTGCGTTTCATGAACCTAACCTCCCTGATCGATTTATGCCTGTTGGCAACAGTTCAATTCTATACGAAATCGACCAAACAGGAAAGACCAATACTTTCCGGAAATGGGGGAGCCTGTGTCCAATCGGGTTCGTTTCTCGCGGTGCACTGGAAGTTGTATACGCAAAGACGCAACAAATTATCCCGCATTGTTGACAAATATCCTTCAATATTGTACGATACCCCAGTATAACGCGCCCGGATCTGATGATTTTGAGGTTAATACCAATGAAGCGTTCCAATGACCTGCGCAGGAAGCTCGTCTGGTTTTCGATCGCCGTGGTCATGATCCCCATGATCATCCTGTACCTGATGATCCTGACGTTTTTTACCAAACGTTCCATCGAGGAAAACGAGCGCTACGCCTATCACAACATCCAATCCGTTTCAAGCGCATTGGATTCCGCGTTCAGCGGGCTGAACGAAATTTCACTGTTCATCCTTTCCAACCGCGCGGTTCGAAACTACCTCTCCGACCCGTTCAACGGCTCGCTGTACGCGCAGGTCAACAGTTCCCTGCAGCTTCTGCCGTTCAGCTCCAAGTATTACAAGACCGCGTCGGTCATCTCCGACACGCGGGAGCTTCTGTATTCCGGCGTCTTCACCAACAAGAACATCACCCCGTCCGACCGCGCGCGCGCCGAGGAATTGATGGGTACCAGCTTCTGGTCGATCCGCCCCGGCGATGTATCTCTGATCCGGCTGATGCGCGACATCGACCGGCTCAAGCGCGCGCTGGGCTACATCAAAATCGAAGTCAACCAGGCCGCGTTGATGGAGATCATGGCCGCGCCGGATTCGCTGCCCAGAAGCAGTTATTTCCTGATGACCGACGCTGGCGTGATGCTTCGCCGCGGCGAGATTCCGGAGGAACTGCTGGAAGACGACGCGTTTTCCTTTGAGGCGCTGTCCAAAGGGCAGAAGGATAGCGTTGGCGTCAGTGTTAACGGGCACAGCTACAGCTACTCCACGCGCCCAGTATTTGAGGGCAAGGTCGTGGTGGTTTCAATACTCGACCGCGCGGAGCTGTTCCAGTTTGATTCACTGCTCGTTTGGAGCATCGCGGCAGCGCTCCTGATGTCCGCGCTGTTTTCCTCCGTCCTGATCAGGTACTATACGCGGCGCGTGTTCGATCCGCTCAAAACACTGGGCGAGGTGATGGCGGGCGTTGAGGCGCGCAATTTCGACTCCGATTACGTGATCCCCGGAAACAATGAGATTACGCGCTTGGTCGGCCAGTTCAACCTGATGTGCCGTCGGCTGAAGATGATGCACGAGCAGGTGTACCTGTCCGAGATCCGGCAGCGCGACGCGGAGCTTCACGCGCTGCAGTCGGAGATCAACCCGCACTTTCTGTACAATACGCTGGACACGATCTACTGGATGAGCGAGATCAGCCACACCTGGAAGGTGTCGGAGATGGTCAAGTCGCTGTCAAACCTGTTCCGCATCGCGCTCATGCCCGCTCCGGATGGGCTGGTGCCGCTGAAACTGGAAAGGGAGTACATCGAGTGCTACCTCACCATCCAGCAGGTGCGCTATCAGGATCAGATCCGGGTGGAATTCTACGTGCAGGACGGCCTCGACGAGCTTCCGGTTTTGAAGCTGCTGCTTCAGCCGATCGTCGAAAACGCCATCATCCACGGCGTGGAACCCGCGGGCGGCGGCCGCGTGGTAATCAACATCTACCTCGAGGGCGACGCGCTCATATACAAGGTGTTCAACGAGGGGCGGAGCGTGGACGAAAAAGAGATGGAAGAACTGATGCGCGAGGAGCGGCCCGGAAAGCGCGGGCTGGCTGTCCGCAACGTGAGCGCGCGGCTGAAGCTGAGGTTCGGCAGCGGCTACACGCCGGTGTTTGAAAACGTTCCGGGCGGCGTGCTGGTCACGATCCGCCAGCCCGCAAACAGCGCGAAAGGGGGATTGGACGCGTGATCCGTCTACTTCTGGTGGACGACGAGGCGGTGATCCGCCAGGGTCTGAGGCAAGCGGTCGCCTGGGCGGACTATGGCATCGAGGTGGTCGGCGAGGCAAAAAGCGGCGCGGAGGCGCTTCAGAAAGCGCGTACGCTGTGGCCGGACATCGTGATTACAGACGTCCGGATGAGCGAGGGCGACGGGTTGAGCTTCGCAAGAAGGCTGCCCGAAATCCTCCCGAGCGTCCGAATGATCATGCTCAGCGGCTACAGCGACGCCAGGTACATGATGGAGGCGATCAAGTACGGCGTTCGCGACTACCTTTTGAAGCCCGCGGGCTCTTCGGAGATCCTCGCCTCCGTCCTGAAGCTGCGCGACGAGATTCTCGCCGAGCGGGAGAAGCACCTGAAGGACAGCCGCATTGAGCACCTGATCACCGAAAGCATGGATACGCTAAAGGCGCTGTTCTTTGAAGACCTGCTGGCGGGCAGGCTGGACGGCGCGCGCGCCCAGGAGCGCGCGCGCACGTTGGGCGTCGACCTGACCGGTCCCAAATACGCGCTGTTTCTGGCCGTCCCAAACGCAGGGAAGGGCTGGGAAACGCTGCAACTGATCTCCAGTCAGTTGGAGGGGTTCCGCCCCGCGCTGCATACCAGGGCGGCTGGCGCGATTGCGGCCATCCTGAACGTGGAAGCGGCGCCGGATGCCGGACTCATGGATGAATTGGCTGGGCGGCTATGCGGTCTCGTCGATCCCATGGCAAAACCCGTGATTGGGGCGTGCGCGGCGCTTTCAGAACTACCGGCGCTGAATAAAACCTGCGAAGCCGTGCAGGCGCGGTCAATCTGGTTTCCCGCCGCGCGCTGCCTTGAGGCGGAGCCCTCGTTTGTGTTTGAACCCATGCCGGAAGCGGAACTTCTGACGCTGGAGCGCGCGATCGTACAGGGCGTCCGTTCGGGGAGCACCGCCGAGTTCTCGGACAGCGCGGAGGCGCTGTTCCGCCTGATGGAACGCGTGAAGCCATCGTGCGCGGTGTTTGAGGAGACGCTGCGCTCCGTCGCGCGCTCGATCCAGGTGTTCAGCGAGGACAGCGGCCTGTATGGAACGCTCGACGCGCTGTTTGAGTCGCCCTACACGGCGGAGCGGGCCAAGGCCGCGGTGCTTGAGAGCATGAACGGCGATTTTTCGCGGTACGGGCCGCAGATCCGGAACGCGCTCAACTACATGTCCGAGCACATCGAAAGCGACCTGTCGCTGTCTGACGTGGCGCAGAGCCTGTACATCTCGCCAAGCTATCTGACAAGGCTACTCAAGAACGCGACCGGGCGTGGCTTCAACGACTGGCTGCATCTGATCCGGATCAACAAAGCGAAGAAACTCCTGGAGCAGTCCGGGCTGCACCACTACGAGATCGCCGAGCGGGTCGGCTACAAGTCCTACAAGATCTTCAGCGAATATTTTCTGAAACTGACGGGCATGAGCGCGCGCAGCTACCGCGAGGGCGTGCAGCGTCGGGGAAAATGACTAAAAAGAAATGATCGCGTCCGCGCTCAGCCCCGCCGCGCGCATCCGCGCTTTCCAGTTTTGTTTGACCGCTTCGTCCGCGGTGCGCGCGAAAACCTCGTATTCTCTGCCAAGAGCGCGCGCCTTGCCGCGGCCCATGTCGTGGTAGGGCAGAATCTCTACGCCCAGAAGCGCCGGGTATTTCTTTTCGAGCGACGCAAGGAACTGGAAATGCTCAGACGTATCATTCAGGCCGGGCACGACCGGGCAGCGCAGCAGCACGTTCGCGCCCAGCGCCATCAGCCTGTCCAGGTTTGAAAGGATGCGGCCA
>CAZNPZ010000058.1:0-16096 GCA_964575255.1 uncultured Oscillospiraceae bacterium
GTCATCGCCGCGCCCAGGCTCGTGCCCTCGCCCGGCGCGTAGTGGACGCTGGTCGGCACGCCGAAGACGCTTGCGAAGATGTCCGGCCAGATGCCGCTGTTCGCGCCGCCGCCGGTCAGCATGATGGAGGAGATCGGCGCGCCGTTCTCCGTCATGATGCGCGCGACGGTGCTCAGCGACAGCGCCACGCCCTCGAAGATCGCCCGCGCGACGTGTCGCTGGTCGTGGTAGAGCGAGAAACCGATGAGACACCCCTTGGTGTTGGGGTCCCAGTAGGGCGTGCGCTCGCCCATGAGCGTATTGAGGAACATGACGCCCTCCGCGCCCGGCTCGATCTGGCGCGCCATGTTCTCGATGCGGGAGTGATCCGCGCTGGTCTGCTTCCGTCCATCGCTCAAGAGGTTGTCCACGGCCCAGTCGTACGCGGATCCGGCGGTCTGCACCACGCCCAGCGAATGGTTGATCTCGCCGTCCATGTCGAGGTAGTTGAAGATGCGCTGCTTCTCGTCCAAAATTGGTTCCGGCGTCAACTGCGACACCCACGCGCTGGAGCCGATGCAGCAATAGCCCGCGCCCGGTTTGTAAAGCCCGGCGCCGCGTCCGGCGCACGCGCCGTCGCCGCCGCCCATCGCGACCGGGGTGCCGGGCAGAAGCCCGGTGAGCTTTGAAATCTCCCGCGTGATGCGCCCGGAAACGTCCGATCCCTTGAGCACTTGCGGCATCCGGGCCGGATTGAGGCCAAGGTCGGTCAAAAGCTCCGAGGCCCACTGCTTTTTGTTGAGATCCAGCGCGATCGTCAGCGACGCGTCGGAGTAGTCGGTGAAGCCGATGCGGCCGGTCAGCCGCGCGTACAGATAGTCCTTGGTGTTGAGCCACCAGCGGGTGCGGCGGTACACGTCCGGCAGGTGCTTTCTCGTCCAAAGAATCTTGGGCAGCGTGAAATGGTGATCCAGCCGGTTGCCGGTCATCCGGTAAAAGTCGTCGCGGGAGATCGTTTTTTCAATCGCAAGCGCCTCGCGCCACGCCCTGGAATCCGAATGCAGGATATTGGGGTAGAGCACACGACCATCTTCCGCGACCGCGATGCAGCCGTTCATCGTGCCGGAAAGCCCGACGCACGCGATGTCCGCGGGGCTGACCTGGGTCAATAGTTCCCTGACCCCGTCCAGGATCGCCTGGAGCAGCACGTCCGGATCCTGCTCGGCCCAATTCGGCTTGGGGTAATTGGTCGGGTACTCCTTCTTCGCGACGCAAAGCGCAGCGCCCTTCAGGTCGAAGACCGAGCATTTGCTGCCTGTTGTGCCCGCGTCCAGGGTCAGGATCAGGTTCTTAGCCATGTCGCGCCTCCGGTTACTTTTTCCCGCGCCTCGCGCGCTTTTTCTTGCGTCGGTTCCATTCCTCGCCCGCCGCCGCGCCGACGATGGCGGTAAGCGCCGCTGTCAGCGGCATCCCAGCCGAGAGCGGCGGATACCCCGCGATCAGCCAGTGGATGAGAGTCTGAAGGATTGGCGGCAGCCAGAACGCCGCGAAGCTGACGAGACCCTTTCGGACGGCAAAAAACGCCGTCAGCGCGCCCGCGAGCGGCACGACGGCCCACATCATGATGCCGTAGGCGACGCCCGCCGCGTTGGGATCGGCCGCGAGCAGAACCAGCGCCAGCACCGTCAGGATGGATACGACCAGCGCCTGGCCCAGGAGCAGCCACAGCCACAGCCACCTCGTCCGCATCGTTCCTCCGAGCGCCCAGTTTTCTTCTATTATAACATTTTTTGTCGAGGCTTATCAAGCGGCGTGAAATTGCGTCAAGTGAAACTTTTCATGGATAAAGTGCGTCATAAGTGATATAATTATACAGGTATACCCGACATGAACAGTCGACGATTGTGCAAGGAGCTGCGAATATGGACTACAAGAGCCTGGGCATGAGGATTCGCAAACGCCGCAAGGCGATGCGCATGACACAGGAGGAACTGGCCAGGAAACTGGGCCTTTCGCTGTCCTTCCTGGGCCACATCGAGCGGGGCACGCGAAAAGCCAGCATCGAGACGTTGGTCGCCATCGCGAACGAACTGAGCCTTTCTGTCGATTACATGCTGCAGGATTCGCTGAAGGAAAACGTGCTTCAGCAGACCCCCGCCAGCGGCCGCCAGCGGGTGGTGCTGGAAGAGATCGCAAAACTCATCACGGACAATCTGGAAGAGTGTGACAACTGATCCATCCGCGCATCCCATGTCTCAACTTGTAAAAAACGTCGAGAGGGCCGTAAACCCTCTCGATGTTTTTCAAAATCGGACGAGCACGCTGGATTTGACTTTTATGCTGACCCGAAACCCCTCTTCGGGAGAGGGTGGAGAGGGCCGCAGCCCTTTCCACATCTGATCAATTCCGGCGGCGTGCACGGCGGAATTGGCTTTCCCACCAAGGCCGAGCTTGCCCGGCCGACTGGGAAAGCATTCCCGAACCGGTTCCCGCACGGAAACGCCCGCAGGCGTTTCAGGGAACCGGCAACGTGCCAAATGCAAAGGAAAGATGCGAAGCAGATTTCCTTTGCGCGTGTCGACAAAGTCGACACGCACTATGGCATCATCGTCGCGATCTCCGCCTCGCTGAGGCCGGGGTGCAGCGCCTGGTTCAGCCCCAGCGCCACGATGCCGGCCACGTCCTCAACCAGGTCGTCCACTTCACGGGGGGTTACAATCATGTCGCCGGTAGCGTTTTTCAGCATATCGTCGGTCAGCTTGTCCAGATCCTCCGGCTCGCCGCCCAGCTTTTCCAGTGCGTCTCGGACGATCGTGGAGGCATAGATGACCGTCGGGACGCCGATGGCGATCACCGGCGCGCCCACCGCGTCGCGGTTCAGCGCCCGGCGGTGGTTGCCCACGCCGGAGCCGGGCTGGATGCCTGTGTCGGTCAGCTGGATCGCGGTGCCGACCCGATCCACCTCGCGCGCGGCCAGGCTGTCGATGGCGACGACGGCGCGGGGTTTCACGCGCTCCGCCAGCGCCGAGACCATCTCCAGCGTCTCGATGCCGGTGACGCCGAGGACTCCCGGCGCGATGGCGCACACCGGCTGCATTCGGTCGTCCACGCTGTCGGGCAGTTCCTGAAAGATGTGCCGCGTGACCAGCGTGCGGTCGACCGTCATCGGCCCCAGCGAATCGGGCGTCACCTGACGGTTTCCCAGACCCACCACCATCACCGGACCGTCGCCCTCCGGCAACATGCGCATCAGCTCCTCGGCCAGGAGCGACGATACCGCCCTGCGGACTTCCGGCTCTCCCGATTTGACCTGGCCGCACTCCAGTGTAATGTAGCGGCCCAGAGGTTTTCCAAGCATCCTGCCCCCCGCGTCTTCATCAATGACCACCTCGGTGATGGTAATGCCGCCCTCTTCCCAGATGGATACCTTGACCCCAGGGATATCCGTTTTCCCCCGCGCGCCTTCCGGCCCGATGGCCTCCATCGCGAGGTCCGTGCGAATCTGCAAACCGACCGCCTCCCGAATCTAGCATGCCAGATTGCGGCCCGAACCATCGCGGCTTTCGAACTTTTAACCAAATTCGGTCAACTCAGTCTTGCATTCACCTGTCCCGCATGGTATAATGGCGTTTGTCAGCGAAAAGGCTGGGAGGTGAACAGAATTGCCGAACATTAAGTCCGCCATCAAGCGTGTCCGGGTGAACAGGAAAAAGAACCTGCGCAACCGCATGATCAAGACCGCCATGCGCACGTCCGTCAAGAAGTTTGACGTCGCAGCCGTCGCAGGCGCTGCCGACCAGCAGCTTCTCAGCACGACCGCAGCAACCATTGACAAGGCCGCCAGCAAGGGCGTTATCCATAAGAACGCGGCGAACCGCAAAAAGTCGCGGCTGGCCAAGCGCCTGAACAAGGTTGCCGCGCAGTAACCCGTTGGATCAAAGAGCTGTCCCTGCCGGGGCAGTTTTTTCTTTTTTTTGATCCCAATTCCAAGTATAAATTTGTCGTCGGGTCGGGTCTTTTCGCGCATGACTGTGTCGCTCTCCGCTCAACGTAGCGCTGCTACGTATCGCTCCAGCTCCTTGTCATGCATCGAAAATCCCTCGACCCTTTGGACAAATTTCTACTTTCCATTGGTATCTCTCAAGGAACCGAGAAGTAAGTTAACGAAGATTTGGAATGAGAAGAAACATAGATAGAAGGATTCAAATGGCATACGTAACCGGCGTCAGCCCGATTTTTCCGGTGTTGGATATTGAAAAGACCGCGGCGTTCTACGAGCGGCTGGGTTTCCGGGCGGTGTTGTATTTGAACGCGAAGGAGAAGCACGCCTGCCTGTACCTGGGCGAGGCGGAGATCGTGCTGACCGACGGCGGCGGGCGGGAGACGAAACCCAACCGTGTGCAGCATGGGTACGGTTACGACGCGTACCTGTACGCGCGGAACCCGCGCGCGCTGTACGAGGCGTTCTTGAAGAAGGACGTGAAGATCGTCCGTGCGCTGAACGAGACCGACTACGGCAATCTGGAGTTTGTGATGGAGGATCCGGACGGTCGATGGCTGGCGTTCGGGATCAAGTCGGCGAACGAGCCGGAGATTCCGCTTGCGGCGATTCCCGGCGCGTTCACGGTCTGCAAGCCGAGTTCTTTTGTCTGGATGGACAGGCCGTTTCACTTTCTGTCCCGGACGGATCGGGAGCTTTCGCTGGTCTGCCCCACAAAAGACGCCCCGGCGGATTGCGAAGCGCGCGAGGACGGCTGGCGCGGCTTCCGGGTGGATGGCGTTTTGGAATTTTCATTGGTGGGCATCCTGTCCCGGCTGACCGGCGCGCTGGCGGCGGCGGGCGTCCCGGTCTTCGCGGTGTCCACGTACGACACCGACTACCTGTTTGTGAAAGAGAAAGACAACGACCGGGCGCGCGCGGCGCTTTCGGAAGCGAACTGCCCGATCCGGGAGGAAGCATGACGAACTACGTGGAAGCGGGCTTTACCGTCCGGGAGGAAGCATGACGGTCCATGTCGACGCCGACGCCTGCCCGGTGGTGCGTGAAACGATTGAAGTCGCGAAGCGGCACGGCGTACCGGTGGTGCTGCTGTGCGACACGAACCATGTGCTTGCGAGCGATTACGCCAGCGTCGTGGTGATCGGCGCGGGCGCGGACGCGGTGGACTTCGCGCTGGTCAACCGCGTGAAAAAGGGCGATATCGCGGTCACGCAGGACTACGGCGTGGCGGCGATGGCGCTGTCCCGCGGCGCGCACCCGATCCACCAGAGCGGCATGTGGTATACCAATCAGAACATTGAAAGCCTGCTCGCCGAGCGACACATGCATAAGAAGGCGCGCATGTCACATGCCAAGCATCACCTGAAGGGGCCGAAAAAGCGCACCGCCGAGGACGACGCGCGGTACGCGGAGTCGTTGGAGCGGTTGATCCGATCGCTGGAGGCACAAGCCTGACCGCTCGCTCCCTTTCACACTTTTACACGGAACAGGCCATGCCAGCTGCAATACGCGTAGATCATGCCGCGCCCGGCGACCTGAAAGCGCGCCTCGGCGTCCTGCTCCGGGTAGAGCTTGACCAGTTCAACCCGGTTCATCGTGACATAGGCGATAAATGATATGGAATGCTCCCGGCGCATCGGGTGCGAGATTGTGACGTAGTGGTCCGACTCGACCCTTTCCACCCGGATTTCATGCGCCTCGTCCGCGTCCTCCGCCTCCAGCGGCGGCAGCGCGACGCCGCAGCAGCTGAACGCGCCCTTGCCGGTCGCGTGGATTACGTTGCCGCACACCGGACATACATAGAAGCAGCCGCGCAGCATGTTTCCGGCGCGGTTTTTGTTTTCGATCAACTCGCCGGACAGCAGTTCCGCGACCGACACGCCCAGCGCCGACGCGAGCGGCTCAATGAGGCTGATGTCCGGCAGTCCCCGGCCCGTCTCCCATTTTGAAACCGCCTTGTCGCCGACCATCACCCGTTCGGCCAGTTGTTTTTGGGTATACCCCTTCTTTTCACGCAGCGCCCGGATCGAGCCGCCGGTCACAAAGCTCATGTTGGTTCTCCTTTTATGATTTCGCCGTCATTGTAGCACGGCGTCAAGTGCCGGGCAACCTACGCTTCGTAGACCCGCTTTGCGGGCAGCAAAAAACCAGCCGTCGCAAAACGGCTGGTTTCTGGTGGGTCATCAGGGACTCGAACCCTGGACACCCTGATTAAGAGTCAGGTGCTCTACCAACTGAGCTAATGACCCGCGTTCTCGCGGAACGGGCATCATTATAACACGCGAGGAAAACCGTGTCAAGCAGATAAAACCGCGCCCGCGAAAAATGTTGGAACAGGGGAATCCGATTACAGCACGATCTCGAACCGCTCCGCCTCTTCGAGCGGCACGACCTCACAGTCCAGCGCGTAGGTGCGCTGGTGGAGGCCGATCATCACATGCACGGCGGGTTTGTTCACCGGCAGCGGCGCGAGGTGCCACACGCCGCGGTTCAGCTTGACCAGCGTCCCCTGCGGCACGACAAACGCCTCCACCTTTGAGGCGTCCGGCGTATCCGGCGTGGTCGGCGCGAGGTAGATCACCACGTCATCGTCGAGCGGCAGGATGATCTCTTCGGCCAGTTCGTGCATCTCCAGCGCCTCGACGACCATCTTCTGAGGCTTCCTGACCTCAAGAGGCGAGAACGCGAAGGCCTCCTCCGGATGAACCGTCACCCGGTCGGGGAAGAAGCGGTGCAGCGCGCCGTCCAGCGAAAAGCCTGTGGGCTCGGTCAGGTTGACCATCGCGCCGTAGGGCGCGAAGCCTTCATGGGTGACGGGAACAGCCTTGACCTTCTTCATGAGGTTACCTCCTGCGGATGACGTCCATGCCCAGGAATGGACGCAATACTTCGGGTACGACCACGGAACCGTCGCCCTGCTGGAACTGCTCGACGATCGCCGGCATCAGGCGGCTGGTGGCGAGGCCGGAGCCGTTCAATGTATGTACGAACTCGATTTTCTTGGTGTCCTTGCGGCGGAAGCGGATGTTGCCGCGCCGTGCCTGGTAGTCCATGGCGTTTGAGACCGAAGAGCACTCCTTGTACTCGTTCATGCTGGGCAGCCACAGTTCGATGTCGAAGGTGGTGGCCATCGAAGCGGAGCAGTCCTCGGCGGCGAGCTTTGAAAGCTGGTAGTGCAGCCCCAGCCCTTCGACCAGGCGGCACGCTTTGCCAATCAGTTCCTCGTGCATGGCGACGGAGTCTTCCGGCCTGGTGTAGCCAAACATCTCGATTTTATTGAACTGGTGACCGCGCACCATGCCGCGCTCGCTGGCGCGGTAGGAACCCGCTTCGCGGCGGTAGCAGGGGGTGTAGGCGAAGAGGCGTCTGGGCAGGTCATCCTCTTCCAGAATTTCGCCGCGGTAGAGATTGATCAGCGCGGTCTCCGCGGTGGGCAGCAGGAAGTGGAAGCCCTCTTCAGAGAGCCGGTAGACGTCTTCCTCGAATTTCGGGAACTGCCCCGCCGTCAGGCCGCACTCATAGGTCAGGATGTGGGGCGGCAGCATGAAGGTGTAGCCGTCCTTGATGTGCTCGGTGATGAAGTAGTTGAGCAGCGCCCACTCCAGCCTCGCGCCGAGGTCGGTGTACAGCCAGTAGCCGTTGCCGCCCATCTTGACGCCGCGCTCGTAATCGATGAGGCCGAGCTCCGTGCACAGTTCCACATGGTTCTTCGGCTCGAACGGCCAGGACGGCTTCTCGCCGAACCGTTTCACGACCTGATTGTTTTCCTTGCCGCCCGCGACCACGCCCTCGGCGGGCAGGTTGGGCAGCGCGAGCAGGAATTTTCGGATCTCCTCTTCCAGCGCGTCTTGGGTTTCGTCCAGCGCCTTCACGCGGTCGGCCATGTCTTTGAGCTGCGCCATCAGCGCTTCGGTGTCCTCGCCGCGCTTCTTGAGGTTCGGGATTTCTTTGCTCAGGCGGTTGCGCTCGGCCTTGATCGCCTCGTTTTCAGTGACCAGCGACCGGCGCTTCTGGTCCATTTCAAGGAGCGCGTCCAGATCCGCGTCGCAGCCTTTTTTGATCAGCCCCGCCTTGACAAAATCCGGATTGGACCGGATCAGATTGATGTCCAGCATCAAAACGCCTCTTTCATTGTATGAATGGAAATATTATAGGCGATTTGCCCGATGCCATCAAGCGCATCGGGCAATTTAACATGTATTGTCTGACTTGGAGATGGGTCAGCGCTGGAAATCCGCCGCCGTGCGGCCTTCCCGCGCCATCAGCAGATGAATACAGCGGTCGTTCGCGCCGTTGCTGACGTTGTCGGTGCGCAGCGAAACGCGCTGCGTCTCCCGAATTTCCAGGCAGTTTTTGAGGACGCGCCTTCCGCAGATGACGACCCTGGAACCTGTACGCATCTGCATGAACTTCAGCCACAGGTCGTCGTTGTTGAGCGAAGTCTCCCGGATTGCGTCGACGTCGAATGCTTCCGGCGGGATAACATGCGGCGGGTACAGGATACCACAGCCGCCGGTGGCCAAATAGCGCATCGACGGGCGGTTCACTTCCCGGCACTCCCAGACCCAACGCATGTAGGGGCGCATCGCAACGTCCTGGTCGAAGGTGATCTTGTGCGCGCGGATCGCCGAGACGCAGTCGGGAAAGCGCCTGAAGGAGGCGACGAGCGTCTCCACCAGATTTCTCGGATAGATCGTATCGTCGTCGACGGTGATGACCGCATCGTCCGGGTGATCCTGCATCACGAAGAAATACTTCTTGTGGGGCTTCAGGTCGTACGGGCAATAGCGGATCTCAAGCCCGAACGCTGTCAGCGCGCGAACCGCCTCCGGTATGTCTTCCGGCTTCACGGTGTCGTCCAGGTTCAGGATCAGTCTGTCCGGCTTCAGCGTCTGATCGAGAAGCCGCCTCAAAACGAGGTCGAGCATTGGAAAGCGCGGCGGAAAACTTGCGAGCGACACGATGATTCTCGGCGTCCGCGGCGTGCGGTTCAGGCCGTCCTGCAGTTTCGCCGATTGAACCGACTGCAACACCTTGGGGAGGTCGCGCTCGTATCGCCGATCCCGCGCATGCCGCCGCCGATCCCATCGCAGCCTTCGGTATTTGTTTCGTACGCAGCCGATTGTTTTTTTGATAAACTGCATGCTTCGCCCCTCATTTGTATCCGCGTTCCGAAGACATTGACCAATGGATTCCTTGACTCAATTCTGCCATAATAACTGCGATAACGTTATGGGCGAATCATCGTTTTGTTTTGTGCAGTTGCGCAGTATGCCCGCATCAGAGACGAAGATCATTGTATACTGCGCCCATCGTTCCGTCAAGGCATCCTGATTCGACGACATATATAAATTCATGTTACAAAAGAAACAAAGAAACATTAAGGCAAACCCGCGACGATGGCCCCGACGCATCATGACAATTTTCGTGACTTCCACGGACGGGCTATGGTATAATGTCCGTATATGCCTGATGCGGTTGGGCAAATCCGGAGGTGGCGATATGCGGCTTGTTCGGGTGCAGGTGGAGCGGGAACTGACGCCGGGCGAAGCGCCGCGCGGCGAGTTCTATGCCCGCGACCTCCTGTCCGTCACGCCAAAGCTGATCGAAACCTACGCGGGCAGGGCGCAATTGATCTACATGGATCCGCCTTTTCTGACCGGCGACGCTTTTCTGATGCGCACGCGCGTCGGCGAGAAGGACTGGAAGAGCGGCGTCGGCTCGCTGCACCAGACCGCGTTCTCGGACGACCTGCCGGCCGATCGGCATTACGCGCTGCTTCGCTCAGCGCTGGAAACCGCCCGCGCGCTGCTCTCGGACACCGGCGTGCTGTTCCTGCACGTGGACGCGCGAACCAGCGCGCGACTCAGGATTCTGGCCGACGAGGTCTTCGGCGAGGCCAACTTTTTAAACGAAATCATCTGGTCGTACCAGACCGGCGGTCGCGCGAAGCGCTATTTCAGCCGCAAGCACGACAACATCCTCTTCTACCGAAAGGGCAGGCGCTACTTTTTCAACATCTCCGCCGTGCCCATCGAGCGCGCGGGCGCGCGCCGTAACCATATGAAGCGCCATGTGGACACCGACGGCCGCGTGTACCGCTCCATCCGCTCCGGCGGAAAGATCTATACCTATTACGACGACGACCCGGTTTACCCCGGCGACGTGTGGGACGATGTGAGCCACCTGCAGCAGAAGGACCCGCAGCGCACCGGCTACGACACGCAGAAGCCGCTGAGTTTGCTCACGCGCATCATCCGCTGCGCGTCCCGGCCTGGCGACCTGGTGATGGATCTGTTCTCTGGTTCCGGCACGACGCTGGAGGCGGCGAGGCTGGAGGGCAGGCGGTTTGTGGGCGTGGACAAAAGCCCGCTCGCCCATATGACCGTCCGAAAGCGCCTCGCGGGCGCGCAGATGCTGTTTGATGCGCCGCCGTCCGAAGGGGAGCCGAACGCATCCTGTTCGCTGCTGCCCGGCGTGGGCTTCTACGAACTGTCGCTGGACGCGTTTGCCGTTGAGGACGGCTTGACCGGGCGGAGATTTCCGGGCCTTGACGCGGTGGATGGCTGGGGCGCGGGGTATCTGCGGAACGGAGCGTTCCATTTGATGGCGCGGGAAGAGCGCACCTTTAGGACGCCCGCGCTGACCGGACGGCTGAGCCTGCCAGTGTTTGACGGCATCCCGGTGATTCGCGTCGGGGACGTGCTGGGTCGCAGTTTTTACTATGAACTCCGGGAAGAATGATTCAAGAGCTTGAAAGCCGCTCTGTCCCCGGCTTTTTCGCTGGCCGAAATTAACAGATTCTGCCGCGCGTGCGCGCTTGCGCATCGGCGGCGTTTCTTGTATAATCATCGGCAAACTACCAATGGAAAGCGCGAAAGCGTCAAAGCGGCAGGGCTTCTCATAGGATGGGAGCAAGGGCGCGACCGGGTCAAAACGCCGCGCGCGTCCCGAAAAAGCCGCAGACGGCGCTCAAATTGGCCAAGAAAAGGGGAGGCGTTCGAGAATGAACCGCGTTTTCAACTTTGCCCCCGGCCCCGCCGTGATGCCGCTCGAGGCGTTGGAGACCGCCGCACGCGAGATGACTTCGTATAAAAATACAGGCGTATCCGTGATGGAGATGAGTCACCGCTCCAAGATGTATCTGGAAATCTTCGAAGAAACGGTGGCTCTCGTTCGGGAGCTTATGAAGGTTGACGACGGCTATTCGGTTCTCCTTCTGCAGGGGGGCGCGACCGCGCAGTTCGCCGCCGTCCCGATGAACCTTTTAACCGGCAGCGGCAAGGCCGACTACGTGGACAGCGGCAGCTTCGCGCACAGCGCGATGGTGGAAGCCGGGAAGTATGGCAAGGTTCGCGCCGCCGCCAGTTCCCGTGAAACCGGCTACACCCGCGTGCCCGACATCGCGCCGGACGCTTTTGACCCGGAAGCCGACTACGTTCACATCACCACCAACAACACGATCTTCGGCACCCGCTTTACCGAGATCCCCAGGACCGGGTCCGTGCCGCTGGTCGCGGATATGTCCTCGAACATTCTTTCCGAAGTTTATGACGTGAAGGACTTCGGCGTGATCTACGCGGGCGCGCAGAAGAACATCGGCCCGGCGGGCGCGACGCTCGTGATCGTCCGCAAAGACCTTCTGGGCCGCGAGATGCCCATCACCCCCAATGTCCTCAACTGGAAAAAGATGGACGACGCGGGCTCCATGTACAATACGCCCTCGACCTATTCCATCTACATGGCGGGGCTTTGCCTGAAGTGGCTCAAAGGGCTGGGCGGCGTGCCGGCGATTGAGAAGGCCAACATCGAAAAGGCGAAAATCCTCTATGATTTCCTGGATGAATCAACGCTCTTCAAGGGCGTCGCGGAGAAGCCGTGGCGCTCCCGGATGAACGTCACTTTCCGTACCGGCGACGAGGCCGCGGACGACGCGTTTGTAAAGGACGCGGCGAAAGCCGGGCTCATCAACCTGAAGGGCCACCGCTCGGTGGGTGGCATGCGCGCCAGCATCTACAACGCGATGCCGGTGGAGGGCGTTTCGGCGCTGGTCGACTTCATGAAGCGCTTTGAAGCCGGGAGGAAGTAGCGATGTTTAAGATCAGGACGCTCAACGAGATTTCACCCATCTATCAGGAAACCCTGGACGCGGGCCGGTATGAGGTCGGCGCGGAAGTTGAAGCCCCCGACGCGATCCTGGTGCGCAGCGCCGACATGCATAAGCTGGACTTGCCGGCTTCGCTTGTCGCCGTGGCGCGCGCGGGCGCGGGCGTCAACAACATTCCCATCGAAGCGTTGTCGCAGAAAGGCGTGGTCGTGTTCAACACCCCCGGCGCGAACGCCAACGCCGTGCGCGAACTGGCGGTGGCGGCGCTGCTGCTCTCCTCCCGCAAGATCGTAAAAGGCATTGAGTGGGTGCGGACGCTGAAGGGCATGGGCGCGGAAGTACCCAAGCTGGTTGAAAAGGGCAAGAGCAAGTTCGTCGGCCCGGAGCTGCGCGGAAAGACGCTGGGCGTAATCGGTCTGGGCGGCGTGGGTGTGCTGGTCGCCAACGCGGGCGCGGGCCTGGACATGAACGTGCTGGGTTTTGACCCGTTCATCACCGTGGAGCACGCGTGGATGCTGTCCCGTTCGGTGCACCGCGTGTCCACTCAGGACGAACTGCTGGCGAAAAGCGACTACGTGTCCATCCACATCCCGCTGATCGACGAGACCCGCGGCAGCTTTGACGCCGCCGTCTTCCAGAAGATGAAGAAGGGCGCGACGCTGATCAACCTGTCCCGCGGCGAACTGGTCGTCAACCGCGATGTCCTCGCCGCCATTGAGAGCCGCCACCTCCGCGCCTATGTGACCGACTTCCCGGAGGACGAGCTGATCGGGCAGAAGGGCGTCGTCGCCATTCCGCACTTGGGCGCGTCCACGCCGGAGAGCGAGGACAACTGTGTGGTCATGGCCAGCCGCCAGATCGATGAATACCTGCGCCTCGGCGCGATCAAAAACTCCGTCAACTACCCGGACTGCGAGCTGGGCGACATCTACGGCCACCGCGTGTGCGTGCTGCACGCCAACGTGCAGGGCGTCGTCGGCGCGATCACCGCGCTGATCGCGGCGGAGAACATCAACATCGGCGGCATGGTCAACCGCTCCCGCGGCAAATACGCCTACACCGCGCTGGATCTGGACGACGAGATCTCCAAAGAACTGTGCGGCCGGATTGCCGCGCTCGACACCGTCAACGGGGTGCGCTGCCTGTGACGCGCATCCTGTCGTCCGCCCACAACCACACACGCTATGTGGACGGGAAGAATACGGTTCAGGAGATGGCGAAAGCGGCGCTCGACAAGGGGTTTGTATCCTTGGGCTTTTCCGAGCACGGACGGCAGCCGCACGACGCCGTGTACGGCCTGAGCCTGCTTCGGGAAAGCGCCTACCGCGCTGAGGTCATGCGGCTCCGGGACGACTGCGCGGGGCGCATGAAGGTCTGGCTGGGCATCGAGCGCGACAGCCTCGCGCTTTCCGACCGCGCGATCTACGACTACGTGATCGGCGCGCTCCACTACCTGCCCTGCGCGGGCGGCTACCTTTCGGTGGACGGGGAGCCGGAGCGTTTTGTCCGCCTGATCCGGGAGGGCTACGAAGGCGACCCGTACGCGCTGACCGCCGACTACTACCGGCGGTACGCGGACTACGTCGCGGACTATATGCCGGACATCATCGCCCACTTCGATCTGGTCAAAAAGCTCAACCAGCGGCACGGCTTCTTCGATGAGGAAGACCCAAGGTATTACGAACCGGCGATCGAAGCGCTTGAACGGGTGGCGGAAACGGGGGCGCTCCTTGAAGTCAACACCGGCGCGATCGCGCGCGGCTGGCGGACGGATCCGTACCCGTCGCCGCGCCTGCTCGCGTGCTGGCGGGAACTGGGCGGGCGGACGATCCTGAGCGGCGATTGCCACGACGCGGACTTCATCGACTGCGCGTTCGACCGGTGCGTCCTAATGCTCAAAGACGCGGGCTTCCGGGAAGTCTGGCGCCTCGGCACCGGCGACGAACTCTTCGAGCCGGTTTTGCTCGACTGAATCCACAAACAGTATCGGCGGCGCGTGAAAACGCGCCGCCGATCTGCGTGTCGACTTTGTCGACACGCTTCATCTCAGGAAACTCCCTGCCCGCGCGATTGAAAGCCGAGATAGTGGATGATGTGGGGGAGCGCCGCGCCGGTCGCGATTGGGATCTTCGCGGTCGCGCCGATCCGGATGAAGCGGCGTTCGGCGGGGAAGGCGGTTCGATCCGCGATCAGCTTGTGCAGGCGGTCGATGTCCGCGGGGATCAGATAGCGGCCCAGTATGCCGCCGAGGATCACGTCGTAGTCCATCATCATGTGCAGGTTGTCGATCGCGGTGGCGAGATAATCCAGATATTCATCCCAGCGGGCGGCCTCTTCCGGGCCGCCTTCGCGCAGCGCCGCGAAGAACCTGTCCACCGGCTCGCCGGGCGTGAGCAACGCGTTCAGCGTGCAGTAGGTGTCCACGCAGCCCTGTTTTCCGCAGTAGCAGGGGCGGCCGTCCGGCACGATGGTCATGTGCTCGAACACGCCGCTCTTTAATTCGTTCCCCTTCAGGAATTTTCCGCCGATGATCAGCGCGCCGCTCATGTTGTAGCGGATGTGGACGAAGATCGCGTTCTGGATATCCGGCGAGAACCACAGTTCGACCGTCGCGGCGGCCTCGCCATCGTGCACCATGACGCAGGGATAATTGAGGTATGACTTGAACTGCCGGATGGACATGCCGGTGCAGTTCAGGATCTTTCCGTAGGTGACCAGTTCGCCGTCTGACGAGATCAGGCCCTGCAGCACGATGTTGACGCCCAGCACGCGGGACGGTTCCACCGGCAGGCGGTCGATGAAGTGGTTGACCGAGTCGCAAACGGTCTTTACGTAGGCGGGCGTATCGGAGAAAGCCAGCGTGTGCATTTCCGATTTGATGATCTCGCCGTAAAGGTCAATGGCGACGATCTCGTAGCTTTCCTTTAAAAGCTCTACGCCGACCGCCACGCGCTCGAGTGGTACAAACGCCAACGCTTCCGCCTTGCGCCCGCCGGTGGACTCGAAGCTCCCCTTCTGTGCGACCAGCCCCTGATCCATCAACTCTCGGACGATCTGGGAGACGGTGGGCCTGCTGAGTCCCAAATTGATCGCGATTTCCAGCTTGGAGGTCTTCCGCCGACCATAGATGAACTCGAGTACGTTCTTCGTGTTCGCCTTTTTCAGTTCTGAAGTGGTCGCTTTTTGCAAGAGGCCCCACCCTTTTAATCAGCTTTGCCGCTCTTTGGTATCCGGCGCTCGCCGCACTTTCACCCAGTATATCACTTTAAAACGCGGCTTGCAACGCTTTAAAACAATTCAATGATTCGTAGAATATCGCCAAGAATGCATATCAGAATTTAAAATGTAATAGACATTGACAGAAGTGTGAAAATCGGTTATTCTTATGACAAAGACGTTTACAAAAGAAACAAATTATTTCGATAAAACCGGTTTATTAGAGCGCATTTACCATAAAACTGGCCGTAAAAGTCATAGTAAAGCCGAAACGGCGATCTGTACGTCTCGATCAATGGACAGCACCCGACGGTGGGATATCCGTAAAAGAGTATCGATTCAAAATGTGAAGAAAATGTAAAGCGTTATGACGGGAAACGCAAAAATGTGCGGCCAATCCAAACCGGAGGCAGGGAGGGAGTTCGTCCGTCCGGCAGGCATGGCACCTTTGAAGCGATCCCCGCATGCAATCAGACGAGGAGGAGTTCTATCATGAAGAAGTATTTCGCGTTGGTTCTCGCGCTGACGATGATGGCCACCATGTTCGTGGGCGTTGCGTCGGCCGAGGCTTCCAAGGTCAACTGGCAGGCGTTTTCAGGCTCGAAGATCCAGGTGATGTTCAACCAGCACAACTACCAGAAGGCCATCACCGACCACGGCAAGCTGGAAGACTTCGAAAAGCTGACCGGCATCGATGTGGAATTCTCCGTCACCCCTGAGGAGAATTACTTCGACAAGCTGAACATCGCGCTTTCCTCCAAGAGCGGCGAGCCGGACATCTTCATGACCGGCGC
>CAZNPZ010000059.1:0-16056 GCA_964575255.1 uncultured Oscillospiraceae bacterium
GTTACGTTGACATCGTAAAGGTCGATGGTTCGAGCCCATTTAACCCCACCATCAAACCCGCCAGAAAATGGCGGGTTTTTGCTTTATATTCGTCGCTCTTTCTGTGCAATGCATCCAATTTACCGTTTCCGTCCATTTGTCGGCGCATCGTTTGACCCCTTATTTGACCCCTTACAGTTTCTTTCGGCTTGATCGCGCCCGCAGTAAAGTACGCGATAATCCTGCCTTTTAGCGGTATACCGTCAATGAATGAGGGCGAAAACCCCTTGATTCGGCACTTTTCAGACGATATCCTTGCCGACTTCCATTGTCCCTTGTGATTTTGGACTATTATTCAACAGGCTCTATGTTTGACGGGCTTCCTGCTGAATCCCCACATGCCGCCCCACATACACGCCCGAGAACCATTATATTCAAGGCTTCCGCCTGCCTTCTACTTCCCGGATTCACCACAACCCCGCTGATTCTTTCATACCTGCCGCGCATTATCTCCCCAACCTTCTGTATCTGCTTGGTCGGAATATGGATGTAATTTTCGCGGTGGTAATAAAATTGGCATGGCCCGCCATGTCCTTCAGTTTGGGTGCATCGTCATGCCAGCCGTAATGTAGGTATGCCGAGCGTCGCAGGGAATCATGCCATGAGCGTCAAAGGTCGCCTTGATGCGTTCCCGCATGCGCTTCTGTGCCATTTCCGTCAACGGCTTCCTGGCGTCTGCGCGGGCGCGTTCTGCATTGGGCGTATTATCCCGATGTGGACTATCCTTGGAATGGGCCTTCATCGCATCGACGAACCAGCATTACCCGCGTCACTTGAAAACTTCACGCAGGAAGGCGACGGAATCTCCTCCCGGTGCAGCCTTGTGCCCGTACGCGCTTCGTATACCTCGACGCAGTTGTCCTGCTGGCAGCATACCATCAGGAGCCGCCCGTCCGGTGACAGCGCAAATCCGCGCGGAATCGCACCCACCCGGATGAAGCCGTCGGGCACCAGCGATTCCCCTTCAAACCGGAAGCGCGCCACCGTGTCGTTTCCACCGCCCGTGAGATCGCGATTGCTGGCGTATAGAAAGTGTTCATCGGGCGAGAGATGGATGTCCGCGCCGGTGCTCTCATGTCGGGAACCCGCGGGCAGCGTGCTGAGCATCTGCCGCTGCGTCAGCCGCCCACTGTCTTGATCATAGTCATACCGAATGACGCTCGATCCCATCTCAGTCATCAGAAACGCACGGCTTCCGGCGCGATCAAACACCAGGTGCCTGGGGCCTTCCCCGGCGGGCACGGGGCAGGTACCGCTCAGGCCCAGTGCCCCGGTATCTCCCTTGATGTCGTAGACGGACAATCGATCCGTGCCCAGATCGCACACGATCAGGCGTTTTCCGGCTCGATCCGGCATGGCGCAGTGCGCGTAGGGCTTACTCTGGCGCACGGGGTTAACGCTCGATCCGCGGTGGACAATGTCCGATGCCAGCTCGCCAACCGCGCCGTCCTGCGCCACGCGAACCGAGAGGACGCTGCCGCTGATGTAGTTGGCCGCGAACAGCGTCCTGCCGTCCCGCGATATATTGATGTTGGCCATGCACCGGCCGGGAAACACTTTGCGGTTGAGGAAGCTGAGCTGGTGCGAGCCTTGGTCAATCCGATACGCGCTGATGACCGAGGAATCTGACATCTCATCCGCGGCGTATAAAAACCGACCGTCCGGGGACAGCGCCAGATACGAAGGGTTAAAGCGATCTTCCTCACTGGAGAGAAGTCGAAGCGAGCCAGACTGCGGTTCCGCTTGATAACAGTAGATCCCGCGGCTGGCCCCCACCGCCGTCTCTTCTTGGGAATAGGTGCCCACGTATAGGATCCACTCGCTCATGATTTCTCCTCCTTTACACCTGGCCTTGCCCTTGGCGCATGCCGTCCCACGCCTCAAAGACCGCCTGCACGTTTTCGGGCCGCGCGCCTGCCCCAAACTCGCATTGCGCAATGCAGCCGCCATCCTGCCACAACGCGCCATACACTTGCTCCACGGCGCTTCGGATTTCGTCCGGGCTGGCGTAGGGCAGCAAGTGCTGGCGGTCGATCTCACCCCAGAACGTAATTCTCCCCTTATACGGCTTCAATGCGTCAATGCCCATGCAGAACAACTGCGAGTTGACGGCATCCACGCCGATTTCGATCAGGTCCGGGTAGATGTCCAGGATGTAGCCGTCAGAATGCATGAACAGTTTCTTGCCCGCGCGCCTCGCGATATCCGCATAATCTCGGTACAGCGGTTTGAACACCTCGCGATACAGCTGCTCGGTGCCGCGGATAAACTGCAGCTGCTCGAAGATTCTGGGGCAACACCCGCTCAGCACGAACCGGTCGCTGGCGCGGCAAAAGGCGTTCGCCTCGTCGATAGAAAAAGTGAGCTGCTCCACCGGGATGTGTACAGCCGAAGTGTCTTCCCAATTTTCGTCGCTTTCCGGCACGAGCGCACGTTTGACCTCTCCAATGACGCCAGGCTGCACGTTCAGAAAGCGGCAGCCCCATTCATCGATGTATTCGCCCGCGAGATATGGGTTGCCGACGACCGAAGGGGCTTGCTCATAACGCACGGTGCAACTTCCGATATCATCCGGGAAATTTGTTCGGATGCGCACGAGTTCGGAAGGATGGCGCGCTTCGGCGATCGGCAGCACCCACAACTGGCGGGGCACCCTGCCGGTCCTGTTTGAAAACTCCAGTGTGTTTAAGACCAATTCTCTGGATGTCATCGCTCTTTCCCCCGCTTATGATGGACGCCCGCTACCGGGCTGGGAGCGGCGGTCGATTCGCGCACAATCAGGTTGCTGCAAGCCGCACAAGCGCACCCCTGTCACTGTCTTCTTCCTCGATGCTGCCCACCAACCATCTGAGAAACGGGGGTCAATGACGGCGGCGAGCAACTGCGTGATGGGCAAATCGTCATAGCCAGCGTCAGACACGGCATCCGGGATGCGCAAAATGCGCTCGCGGATCGCCACCCGCAAACCGTGCACTTCGTCGGAGACCTGCTCCATGAGATCACCGCGCTGCCCGGGCTGTCAGTTCCTCCCGGAGCGAGGTCGCAGCACGCCCGACTTCCTGCCGCTAACTCAGCATTTTGCGGCGCCGTGCCGGGATTGCTCTGAATAGCCGGAAGGCACGGCTCCACCTGCCGCGCCTTTATGAATCCACGAATTCTCGAACAAACCTTCTGCCCAGCCCGGCTAGTTCTGAATCAGCAATAAATCCTTACAGTTCAAATAGAAGGGCACCGTTTCACCGATCCGGAGGGTTTTGGCGTTTTGGTTGACCGTCTCAAAATGCATGGGCTGTCCGTCGCAGTCCACCTGATAGCGGATGATGCTGCCCAGCATGGAAGACTGGGTGATCCTGCCGGTGAACGAGAGCGAATCGGGCGAGGCGATAAGCGAGATGGCCTCAGGCCGGATGGCGGCCACCTTGCAGGCGGGCGTGTCGATGTGAAAGACCTTCGCGGCGGCTTCAGGCTTCAGCACGTTGTAATGCCCGATGAAGCGGGCCACGAACTCGCTGTTGGGGCTTACGTAGATCTGATTGGGCGTGCCCTGCTGGGCGATCACGCCGTCGTGCATGACGAACACGCGGTCGGAGATGCTCATCGCCTCTTCCTGATCGTGCGTGACGAAGATCGCGGTCATCTGCATCTTCTGCTGGATTTCGCGAATCTGCACGCGCAGGCTCTGGCGGATCTGGGCGTCCAGCGCGGAGAGCGGCTCATCGAGCAGAAGAACCTTCGGTTTCATGATCAGCGCGCGGGCGAGCGCCACGCGCTGCTGCTGGCCGCCGGAAAGCTGGCTGGGGCGCTGATTTTCCTTGCCGGAAAGCCCCACCAGCTCGATCATTTCCTTTACGCGCGATTCGATTTCCGCCTTGGGGCGCTTTTCGATCGAGAGGCCGAAGGCGACGTTCTGCGCGGCGGTCATGTTGGGGAACAGCGCGTAACTCTGGAACACCATGCCCACGCGGCGCTTGCGAACGTCCACCTGGGTTACGTCCTGCCCGTCGATGAACACCTGTCCCCCGTCAACGTCGTTCAGACCCGCCACCGCGCGCAAGAGCGTCGATTTCCCGCAGCCGGACGGCCCCAGCAGCGTGACCATTTCGGATTTGTCCACCCCAACGGAAATATCGCGAAGCACGGTATTGGCGCCAAAGCGCTTCACAACGTGCCTGATCTCAATGAACTGACTCATCTATGGCCCTCCTGCCCGCACGTTTTGCCTGTTGTTTGCCCACGGAAACCTTGATCAGCGCGGCGCAGATCAGCGTCATGATGAACACGTAGATCACGACGACGGCGCTGGATAGGTGCCCGGTCTGCTTCATCACGAGGTACAGGTAGATCTGGATGGTTTCAAAGCTGCCGCCGATGAGCATGTTGGCCACCACGAACTCGCCGAACAGCGTCGAGAAGCTGAGCAGCGTACTGACCAATATGCCCGGCGCGATGCCCGGCACGATGACGCGCAGGAAGGTCGTCAGCGTCGAAGCGCCCAATACGCGCGCCGCCTCCGAGACCGAGACGATGTCGATGGCGCGCATGGCGTTGCTGATGCCGGAGTACATCAGTGGCATGATGAATATGAAGTACGCGCCCGCCAGCACCATTACAAGGGGGGTCGACGTGCCGCCGTAGGAGTTCAGGAGCGCCGAGGCGCTGATGACGCCCGGTATCGCGTAGGGCAAAAGCATCAGGGACTTCATAAAGCCTTCCAGTTTCGGGGTGAACGCGAAGACCGCGTACACCAGCGGCGTCATCACCAGTACCGCAAGCCCCACGCCCGCTGCGCTGATCGCGACGCTGCGGAGGATCGCCGACCAGAACCGATCGGACAGGAACATTTCCTGATAGTATTTCAGCGTATAGCCCTCCGGCAGGATGGAGGTGCTCCATTTGTCCGCCAGCGAGTACAGCCCCGTGATCACGAACGGCAGAAACAGATAGATGATCATGACCGCCACGATCACCCTGGAAAAGCGCGGCGTCTTCTTCATGATTTCATCCCCCTGCGCGCCGCAAGCCGGCTGGCCCAGTCGTTGATCAGCATGACGGCGATCAATACCAGCGCGAGCGTCACCGCCAGCGCGCTGCCCAGTTCCGGCTTGGTGCGGATGTCGCCGCTCATCAGCGCGGAAATGCGGATGGTCACCAGGTTGTAACTGGAACTGACCAGATAGTACGCCGTGGCGTACGCGCCCATCGCGTTGGCAAACAGAAGCGTGAACGTGGAAAGGACGCTGGGGAGGATCGTTGGGATCCCGATGCGCAGCCAGAACTGCGCCGTCGAAGCGCCCAGAATGGAGGCGGCTTCCTTCCAGTCGTCCCGGACGCCACGGTAAATGGGGTATAAAAGCATGATCCCCAGCGGCACCTGGAAGTAGGTGTAGGCGATCACAAGCCCCTGCACCGAATAAATGCTGAAGGACTTGGTAATATCGATCCCCATCTGGCCGAGCATGACGATGAACATGCCGGTGTTTCCCAGCATCAGCGTCAGCGCGAACGCCAGCGGCATGCCCGCGAAGTTGGACGTCATGTTGATGACGACCAGCATGTTGTTCTGAACTTTTTCACTGGCAAAGCGCGTAATCGCGTAAGAGCAGACAAGCGCGATCAGAATGCCGTAGAGGCTGGACTGGAGTGAAAGCACGGTGCTATTGAAGAAACTGACCTGGTAGAGCTTGCTGGTAAATACCTTTACGAAGTTGTCCAGCGTGAAGCCGCCCTTGGGCGCTGAAAACGAGGTGGCGATCAGCGAGACCATCGGAATCGCCATGAACGCCGCGGCCAGCAATAAAAAAATGCCCATCGTGGTCAGGTAGAATCCATTCAGTCTCCGCTTTTTCCCCATACGGAAGACCCCCTACCGATGCAAAGAAGGCGGAGGGGCCATGCCCAAAGGCATGGCCCGCTCCCGCTTTTCTTTACGATTTAACCCATGTTCACGCTGACCTGCTCCTGCCACAGGGTGGGCAGTTCTTCCAGCGTGGCCTTCCAGGCGGCCTGATCCTTGATCTGGTAGGCGTTGGCATACTGGGCGTTGTCCAACAGCTTCGCCTTGGCTTCGTCGGTGAGCACGGCGTCCGTGCGGATGGGGTGCACGTAGCCAAGGGCCAGGAAGCTCTGGCCGGCGTCACTGAGCATGATCTCGCGGGCGAGCATCGCGGCGTAGGGGTTCTTGGCATACTTGTTGATGACGCTGGCGTAGCCGGAGGTCACCGCGCCGTCGGAGGGGATGGTGACGGCGAAGCGGTCCTTCTGGATCTGGTCGCGGTAGCCCAGCGCGTTGAAGTCCCACAGGATGGCGACTTCGATTTCGCCGTTCTCAAGGTTCGCGACATAGGGGTTGGAGGTGTTCAGCCGACCTTCGGAGGCGAGCTTGGCGAACGCGTCCAGCGCGGGCTGCAGATTGGTCTCGTCGCCGCCGAGCGCCAGCGCGCAGGAGAGCACGCCGTTGTAGGCCTGGGAGGCCTTCTCCACGTCGCCGATGCACACCTTGTAGTTGCCTTCCAGCAGTTCTTTCCAGGAGGTGGGCGCCTTGTCCACGTTCTCAAGGTCGGTGATGAAGGCGGTGGTGCAGGTATACGCCTCGATCCACTTGCCGTCCGGATCCTTGGCCCAGTCGGGGATGGACGCGAAGTAGCTGGTCTTGAAGGGCAAGAGCAGATCCTGCTCCATCGCGACGCTGGTCATCGCGATGCCGATGTCGCCGATGTCCGCGTCCGCCTTGTCCTTCAGGGCGAAGCGCGCGAGTTCCTCGGCGGAGGACATGTCGGTGTCGGTGGTCTTGATGCCCAGAGACTGCAAATTGGCCCACAGATCCTTCCAGTTGGCCCATTCGGGCGGCATGCCGACGCTGAAGACCTGGCCCTCTTCCTTGGCGGCGGCCAGCAGCTCGTCATACGACATGGCGGCGGCTTTCGCGGCCTTTTCCTGGTTGGCGGCGGCCAGATCCTCGGCGGATGTAACGGCTGCGAAGGACAGGAGAAGGACAAGACACAAGATGACGCTGAATAGTCTCTTCATGTTGGGTGAAACCCTCCTTCGTAATTTGGAAAAAACCGGATCGCAGCAACCTATCTGTATATTAATCATGGATGATATGCTTGTCAAGCCATCGGTAAAAAATTGATGATTGCATGATCCGGATTTGAGAGCACGTGATTGACAGCCTGAAACGGATGGGTGTACAATGACCAAAATCAGGAAATGCGGTGAGCATGTGCTTAAGGAACGTTTGACCAGCGTGGGGATCGACATCGGCACCTCCACGCTGCAGTGCGTCTTTAGCAGCATGACGCTTGAGAACCTCTCGCCGCCGTTCGCGGTGCCGCGTGTGGAACTGACCGACAAGCGCGTGCTCTACCGTGCTCCGCTCCGGCTCACGCCGCTGACCTCGCCCGACACCATCGACTTTGCCGCGGTCGCCCGCCTGATCGAAGAAGATTATGCCCGCGCGGGGATCCGCCCCGCCGAGATTGGATGCGGCGCGGTGATCATCACCGGCGAGACGGCGCTGAAACAGAATGCGCGGGAGGTGACCGAGGCGCTGGCGGGACTGGCCGGCGACTTTGTGGTCGCCACCGCGGGGCCGGACTTGGAAGCGGTGCTCGCGGGCAAGGGCGCGGGCGCGGCGGCGCTTTCCAGAGCGCGCGGCAGAAGTGTGCTCAACCTCGACATCGGCGGCGGAACCACCAACATGTGCCTGTTCGACCGCGGCGAGCCGACGGAAACCGGCTGTCTGCATGTGGGCGGACGGCTTTTGCGTTTTACCGGAGAAGGCACTGTGCTCTCCTTTACCCCTGCCCTGTCGCTCGTGGCGCGAGACGCGGGCGTCGCGCTCGCGCAGGGCGCGACGCTGTCGTCGGAGGCGGTTGGCCGGATCGCGCGGCGCATGGCCGAGGTGCTGGAGGAAGCTGTAAACCTGAGGCCGAGGACGCCGCTGTATCGCGCGCTTCTCCTGGGTCAGGGCCTCCCGGAGCACGTAGCGCCGGAGCTATTCACATTCTCCGGCGGCGTGGCCGACTGCGTGTACCAGGCAGATCTCGAAGATGCGATGTTTTTCGACATCGGGCGGGCGCTGGGCAGGAGCATTTCCGCGTCGCGCTTTTTTGCCGGGGGGCGCGTCATGCGCCCGCAGGAAACCCTTCACGCCACGGTGATCGGCGCGGGCGCGTACAGCGTGGCGGTGACCGGGAGCACCATCTCGCACACCGGCATCGCGCTGCCTGTGAAGGGACTGCCGGTCGCCAGGGTTCGTCTGGAGACCCCGGAGGATATCCCCGGCCTCGGCGAGCGCATTGTAAAGCAACGTTCGCTGTTTACGCCGCCGTTCGCTGTCGGCTTCGACGGCCTGAAATGCCCCGCGTACGATCAGATTGAGGCCATCGCGGACGAGATCGCGCGCGGCCTGGGGGATACCGCCCCGCGCGTTTTGATCATGGCGCAGGACATGGCCAAGGCGCTGGGGCAGGCGCTGATGCGGCGCTGGGGCACGGACGCCCCAATGCTCTGTATAGACGGAATATCATTGTCCCACGGGGACATGGTGGATCTCGGCGCGCCGCTCGCGGACGGGCGCGTGCTCCCCGTCGTGGTGAAAACCCTCGCATTCAGTACATAAGGAGGGCGTGTTTTGAAACTCACAACCCGCCTGTTTGGCCGGAATTATTCATTCGGATCCCTCCTGGAAGTCATGGGCAAGGCAAACGCGCCCAAGTCGGGCGACCGGCTGGCCGGCGTGGCCGCTTCGACGTCCGAAGAACGCGTGGCCGCGCGCGTGGTGCTCTCCGAACTGACCGTTCAGGACGTGTGCGAGCACCCCGCCGTGCCGTATGAGGATGACGAGGTCACCCGCATCATTCTGGACGACCTGAACCGACCAATCTATGAAGGCCTGAAGGGGCAGACCATCGGCGAACTGCGGGAAACAATCCTCGCCTCCGACGGGGAGCAGCTTTCGCGCATCGGCCGGGGCCTCTCCAGCGAGGTGATCGCGGCGGTCACGAAATTGATGGGCAACCTGGACCTGATCTACGCCGCGTCCAAGATGCGCGTCACGGCCAAATGCGTGACCACCATCGGCGAGGCGGGCACGTTCAGCGCGCGGCTGCAGCCCAACCACCCGTCTGATCAAATCGAGGGGATCACTGCCTCCGTGCTGGAGGGCTTGAGCTACGGCGTGGGCGACGCGGTGGTGGGGCTGAACCCCGTGGACGCGAGCACCGAAAGCGTGTACGCGATCCTGAACCGCTTCCAGGAAATCAAACTGAAGTACGAGATCCCCACGCAGAACTGCGTGCTCGCGCACGTGACCACGCAGATGGAGGCCATCCGCCGGGGCGCACCCTGCGACCTGATCTTCCAGAGCATCGCAGGCAGCGAAAAGGGCAACCGCGCGTTCGGCATCAGCGCGGCATTGATCGAGGAAGCGCGGCAGCTGGGTCTGACGCGCGGAACCGCGCACGGCCCCAACATCCTGTACTTTGAAACCGGCCAGGGCAGCGAGCTGTCCAGCGACGCGCACTTCGGCAGCGACCAGCTGGTGATGGAGGCGCGCTGCTACGGCTTCGCGCGCCATTTCGCGCCGTTTCTGGTCAACACCGTGGTGGGCTTCATCGGCCCGGAATACCTGTATGACTCCAAGGAGTTTGTCCGCGCCGGGCTGGAGGATCATTTCATGGGGAAACTCTCCGGCCTCCCGATGGGCTGCGACTGCTGCTATACCAACCACATGCAGGCAGACCAGAACGACAATGAAAACCTCGCGGTGCTCCTGTGCGCGGCGGGGTGCAACTACATCATGGGCGTGCCCCACGGGGACGACGTGATGCTCAACTACCAGTCCACCGGCTATCACGACGTGGCCGCGCTGCGCGAGACGTTCCGCCTGTCGCCCATTCCGGCGTTCGCGCGCTGGATGGAGCGCTGGGGCTTCTGGCAGGACGGGCGGCTGGGCCCGCGCGCGGGCGACGCCTCGGTGTTCCTGTGATGGCAGCGGGAAGGGAGCGATGGCCAACATGAACGAGCAGCAGGTTCGGGCGGTGGTTGCCGCCGTGCTGGCGCGGCTGGCGCGGGAACCGGAAGTGCTTGCCGGGCTCGCGGACGGGAGCACGCCCGCTTCGCCGATCCCTGCCGGACTCAACGACGGGAGCACGCCCGCTTCGCCGGTCCCTGCCGGACTCACCGACGGGAGCACGCCCGCTTCGCCGGTCCCTGCCGGGATGCGGGCGGAGAGCGCCGCGCCCACTTCGACGATATACGCCGTGACACAGACGGAGAGCACGACGCCGGTCGCGGACATTACCGCGGTTGATTTGCGGCGGCAGTACCTTGTCGCCGCCCCCAGGGATGGGGAGGCGTTCCTCGCGCTGAAGGAAAAGACGCCTGCGCGCATCGGTGCAGGCCGCGCAGGGGCGCGCTACCGCACCGCCACGATGCTCCGCTTTCAGGCCGACCACGCCGCCGCGCAGAGCGCGGTGTTCACCGACGTGCCGGATGCCTTCCTGACGCGGATGGGGCTTACCGCTTATTCCACCGCCTGCAAAAGCCGGGACGAATTCCTGACCCGGCCAGACCTTGGCCGCGTGTTCCCGCCCGACACGCTCGCCGCCATTCAAAAGGCCGTGCCGACCGGGCTGCAAGTGCTTCTGTACCTCGCGGACGGGCTTTCCTCCACGGCCATTACCAGCAATGCGCGGGACATCGTGCCGGTGATCGCAAACGGCCTCAAAAGCTACGGCATCAAGGTGGGCGAACCCTTCTTCACGCGCTTCGGGCGGGTTGGGAGCATGGACTGTCTCGGCGACGCGCTGAAGCCGGAGGTGGTATGCGTGCTTATCGGCGAGCGCCCCGGCCTGATAACGGCGGAGAGCATGAGCGCCTACATCGCCTACCGCCCAACCCAGGGAATGCCGGAGAGCCGCCGCACGGTGGTCGCCAACATCCATCGCGGCGGCACGCCGCCGGTGGAGGCGGGCGCGTTCATTGTCGATCTGATCCGCATGATGCTGGAAAAGAAAGCGAGCGGGCTGGAGCTGCCCGTCTAGTATAACGGGTAGGCGTCTCACGCGCGGAGACCGGATACAGGCAAAGGTGCTGGCGGTGGAGGCGGGCGCGTTCATCGTCGATCTGATCCGCATAATGCCGGAAAAGAAAGCGAGCGGGCTGGAACTGCCAGTTTGAAGTAAGGGGAGGCGTCCCATGCGCGGAGACCGGATACAGGCGAAGGTGCTGGCGGTGCGCGTCATCCCACAGGCGGACGCGGGGCTCATCTCGCGGCTGAACCTGCCCAAGGAAACCTCGTCCATCGGGTTGATCACCTGCGACTGCGACGACGTGGGCTATACCGCGCTGGACGAGGCCACCAAGAAGGCGGACGTGCGCGTCGCCTATGCGCAGTCGATGTATGCGGGCGCGGCCAACGCGAGCACCGCGCTGGCCGGTGAATTCCTGGGCATCCTCGCCGGGCCGAACCCGGAGGAAGTGCGCAGCGGTCTGAGCGCGGCGGCGGATTTCATCCGCAGCGGCGCGGGCTTTGTCAGCGCCAGGGATGACGGCGGCGTCGTCTATTACGCGCACTGCATCGCCCGCACCGGAAGCTACCTCTCCAAGGCGAACGGCCTGCCGGAGGGCGCGCCGCTCGCCTACCTGATCGCGCCGCCGCTCGAGGCCGTGGCGGGGCTGGACGCGGCGCTGAAAGCCGCCAACGTGACCATCGCGGCGTTTTACGGCCCCCCGTCCAACACCAACTTCGGCGGCGCGCTATTGACCGGGTCGCAGTCCGACTGCGCCGCCGCGTGCGAGGCGTTTTCAAGAACCGTGGAGGACATTGCCAACCGACCGTTTTCGGATGAGGAGTGAGCGGTTTGGACGCTACGGCGCTTGGTATGATTGAAACCGTCGGCCTTGTGGCCGCCATCGAGGCCGCGGACGCGGGGCTGAAGACCGCCGACGTGCGCTTGCTGGGCACGGACTACGTTCGCGGCGGGCTGGTGATGGTGCGCTTTACGGGCGAAGTGGCCGCCGTCCGCCAGGCGGTGGACGCGGGCTGCGCCGCGGCGGCGCGTGTGGGCAAGGTGTTCGGCGCGCACGTGATCGCGAGGGCGATGCAGGAAGTCTTCTGCATGCTGGCTTCCGACGTGGGGCCGGGCCCCGCGCGCCGCGGGCAGGACGGCTGTGCCCAGTGCGGCGGCTGCGAAGGGGGGCGCCGGGACGCGGGTTCTTCCAAACACCCGGATGAAACGCTCAGAGACGGGAACCGGCAGGACGAGCGCGGCGACGCGCCGGAACACAGTGATTACCCGACAGGAAGCTCTGACACATCGGAGCACGGCTGCGACCCGGCAAATCATGGCAATATACCAGACCGTGGCATCACGCTGGAGCACGCCGGTCAACCAATGGAATCCGGCGGCGTCTCGGAGCACGGCGGTCATGCTCCAGAGTCCGAACCCGCCACGCCGCACGCTCCGCGCGGAGGCTTGAACGATCGGCGCGCCGCGCTGCCGCCGCAGGAGGTGCTTGCGGGCTGGAAGGTGCTCGCGCTTCGCTCCTTCGCGCGTACGCTTCCGGGCTTTTCGCTCTCGCCCGCCGAGATCCGCTTCGCCAACAAGCGCGCGCTGATGGACGCGTTTGAAGCGTACCGGTCATAAGGGGTATACTCCCAATACGAACCGCGCCGGCGCTGTCCGTGTGCAGCGTTTGGTTTCTGATTGGGGATCAAGTTGCCGTGCGACCGCGTTTGAAATGAACGCATGAATAAGGAGGAAGAACCGATGAACCGGGAAAAGATCGCGCTGGGCATGGTGGAAACGAAGGGTCTGGTGGGTTCCATTGAGGCGGCCGACGCGATGGTGAAGGCGGCCAACGTTTCCCTGATCGGCAAGGTGCACGTGGGTGGCGGCCTCGTCACGGTGATGGTGCGCGGCGACGTGGGCGCGGTGAAGGCCGCGACCGACGCGGGCGCGGCGGCGGCGCAGCGCGTGGGCGAACTGATCAGCGTGCATGTGATCCCGCGTCCGCATGAGGATCTGGAGGCCATCCTGCCCAGCCTGAACCCGTCCGAAGAATAATCCGCAGGTCATGCATAAGATGGACATGATCGGACTCGCGGGCTGGTCGGCGCGGTCGAGGCCGCCGACGCGATGCTGAAAGCCGCCAGCGTGCGGCTGATCGGGAAAACGGATGTGGGGCAGCGGGCTCGTCACCGTGATGGTGCGTGGCGAGGCCGGCGCGGTGAGCCTTCCGCGGACGCGGGTTGCGCCCGCCGGGCGCGTGGATAAGCGTGTTAATCTCCCGGCCCCACGAAGAGGCCCGCGCCATTCTGCCCACTGTATAAACCAAACCCAATACCGGTTGAAAGGGGGAGAATTGTGCGATTCATCACGGAACAGGAACTGCGCGCGTTGTTCGCCTCAGGCGCGTTTCACGACTACGCCATCCCGGACGGCGCGAAGCTGACCCCCGCCGCGCGGGATTACCTGGCGGATCATCACGTCCGCCCGGCGGAGCGCGCCTCGTCGGCGGATGAGAGATTTGCGTCCAAGCCCGGCGTGGTCGTCAAGCCAGAACACATGACCCACCTGACGGCCGGGGCGCTGGTTCTGAAGACCCATCCGCGCATCAGACTGCGCGGAAAGCTGGATTCACTGGAGGCGGAAATCCTCGTAACGCAGGTGGCGGCGGGCGAACGCGGCGAAAATACGCTGATCGCTCCGCTTGACGACGCGCTGAAACTTACCCGCCAGGTGCTGGGCTGCGAGGTCACGGGGAAGCCGCTCGAGGACTGGACGCTGGATGGGATGAGCCCCAAGACCGTGCATGACGCATCCCACAGGCCGCAGGATTACGGCTTTTCCGGGCATGTGCTGCCGGACGCCGCGCAGGGCTGGGCCGCGGCGCAATGGAACCGCCTGCGCGCGCTGTGCCGCGAAACGGAACTGGCCGCAAACGTTGCCTTTTCGGATGACCGGGGCGGCTGTACGCGCGTGGATCTGGTGACGGCGCTCAACCGCCTTTCCAGTTTCTTCTACATAATGCAGCTAAAAGCCATATCGAGACATTGAATGTTCGGTGAGAAATGCGTGTCAAGGAAGTGTTCACCATGCCCAAACAGGTCTACGCGCACCGGGGCGCGAGCGGCTACGCGCCGGAAAATACGCTGGAAGCCTTTGAACTGGCCGCGCGGCAGGGCGCGCACGGTGTGGAACTGGACGTGCACCTGAGCCGCGACGGCGAACTGGTGGTGGCGCACGATGAAACCGTGGAGCGCGTTTCGGACGGCATGGGCCGCCTTCTGGATCATACGCTGATGGAACTCAAGCGCCTGCGCTTCAACAAGACCCATCCGGAGTACGCAAACGCGCGCATCCCGACGCTGCGGGAAGTGTTTGAACTGCTCGCCCCGACCGGCCTCATGGTCAACGTGGAGCTGAAAAACAGCCTGATCGATTACCCCGATCTCGAAACGCGCTGCGTGGAACTGGCCGCGCGCGCGGGCATGGCGCAGCGGGTGATCTACTCCTCGTTCAACCATTACAGCCTTCTGCGTATGAAGGCGATCGACCCGTCGCTCTACTGCGGCCTTCTGTACGAATGTACCATGGTGAAGCCCTGGGATTACGGCCACGCGCTTCGCATGAACGCGCTGCACCCGCATTATTCGGAGCTTCAGACGCCCGGCGAGTGCGACGCCGCGCACGCGCTGGGGCTGGAGGTCAACCCCTGGACGGTCAACGAGGATGCGGACATCCGAATGGCGTTCCAGGCTGGAGCGGATCGGCTGATCACGAATTTTCCGGACCGCGCGCTGGCGATCCTGAACGCCCTCTGCTGAAACCGGCTACCATGCCGATGCGAAATATGGTACGATAGACGCACAGCGGATTTCATGTATAACAAAAAAGGCGGCCCTTTACGGCCGCCCTTTTCGATGAGTTCGACTCAAGCTTCAACCGGGGCGCCTACGGGGCAAACCCCCGCACAGGCACCACAGGAAATACAGGTTTCGGCGTCAATAACATACTTTCCGTCACCCTGGGAAATCGCGCTGACAGGGCATTCACCCTCGCAGGCGCCACAGCTGATGCACTCATCGTTGATGACATAAGCCATGAATAAAATGCACCTCCTTATGTTTAGAGTATTTGTATTATACCATCCGGCCGCAGGCAATGCAACTACAATTTTGAGGGGGAAACCATATGAGAAACGAGATGGAGAAGGCCCGGAACTTGTTGGAAGCCCTGACGCCGCTGCTGACCGACTGCGGCATGCATTGCCAGGCGGCGTGCTGTCGCCCGGACGAGGACGGTCAGGGCGGCGTGACGCTGTTCCCCGGCGAGGAATCGGCGTACCTGGACGCGGATTGGGCGCATGTCGAGGATGGCGTTCTCACCTGCGACGGGCGCTGCCCGCGTGAAAATCGGCCTCTGGGCTGCCGCATCTTTCCGCTCACGCCATACCGGAAGCAAGATGGCGCGCTCGGCGTCCGCATGGATCGCCGCGCGTTTTCGATGTGTCCGCTTGCGCCGCACGGCGTCCGCGCGCTGAATCCGGCGTTCGTCCGCGCCGCGCTCGAGTCGCTCAATCTTGTCGATCGTTTTCCGGAAGGCCGCGAATTCTTGAACGAATGGATCGCGCGGGAACGCATATTCCGAAACGCCACCCTGTAATATTCCTTTGCGCATTCGCCCATAATGACATGGGATTGATGCGTCAAAGGGGTGCGTGTTTTGCAGCATCGTTGGAAATTTCAGCCTGCCCTGTGGGTCTTGGTCGGACTGATCCTCGCCGCCGCGGTGATCGTCGCGCTGGTCTATTGGAACCGGCCCACGACCCGCGCGTATCAGGACGCCGTGCTGGTGTGCGCGGAGGTGGCGCAGGTTTGAGCGAAGCCGATAAAATCAAGCGCTACCAAAAACTCGTTGAACAGCGGACGCCAAACAGCAACATGCTCCGGGAATGCCTGCGCGCGTTCTGGGTGGGCGGGCTGATCTGCTGTATCGGGCAGGCGAT
>CAZNPZ010000060.1:0-15527 GCA_964575255.1 uncultured Oscillospiraceae bacterium
GCTCGCTGATCTACGCCACGCCCTCGGCCTACGGCAAGGAGCTGGCCGCCAAGGTCAACGCCGGCGAAGCCCTCACCTGGGAGGACCTCGACAAGGCCAACTGGGCCGTGCTGAAGACCTCCTCCTCCGCGGGCTACATCTACCCCACCATGTGGCTGATGGACAACTATGAGGGCAAGAAGCTGTCCGACCTTGCGAACGTCGTCACCCTCAGCGGCTACGGTGAGAGCTTCGCGCAGGCCGCCGCCGAGTCCGTGGACGTGATCGTGTGCTACGCCGACGGCCGCCGCGACTATGAGGCCGCCTGGACGCTGCCCGCCGACCAGAAGGATGAGACCGGCAAAGCCGGCATGGGCCGCAGCGAATCCATCTGGAACGAGATGAACGTCATCGGCGTGACCGAGCCCATCTACAACGACACCGTGTCCATCACCAAGGCCAACGAAGCGGTCTACAACCCGGAGTTCATCAAGGCCATGCAGACCTCGCTGATCAACATCATCGGCACCGACGCGGGCAAGGCAATCTTCTCCGTGTACAGCCACACCGGTTACGCGATGGCGACCGACGCGGATTACGACGGCGCGCGCAAGGCGCTGGCGGCAGTCCAATAAACGCTGCGCTTGAAAATGAAAACCGCCGACGCGTCTTTCATTTGCGTGTTTTCATCGCAGGGGATTCTTCGCGGGCCTGCGATCCTTTCGGATTGCGGGCGGCTCGCTGACATGAGGAACTGTTCGGGCTACCAGTGTGCGCACTGGTAGCCCGAACGCCTTCCCGGCGCGCATGTCGCCGGGAACGATGGAAGCAGAACAGAGATCGTCTGCCTCCCTGGGGGCATCGGGGGTCGAGACCCCCGATTGGAAGCGCGAGCGCGCCTTCCCGTAGATCAAAGCTGCCGGAGGAACCGGAGCCGCGCGCCGCCAGTGGCGGCTCCAGCAAGGCGGAGGTTCTTTGAGACAGGGAGTCGCAGGAGCGGCAGCGAACGAGGCGACCATGTCGAAAAGAGGATCGACATGCTCGCCCGAAGGCTGCTACCGCTTTGCGCGCAGACCCGACCGCAAGCCGAAGCCTTGAAGGGTCTGTGCCGTTCCCAAGAAAAGATGCGCAGCTGATTGTCATTGCCCGGCGAGCTTGCGCCGTTCCCTACGCGAACGAAAGATGCGCAGCGGACTTCGTTTGCCCGGCGAAGCCGGAATTATGTATTGTCATTCCCATCCGCTGATGATATAGTTACATTGGTGCGAAAGCGCGAGCAAGTCTTCTATGTCAACGAAAGTGAAGAGGCGTGTCATGATCGAGTTCGTCCATGCCGAAAAGACCTATCCAAACGGCGTTCGGGCGCTGAAGGACGTCAGCCTTACCATCGAGCAGGGCGAATTCGTCGCGATCATCGGCCTCTCCGGCGCGGGGAAATCCACCTTGATCCGAACGATCAACCGGATGATCGACGCGACCGAAGGCAAGGTCATCGTCGACGGCGTGGACGTGATGACGCTTCGCGGCAAGAACCTGCGCAGGTTCCGCCGCCACATCGGCATGATCTTTCAGTCTTTCAACCTCGTGACCCGAACGACGGCCATAAAAAACGTGCTCACCTCGATGGTGCCCGACATGGGCTTCTTCCGGGTGCTTTTTGGTATCTTCACAAAGAAGCAGGAGATGGCCGCGCTGGAAGCCCTTGACAAAGTCGGCATCCTGGACAAGGCCTATACCCGGTGCGACCAGCTCTCCGGCGGTCAGCAGCAGCGCGTCGCGCTGGCCAGGACGCTGAACCAGAACCCGTCCATCATCCTCGCGGATGAGCCGGTTGCCGCGCTTGATCCGGTCACCGCCAATCAGGTGATGAGCGACTTCAAGCGCATCAACCGCGAAATGAACATCACGATCCTGATCAACATCCACCACGTCGATCTGGCGCTGGACTTTGCAGACCGCGTGATCGGCATCCGCGCCGGGGAGATCGTGTACGACGGCCCGACCAAGGACGTGACGCAGCCGGTGCTGGACGCGATCTACAATGGCGCGCCAGTGCCCAAGGCCGCGGACGAACAGTCTGCAGAAGAAGCCGCCCAGATCACCGCCGTTCGGGATTCTCTGGGCGTCTCCGGAAAAGGGGCGTGAGGGCTGATGGCGCAGGTAAGGCTTGTGAAGGTCCCGAAGCCGCCGCTGTTTGACCGGCTGTTCCCGCCGCGCGTGATGTCGGTGGAGGGCAGGACGGTCAATAAGCCGCGTTCCCGCGCGCCGCTCATCGCGCTTGTCCTGATCACGGCGGTGTGGGGTTCGGTGGTGGTCACGGAGTTTGATTTTTCCATCATCATCAAGCGCGGCCATCAGCTGACGGTGATCCTGCAGAAAATCTTTGACCCCGACTGGGGTTACTTTGGCAAGGTGCTGCCGCCGCTTTTTGACACGGTGAAGATGTCGGTCATGGGCTCGGTGATCGGTTCGCTGCTGGCCCTTCCGTTCGCGGTGATGGCCTCCGCCAACATCAATCACCGGGGCTGGGTGGTCGCCGCGCTGCGGGTGCTCCTGAACATCGTGCGCACGCTGCCGACGCTGGTGATCGCGTCCATCTGCGCGCTGATCTTTGGCCTTGGCACCTTCGCGGGCACGGTGGCGATCACGGTGTTCACCTTCGGCGTCGTGACCAAGATGCTCTACGAGAGCATCGAGACCATCGACATGGGCGCGTTCGAGGCGATGGAGGCGCTGGGCGCGACGAAATTCCAGGCGTTCTGGAGCGCCTGCTTCCCGCAGGTTCTGCCGACCTACCTCTCCCACTGCCTGTACTCATTTGAAATCAACATCCGCGCCGCGTCCATCCTGGGCTACGTCGGCGCGGGCGGCTTGGGCATCCTGATCAACGAGCGCATTGGCTGGCGCGACTACGAGGGGCTGGGCACGGTGTTGATCACCCTGTTTGTGGTCGTTCTGATCATCGAGAACACGAGCCAGGCGCTGCGCCGGAAGCTGAGTTAGGGGTACGTAAGCATGCAGAGCGTTTCTAACCCCATCGAGGAGATGTACGGGCGGAAGCCCCGGCTGTGGTGGCAGTACACGCTGATTCTGCTTGTAGTTGCGGCGGCGCTCGGCTGGTCGGGCGGCGCGATCCAGTTCAAGGGCTTTGCCGCGAAAGGCAGCGAGGTCGCCTACGGCATCGTCTACGGCATCACCCACCCGGACATGAGCCTTCTGGTCAACGCCACCAGGGACGGCGTGGCCTACATGCTGTTTGAGACGGTGGCGATCGCGCTGCTGGGCACCTTGATCGGTGGCGTGCTCGCGGTGCCGTTCAGCTTCCTCGCCAGTGAAAACATCGTCCCCAAGTGGCTGGCGTTCTTCTCCCGCGCGTTCATTTTGCTGATCCGCACGATCCCCAGCCTCGTCTGGGCGCTGGTGTGGATCCGCGTGACCGGGCCGGGCGCGTTCTGCGGTGTGGTGACCCAGAGCATCTGCTCCATCGGCATGATCTCCAAGATGTACATCAATGCCATCGAGGATCTGGACACGAAAATCCTCGAAAGCCTGGACGCCGCCGGCTGCACGACGTTTCAGAAGATCCGCTACGGCATCCTGCCGCAACTATACGCAAACTTCGTGTCCACGCTGGTGTACCGGTTTGACATCAACATCAAGGACGCGACCACGCTGGGCATCGTCGGCGCGGGCGGCATCGGCGCGGCGCTGATCCAATGCATCAACAGCCGCCGCTGGAGCATGGTGGGCGCGTTCCTGTTTGGGATGATCGTACTGATGCTGGTGATCGAACTGTTCTCGACCAAGGTGCGCGGAAGGCTGGCGAGGGGCTGATGGCGAAGCTCACCGTGTACTTCACGTCGGACACCCACGGCTACGTGTACCCGACCGATTTCATCGGCGACGCGCCCCGCGCGGTGGGGCTATTGTCGATGCGGTTTGAAAAGGACGGCAACACCCTCGTCATCGACGGCGGCGACACGCTGCAGGGGTCTCCCCTGACCTATTACTGCCACGCGAACGCCGTCCCGATGCCGATGGCCCGCGTCATGAACGACATGGGCTATGACTATGTGACGCTGGGCAATCATGACTTCAACTACGGGTACGAGACGATTGCTGGACACTTGGGAGAACTCAACGCCCGCTGCGTGTGCGCGAACGTCACGGATAAAACCGGGCAACTGCCCATCGCTCCGTATGTCGTGCTCATGCTTGAGAATGGGCTTCGCGTCGGTCTGGTCGGCGTCGTCACCGACTGGGTAAAGAAATGGGAGAAGCCGGAAAACCTTGCGGACTTCGTCATTTCCGACCCGTTTGAGGCCGCGAAACGGGCGGTCGAGGCGCTGCGGGATCGGGTGGACGTACTGATCGGCATCTACCACGGCGGGCTTGAGAAGGACATTGAAACCGGCGAAATTCTGAGCCGGACGGGCGAGAACATCGGCTGCCGCCTGTGCGAGGAACTGCCGTTTGACCTCCTGCTGACCGGCCACCAGCACATCGCGCTCGCAAACGCGAATTACTGTGGAACCCACGTCGTTCAGACGCCCGCGAACGCCGCGGCGTTTGTGAAGGTGGTGCTGGGCGACGACGGGCGCTTTGTCTCGGAACTGGTCAAGCTCGAAGTCCCGGCGGCGGTCAAGCCGTGGCAGATGCGGCTGTACAATGACCTCGATGCCTGGCTGGACAAGCCCATCGGGCGGCTCTCAAAGCCGCTCATCCCGCGCGGCAAACTGGACATGGCGCTTCACGGCTCCTCCATCGCGGACTTTTTCAACATGGTGCAGCTGGATGCGAGCGGCGCGCAGATTTCCTGCGCTTCACTGGGGAACGAGCTTCGAGGGTTTGGCCGTTCGGTTACCGTCCGCGACGTGGTGGCGAGCTACGTGTACGCCAACACGCTGGTGGTTTTAGAAGTTTCGGGGCGCGTGCTGCGCACCGCGCTGGAACAGTGCGCCACGTATTTCAAAGTGTCGGAAGGCGGCGAAGTGGCCATCGCCGACCAATTCGTGCGTCCAAAGGAGGCGCATTACAACTATGACTACTTCTACGGGCTCGAGTATAAGTTCGACCTCGGAAATCCGGTTGGGCGCCGCGTCGTCCAACTGACGTACAGGGACCGCGCGGTTGCGGACGATGAACCATTCACACTCACGATGAACTCCTACCGCGCGACCGGCGCGGGTGACTTCGACTTCTACGCCGGTTGTCCCCGCGTCCGGGAGATTGAGACACAGGTCAGCGAACTGATCCTGAGCTACCTCGCGGCGCGGGAGATGGTTCAAATCCCAGAGGCCGCGCCCTATCGCGTGATCCTGCCGAAGGTCAAGGATTGAATCACAGCATCCCAGGGGGATGTACAATTAAAGGAGGCGTCTAATTATGAAAACGGTCAAGGACAAGCAGCTTCTGGTGGGCGCGGACTTCGCGGGGTATCCGCTGAAAGAAGCCGTGTGCGCGCACCTTCGGGACAAGGGTTGGACGATCACCGATGTCGGCGTGACCGACCCCAGCGTGGACGACCCGGAGAACATGTTCCACCGCGTCGGCCTTCGCGTGGGCGCGAAGATCGCGGAGGGCGAGTTTGAGCGCGCGCTGGTCTTCTGCGGCACCGGCATGGGCATCCACATCGCGGCCAGTAAGTGCCCGCATGTCCACGCGGGCGTCGTGGAGAGCGTTCCCGCAGGGCTTCGCGCGATCACGGGCAACGGCGTCAACGTTTTGTCGATGGGCGCGTTCTACGTCGCGCCGCAGATGGGCATCGAGATCGCGGACGCGTACCTGAACAACGAGTTGGGCAGCGGCTACGAGTGGTGGCCCAACTTCTACGAGTTCCACAAGCTCGCCATCGACGAACTCGAGGCATTTAACTACGAGGAGTACAAGAAGAACGGTTTCAAGATGAAGCACCTGGGCGACTTCCCGCTGAAGCTGGAGAAAAAGCCTGAATGCTGCTGATCTGACACGACGTGTTAATTCTGGGCGCGAACCTTGACAGAATCCTGCGGGATGCTATAATCAACCTAACAAACCTGGGACGCGGAAGAGTACGCGCTGTCATCTGATTTTCAGAGAGCCGCCGTTGGTGCGAGTGCGGTATGAGGATGTGCGCGGAATGGGCCGCTGAGGGCGGAGCGATCGGTCGACCAACCGTTAGTATCCGACGGGGACTTCACCCGTTATCAGCGAAGCGCATATGCTGGTATGCGAAAGCGAGCGGCCTATATAGGCAACACGGGTGGCACCGCAGACGTACAGTCTGTCCCATGAGATTTGGGGCAGACTGTTTTTTGTTGCCCGCATCCGGCAAAACATTAAGAGGAGGTTGTCCCCATGAAGAAGATCCCCTACCGCTACTACCTGCCGGAAGAAAAGATGCCCAAAACCTGGTACAACCTGCGCGCCGCGATGAAGGAAAAGCCGGAGCCGCTGATCAATCCCGGCACCGGAAAGCCCGTGACGTTTGACGACCTCCGGCCCGTGTTCTGCGACGAACTGATCCGGCAGGAGCTGGACAACGACACGCCGGAATTTGAGATCCCGCAGGGCATTCTGGACATGTACCGCATCTACCGCCCCTCGCCGATCGTGCGTGCGTACCGGCTGGAGGAAGCGCTCAAAACCCCCGCGCGCATCTACTACAAGTTCGAGGGCAACAACACGTCCGGCAGCCATAAGCTGAATTCCGCGCTGGCGCAGGCGTACTACGCCAAGGCACAGGGCATGACCAGCCTCACCACCGAGACCGGCGCGGGCCAGTGGGGCACGGCGCTGTCCGAGGCGTGCGCGGCGTTCGGGCTGGACCTGACGGTTTTCATGGTCAAGGGGTCTTACAACCAGAAGCCCTACCGCAAGGACGTGATGCGCACCTTCGGCGCGAAGGTCATCGCGAGCCCCAGCGACCAGACGAACGCCGGGCGCGCGATCCTTGAAAAGAACCCGGACACCACCGGGAGCCTGGGCTGCGCGATCTCCGAAGCCGTGGAGCGCGCCGTGACAACCCCCGACTGCCGCTACGTGCTGGGGTCGGTCTTAAATCAGGTGCTTTTGCACCAATCGGTGATCGGTCTTGAGAGCTACGAGGCGCTGACCGCGTTTGACGAATACCCGGACACGGTCATCGGCTGCGCGGGCGGCGGCAGCAACCTGGGCGGGCTGATCGCGCCGTTCATGCGCGACAAGCTGACCGGCGCGCACGAGAAGACCCGCTTCATCGCGGTCGAGCCCGCCTCCTGCCCATCGCTGACCCGCGGCAAGTTCGAGTACGACTTCTGCGACACCGGCAAGATTACCCCCATGGCCAAGATGTACACGCTGGGCGCGGAGTTCATTCCCTCCGCCAACCACGCGGGCGGCCTGCGCTACCACGGCATGTCGCCGCTCATTTCCAAGCTCTACCACGACGGCTTCATGGAAGCCGTGTCCTACGAGCAGACGCAGGTCTTCGAGGCGGCGGTGCAGTTCTCTCGGCTTGAGACCATCCTGCCCGCGCCCGAATCCGCCCACGCGATCCGCTGCGCGATGGACGAGGCGATCAAATGCCGTGAGTCCGGCGAAGAAAAGGTGATCCTGTTCGGTCTGACCGGAACCGGCTACTTCGACATGACCGCCTATGCCAGCTTTTTCGACGGCACGATGACCGACTATGTGCCCAAAGATTCGGAAATCATGGCGCGCTAACGCTTGCAGATGAGATCCGATTTGCGGTTTTCATTTGCGTTTGGATGAACTGCGCGGGCCTGAAACGCTCACGCGTTTCCGGGCTGCCCGCTGACTGAAGGATAAGTTCGACCACCAGTGTTACGGCACCGGTGGGTCGAACGCGTTCCCGGCGCGCATGTCGCCAAGAACGATTGAAGCAGAACGGGGGTTACGGCGCGCAAGCCGGAAAACGAATGAAGGGAACGCGGAGTTGTTTGGGATTGGCATACGTGCCCTGAGAAAATTCAAACGCCCATGACGCGCGGGAAGTCCCCGCGGTCATGGGCGTCACGACGAGGAAAACTGAATTTGGATCAGCTCTGAAGCTGGGACTTGGTCTGCTGCACCTCGTCGTCCTTGGCCATGATGGCGGGTTTGTAATACCCCTTGGCCTGGGCGATCTTGTACAGCTCATACTGCGACGTCTCGCACTTGTCCCGGATCTGCTGGATGGTGGAGCGCAGCGTGGGGTTGGCGCATTCGGAGATCGTGTTCGCGTAGACGGTGAGGTTGCTCTTCACCGAAGCCAGCGCGTCGTTGACCATTGCCTTTTCCTGAAACATGGGTTGCTTCCTCCTTTACTGCAAAAACGACATCAGTTGCTGCTTTGTGTTCTGGGCATCCAACGCGGACTTCTGGAAGTAGGCCTTGACCTGCGGGTCGGTCGATTGCTCGGCGTAGGTCTGCATCTTCTGCTGCGCGGTCTCATGCGCCCCAATCAGGTGCCGGAGGTTCTGCAACTCAACCTGGTTCAGCTGGGACATGGAAAAGAATTCTCCTTTCAGATTTGAACTTCGCCCGTAGTATGGCCCTACCCTTTGTCAGTCCATTCCCGGAAAAAACTGGCATGACGGAATATTAAAGCATCCAAAGCGTCGAGATTTCGATGCGGGACAAGGAGCCGGAACGAGGCGACCAATTGGGATACGCCTTCGACGTGAAATGCAGCGCTACGCTAACGCGGAGAGTGACGAAGCAGGCGCGCAGCGACTTGGCTTCCCGCCAGGAAACCAACCTTCGCGAAAAGACCCGCGTGCTAATGTTTCAAATTGGTATGAGTTGACAAGCGAAAAAGAAGCCGTTACGATGAATGGGACAGGTATCAATGAAAGGAGGGAACGTTTGTGGCAAGGATCCTCCGCGCCGAAAACTTTCCCATCGAGGCGCGAGCGCTCCAATTGCAGGAGACGCTTTTTCACAACGCAAACGGCTACCTGGGCGTGCGCGGCACGCTGGAGGAGGGCGTGCCCGCTGGCCAGGACACCATGCGCGGCATGTACGTCAACGGGTTTTACGACATCGTGCCGATGAAGCAGGCGGAAAAGCTCTTCGGGCTGATCGAGGACAAGGAATCGATGCTCAACGCCGCTGACGCGCAGACCATCCGCGTCTCTCTGGACGGCGAATGGTTCTCGATGTTCTCCGGGCAGGTGCTTGAAATTGAACGAACGCTCGACATGGACGCGGGCACCACGACCCGCAGGGTGCGCTGGCGCTCGCCGGGCGGGCGGGAGGCCGTTTTCCGGTTTATCCGCATGGCCTCTTTCGAGCAGCCCAGCCTCTTCACGATCGACCTGACCGTCACGCCGCTCAATTTCTCAGGCGATATTGAAATCGAATCGCTGCACACGGCGCTGGTGCACAATTACGCAAGTCCCGACGACCCGCGCCTCGGCGAGGGCGGGTGCTACCTCCGGCCGGACGGGCAACTGATCCTGGACGACGCGAGCTTCCTCACCGCGAAGACGCACGTCAGCGGCCTCAAAGTGTGCAGCGGCGTCGCGCACGCGCTGAACCGCCCGGCGGAGTCGCGCCTCCAATACGACGCGGCGCGGCATGAGGCGGTCTGCCGGTTTTCGCTGCGCCTAACGCGCGGGGAAAGCCTCCGGCTGACAAAGTACACGGTTTTCGCGGATTCCGTCCGGGAGGCGGACTGTCTTTCGGCCGCGCGCCGGGAGATGGCGCGCGCGTTCCGGCACATCGACGAAGCCTACGAAGCCCAGCGCGCGTACCTTCGGCGGTTCTGGGAGAGCGCGGAGGTCACGATTCAGGGGAACGACGAGGACGACCGCTCGATGCAGTTCAACCTCTATCAGCTCCTGCAGTCGGCGGGGCGGGACGGCCTGTCCAGCATCGCGGCGAAGGGGCTGAGCGGCGAGGGCTACGAAGGCCACTACTTCTGGGACACCGAGATGTACATGATGCCGTTCTTCACCCTCACCATGCCGGAGCTCGCGAAGAAACTGCTGGGTTATCGGTATTCGATCCTCGAGAAGGCGCGGGATAACGCGCGCCTGCTGGGGCACAAAAAGGGCGCGCTGTACCCGTGGCGCACCATCGCCGGTCGCGAGTGCGGCGGGTACTTCCCGTCCGGAACCGCGCAGTACCATATCGACGGGGACATCGCCTACGCGGTGGCCGCGTACTACCTCGCGACCGGCGACCTCGACTACCTGGTGCGGGAGGGCGCGGAAATCCTGCTGGAAACCGCGCGGCTGTGGGCGGATGTGGGATGCTGGTATCATGGCACGTTCCGCATCCACGATGTGACCGGCCCGGACGAATACACCTGCATCGTCAACAACAACTTCTATACCAACGCCTGCGCCCGGCACAACCTGCGTTGGGCAGTGAAGGCCGCGGGAGTCCTGAAGGCCGAAGGGTTCTATCCCGGCTGGGCCGCTCGGCTTCATGTGACGGAAGAAGAACTCGGAGGTTTCACCCGCGCCGCGGACAACATGTTCCTGCCCTATGACGAGGAACTGGGCATCAACCCGCAGGATGATTCCTTCCTTCAAAAGCCGGTGTGGGACTTCGCCGCCACGCCGCCGGAACACCATCCGCTCCTCATGTACTATCATCCACTGCAGCTGTACCGGTATCAGGTGTGCAAGCAGGCGGACACGGTGCTGGCCTACTGCCTGTTTGACGGCGTCGCGAGCCCGGAAGCCATGCGGCGCTCGTTCGAATACTACGAGAAGATCACCACCCACGATTCATCGCTGTCCAACTGCATTTTCGCGATCGCCGCGTGCAGGCTGGGCTTTCACGAGAAGGCGCTCGCCTACTTCGGGGACAGCCTGGGGCTTGACCTTCTGAACACCCACCTTAACACCAAGGACGGCGTGCACACCGCCAACATGGGCGGCTGCTACATGGCGATGGCGCAGGGCTTCGCGGGGCTGATGATCTGTGAGGACGGGCCGCACCTGGACCCGATCCTGCCCGCGCGCTGGAGCGGCTACCGGTTCCGCTTCCAATACCGCGGCCGCAGTCTCCAGTTTCGGATGGACGAATCCTTTGCGTCGGTGACGCTCGTTCAAGGCGCGCCGGTGAAGCTGTGCCTGAAGGGCACATGGTTTACGCTTGACAAGCCCGGCGCGACGGCGGCGGTCTGACCAGGCATTTCGCAAAGCCGCGCAACGCGGATTGCCGACCTGCCGTCTGGAAACACTGAAGATGGAGGTGTTTCCATCGTGGTAGCCCGAAAATCGGTGATTACGTTCGGCATGGTCGCGATTCCGATCGCGATGTACACGGCGACCGAGGACAACGACATCCACTTCAACCAGCTTCACAAGGAGGACAACAGCCGCATCCGCTACCGGAAGACCTGCGCCCACTGCGGCAAGGAAATCAGCGCGGGGGACATCGTGAAGGGCTACGAGTACGAGCGGGAGAAGTACGTGGTCGTAACGGACGAGGAGATCGAGAAGATCAAGACGGAGAAGGAGAAGTCCATCCAGATCCTGCACTTCGCCGAGCTGAGCCAGATCTCACCCGTCTACTACGACAAGACCTATCAGGCCGCGCCGGAGGCAGGCGGCGAAAAGCCGTTTGAACTGTTGCGCGCGGCGCTGATGGCCGAGCAGAAGGTCGCCATCGGGAAGACCGTGATCGGCACGAGGGACACGCTGATGGCGATCATCCCGCGCGAGGAGGGCATCCTGATCGCGACGATGCTCTACCAGGATGAGATCAAGGCGCTTCAGAAGAACTATGACAGGCCGAAAGTCCAAGAGCAGGAACTCTCGATGGCGAAGATGCTGATCAACTCGATGGACACGCCGTTCGACCCCGCGAAGTACAGGGACGAATACCAGGCGAAGCTGCGCGCGCTGATCGAGACCAAGATCTCCGGCAGGGAGGTCGTCGCCGCGGAAGCGCCCGCGCCCGGCAAGATCATCGACCTGATGGAAGCGCTCAAGGCCAGCGTCGAAAAGGCGCAGCGGGAAAAGCAGCCCGCGTAAGATCATGACAGAAAAACTGGAACAATACCAGCGGAAAAGGGACTTTGAAGTAACCGGAGAGCCGAAGGGCGCGGTTTCACCGCCCGAAGAAGGCCTCCGGTTCGTCGTGCAGCGCCATTTGGCCCGCCGGGATCACTACGATTTCCGGCTGGAATGGGCGGGCGTGCTTCTAAGCTGGGCGGTGCCGAACGGGCCGTCCTTTGACACGCGCGAGCGGCGGCTGGCCGTCAAAGTGGAGGATCATCCGCTGGAGTACCGTTCCTTCGAGGGCGTGATCCCGAAGGGCGAGTACGGCGGCGGCGTGGTGATGCTGTGGGACGAGGGATTCTGGGAACCATGCGGCGACGCGGAAGAAGGGCTTCAAAAAGGCTCGCTCAAATTCAACCTGACGGGCAGGCGGCTTAAGGGCGGCTGGGCGCTGGTTCGGATGAAGGGGAAGCCCGGCGAAACCAAGGAGAATTGGCTCCTCATCAAGGAGAAGGACGCCTACGCCGCGGAGGAGGACGGCATTTCCGCCTTCACCACCAGCATCCGCACCGGGCGCACCGTCTCGGAGATCGAGCGCGGCGAAGCGGAAAAGATGCCAAAGAACCCGATCAGCCGCGTGGACGCGCAGCTTGCGAAGCTCGCGCAGGCGGCACCGGAGGGCGGCGACTGGCTCTACGAAGTAAAGTACGACGGCTACCGGATCGTCGCTTTTGTGGAAGGCAACGCGGCGCGGCTGATCACCCGGAACGACAACGATTATACACACCGGTTCCCGACCGTCGCCGCAGCCCTTGCCGACTGGTCGGGCGGGCGCGCGTTCATTTTGGACGGCGAAATGGTGGTCGCGGACGCGAACGGCAGGCCGGACTTTCAGGCGCTGCAAGGCTATCTGAAAAGCCCGGAGGGCAAAAGCCCCATCTACATGGTTTTTGATCTGTTGGCGCTTGATGGCCGCGACCTTCGTGAAAAGCCTCTGACCGAGCGGAAGGAGCAGTTGGAGGCGCTTCTGAAAAACGCGCCGGAGAGCATTCGCTACAGCGCGCATGTCCGCGGAAACGGCGCGGACTTCCTGAAAGCGGCGTGCGAATTGGATCTGGAGGGGATCGTGGGCAAGAAAGCCGGTTCCGCCTACATCGGCGGCCGCAGCGGGGACTGGATCAAGCTCAAGTGCGGCAAGCGGCAGGAATTCGCCGTCGGCGGCTATACGACGTCCGACAAGCGGGCGGGCGGGGTCAGTTCGCTGCTGCTGGGCTATTACGAGGGGGATCGGCTCGTCTACGCCGGGCGCGCGGGCACTGGCTTCAGCGATGCCGACAGGACGGCAATGATCGCGAGATTCGACGGCCTGAAAAGGCCGGATTCCCCATTCAACCCCATGCCGGATGCGAGGCCGGATGAAATCATCACCTGGCTGGAGCCGGAGGCGGTCGCGGAGGTCCGGTTCGCCGAATGGACAGGGGACAACCTCCTCCGGCAGGCGAGCTTCAAGGGGCTTCGGGAAGACAAGGACGCAAAATCGATCCGCAGGGAAACCCCGGAGGAGGAGACCATGAGAAACACCGTACTTGAACCGGAGAGACCTATGGCAAAAAACCGGGACGTCGTCGTCCGGGGCGTCGCCGTCACAAACCGCGGCAAAGTGATCTTCGAGCATCCCACCGTCACCAAGGAGGACGTGGTTCGCTACTATGACGCGGTCTCGGATCGCATGCTGCCCTATGTCGCGCGCAGGGTCTTGAGCATCGTGCGCTGCCCGAAGGGCGTGTCCGAGGCCTGTTTTTATAAAAAACACCCCGGCCCGGGCAGCCGTGGCATCGTGACCATCCCCATTCCGACAGACAGCGGCGAGGCGGAGGAATACTTCTACATCGAGGACGCCGGGGGACTCATCTCGGAAGCGCAGATGGGCACGCTGGAATTCCACACCTGGGGAAGCCGCGTGGAGACGCTGGAACAGCCCGACGTGATGGTGTTCGACCTCGACCCGGACGAGGGGATGGCGCTTGAGACCGTGCGGCAGGGCGTCCGGGACATCAGGGACATCCTATTCGAGCTTTCGCTTGAGTCCTACCTTAAAACCAGCGGCGGCAAGGGGTATCACGTCGTGGTTCCTCTCAGACCCGCCGCGTCGTGGGATGCGTTTCATACTTTCGCGCGGCGCGTCGCCGAGGTAATGGAACAGAAGTGGCCCGACCGGTATACCAGTAACGTCCGGAAGGCCAGCCGGAAGGGGAAAATCTTCATCGACTGGATCCGCAACGGCCGTGGCGCGACCAGCGTCGCTCCATACTCTATCCGGGCGCGGGACGGCGCGAAGGTATCCATGCCCATATCCTGGGAAGAGCTGGACAAAGTCGCGCCGGACGGCGTTTCGATGGCGGACGCGCTTAACCGCATCCATGCCGCCGATCCGTGGATCGGCTTCTTCAACAACGATCAGCTTCTCAAATGACGCCCGATGCGTCTTATTTCGTGAAAGGATGCTGTTTGACGCAACGCCATCAGACCATCTCCCCTGGGAGAGCGCCGGTAGAGCCGTAGTCCTTCTGACATTGAATCAATTCCGGCGGCATGCACGGCGGAATTGGCTTTCCCGCAAAGGCCGTTTGTCCTGCCGACGGGGAAAGCAACCAAAAGCCGGTTTCCGCTCGCAAATCCCCGCAGGAATTTGAGGAAACCGGCCCCGTTCCAAAAGCAAAGGAAAGATGCGAAGCAGATTCCCTTTGCCCGCTATGCCTCGTCATAGATCCTGAGCGCCTGCGGCAGCGCGTCGATCACCTGAAGCCCAACGGCGGGCAGCCCGACCATCAGCGCGCTTCGAACTTCGTCCCTGGTCGCGCCCAGCTTCTTGGCGGATCGGACGTGAAACGCGAGGCTCCCGGTCATCCTCGTCGCGGCCAGCACCGCGAGGTAGGCCAATTCGTCCGTCTTCCGGTCGAGTGCCGACGTCTCGGACGCTTTTTTCACCATTTCCATCAACGCGACGCCGGTCTGTCCGCCCTCTTTGACGAACGCCGTGTACCCGTCGCTTGCCTGTTCCATAGGGTTCTCCCCTTTCATGGGGAAAATTCTATCAAGGTTGCACCGCGCGTGTCAAGAAATATACCTCGAAAAACCAGTGGTATTAACTGGCATGCCATCACCGTTCCCGGCGCTTCCGCACTGCTTCCATCGTTCCCGGCGACATGCGCGCCGGGAACGCGTTGCCCCCTCCAGTAAAGCAGACTGGCGGGGGCAATATTTCCTCATATGAAGTTTTCGCTTTAGGGTCTGTTGAAAAAGGCAGCGAAACTGGGCTAATGTGGTATAATGGAGGCAAGAAAAGGGACAGGAGAACGGCCATGAATCAGATACAAATGGTATGCCTGGAAGACCTTGTGGCAAAGGATCACCCGTACCGCAAGCTCAAGAAACTGCTGGATTTCAAGCGGATCATCAGGAAGTTGAAGCTGGAACAGGCAGGGGTGGGCGCGACGGGGTATGGCAAGGAGAGGCTGGTATACTGTTTGATGCTGCAGTTCATGGAGAATCTGTCCGACCGGGAATGCGAGCGGTATTTGCTGGAGAACACGGCGGGCAAGTGGTTCGCGGGTTTTGACCTGACGG
>CAZNPZ010000061.1:0-15480 GCA_964575255.1 uncultured Oscillospiraceae bacterium
AATGCCAGCCTGTCACGCTGGAGGTCGAGGGTTCGAGCCCCTTCCGGATCGCCAAAGCGCCCTTCCTCACGGAGGGGCGTTTTCATTTACTTTCATCGGTATAAACGGTATAATGGTTCGTACAAGCCTTGATGGAGGTTCGCCATGCCGCAGGTCGAAGGAGTCGTCGAGGATATCGTGTTCCGAAACGACCAGAACGGGTTCTCGGTGATCTCGGTCAGAAACGGCCGGGATCGCTTCGCGGCGGTCGGCGCGCTGGCGTTCGTGGTCACCGGCGAGCGCGTGATTCTGGACGGCGACTGGGTGGCGCACCCGGAGTACGGCCGTCAGTTCAAGATCACCGGCTGCGTGAACGTGGAGCCTGAGACGGTCAGCGGCATCGAGCGGTACCTCGGCTCCGGGATGATCCGGGGCGTCGGGCCCGCGACCGCGAAACTGATCGTCCAGGAGTTCGGCGAGGACGCGCTGGGCGTATTGGACGACACCCCGGAGCGGCTCACGGAGATCCCCGGCATCGGCCCCAAGCGCGCGAAGATGATCGCCCAGTCCTATTCGGAGCAGCGCTCCGCGCGGCAGGCGTTGGTGTTTCTGCAGGGCTACGGCATTTCGCCCGCGCTGTCGATGAAGATCTACCGGGCGTTTGGCGACAAAACGCAGGCGGTCGTACGGGCGAATCCGTATCAACTGGTGGAGCGCGTGGAGGGCATCGGCTTCAAGACCGCCGATGCGATCGCGCATTCGGTGGGCATCGAGCCGGAGTCGCCGGAGCGATTGGGCTGCGCGCTTTCTTATGTGCTGGGGGAGGCTTCCGTCACCGGCGGGCACATGTACCTTCCCAAAGAGGCGCTCGTTCAGGAGACCGCGCGGCTGACAGACGCGCCGGAGGCGCTGATCGACAACCGTCTTCGGACGTTGGCGCTTCAGGGGCGGCTGGTGTTCGCGCCGGCGGACGGACAGGACGCCGTGTACTTGTCAAGACTCTACGAGGCCGAGGCGGAAGTCGCCAGGCGGATATCGCTCCTCATGCGCATGGCGCCGCCCGCGATCAGCGCCGAAGGCATCGCCCTGTATGAGAAGCGCTCCGGCGTCACGCTGGGCGCGGAGCAGCGGGAGGCGGTGCGGCTCGCGGTGTCGGGCGCGGTCACGGTGATCACCGGCGGGCCGGGCACCGGAAAGACCACCGGCATCCGCTGCATCATCGAGCTTTTGAAGAAGTGCGGCACGGTTTCGCTGTGCGCGCCCACCGGCCGCGCGGCCAAGCGCATGACCGAGGCGACCGGCGTCGAGGCGAAGACGATCCATCGTTTGCTGGAGTACGGCGGCGAGGAGGGCGTGTTCCTCCGGGATCAGGACAACCTCGTGGACGCCGACGCGGTGATCGTGGACGAGGTCAGCATGGTGGATACGCTGCTGATGCGCTCGCTCCTCCGCGCGATCCGTCCGGGCACGCGGCTGGTTCTGGTGGGCGACGCGGATCAATTGCCCTCCGTCGGCGCGGGCAACGTGCTGCACGACCTGATCGAAAGTCATGTGGTGCCGGTCGCGCGGCTGACCGAGATTTTCCGGCAGGCGCAGGAGAGCATGATCGTCGTCAACGCGCACCGGATCAATACAGGCCTCATGCCCATCGTCAACGGGAAGGACAGCGACTTCTTCTTCGAGCGCGTCGACGGCGCGGAGCAGATCGCGCACACGGTCATCCAGCTCGTTTCCAAACGGCTGCCCGGCTACCTGAAGGTGGACGCGCTGCGCGGCATCCAGGTGATGGCGCCGATGAAGAAGGGGGAGGCGGGCGTCTTCCGGCTGAATCGGCTGCTTCAGGAGGCGCTGAACCCGGAGAAACGCGGCATGGCGTCGCTTACGCGGGGGGACGTTGTGTTTCGCCCCGGCGACAAGGTGATGCAGGTCAAAAACGACTACCAGATCGCCTGGACGAAGGGCGGCGAGGAGGGCCAGGGCGCGTTCAACGGCGACATCGGCTTTATCGAGTCGGTCGATCCGGAGGAGCGCGCGCTGACCGTGCGCTTTGAAGACGACCGGGTGATCGAGTACGTGGAATCCGACATGGAGGCGCTGGAACTGTCCTATTGCGTCAGCGTGCACAAGAGCCAGGGCAGCGAGTTCGACGCGGTGGTGCTGCCGCTGTCGGCGGGGCCTCCAGTGCTTCTGACGCGGAACCTCCTGTACACCGCGGTGACGCGCGCCAAGCGCCTCGTGGTCGTCGTGGGGCGCGAGGATGTTCTCCGGCGGATGGTTGCGTCCAATCAGGTCGCGAAGCGCTACAGCGCGCTCGCCGAGCGGCTGCGCTCTTGCGCCGGGGTCTCCTGATGGAAGCGCTCGCGCTGATCCGAGGGCTGGTGCTGGAGGCGCTCTACCCGTCCCGCGCCAACTGCATGGGCTGCGGAAGCCCGGCGGGCGCGGACGAGGGCTGGCTGTGCGAGGCCTGCGCTCGCCTTTTAATGCCGATTGCCGGCATTCCCGGCCCGCGCTGCCCGCGCTGCGGCAGGCCACTGGATGGCGCGCCCAAGTGCGAGACCTGCGGGGACTGGCCGGACGGCTTTCTATCTGCGGCGCGCTTTGTCTATCCATACCGAAAGCCGATCAAAGGTATGATCCGTCACATGAAGTATCAGGGCGTCGCCATGATGGCGGACTGGATGGCGGAGAAGATGCTTGACGTCGTCCGCCGCGAACTCCCCGGCGGATTCGACGCGGTCGTGCCGGTGCCGATGCATAAAAAGCGACTTCGGCTGCGCGGCGGAAACCACGCCGCGGCCATCGCCGGCGCGCTGGCGCTCCGGATGGACGTGAAATATCTGGACGCGCTTACGCGCGTTCGCGATACTGCGCAGCAGGCGAAGTTATCCGCGGGTGCAAGACGGCGCAACCTCGAAGGCGCGTTTCAGTCTACCGAAGCCGTGGCAAGACTTCGGGTGCTGCTGGTGGACGACGTGTTGACCACCGGCGCGACCGCGCTCGCCTGCGCACGCGCGCTGCGCGCCGCAGGCGCGGAGGACGTACAGTGTATCGCGCTGGCCGGCGCGATCGATCGCGGTTTGCCACAAAAAAAGGTAAATATTGAGGCGTAGCGGTAAATATGCCGTTAAAAACTGCTTGATTTTACTAACCGGATGCGATATAATAGTTTTTGGTTGCCGATAGGCAGGTCTGTGGTTGAGAATCGATGCCAGTCGCAGGCAAAACGATCCACGTAACCCGGGCAAAGTTCCGGCGAGCATGGTGCGGCTTAGAGGTAAGTCCGGCCAGCGTCACGCGCTGAGAGGGTCAGTAGTGGGGGACTTTGATGTCCATGAGCGAACACTCCAGCCGGCGAGTGTGGGGGCAAAGACCAGGTCAGCTGTCCTTGGCAACCAACATATTGATCACAGGGGGATTTTCCAATGTACGAGGACAAGACGCTGGTTTGCCGGGACTGTGGGAAAGAGTTCGTGTTTACCGCCGGAGAACAGGCCTTCTACGCGGAGAAGGGCTTCCAGAATGAGCCTACGCGCTGCAAGTCCTGCCGCGACTCCCGCAAGACCAGCCGTGGGACTCAGGGCGAGCCCCGCGAGATGTTCGAGACCGTTTGCGCAGAGTGCGGCAAGCCCACCCGCGTTCCGTTCGTGCCCAAGAGCGACCGACCGATCTACTGCAGCGAGTGCTTCGCCGCCCGCCGCCAGTAGTTTCATAACGCTTCCAAAACAACCGCCGCGAACGCGGCGGTTGTTTTTTGCGAACGAAATCCGCTGTACGGCTTTCGTTTGGGCGTAGGCTGTCGTGATCATCCCCTTTTATGCGGCCAAGCGGCCGAGATGATCTCGCAGCAGCACTGGGTTATAAAAACGCCTTTGGGGGAAAGCCAAATCCGGCGTACACGCCGCCGGTATTGAGTAATGTGGAAAGGGATTCGGCCCTCTCCAGATAAAGTTGTTCTATGCAACTTGTGATGGAAAGGAGCCGTCGGGCTGGGATTGATCCCGGCACGATGGCCCCTTTGCAATCGTTTATCGATACTCGTTCGACCTGCGGTAGCGGGTGTAGGCCATCTGTTGGCGGCGCCGGAGTTCTTTATAGCGGCGACGGCGGCGGATCGCGTGCTGAATGCGCAGGATGACGATCAGCAGCACCATCAGCCCGAAGAGCCCCAGAAGGATCCACAGAAGGCTCAGATCCATCGTATCCACCCACGGCACGATCTGCCCCAGTGTGGACACGGGCTTGACCTCGCTCACGTCCCGGCTGGCGATCACCGTGCCGGTAATCGTGTTGCCTTTATCCGTGGTGTAGGAGATGCTGCCCAGGATGTCTCCCTCCCGGATCGGCGCGACCAGGTTGTTTGAATACTGGACGGTGACCTTGCTCATCAGGTCTTTCGAAGCCTGGTTGAGGTCGTCCGGCAGGCAGGTGATCTTATAATTGCTGATCGATCCGCCGGGCACCACCGTGAGCTCCACAAGGCCGTTGCCCTCGTCCTCGCTGTCCGCGTTTTTGATCGTGGCGTACAGCGGATTCGCCTTGTAGATGTCGTCGAAGTCATAGGTCTTGAACTGCGCGAAGCCGTACTCCATCAGCCGCTTCGTGTCGGTCCACTTGCCGTTTTTGGTGCTTTTCAGCGTTGTGGAGATCAGCATCGCGCCGTCTTTTTCCGCCGCGCCGACGAAGCACTGGCCGGCCTTGGAGTGATATCCGGTCTTGACGCCGACCTCGTACTGGTAATAGTAGGGCGACGTCTTGACAAACATCGCGTTGGTTGTCGCCAGTTTGAGTTTTTCGCGTTTTTCGGTGGCGGACATCGTGTAGCTCTTGGTGGCCACGATTTCGCGGAATGTCTCGTTCTTCATCGCCTCGCGGGTGATGGTGGCAAGATCCCTCGCGGTGGTATAGTGGGTCTCGTCGTGATAGCCGTGCGGGTTCGCGAAATGGGTGTTCTCACAGCCCAGATCCCGCGCGCGCTGGTTCATCATCGCGACAAAGTTGTCCATAGATCCCGCGACGATCACCGCCACGGCCACCGCGGCGTCGTTGCCCGAATGCATCATCAGGCCGTACAAAAGGTCGATGAACGGCATTTTTTCGCCCGGCGTCACCGGAACCAGCGAGGAGTCCTTGGGCACCTTGGAAGCTTCCTTCGGGATTGTGACGATGTCGTTCAGGTGGCCGTACTCCAGCGCCAGAAGGCAGGTCATCACCTTGGTCGTGCTGGCCGGATACAGCTTTTCGTCCGGGTTTTTTTCAAACAGCACACGGCCGCTTGCCTCGTCAAGGACAATGGCGGCCTCCCCCTGAAGGTCGCTTTCCTTCAGGTTCTGAGGATTTTTCGCATCGTATGTGTCGGCTTTTTGCGTCGCGGCAGGGACGGCCTCGGCGCGCGTCGGCACGGAGTAGACGAACGCGCCCAGCGCGATCGCTACGGACAGCCATACCGCGACGAACAGATCAATTGGTTTTGATCGCCTGATCAATGCGTGACACCCTTTCCGGCGTGCCCGCACACATGCGGGCGCATGCGATTCAGTATACCACTTATGACGAAATTTGTACAGGTATAGTTGTATGTAAAATCCTAACTAGCCTTTCGTCAGGCTTGTTTTTTTCCCGAAAGCTGGGTATAATTGAATTGATGCAAAAGGATTCACGTCTGTTGGCATAATAGGGGCGCCGCTCGATTTGGCGCGTCTCGCTGCGGGCGTGCCCTTGTGAAAGGGTGTCAGCCGGATGGCAAAAAAAATACTGATCGTTGACGATGAGCCGCTCATCGTCAAAGGTTTGAAATACAGCCTGGAGCAGGACGGTTACGAAACGAGCGCGGCCTATGACGGGGAAGAGGCCGTGCAGGCGTTTTTCTCCGGTCAGTACGATCTTGTGCTGCTGGATGTCATGCTGCCCAAGGCGAGCGGCATCGAAGTGTGCCAGCGCATTCGAGAAAAGAGCAATGTGCCCATCATCATGCTGACCGCGAAGGGCGAGGATATGGACAAGATCCTCGGCCTTGAATACGGCGCGGACGACTACATGACCAAGCCCTTCAACATTCTGGAGGTCAAGGCGCGCATCAAGACCATTCTGCGCCGCACCGGCCAGATGTCCCGCGCGGCGGACGCCCGTTCGATCCACATCCGCGACATGACCATCAACCTGAACAACCGCTCCGTATCCGTGGACGGTCGGGATGTCAACCTGACCGCCAAGGAGTTCGACCTTTTACAGCTGTTCGCGACCAACCGGGGCAAGGTGTTCAGCCGCGAGGCGCTGCTGGAGACCATCTGGAAATACGACTACCTGGGAGACCTGCGCACGGTGGACGTACACATCCGCCGTCTGCGCGAAAAAATCGAAAAAAACCCCGCCCAGCCGGAATTCATCTTCACCAAATGGGGCGTCGGCTACTACTTCACCGACAAGGATTAAGCAAAGCCGCGCCCGACCCTGGGATGCGAAAACCTTCACCATAACGGGGAGTGGGCATTTCAATTGTCGACAAGGATCAGAACATTCCTCTACTCAATCCGGTGGAGAATCGTACTCGCCTACCTGCTGATCATCTGCATCGCGTTCCTCGTGGTCGCGGCCAGTTTGATCCGCATGGTGGGCGAATATCTGTTTTCGCAGAAAGTGCGCGAGGAACAGCGCGTCACCGCCAACCTCGCGGCGCAGCTTTCCGGTTTTCTGGCGGAAAACGACGCGGACGGCCTGTACAAGGCGGTCCTGAGCGCATCTCAGAATTCCTCGCGCGTGATGGTGGTCGACCGGTACGGCGTCGTACAGGCGGACGGCTACTCCGAATTCAACGGCAGGCGGCTGGAACTGGGCGAAGTGGCGGCGAGCCTCGCGGGCGAGGGTGCCGCCTATGGCTATTACCGCTCCGGCGAGGGCGCCGGTTGGCTGGGGGGCGCGCAGGACGCGTCCGGCCAGATGGTGGGCGTGTATACCGAACCGATCCTGAGCGGGAATACGCCGCTCGGCGCGGTGGTCTATTCGTCCATGACGCAGGATGTTTATCAGAGCCTGACGCAGATGCAGCGGCAGATGACGATCTGGCTTATGCTGGTGGCGCTGTCCGTGCTTCTTTTGAGCCTGATGGTGTCCCGCTTCTTCACGCGCCCCATCGAGGAACTCAGCCAGGGCATCTTGCGCATGACGAAGGGCGATCTGTCCAGCCGCGTCAGCGTGCGCGGAAAGAACGAGTTTTCGCAGCTCGCGGAAGCGTTCAACATGATGTGCGAACGGCTGGAACGGCTGGATCAGACCAGGAACCAGTTCGTGTCCAACGCGTCCCATGAACTCAAGACGCCGCTGTCCACGATGAAAATTCTGATCGAGACGCTGATCTACCAGGAGACCTGCGATCTCGCGATGCAAAAGGAATTCCTTGGCGACATCAACAAGGAAATCGACCGCCTGAGCACCATCATCAACGACCTTCTGACACTGGTACACTTGGACGACCGTGGCATTACCAAACTGCAGCCGACGCTCTTGTCGCTGGACAAGCTGGTGACGGAGGCGGCGAGGCGGCTGCGCCCGCTGGCCGAGGTGAGAAACATCGCGCTGGACATCGCGGTGCGCGACCAGATCGATACGATGGGCGACCCAAACCGGCTGGAGCAGGTGTTCTACAACCTGATCGACAACGCCATCAAGTACACCGCCCCAGGCGGCAAGGTGCGGGTCGAGGTCGCGCGCGCCGGCAAGAAGGCCGTGGTCAAGGTGATCGACAACGGCATCGGCATCCCCAAGGCCGACCAATTGCACGTATTCGACCGCTTCTACCGCGTGGACAAGGCGCGCTCGCGCGATACTGGCGGTACCGGCCTTGGGCTTGCCATCGTCAAGCAGATCGTGCTTTTGCACGAGGGAAGCATCACGGTTTCCAGCGAGGAAGAGAAGGGGTCGACCTTTACCGTGGAGATTCCGATCATCAACCTGCAGTATATTGGAGGGTGAACGTGAGACCGATTCGCTTCGCCCGGCTGCTGATCGTCCTTTTGGTCCCGGCGCTGCTCGCGGGGTGCGCGTCATTAACGTTTGTGCCGGAGCGCGCCAACGAATACCGAACGCTGCCGCCCGCGGCGTCCGACAATCTGACCGCGCCGGTCGGCGACAGCGCAGCCGAATACACCGGGCGCTTTACGCTCAATTACATCGCGTCTGATCAGCAGACGCTGGTGGCGGTCAGCCGGACGATGCGCTTGACCGGCGAGGATCTTTTGTCCGAGAAGGTGATGGAGCGCCTGCTCGATCCGCCGGACACGCTGCCGGGCGTGCTGCCCATCGCGCCGGCTGGCACGAAGCTGATCTGGGTGGAGCAGTCGGAGGGAATCGCGACGGTCAACCTGTCGGAGGACGTGCTGTCGCTGACCGAGCAGGAACTCACCTGGATGCGCGCCGCGATCGCGGGAACGCTGGTGGGCATCGACGGCATCAAATACGTGAACGTGCTGATTGGCGGCAGGGAGGAAAGTGCGCTGTCGCTTCCCACCGGCACACTGACCCGTACGGACGGCAATCTGACCGCGCTGTGGGCGCAGCAGGAAGCTGATCAGGAGCGGTTTTCCGGGGCGGACGGGCGGCTCGACCGGAATGCCACGCTGTATTTCCCGTCCCGCGACGGGGCATACCTGCTCCCGGAGGCGCACGCGGTGCGCTTTACAAGCGATGCCTATGCGCTGGAGCTGATCCGCCAGCTCGCGGGCGGGAATACCAACCGGGTGCTGCCGGAAGGCGCGATTCTGACCGCCGATCCCACCGTGGACACGCTCGCGGACGGCCGCCGGGTGATCACGCTGAAACTCGTCGCCGAGTTTGAGGATCTGCTTCGTCAAGCCGGGATCTCGCAGGGCATCGCCTACGGCGCACTGGCGCTGACGCTGTGCCGATTTGTGCCGGAGATCGACGGCCTCAGGATCACCGTTGGCGGAGCGCCGCTCGCCTCCGTCAGCCTCCCGGATCGCGTCATTTCGCCCGTGGACGGGGTGATCAGCCCGGAGGACTTCGACAGCCTGATCGGACGGGTGGCTCAGGTGTACCTGACCGACGTACAAACCGGGAAGCTGCGGCTGATCAGCCGCGCGATGGAGCGGAGTGCGGCGCTGTCGCCCAGGGTGTTGGTGGAACAGGTGCTTGAGGGCCCGACGGCGTATGAGAAGAACGCCGCGGCCGTCGCGCCGCCGGGCGTTGGCAAGGCGGACATCGAAGGCGTGCGCATCGAGGATGATGTCGCGCTGGTCAACTTATCCGGCAATTTCTACCGAAGCTGCCAGCAGCTTGGAGAGAATGAGGAGCGAAACCTCGTCTACGCGCTGGTCAACACGCTGTGCGGACTGGATCAGGTGCGGAAGGTGCGCTTCTTCATCGACGGCCAGACGGTGGACACGCTGGTTTCGGTCATCAGCCTTCGCGGAGTGCTGATGCCAAATCCGGGCATTACGGTAAAATGAAATCCGCTTCGCTTGCGTTGAAAATCTGCTGCGCATCTTTTCAACGCGAGGGGAAAACTGCGCGCGCCTGAAATCCTCACGGATTTCCGGGCGGCGCGCTGACTGAAAGAAAAGTTTCCGTCACCAGCGTGCGCGCTGGTTCTGGAAACAGCGTTCCCGGCGCGCATGTCGCCGGGAACGATTTTATGGGGATGACGGAGACGGAAGAACGCCGTGGAAGGATCGTTGGTCTGGGTTGGGAGCGGTCGATTAAAGATCCAGTTCCACCTGATAGCGCAGCATCCACTGGTTGATGGACAAAAGGTACGCCAGCCACTGAGGACCGGACATTGAGGACGCGAACCACGTTGGGGCGGACGGGAGCGTGTCGGACGCGAGCTCCAGCAGCGCGTCGCCGCTGACGATTTGGAGGATGGGCGAGGATGCGTCGTCCACCAGTTGCCGGATCGCTTCGCGGACGAGCTGCGTATAGCGGGGATGGCAGGTCTTCGGGAACGGGTTTTTGAGGCGCATGCGCAGCGGTTCGGGTAGAAGATCCCGCGCCGCTTCCCTAAGAAGCCCCCGCTCCGCGCCGCCGAAATTCTTCATCGCCCACGGGACGTTGTATAAATACTGCGCCAGCCGGTCGTCCGCGTAGGGCGTGATCATCGGCACCGGGCTCATCCGAGACGCCCGCTCCAGGAGGGTCGGCAGGAGCCACTGAAAGCTCAAGCCCTGCAGTCGCCTCAGCCGCGCCTCTTCCGCCGGTTCGGCGGCCAGCCTGGGCAGGGCGGCGACCGCCTCGTGGCAGCGCGTCAGGACATAGTCCGAAAATTTCAGGTGCTCTCGGAGTTTCGGCTTCAGAACCCGCTCGCGGAAGGACAGCGCGATGGACCACGGGAAGCCGTCCGCGTCGTTCATCGCCCGCCCGTTGAACCACGATCCGCCGCCGAACACCTCGTCGCCGCCGTCGCCGGACAGGATCGACGGGTGATTCTGCGCGATCCTGCGCGCGAACAAAAGGAGCGCGGCGTCGAGATCGGCCATCCCCGGAAAGCCCCGGAGCGCCATCGCCTCTTCCAGCGCGAGGAACAGCGCGTCCGGCGTCAGAAGCACCGAGCGGTGGTTGGTGTTCAGCCATGCCGACGCCTCCAGCGCGAACGGCTCGTCGCGCCCCTCGGTTGATTCCAAGAAGCGCGCGTTGTCCTTGTAGTCAAAGGAGAAGCTGTCCACGGGTCGGCCAAGGCGCCGTGCGAGCAGCGCCGTCAGCACAGACGAACTGAGGCCGCCTGACAGCATGACGGCGGGGTTCTGCGGGAGGGCGTCCGCGACCGCTTGCTCCACAAGAAAGCGCACGGTTTCGACGGTGCGGCTCAGGTCATCCTCATGGGCGGCGGGTTCCAGCGCGAAATAGCGTCGGATTTTATGGCCGCGGCTGTCCGCGACCAGCGCGCAGCCCGGCGGCAGCGACCAAACATCGCGAAACGGCGTCCTTCCCGGCGTTCGAGACGGGCCGATGCCCAGTAGTTCGCACACGCCGTCCCGGTCGACGGCTCGGCTTGCGATCGGGGATTCCAGGATTTTTCCCGGATGATCGGAGAATGCCATCGATCCGCCCCGATACGCGTAGAAAACCGGCGTTGCACCCATCCGGTCGCGGGAAAGCGTCAGCCTGCCCGCGTCCTGGTCGATCACCGCCGTACACACCGACCCGCCCAGCCGCGCGGGGTAATCCTCGCCCCACAGCCGGTAGGCCGCCAGCACCAGTTGGGAGAGGCTGCCGTCCACGGGCTTGACGCCGCCGGAAACCAGCGCGGCGCGCAGCGCGTCGCCGTTGCGAAGCCGCCCCGACGCGCAGGCGACGGCGCCGCCGTCCGACGCGCAGTCCGCCGCCGACAGCGCGTGCCGGCCGATGATGTAATAGGGCGCTTCGCGGCACGTCAGCATTGCGCGCGGATCCCGTGCGTAGAATAACCCCAAAAACTGCATTCAATCATCTCCCCACCGTATATCCTATGCGGCGGCGGCGTCCAAGGTGCTTGCCACAGGACTAAAAATGATGATATACTTGTTAATAATGATCCATATAATGGGGGGCGGGCGCATGCGTTTGACGGTTCTTGGCATGAACGGGCCGTATCCCGCGCCGGGCGGCGCGTGTTCGGGGTATGTGCTTTCGTCGGGCGACGAGAAGACCCATCTGCTCCTGGACGCGGGTACCGGCGTGCTGGCCCGGATCGCGGAGTGGCCAGGTCTAGCAAACCTTTCGGCCGTTATCCTGTCCCACCTGCACTTTGACCACATGTCGGACATGCTGCCGATGCGCTACGCGCTGGAATTCGCTGGGGTGAGCCTTCCAGTGTACGCGCCCAAGACCCCAGTGCCGCAGGCGGCGCTTTTGACCGGAAGCCGGTTCGACCTGTTTCCGATCGAGGACACCCAGGTCGGCCCGTTTCGCGTGACCTTCCTGCCCGCGAGGCATCCCGTGGAGGCCTACAGCGTCGCGGTTTTTGGAGACGGGAAGAAGTTCGTCTACACCGGCGACACCAACACGAACCCGGCGCTTGCGCTGTTCGCGGACGGCGCGGACATGCTGCTGGCGGACGCGGGGCTGACCGAAGCCGATTGGAGCGAGCGCGCGCCGCACCTGTCCGCGAAAAAGTGCGGGGAGGCCGCGCTGGACGCGCGCGCGAAGGCGCTGGTCTTGACCCACCTGTCGCCCCGGTACGATCCGGAGACGATCCTCCGGGAGGCGCGCGCGGTTTACCCGGGCGCGATCCTGGCCCGGTCCGGCCTGACCCTTTCCATCTAGCATGTTTTCCCGCCTTGCGCGCCGCCCGCTGGTTCCCGCCGCGCTGTGCTGCCTGATCGGTGCGGCGGCGGGGAGTACACTGGGCATCCCACCGATTTGGTGGGGCGTCGGTGCGGTGCTCGCGGGACTTCTCGTCTGCTGGAAGCGGGGCATGGCGCTTCTTGCCGCGCTGACGCTGGTCTTCATGATGGAGGCGTCCTGGCTGACGCGGCGGCCGATGCCCGCGCCGCTTGAGAATATGCCGCTGTCCGGGGTTGTGTGCCAGACGCCGGTCGTCTCTGAGGAACGCACCGTGCTGACGCTTTCCGACGTCACCCTGAACGGGCAGCCCATCGATTGGAACATGCGCGTGTACGCCTACGAGCCGGTCGAGGCGCAGCTGGGCGACCGGATCACAATGACGGCGGATACCTGGCTGCCGCAGGGCCGGGTGAACCCCTACGGGTTTGACTTTGACGCATGGTGCCGCAGAAACCTTGTCGCCTGCGCCACGATGAAGGCGGGAACCGCGGTTGTCTCCGCCGGAACAGGTGCCAACACGCTGCTCCGCGCGGCGCGGTTGTCCATCTCGGACGCGATCGACGGCGCGTTTCCCACGGATCAGGCGCCCTTGATGCGGGCGCTGACGCTGGGCGACCGCAGCGACCTGCCGGAGGATTTGTCCGACGATTTTCGCGGCGCGGGGATCGCGCACATCCTGTCGGTCAGCGGGCTGCACGTTACCTGCCTGGCGCTGGCGCTGGATCTTCTTCTCCGGCGTCTCCTCTCCCGGCGGGCGGTGTTCTTCCTGATGACGCCGCTACTCCTTGCCTACACGGCGTTGGTGGGGTTTTCCGGGCCGATCGTCCGTTCGGTGGTGATGTATCTCGCGATGCGGTTTGCGCCGGTTTCCGGGCGGCCGGGCGACAGCCTGAGCGGCCTCGCGGCGGCGATGCTTCTGATGCTGGCGGCCAATCCGCTGACGGTCGGCGACGCGGGGTTCATCCTGTCCTTCTCCGCGATGGCGGGGTTGATCCTGCTCAGCAGGCCATTGGAGCGGCTTCTGCGCGTTTCCGCCGCGCCGAGGCTCGCTCGGCCGTTTCTCCAGGCGTTTACGGCCAGCCTCGCGGCGACCGCCGCGATCCTGCCCGCGCTCGCGAACCTTTTTGGGACGGCGCAGCCCTACGGCCCGCTGGTCAACATGCTGGCAGTGCCGCTGGCGACGGTCGCGCTGCCGCTGGGGTTTCTCGCGGTGCCGATCCAGATGGTCTGGCCCGCGGCAGGCGCGGCAGCGGCGTGGCTGCCCGCGAACCTCTTAAGGCTCTTGACCAGCCTCGCGGATTTCGTGGCGCACCTGCCGTACGCGTCGGTTCCGGTCGGGCACGTCGCGTGGTGGCTGTGTACTTTGTGGGCGGCGGGCGTGTACCTGCTCTCGGATCACGCGGGGCTGACCAGACGATTGAAGCCTGCGCTGATCGCGGCATTTCCGGCTGCGCTGATTATATCTGCCGCGCTGCACCATCTTGCCATGCCCAGCGGGCTAGCGCTCGACTTTCTGTCGGTGGGCGACGCGGATGCGGCGGTACTGTACGCGGACGGATCGCCGTACCTCGTGGACGCGGGCGAGGGCGACACCGCTGCGGACTATCTTGCCAAGACTGGGACGAGGCCGCGCGCGATGTTTTTAACCCATCCGCACGACGACCACATCGGCGGCGCGGGCGCGATCCAAGCGCTGTATCCGGGCGTCACCGTCTACGTACCGGAATGCTGGGCGCGGGTGCCGGGCGTCACGGAGGCCGAGGCGCGCGCGGGGCTAAACGGCCCGTTCGTGACGCTGTCCGGCGGGGACGAGGTGCGTCTGTCCGACGGCGTGACGGCGCAGGTGCTCTACCCGCCCAAGGGGCTGACACCGGAGGATCCGAACGAGGCGTCGCTGGTGCTCTTCGTCACGTCGGGCGGCGCGTCGGCGCTCATGACAGGCGACCTCCCGGACGCGTCGAAGCTCCCGGACATCCCGGATGTTGACTTACTGAAAGCACCGCACCACGGCGCGTTTGTCAAGGGAACGGAGCTTGTGATGCGCGCCGCGTCGCCGGGTGTGTTGGCGGTCTCGGTGGCGCAAAACAGCGTGGGCCATCCGTCCGCGCAGCTTCTGGACAGCGCCGCCCGGCTGGGCGCGTTGGTCTTTCGCACCGACCAAGGCGGCATGGTTCGCGCGGAGGTTGAACCGGACGGCGCGGTGACGATCCGCACATTCCTTGATGCCGAAAAGGAGAATCCATGACCAGACAGGCGCTGTTTCAGGCGGTTGAGCAAGGTTCCTATGAAAAGGTCTACTTCTTTTACGGCCCCGAAGAGTGGGTCAAGCAGAGCGCCGTGCAGCGGCTGCGTGAAAAACTGCTGCCGGAGGGGCTGGAGCAGCTCAACGAGACCGTGATGGAGGGCGGAAGCGCGCAGGCGATCATCGAGGCGGCGGAGACGCTGCCGGTGATGGCCGAGCGGCGGCTGATCCTCGTCCGGGACTACCCGCCGCTGACACAAGGGAAGGCCAAATCGGAGCAGGAGGAGACCCAGCGCGTTCTGGACTGGCTCCCCACCGCGCCGGACACCGCGTGTGTGGTGTTTTTGGTGCGCGGTTCTGCCGACATGCGGAAAAAGCTGCCGTCGGCGCTTCAGAAACTGCACGGCGCGGTGGCGTTCGAGCTATTGGACGACGCGGATCTGATGAAGTGGGCAAACACACGCCTCAAGAAGTTGGGCAAGAAAATCGACCGCGCCGCTCTCGACAGCCTGACGTTCCTCGCGGGGCGGGGTCTCACTCGGTTGGACGGGGAGCTAAATAAGCTTGCGGCCTACGCAGGGGAGCGCGCTGTCATCGAGGCGCAGGACGTCGAGAATCTGGTCGCGCCGTCGCTTGAAAGCTCAGTGTTCCAGATGATCGATTTTCTGATGGATGGGAAGGCTTACGACGCGCACCGGCTGTACGGCGCGCTGCTTCGCTCCGGCGAGAACCGGGTGGGCATCCTCGCGATGCTGACCCGGCAGATGCGCATGCTGACGCATATCAAACTGCTGCGCGGGCAGGGCGTCCCGATGCGGGAGATCGAGGAAAGGCTGTCCCTTAACCACTACGCGGCCACCCGCGCGCAGTCGCAGGCGACCCGGATGGACGAGGAAACGCTTCAGGACATGTACAAAGCCTGCGCCGACGCGGATTACGACATCAAGCGGGGCGCGGTGCGGGATCAGGCCGCGGTGGACGCGCTGATG
>CAZNPZ010000062.1:0-14933 GCA_964575255.1 uncultured Oscillospiraceae bacterium
CCAGCTTGCGCATCACCTTGTCCTGCCGCCACTCCTGCGCCAGTTCCACCGCGGCGCGCTGCAGGTTGCCGGAGAACTGGGTGAGTTTCTCTTCAAACTTTTCGCTGAGCGCGAATGCGTCCGCAACCGAGCCCGCAAAGCCGATCACGACCTTGCCGCCCGCGATGCGGCGCACCTTTTTCGCGGTGCTCTTCATGATGGCGTTTTCGCCGACGGTTACCTGGCCGTCGCCCGAAATCGCGGTCTGACCATTGCGGCGCACGCCGCAGATCGTGGTTCCCCGAATCATGGATTCTCCTCCAATAGTCTCTCGATCGCCCTTAACGAACGCTCGGAAAGCGCCTCGTAGCGGTTTTTCTTGCCCTTGACCTTCTTGCCAAGCGGCGTAAGGATGCCAAAATTCGCGTTCATCGGCTGGAAATTGTGCGCTTTCGTGCGTACATGCGCCTCCAGCGCGCCCAGGATTGTCTCCCCCGGAAACTGGATCTCCGGGAGGCCACGCAGCGCCCTGCCCAGATTCAGCCCCGCGACGAGGCCGGATGCGGCGGACTCCACATAGCCCTCGACACCGGTCATCTGACCCGCGAAGCGTAAGTGCGGACGCCCTAACAACGCGTAGTTTCTGCCCAGCACGTCCGGGCTGTTCAGGTAGGTGTTTCTGTGCATCACGCCGTAACGGGCGAACTCCGCGTTCCCAAGTCCTGGGATCATTGAGAACACGCGCTTCTGCTCGCCCCACTTGAGCCGTGTCTGAAAACCGACCAGGTTGTACAGCGTTCCCGCCTCGTTTTCCTGCCGGAGCTGCACCACGGCGTAAGGCGTCCTGCCGGTCGCGGGGTCAACGAGACCCACTGGACGCATCGGCCCGAAGCGGAGCGTATCCACCCCACGGGACGCGAGAATCTCCACCGCGAGACAGCCCTCAAACACCAGGTCTTTCTCGAAATCGTGCAGCGGCGCGAGTTCCGCGCCCGTCAGCGCCTCGTAAAACGCGCCGTATTGCGCCTGATCCATCGGGCTGTTCAGGTAATCACCCGCAGCGCCGTCGTTTCTGGACTGGCGGAACAGCTTTCCCATGTCCAGCGATTCGGCGGTGACAATCGGCGCGGCGGCATCAAAGAAATGCAGCGCCGAAAGCCCCGGCAATGCGGTGAGCGCGTCCAGAAGGGACGCATCGGTCAGCGGGCCGGTCGCGAGAATGGTGGGTTCGTCCGGGATATCGGAGACCGTACGGCGCTCCACGCGGATCATCGGATGGTTTTCAACCGCCTCGGTGATTCTCCGGGAAAACGCGTTCCGATCCACCGCGAGCGCCGTTCCGGCGGGCACGCGGGACTCCCTCGCCGCCGTCAGCACCAGTGAGCCGAACTTTTCCATCTCCGCCTTCAGTAAACCGGAGGCGTTTGACAGGTGCTCCGCCTTCAGAGAATTCGAGCAGACCAGTTCCGCGAAATCGCCGGATTTATGCGCCGGGGAGAATTTCGTAGGCTTCATCTCGATCAGCCGGACAGGGATCCCCTGCTTCACGAGTTGCCAGGCCGCCTCGCAGCCCGCGAGGCCCGCGCCGACGACGGTGACCTCATTCATCCTCAGTCTCGGCGTCCGGCGCCGAAACCGGCACGCGGGTACGGCACTTCTCGTCCACGCAAACGTGGCTGGTTTCGCCCTTGCGGCCACGCTTCAAGACCATGCGGCCTCCACAGACGGGGCACTTGTCGGTGACCGGCAGATCCCAGGATACGAAATCGCAGCCCGGATAGTTTTCACAGCCGTAGAACTTGCGGCCTTTCTTGCTGATGCGCTCCAGGAGCTTCCCGCCGCAGGACGGGCACGGAACGCCGATGTCGGTCAGAAGCGCCATCGTATGGCGGCAGTTGGGGAAATTCGGGCAGGCCAGGAATTTTCCAAAACGTCCCATTTTGTACACCATCATCGCGCCGCACTTCTCGCACGGGATGTCTGACACCTGATCCTCGACGGCGACCTTCTCAATCGTCGCCTCGGCGGCGGTCAGCGCCTTCTCAAACGGGCCGTAGAAGTCGGAGACGATTTTGTGCCAGTCGGCGCTGCCGCCTTCCACCTCGTCCAGCTCCTCCTCCATGTCGGCGGTGAACTGAACGTTGACGATGTCCGGAAAATTCTTCTGCATCAGTTCGTTGACCACCTGCCCCAGCTCCGTGGGCACGAGGCGCTTGTTTTCGCGCGCGATGTAGCCGCGAGCCATGATGGTGGTGATCGTCGGTGAATACGTAGATGGCCGCCCGATGCCCTTTTCCTCCAGCGCGCGCACCAGCGACGCCTCTGTGTAGCGCGGCGGCGGCTGGGTGAAGCGCTGCTCGCTCTCGATGTCAAGAAGCGCTGCCTTCGCGCCCTCGACGAGCGCGGGCATCGCGTTTTCGTCTTCCTCTGCCGCCGTGTCATCCAGCACTTCCTCATAGACGGCGGTGAAACCCGCAAACTTCTTCTTCTGACCGCTGAAGCGAAGGCGCAGGTTGTCCCCCACCACGTCCGCCGACAGCGTCTCGTAGACCGCCGGGGTCATCTGGCTGGCGAAGAAGCGGTTGTAGATCAGCTTGTATAGCCTGAGCTGGTCGCGGGTCAGCGAGGCCTTGATCGCGTCCGGTCTGTACTTCATGTCGGTCGGGCGGATGGCCTCGTGGGCGTCCTGCGCGCTCTTGCGGCTCTTGAACATGTTGGGTTCCTCCGGCAGGAACTCCGGCGGATAGGCGGCTTTTATGGCTTCGCGCACCGCTTCGATGGCCTCGTCGGAGATGCGGGTGGAGTCGGTTCGGATGTAGGTGACCAGACCCTGCGTGCCGTCGCCCTCCAGGTCGACGCCCTCGTAGAGCTGCTGTGCGATCTGCATGGTTTTCTGGGTGGTGAAGCCCAGCTTGCGGCTGGCTTCCTGCTGAAGGTTGGATGTGGTAAACGGCGCCGCGGGGTATTTGCGGCGTTCGCCGCGCCGAACCTCGCCGATTGTAAACGCCGCGGCGCGCATCCGTGAAATCAGCGCCTCGGCTTCACGCTGACTCCGAACTTCGGTCTTCTGGTCGCCCTCTCCGTAGAACCGGGCGCAGAACTTGACGCCGTCGGTCTCAAACTGAGCGTTCAGGTTCCAGAATTCCTCCGGCACGAAGGATTCGATCTCCCGCTCTCGTTCGCAGATGATGCCGGTGGCAACCGACTGCACGCGCCCGGCGGACAGGCCTTTTCGTACCTTTGCCCAGAGGAGCGGGCTGATCTTGTAGCCAACCAGCCGGTCCAGCACCCTTCGCGCCTGCTGCGCGTTGACCAGATTCATGTCGATCGCCCTGGGTTTCTTGATGGAGGACTTGACTTCCTTACCGGTGATCTCGTGAAACTCCACCCGGCATACGTCGCCCTCCGGGATGTTCAACACCTTCGAAAGGTGCCAGGAAATCGCCTCACCCTCGCGGTCAGGGTCAGTCGCGAGGATGATCTTGGTCGCGCCCTTGGCTTCCTTGCGAATTCTGTCCAGAATTTCGCCCCGGCCCCGGATTGTGATATAACGGGGCTCGAAGCCATGCTCTATGTCCACGCCGATCTGCGACTTGGGCAGATCGCGCACATGCCCCTGCGAAGCCTCCACCTTGTACCCTCGGCCAAGGAACTTGCCGATGGTTCGGGCCTTGGCCGGGGACTCCACGATGACCAGCTTATGCGCCATTCATGAACCTCCAATAAGGAAATCAGGCATCCGCACGGTACAACCGTCCGGGCGCTTGTTTTATTATTCCTCGCAACTGAAGCATTGTCAAGAGAGAATTTAGTTTGGAACTGTTAAAGCCGGTGCGCGCAGCCAGTTCGTCGAAGGACATTTCCTCAATTCGCAGCGGTTCGACAAGCGCCGACTCGTCCGCGTCCAGCGCCACCTCGCGTTTTGCGGCGCTTCCGGCGGCGGGCCGCTCCGCCCAGCGGAAGTGTTCGAGGATCTCCCACGGCCCCAGCGCGGGCGTTGCGCCTTCTACGATCAGCCGGTTCGGTTCCGCGGACAATGGCGAATAGATTGATCCGGGCAACGCGAACACGTCGCGTCCCTGCTCCAACGCGAAGTCCACCGTAAGCATCGCGCCGGAACCTTTCGCGGCTTCGACCAGCAACAATCCGTCCGACAGCGCGCTGATGATCCGGTTCCGAGCCGGGAAGTGCTGCGCCAGCGGGCGCGTGCCGGGCACGTACTCCGACAGGATCGCGCCGCCGGTTTCCAGTATCTTCTCGACCAGCGGGCCGTTCTCCGGCGGGTAGACGACGTCCGCGCCGCAGCCCAGCACCGCGACCGTCCGTCCGCCCGCCGCCAACGCGCCCTGATGCGCGGCGGTGTCGATCCCACGCGCCATGCCGGAAACGACCGTGACGCCTTCTCGCGCCAGTGCCTCCGCGATCTCGGCGGCGGCGCGGCGTCCATCCCGGCTGCAGTGGCGGGAGCCGACGATCGCAAGCGCCTTTCCCTCGTTCAAATCGGACGCACCGCGCATGTACAATGTCGGCGGCGGGTCGAAGATGGTCGTCATGCGCGAAGGATACCCCTTGGACAGCCTTGTGACCGCAATGATCCCCTTTTTCTCCAGTTCCGAGAACAGCTTGTACAGATAGCGCTCCGTGCGCGCCGCCTTGAGGTTGGAGAGCGCCTTCTCGCCCAGGAACGACATCTCCGGCCCGACGTTGTCCCAGACGGCGCGCGCGTCCTCGTAGAGGCTTAAAAGCTGGTAAAACCGCTTGACACCGACACCTTCGACGCTCGAAAGCCAGATCCAGTACTGCTCCATCGCGGTGTATTCCACGTTTCTACCCCCAATACTTGCGGTCGAGCGCGCGGAACTGAACAGCTTCGGCGATGTGCGCCTGTTCGATCTCGCCGCCGCCCGCGAGGTCGGCGATGGTTCGAGCCACCTTGACCACGCGCGTATAGGCGCGGTTGGAAAAGCCCAGCGCCTCGCTGGCGTCCTTCAACAGCTTTTTTGCGTCCTTTCGCATCGGGCAGTTTGCGCTGAGTGTACGCGCATCCAGCCGCGCGTTGCAGGCGATGCCCTGCCCCGCGTAGCGCTCGCGCTGCACGCCCCGCGCCGCCTCGACGCGCGCGCGGACAGCGGCGCTCGCTTCTTCTTCCGCCGGAGAGGCGAGTTCGTCCGCCGGGATGGATTCCACCTCGATGTGCAGATCGATCCGGTCGAGCAGCGGCCCAGAAATCTTGTTCAGATACTGGTGGATCTGGTGCGGCGTGCAGCGGCACTGCGCGGTGCGGGAGCCGTAATTGCCGCAAGGGCACGGGTTCATCGAGCAGACCAGCATGAACTGCGCCGGATATGTGGCTTGCGCGCCGACGCGGGTGATCGTCACGACGCCGTCCTCCATCGGCTGGCGCAGGACTTCCAATACGTCCCGGCGGTACTCCGGCAGCTCGTCCAGAAACAGGACACCATGGTGCGCGCGGGAGATCTCGCCGGGCAGCGCGGTCACACCGCCGCCGACGATGGCCGCGGGCGACGCGGTGTGGTGCGGCGAGCGGAACGGGCGCTCGGTTAAGAGCCCGCTCTCCGGCGGAAAGCCCGCCGCCGAGTGGATGCGTGTCGCCTCCAGCGCCTCCTCAAAGCTCATGTCCGGGAGGATTGTCGGCACGGCGCGCGCGAGCAATGTCTTTCCGGAACCGGGCGTGCCGATGAGGAGCGCGTTGTGCCCGCCGGCGGCCGCGATTTCAAGCGCGCGTTTTGCGAACTTCTGCCCTTTTACAAACCGGAAGTCGCTGAGCGACGCGCGCGCACCCAGCAGCTTCCGGTATTCGACGGTCTCGACCGGCGCGACCTTGAGCGCGCCGCGCAGGTACGCGATCAGGTCTTTCAGCGACGAAAACGGCAGGATGTCGATGCCCGCGACACAGGCGACTTCCCTCGCGTTCTCCGCGGGCAGCGCGATCCTCGGAAGCCCGCCCTCACGCGCGGAGATGGTCATCGGCAGCGCGCCGCGCACCGGGCGGACGGAACCGTCGAGCGACAGTTCGCCAAGGATCGCGATGCCGGATAACGCTTCCTTCGCGATCATCCCCATCGACGCGGCGACACCCACCGCGATCGCGAGGTCAAACGCAGGGCCTTCCTTCTTCTGGTCGGCGGGCGCCAAGTTCACGATCAGCCGGTCGTCCGGAAAGCCGAATCCGCTGTTTTTCATCGCGGCGCGCACGCGCTCCCTGGATTCCCGGACGGCGGCGTCCGGCAAGCCCACCAATTCAAACACCGGCAGTCCGCCCGACAGATTCACTTCCACCGTCACCGGGAACCCGTCGATGCCCGAAAGGCCGTAGCTGAGCACCGTCGAAAGCATGGGCGCGCCCCCTCTGTATCCTTTGTATCAGTAGTAGAACCAGTGGAACCATTGGATGAGTCTGGCGTAGAGGCGCGGGATCGGCGTGCCGCTCATCAGCGGGTAAAAAATCGCGAACAGGACAAGCGCGACGATGCCATAAATCCACACCGCACGGATGTAGATTTCGTGCTTGGTCCTTCGGAGCCACTCGAAGAAGACCGCCACCGCCAGGATGATGAAGGGCACGCTGGCGAAGTAGTGGTAGATGAACGTGGAGCGATGTACCAGCGTCCAGGGCAGGTACTGGGACATAAACCCAACCACAACAAAGAGATATCGCCGGTCACCCGCTGCCTTGTCGCACAGCCGGACGAGTACAAAGATCAGCGCAGCCAGCCCGCCCCACCACACGGCGGGATTGCCCATCGCGTAGATCGATGATACCCAGCCCTGCGGCATGAAGTCCGCGCCGGAATAATACCACATGGGTTTGATGATCAGCGGCCACTGGTACCACGGCGAGCGGAAGAAGTGGGTGTCGTCGGTCAGCCCCGCGTGGTAGGAGAACATGCTCTTCTGCATCTCCCACACGCCGCCGGGCGTAAACGTGCCGTCCGGCGTCAGCTGCCAGTAATAACTGAAGTAGTAGATGAGAAGCGGGATCACGATGAAGAAGATCACGCACCAGAGGATGGTGATCCAAAGGTTGCGCCAGAATTTGGCGACAGCCCGCTGCGCCATGCGCTTCTGATCACCCTCCAACAGTTTCAGGCTCCTCTTCGCGAACCGGTATTCGCGGGCGCGCAGCGATATGCTGTAGAAGAACAGGACGGCGAGACCCGCCGCCGCGTAGATCCCGATCCATTTGGACGCGCACGCGAACCCCATGAAAAGACCTGAAAAGCCCAGCGGCACGATGGTGCGCCAGAGGCGGGTGTGGTTGAAACTCATCATCAGGTAGCGAAGCATGAACAGGTACATGACGATGATGAAGAACACCGAGAATACGTCGATGGTGGCGATGCGTGTCTGCGTGAAGTGCATCGCGTCCACCGCCATTAAAAACGCCGCGAGGAACGCCGGGCTGGAACGCCTGAGAAGCTGCTTCCCCACCAGGTACATGGCCGGGATCATCAGGATGCCGAACAGCGCGCCCATGAAGCGCCAGCCGAACGGCGTCATCCCGAAGAGGTTGATGCCCACCATGATCAACACTTTCCCAAGCGGCGGGTGCGTGTACTCGTAGGTGTGCAGGCCCTCCTTGTTCTCAAAGGCGGTGCGCGCGTGGTAGATTTCGTCGAAATACGTGCCGTTCAGATAGGATGGGTAGGGCGGCACGGTATCCTGTTCGTCGATGAGCAGTTTCGGATCCCCCGCGCGGGTTTCGTCCGCGCCGGACGCGTAGACAGACGCAATCGGATACGGCTTACCGTCCTCGTCGAGAAAAGCGACTTCGTTCAGGATCAGGCCTTCGCGCTCTGCGGAGATGCGCACATACCGTGCGGTCTGCGCTGGATGACCTGTCTCAAGCGCCGAATACTCGCCGTCCTCGTCCAGCTTACCCGGCACGTACCAAAGCCAGCGGAACACCTCTCCCTGGTCATACTTGGCAAGGCGCGGCTCCGACCAGACCTCGTTGTCCTCGGAAAGCTGCACGGTGAACGCGGTGTCGCAGATGCCGCCGTAATACGTCATGTGGAATTTTCGAAGGCTGCCGAGGTCGAAGGTGATCTGCTCGCCCTCCGCGGAGGACTTCCACTGCGTCTGGGGCGCAAGCATTGAGCCGAGGTTGGTCAGCGCGACCACCGAATACACGGCGGTGAGGGCGAGCATGAGGAGCCAGTCCCGCTTTTTCATGCCCAGCTTCCATTCGCGGACGCGGAACAGGCCTTCGGCTGCAGGGTTCAGCATCGGATCCAGCATCAATTTCCGGTCGTCGTCCGACACATAGGTTCGGGTAAGGCCGTACAGGCGGTTTTTCACGCAGATGTCAAACGCCGTCCACGCGAGAAACAACGCGGCAAGCACGTTTTCTGCCGAGACGAGGCTATTTACCGTGCGTTCCGCCTCGATCAGGTGCTGCGACTGAAGCACCAGGCCGCTGTTCAGGAACTGGGTCATCGCGATCAGAAACGCCGCGAGCAGGATGCGGATGTCCTGATCAAACGCGTAGGCTACGAGGAGAAGAAGGATCGACGGGAACAGGTAGCGCTCGTGCATCATCGGGGCGAAGGAGAACAAAAGCGCGAGGAGCGTCGCGGCGACGAGCGGCAGCCGCTCGCGGCGCTTTCCGATCCAAAACAGGAAGACCGCGAAGCTGTATGACAGGTACATCATCAGGTTCGCGAACGCGCTCCACAGCCCGGAATCTGAAAGCGTGCGCCAGTTCATATCCAATAGCGCGTACAGGTTTGCCGCGTTGACGGTGATGTTCGGGTAGGTTTCCATTGTGCCGGTAAACAGCGAGAACAGCCAAAACAGCGGCTTCAGGAATCCGGGCGCCCCAGCCAGTTTTGATTTTTGCAATAAATCCTGCGGGAGGCTGGTCATGAACGGCAGCGCGATCAGCAGCATGACGGCGAGCATGATCCCGACCGCGCCAAGGATTCTGAGCGCGGTTTTTTGTTTATTGGGACTGCGCAGAACCTCAATGACCAGCGCCGCGACGCCAAGCGGCGCGAACACCAGCGCGAACGGCTTTACCATGATCGCCACGCCATAGAGAACGAGCGACCACGCATATTTTCCCTTGATCAGGTTGAGCAGCGACAGCGAGACGAGGATCGCGAGAATCGCATCGATCTGCCCCCAGGCAGCGCTGTTCATGATCGCGGCGGGGAGCAGCGCGTACACGCCGCTTAAAACCACCGCTACGCGCTCGCCCAGCGCTTTCCTTCCTTCGCGGTAGATCATATACGCCGCGGCGAGATCCAGAAGGATCGCGGGCAGTTTGAGGATCAGCCAGAAAAACCGGCTGTCATAACCAAGGCCGAACAGCGCGCGCAGCGCGCCGAGCGCCCACAGAACGAGCATGTAGCCCGGCGGGTAATCGCAGAACACGTCCGCCGAGTAGAAGCCGGACGGCCCGGTTGCGACCATTCTCGCGCCCCAGGCCGCGAAATCGCCCATGTCGACGCCATAGCCGTACACGGTGACCGCCACCAATGCGCGCACCACAAGGCCCGCCGCCAGCGCCAGCCATAGAATGCGTTTTAAAGCCTTCTCCGAAAAACCGTCCAGCGCGCCCCGACCCGCGCCCCACGCGGCCAGCGCCATCAATACAAATGAAATCGCCGCCACCGCGATCAAAACCCCGGTGTACGGCCCGCCCTTGGGCGCGTCGGCGTCCGAGGAGAAGTCCACGCTCTCGTCTTCCCCGCCGCTCCCGATCGTTGTAAAATCGTAGACTTCCGCGCCGACCGGGGCGCTGTCCACTTTTTCCATATTGAAATCGTCAAACCACGCGGTGCCGCTGTTGGTAGAACCATAGCCACCTACCCGCGCCATGATGGTCAGTTCGGTCTGATCTTCGCCCGCGAGGCCGTAGAGTTGCACCGGTACCCACGCGCCCTGCGTATCGTATACCAGTTCAGAGGAAGCAAAGGTATCCTTGACGGAGATGCCCGCGCCGTCCTCTCCGTCTTTGATGCCCTCGGCGCGGATGCGGCAGGTGATCCTGTACATCGCGCCTGGCTCCACGTGCACGGATTGAACAAAGCGCGCGTCGTTGGCCGAGAGGTTCACGACCTTCGCGCAGAGGTTGCCCTCGTAACCGCCCGCATCCACCGTAAGGAAGCTGACGCCTTCGTCGTTTTCCCACATGTCGCGCTGCCAGTAGGCGGGCAAGCCGCCGCTGACTTCCTCAAAGCCGGGATTCCGGATCAAATTCTCGGCCAGCGCCGCCTGCGGAAGAACCATCATCAGCAGTGCGACCAGCCAGACCATCTTTTTCATCGAATGAACCGCTCCGTCAGAAGTTATAACCGGAGTATTTCCACACCTGGCTTTCAAAATCCTGCCGAATCAGGGAATTCTCACCGGCGTCCCGCGTAGGAAAACGCGCCTTTGATGTGTCGAAGGCCGTCCGGATCGATCTCGATTACGTCAAAGCGGATCCGCTCGTCCATGAGGCCGTGTTCCTTCAGAAAGTACAGCGCCGCGCCGGAGATGCGCGTCTGTTTGCCGTAACCGACCGCTTCGCCGGGCGTGCCGCGCTTCTCAGACCCACGCTGTTTGACTTCGACGAACACGACATACCCATCCATCCGGGCGATCAGATCCACCTCGCCCGGCCCGCGCCGGTAATTCTGGGCGATGATGACCGCGCCCTGCTTTTTCAGGTATTCCGCCGCCGCGCCCTCCCACTGCGCGCCCCTGCGCGGATTCACAGGCACGCCCCCAGAATCCTCCCGATGAAGCTGCGCCGGTGCTCGGGACAGGGGCCGTATTCGCGCAACGCCCGGATATGCTCCGCCGTGCCGTATCCCTTGTGTTGCGTGAAGCCGTAGCCGGGATAGACCCGGTCCATCTCGTCCATCAGGCGGTCGCGGTACACCTTCGCGACGATGGACGCCGCCGCAATCATGTAGGAAAGCGCGTCGCCGTGCACGATGGCGCGCGCCTCTGCCGGGAGCCTCAGATTTTCCATCGCGTCGATCAGGAAGACGCCCGCGGGCGCGTCGGCGGCGCACGCCTCCATCGCGCGACGGGTGGCGTTCAGGATGTTGATCTCGTCGATCACGTCCGCCTCCACTCGCGCGATCTTCACGTACAATGCGCGGGCGAGAATCGCTTCGGAGAGCGCCTCGCGCTTCGCGGGCGACAGCTTCTTGGAGTCGTCGACACCCGGAATCAGGTCGTCTTCCGGCAGGATCACGCAAGCGGTTACGACCGGCCCCGCGAGCGGCCCCCGGCCCACTTCGTCGATCCCGGCGACCGCCAAGCCCCGCGCCCAGTATTCCCGCTCAATCGACGTCATGCGGATCATTTTTTCCCGCGGATTCTCCCTCATCGCGAATATCCTCCGCCGTATTCCGCACGCCGGTTTCGGCGGGTTTCTCCGCGACCGGCGCTTTTTCCAGTGATAAACGCCCAACCTTGCCACCCCGGAACTCGTCCAGCACCACCGCCGCGCCGCGCGTGACGTCGGGTCTTCCGCCCGACATCAGCCAGCCGCGGCCCGCGCAGGCTGCGTTCAAAAGCGCCTCCGCGTCGAGCGCGGCAGCGTTCTCCGGCAGTTTAAAACGCGCGGAGGCGGCGCTGGAGTCGATGGCGTATAGTAACGAAAGCAGTTTACCCGCCAGTTTCTCCGCGTCCATGATCTGATCGGAGATGGAACCAAGGTACGCCAGCACTTGCGCGCCGCGCTGATCGGAGAGCCTGGGCCATAGCATGCCTGGCGTGTCCAGAAGCTCCAGGTACGGTCCCACCTTCACCCAGGTGTTGGCGCGGGTGACGCCGGGCCGGTCGGCGGTCTTCGCGACCGCGCTTCCGCGCAGGCGGTTGATGAACGTGGACTTTCCGACGTTCGGGATGCCCACGACCATCAGCCGCGCCGTCTTCATGACGCCACGCGCCTTCATGCGGTCGACCGATGGTTTCACCGCCTGTTCGATCTTCGCGAGAATCTCGCGGGTTCCGCCGCCCGCCGCGTTCAGCGCCACGGCGGTTTCCCCGCGGCTCTTGAAGTATTGAAGCCAGGCCTTTGTATCCCTGTCCGAGGCGAGATCGGCCTTGTTCAAAACGAGAATGCGCGCCTTGCCCCGGCTCATTTCGGCGAGGTCGGGGTTCCGGGTGGACATCGGCGCGCGGGCGTCGCACAGCTCGATGACGGCGTCCACCTGCTTCAGTTGTACGCCCAAAAGCCGCTTGGCTTTGGCCATGTGTCCGGGATACCAGTTGATTTCGGGCATGTGTCCTCCAAATAAAGAAAAAAGCCGCAGACGCGCGGCTTTTGGGCTTTGTTACCGGACCTCCTTGACCTTGGCGGCCTTGCCGCTGAGATCGCGCAGGTAGTAGAGCTTGGCGCGGCGCACCTTGCCGCGGCGGATGACCTGAATCGAATCCACGCGGGGCGAGTGCAGCGGGAACGTACGCTCCACGCCGACGCCATAGGACGAGCGGCGGACGGTGAACGTTTCGCGCACAGAACCGTTGCGGCGGGCGATGACGACGCCCTCGAACGCCTGAAGGCGCTCGCGCGAACCCTCGACGACCTTCACCTGCACGCGCACGGTGTCGCCGATCGAGAATTCCGGGATATCGGAGCGCAGCTGTGCGCTCTCGATGGAACGGATGATTTCATTCATGAATGGGATCCTCCTTCCCTTCAAGGACGTTCATGCCCAGCGTCATGCGTGCGCAGCGGACCGTCCGAACTCACAAATTTTATATTACCACAGACTGGCTCGCGAAACAAGCGGAATCTTTGTAAAATCACGTGAGCGAACTCAGGTATGCGCGGTCGTGTTTGTCCAATGCCACATCGTTTAACAACTCCGGCCTGCGTTCGCGGGTGAGCTTCAGCGCCTCGTTTCGCCGCCAGCGGTTGATCTCGGCGTGGTTGCCGTTCAAAAGCACGTCCGGTACGGTGAGCCCTCTGTATTCGCGCGGGCGCGTGTACTGCGGGTACTCCAGAAGCCCGGAGGAAAAGCTCTCGTCCACTGAGGACTCGTCCTTTCCCAGAACGCCCGGAATCAGCCTCGACACCGCGTCGATCACAACCAGCGCGCCCAGTTCTCCGCCGGTCAGCACGTAGTCCCCGATGGACAGTTCCTCGTCGATGGCGAGATCCAGCGCCCGCTGATCGACGCCCTCGTAGTGGCCGCAGAGGAGGAGCATTTCCTCATCCTTTGAAAGCTCTTCGACGATGCGCTGGGTCAGCGTCCTTCCCCGCGGCGAGAGGTAGATGCGCCTGCCTCGCACCGGGTTGGCCTCGATCGCGTCCACGATTGGCTGCGCCAGCATCACCATGCCCGCGCCGCCGCCGAACGGGTCGTCGTCGGTGTTCTTGTGCTTGCGGTCGGAGTAGGGGCGGATGTCGATCAGTTCGACCCGGATCAGACCCTGAGCGATCGCCCGGCCCAGGATGCTCGCTTCCAGCATCGGGCGCAGCATTTCCGGGAAGATGGTCAGCACCTTGAAGGTCATTCCTCGAACACCGCCACTTCGTTCAGGCGCGCGGCCGAGAGCAGCATTTTCTTGCTCCTGACGTCCACTTCCAGAAACACGCTCTTGAGCGCGGGCACCAGCACCTCGCCCAGCGGCCCGCGGAACACATACACATCGCCCGCGCCCGGCTGCATGACGTCGGTTAGTGTTCCGATCAGGCGGCCGGTGTCGTCGGTCGCAACGCAGCCGATGAGGTCGCAGATGAATTCCGCGTCCTTGGGAAGCTTCAGCGCCGACGCGCGATCCACATACAGGAGTTGCCCGCGCAGCTTTTCCGCGGCGTCGCGGTCGGAGATTCCTCGCACCGTCAGGTAGACAGCGTCGGGATCGACGCGGCTGACCCTGATCTTTTCGGGCGCGAACGCGCCCTGCGCGTCTTTAAAGAACACGCGGCCGAGGCCTTCGAAGCGCGACGGATCGCAGGTGATCGGGCGAACCTTGACTTCGCCCTTGACCCCCTGCGGTTTCACAATTTCCCCGATGACCAGATATTCGTCCAGCATTACAGAATCTCGACGAACGTCGGCTTCTCGTCCTTGATGGTGGCGGCCTTGACCAGCGTGCGGATCGACTTGGCGATGCGCCCCTGCTTGCCGATGACCTTGCCCATGTCGTCGGGCGCGACGCGCAGTTCGATGACGATCGACTCGTTGGTCTCCGTCTGGGTGACCGACACCTGATCCGGGTGCTCGACCAGCGCCATCGCGACGTATTTCACCAGTTCCAGCATGTTGTCACCGTCCGGCGCGCTTTACAGCACGCCGCCCTTCTTGAGCAGGCCGCGCATGGTGTCGGTGGGCTGGGCGCCGTTGCCGAGCCAATACTTGGCGCGCTCCGGATCGATCTTGATTTCAGCGGGGTCGGTCAGTGGGTTGTAGAAGCCGATCTCCTCGATGAAGCGGCCGTCGCGGGCATTGCGGCTGTCGGTGACGACGATGCGGTAGAAAGGCTGCTTCTTCATGCCCATCCTCTTGAGGCGAATCTTGACCATAGTGTTCCTCTCCTGTTCTTCCATTTGATTATAGCGCGCAAAATGCGGGGCTATCCTGTCATGGCTCCGGGCAGCACCCGGTTGCTCCATTCATTCGTTTTCGGCGACCTGCGCGCCGGAAACGGTTTTCATAGTAAGTGGCGTTCACTGAAGCAATACCTTCAGTCAGGGAGCCGCCCGGAAATTCCGCAGAATTTCAGGCTCCCGCAGAAGCCTCTTCCATCGCGTTGATAAACCGCCCGGCGGATTTCAACGCCCATTTATCTGAGCCCGAACGGCATTTTGCCGCGGCCGAACCGGCCGCCCATCATCTGCTTCATCAGTTCCCTCGACTGCTCGAAGCGCTTCAAAAGCAGGTTCACTTCCTGTACGGTGGTGCCCGCGCCAGCCGCGACACGGCGCTTGCGGGAGGCGTTCAGGATGTCCGGGTTCCTGCGCTCCATGCGGGTCATCG
>CAZNPZ010000063.1:0-14485 GCA_964575255.1 uncultured Oscillospiraceae bacterium
GGACGTGGACGTGATCATGATCGCGCCCAAGGGCCCCGGCCACACCGTGCGCAGCCAGTACCTGGAGGGCCGCGGCGTGCCCGACCTGATCGCCGTGCAGCAGGACGCGACCGGCAACGCCAAGGGTCTCGCGCTGTGCTACGCGGCAGGCATCGGCGGCGCGCGCGCGGGCATCCTGGAGACCACCTTTAAGGAAGAGACCGAGACAGACCTGTTCGGCGAGCAGGCAGTGCTGTGCGGCGGCGTCACGGCGCTGATGAAGGCCGGGTTTGACACGCTGGTCGAGGCGGGCTATCAGCCGGAGAGCGCGTACTTTGAGTGCGTGCACGAGATGAAGCTGATCATTGACCTCCTGGTCGCGGGCGGCATGGGTTTCATGCGCTACTCGATCTCCGACACCGCAGAGTACGGCGACTACATGACCGGCAAGCGCATCATCACCGAAGATACGAAGAAAGAAATGAAGAAAGTCCTCTCCGAGATTCAGGACGGCACCTTCGCCCGCAACTGGATCCTGGAGAACCAGGCCAACCGCCCCAACTTCAACGCGATGCGCCGCATGGCGCGCGAGAGCCTCGTCGAGGAGACCGGCAAGTCGCTTCGCGCCAAGATGAGCTGGAACGCAGACAAGAGCAAAGGGGAGTAAGACGATGAATTCTGACCGGATTAAACTGGGCGTCGAACGCGCGCCGCACCGGTCGCTGCTCAAGGCCTGCGGCCTCACCGACGCACAGATCGCGCGGCCGATCATCGGCATTGTAAACTCGTTCAACGAGGTGGTGCCGGGTCATCTGCATTTGAACCAGATTGCCAGAGCCGTTAAAGACGGTGTGCTGTCGGCGGGCGGCACGCCGATGGAGTTCAACGTCATCGGCGTGTGCGACGGCATCGCGATGGGCCACGAGGGCATGAAATACTCGCTGTGTACCCGTGAGTTGATCGCGGACTCTGTGGAGTGCATGGTGCGCGCCCACGCGTTTGACGCGCTGGTGTTCATCCCCAACTGCGACAAAATCATTCCTGGCATGCTGATGGCGGCGGCGCGGCTGAACCTTCCGTGCCTGTTCGTGTCCGGCGGCCCGATGCTGTCGCTGGAAGGGAAGAACGGCCCGTTGGATTTGAACTCTGTGTTCGAGGCGGTCGGCGCGCTGAAGGCCGGGACGATCGATGAAGCGGCTCTGAATGAGGTTGAGGAATACGCATGCCCCGGCTGCGGCTCCTGCTCCGGCATGTTCACCGCGAACTCGATGAACTGCCTGACCGAGGCGCTGGGTCTGTCGCTGCCCGGAAACGGCACGATCCCTGCGGTGTACGCCAGGCGCATTCGCTTCGCCAAGGAGAGCGGCGAGCAGGTGATGGAGCTTCTGAAAAAGAACATCCGCGCCCGCGACATCCTGACCGAGACGGCGGTTAAAAACGCGCTGGCGGTGGACATGGCGCTGGGCTGTTCCACCAACTCGGCGCTGCATCTGGCGGCGATCTGCTCCGAGGCGGACGTGAAGTTTGACCTCAAGATGATCAACGAAGCCAGCGCCAAAACGCCCAACCTCTGCCACCTCGCGCCGGCGGGACGCCACCACATGCAGGACCTTTTTAACGCCGGTGGCGTGTCGGCGGTGATGGCGGAACTCCTCAAGGCAGGTCTCCTCGACGGTGGCGCGTTGAACGCTTCCGGGGTGACGTTCGCGGAGAGCCTCAAGGGCGTCAATGTCAAGGATCATTCGGTGATCCGCCCGATTTCCGACCCCTATCAGGCGACCGGCGGCCTCGCGATCCTGTACGGCAACCTCGCCGAGAACGGCGCAGTCGTCAAGCAGAGCGCGGTCGATCCAAAGATGCTCAAGCACAAAGGCCCAGCCCGTGTGTTTGACAGCGAGGAGCAGTCCATCGAGGCGATCTACGGCGGGAAGATCCGCCCGGGCGACGTGGTGGTCATCCGCTACGAAGGCCCGAAGGGCGGCCCCGGCATGCGGGAGATGCTCTCGCCCACCTCCGCCATATCGGGCATGGGATTGGGTGAAAGTGTCGCGCTGATCACAGACGGCCGTTTTTCCGGCGCGACGCGCGGCGCGGCCATCGGCCATGTTTCACCCGAAGCGGCGAGCGGCGGAACCATCGCGCTGATCCGGGAAGGCGACGAGATCGAGATTGACATCCCCGGCAGGCGACTATGCCTGAACGTGCCGGAAGATGTCCTAGCCAAGCGGCGCACGGAATGGGCGCCGGTCTCGAAACCCGAACTCACCGGATACCTGAAGCGCTACGCCGCGCTGGCCCAGTCGGCCGACAAGGGCGGAATATTATCGGCAGGAGGGTGATCCCCCCATGGAAACCAGAATCAAGTTTTTCGATACCACGCTGCGGGACGGCGAACAGGCCCCCGGCTGCAGCATGTCGCTGAATGAAAAGCTGGAGATCGCCCGCGCGCTGGAGCGGATGGGCGTGGACGTGATCGAGGCGGGCTTCCCGGTCATCTCGCCGGGTGACTTCCAATCGGTCCAGACGATCGCGAGGACGCTGAAGCGCGCGTCGGTCGCAGGCCTCGCCCGCGCGACGAAGAAGGACATCGACGCCGTCTGGGACGCGGTCAAGGACGCAGTCGCGCCCCGTATCCATGTGTTCATCGCGACGTCCCCGGTGCACATGGAGTATAAGCTGAAAATGGCGCCCGAACGGGTGCTCGAAGTCATCGAGGAAATGGTCTCCTACGCAAAGTCGAAGTGCCCGGACGTCGAGTTTTCCGCTGAGGACGCGATGCGCAGTGAGCCGGAATTCCTGGCAAAGGCGGTGGAAGTAGCCATCCGCGCCGGGGCGACCACCATCAACATCCCCGACACCGTCGGCTACGTGTCGCCCGCCGAGATGGGCGACATGATCCGCTACCTGAAGGCGAACGTGCCGGGCATCGATGGCGTCGCGCTGTCTGTCCACTGCCACAACGACCTGGGCATGGCGGTCGCGAACTCGCTGGCCGCGGTGGCCGCGGGCGCGACGCAGGTGGAAGGTACCATCAACGGCATCGGCGAGCGCGCGGGCAACGCGGCGCTGGAGGAAGTCGCGATGGCGATCCACACCCGGCCCGACCGCTACCCGGTGAAGATGGGCATCGACACCACGCAGATCTACGCCACCAGCCGCCTGGTGTACAACATCCTGGGAATGGTCGCGCCGATCAACAAGGCCATTGTCGGCGCGAACGCGTTCGCGCACGAGGCGGGCATCCACCAGCATGGCGTGATGGCCAACCGCGCCACCTACGAGATCATGACGCCGCAGTCCATCGGCCTGGTGCAGAACAAGATGGTACTCGGCAAGCACTCCGGCCGCCACGCGGTGGAGAGCCGGCTGTCGGAACTGGGCTACAGCCTTTCGACCGAGGAACTCAATGACCTGTTCGACCGCTTCAAGGGGTTGGCCGACAAGAAGAGCCAGATCAACGACATGGACCTTCTGGCGCTGGTCAGCCACAACATCGCGAAGACTCAGGGCGCGTACAGTCTCGACCGCTTCACCGTGAACTCCGGCAACTACGTCTCCTCCAGCGCGGTCGTGCGCCTGAAGCGCGGGGAAGAGCTGATCGAGGAAGTGTGCCTGGGCGACGGCCCGATCGACGCCGCGTTCAACGCGGTCGACAAGATCATGGCGTTCACCGAGCCCCACTACCTGGACGACTACGCGATCCACACCGTGTCCGAAGGCAAGGACGCGCAGGGCGAGGCGATGGTGCGCATCCAGTGCGGCGACCGCTCCGTTGTAGGCCGCGGCCTGTCCACCGACGTGATCGAGGCATCCATCCTTGCCTATGTGGCGGGCATGAACAAGCTGGTATAGCCATATATAATGAGGTGAGTCCGTGAATCTGGAGATTTTTGACAGCACGCTGCGTGACGGCGCGCAGAGCGAGGGCATCTCCTTTTCCGTGCAGGATAAGCTGGACATCGTGAGCGCGCTGGACGAGTTCGGTGTCGCGTATATCGAGGCGGGGAACCCCGGCTCCAACCCCAAGGACATCGAGTTCTTCCGACGCGTCGACGGTATGCGCCTCGCAAACGCGAAACTCTGCGCGTTCGGCAGCACGCACAGGAAGGGCGTCGCCGTGGAGCAAGACGCGAATGTACTGTCCCTCCTCAGCGCGGACGCGCCCACCGTCGCGATCTTCGGCAAATCCTGGGATCTTCACGCGCTCCGGATCCTCGGCGTCACGCTTGAGGAGAACCTTGACCTGGTGTTCGAGACCGTCGACTTCTTCAAGAAGCGGGGGATCGAGGTCGTCTTTGACGCCGAACACTATTTCGATGGCCGCCGCGCCAACGAGGCCTACGCGCTTCGGGTGCTGGACGCGGCGGCTGCCGCCGGAGCGGACGTACTCTGCCTGTGCGACACCAACGGCGGCACACCGCCGTCCGTCATACGCGAGGCGACCTTTCAGGCGGCTCAGCGTCATCCGGGTAAGCGCATCGGCATCCACTGCCATAATGATATCGGCTGCGCCGTGGCCTCCACCATGCTCGCGGTGGAGGCGGGCGCGACCCATGTGCAGGGCACGTTCACCGGCATCGGCGAGCGGTGCGGGAACACCGACCTGGGCGTCGTGATCCCAAACCTTCAATTAAAGATGGGGCATTCGTGCGTGCCGGATCTATCGAGGCTCACCACGACCGCCATGCGCCTTGCCGACATCTCGAACCAGGCAATGCCTGGCAACAAGCCCTACGTCGGCGCCAGCGCGTTCGCGCACAAGGGCGGCATGCACATCGACGGCGTGCTGAAGGAAACCACATCCTTTGAGCACGTCGATCCGGAGTCGGTCGGCAATCGCCGCCGCTTCCTGATGAGCGAGGTCTCCGGCCGCAACACCGTGCTCGCGAAATTCGCGCACATTGCGCCGGAACTGACGAAAGATTCTGACGAGACCCGGCGCATCGTCGAAAAGCTCAAGGAACTGGAGCACAGGGGTTACCAGTTCGAGGCTGCGGACGCCAGTTTTGAACTTCTGATCCTGCAGTGCCTGAACCGGTTCACGCCGCACTTCAAACTCAGCATGTACCGAACGAACGGCGAATTCCCGCCGCCGGACAAAGAGCAGAGCGCGTTCGCGGTCCTGTCCATCGAGGTGGACGACCGCAAGGAGACCACCGCCGCGATGGGGAACGGCCCCGTGCACGCGCTGGACACCGCGCTTCGGAAGGCGCTCACCGTTTTCTACCCGGAGCTCAACCATGTCCGCCTGACCGACTACAAGGTGCGCGTATTGTCTGGTGAGAAGTCCACCGCCGCAGTGGTGCGGGTTCTGATTGAGAGCACCGACGGCAAATCCGTCTGGACGACCGTGGGCGTGGACAACGACATCATCGCGGCCAGCTGGCAGGCGCTGGCCGACTCCATCGAGTACATCCTGCACAAGCGGGATCAGAACCGGGCCGCGCCCGCGAACCGAAAGGAAGGCGAGACCACATGGGCATGACGATGACGCAAAAGATCCTGGCCGCGCACGCGGGTGTGGACCAGGTGACCGCCGGGGAGATCGTGCTGGCGAATGTCGATCTGGTACTGGGCAACGACATCACTTCGCCGGTCGCGATCAACGAATTCGAGAAGGCCGGATGCGACTGCGTGTTCTCGGATTCCAAGATCGCGCTGGTGCTCGATCACTTCACGCCCAACAAGGACATCAAGGCGGCGGAGCAGTCCAAGAAGGTGCGCCAGTTCGCCGACAAACATGCAATCGTCAACTTTTTCGATGTGGGCGAGATGGGCGTCGAGCACGCGCTGCTGCCGGAGAAGGGGCTCGTCACCGCCGGGGACCTCGTGATCGGCGCGGACAGCCATACTTGCACCTACGGCGCGCTGGGCGCGTTCTCCACCGGCGTCGGCTCCACCGACATGGCGGTCGGCATGGCGACCGGCAAGGCCTGGCTGCGCGCGCCGGAGGCCATCCGCGTGACGCTGACCGGGACGCTGCCCAAATACGTCGGCGGCAAGGACGTGATCCTTCACATCATCGGCCTGATCGGCGTGGACGGCGCGCTGTACCAGTCGCTGGAGTTCACCGGCCCCGGCGTCGCGGAACTAACGATGGACGACCGGCTTTGCGTGTGCAACATGGCCATCGAGGCGGGCGGCAAGAACGGCATCTTCCCGGTGGACGAGGTGACGCTCGCCTACCTGAAAGATCGCGGCGCGAAGGAACCGCGCGTGTTCGCCGCCGACCCGGACACCGTGTACGCCCGCGAGATCGAGGTGGATTTGACGACGCTCACCCCGCTTGTCGCGTTCCCGCACCTGCCGGAGAACGTGAAAAAGCGCGAGGCGTACGCGGATGTTTCCATTGATCAGGTGGTGGTCGGTTCCTGCACCAACGGGCGGCTCTCCGATCTCGTCGCCGCGGCGGAGGTTTTCAAGGGACGGAAAGTCGCGAGGAACGTGCGCGCGATCATCATCCCCGCGACGCAGAAGATCTACCGCGACGCGATGAAGCTGGGCCTGTTCGACATCTTCCTCGATGCCGGTTGCGCGGTGTCCACGCCCACCTGCGGGCCGTGCCTGGGCGGGCACATGGGCATCCTCGCCAAGGGCGAGCGCTGCGTCGCCACCACCAACCGCAACTTCGTCGGCCGCATGGGCGATCCGGAGAGCGAAGTCTACCTCGCCGGGCCGTGGGTCGCCGCCGCGTCGGCGGTTCTGGGCAGAATCGCCACCCCCGACGAACTGTAACGCTGTCAAGCGGAAAGGAGCAGAACATGACCATTCAAGCAAAGGCCATCCGCTACGGCGACAACATCGACACCGACGTCATCATCCCCGCCCGCTACCTGACTACCTCAGACCCGAAGGAATTGGCCGCCCACTGCATGGAGGACTTGGACAGGGACTTTCTTACGAAACTGCCGGAGAACGGCGTATTGGTCGGCGGGACGAATTTCGGCTGCGGTTCCTCCCGCGAACACGCGCCGCTGGCGATCAAGTACGCGGGCGTATCCTGCGTGGTCGCCAGGAGCTTCGCGCGCATCTTCTACCGGAACGCGATCAACATCGGCCTCCCGATCGTCGAGACCGACGCCGAGATTGCTACCGGCGACGAGGTATCCATTGATCTTACCAATGGCGTCCTTCAGAACCTGACCACCGGCCAGACGGTCTCCTTCCCGGCGTTCCCGGAATTCTTACAGAAAATCATCGCCGCCGGAGGCCTGATGAACGCGATGAAAGGCGGGCTGCTATGAGATTCACCATCACCGCCGTCCCCGGCGACGGCATCGGCCCGGAGATCGTCGCGTCCGCGCTGGAAGTGATGCGCGCGGTCGGCAAAAAGTACGGCCATGAATTCATCGCGGAAGCCGTGCCCGCGGGCGGCTGCGCGATCGACCTGACCGGCGAGCCGCTTCCGAAGGAAACGCTGGACGCGTGCCTCGCGAGCGACAGCGTGCTGCTGGGCGCGGTCGGCGGCCCAAAGTGGGAAGGGCTTCCGGGGCATCTCAGGCCGGAGCGGGCGCTGCTGGGCATCCGAAAGGCCATGAACCTGTACGCGAACCTGCGCCCGGCGCGGCTGATGCCGGTTCTTAAAGCCGCCTGTCCGCTGAAGGAATCCACCGCGGACATGGGGTTTGACATGCTGATCGTTAGGGAGCTGACCGGCGGCATGTACTTCGGCGCAAGCGGGCGCACCGAGGGGCCGTTCGGCGAGACGGCGTTTGACACCGAGTCCTACGGCGCGGGGGAGATTGCGCGCATCTCGCGGATCGCGTTCGAGGCGGCGCGGAAGCGCCGCGGAAGGGTGACCAGCGTGGACAAGGCGAACGTGCTGGAGTCGTCCAGACTGTGGCGCGAGACCGTGCACAAGGTCGCCGCGGATTACCCGGATGTGGCATTAACGGACATGCTGGTGGACAACGCCGCGATGCAGCTGATCGCAAAGCCCGCCCAGTTTGATGTGATGCTGACCAGCAACATGTTCGGAGACATCCTCTCCGATGAGGCGTCGCAGCTGACCGGCTCCATCGGCCTTCTCGCGTCGGCGTCGCTCGGCGACGGCACGCGCGGCCTGTACGAGCCGATCCACGGCTCCGCGCCCGACATCGCGGGGCAGGGGCTGGCAAACCCCATCGCGACGATCCTCTCCTGCGCGATGATGCTGCGCATGTCGTTTCATCTCCCTTCGGAGGCCGACGCGGTCGAGGCCGCCGTCGAGGCGGCGCTTGCGGCGGGCTATCGCACCCGCGACATCGCTGCGGGCGGCGCTTTCGTCACCTGCCGGGAGATGACAGACCGCATTCTCGCAGCACTTTAGACGAATTGGATCATCCCAGCAGACCGCGCTTCGGAGAGAGCATTAGCCCTCTCCGAATTTTCATCGGGCGGCGATCGATTGCAGCGATTGTGTCCGGAATTGTTTTATGGTATACTATCCCTTACGATAGGATTTTCTGGAGGCGTTTTGTGCAGAGTTTTTCCAAGGGGCGTTTGATCGCGGGCTGCGCAATCGGCGTTGCCGGCGGCCTTTTACTGCCGCTTTTACTGATTACCTCCGCGTGGTTTCTGCCGATCCCGATCCTCTTCGCGTTTCTCTGGGTGTGGGCGGGCTGGCCGACGGTACTGGTTGGCATGATGAGCGTTACGCTGGCCGGATACCTGTATTGGAATCTCGGCTGGGGTTTCGCGCTGGGGCTGATTGTGATCTCGCTGCCCGGCGTGATCGCGGCGGCGCTGACCGAGCGGCGGCTGCCGTTTTACCGCGCGGTGGGTGTCTCAGCGGCGGTTCAGCTTTTCTCCATGTTCGCGGTGACGGCTGCCGCATGGCTTTTCTTCCGCCAGAACCTGGTGGACGTGATGACCGCCGCGCTGCGCGGCCTGATCCATGAGATCCCGGTCTATTATCAGCATTACCTCGCGCTGCAGATGGGGCAACTCGGCGCGTTTGGCGGCAACACCGGCATCAATTTCCAAACCGCCATCCTGACCGACGCGCAGCTTCAGTCGCTGATCGACCAGCTGCTCTACACGATCAACGAGGGACTGAAGCTTTCTTTGCCCGCTTACGTGCTGGCCTCCGGCGCGGCCACCGGCGCGATGAGCTACGCCGCCGCCGCGTGGGTGCGCGTCCGGCGCGGGGACGACCCTGCCGTGCCGTTTGTGAAGCCGGTGAGCTGGCGGCTGAACGCGAACCTCATCGTCGGGCCGCCGATCCTCGCGCTCGTCTGCGTGGGTCTGATGCGGATGAATGTCGCGGGCGCGGAGGCGGCGTATCTGGCGGCGATCACCATCGCGCGGCTATTGTACACGGTGCAGGCGGTCGGGGTGCTGGAGCGCAGACTCAAGACGGGCGGCATGGCGCCCGGAAAGCGGACCGGGCTGATCGTGCTGGCGCTGGTGATCGCGCAACAGCTGATGCCATTTATCGGCATGTATTCGGCGCTGTTCGGGTCGCAGGGGCTCATTTCCCGAAAGATACGCAAACGAATGGACGGCAAGGGGGACGAGTAGCGTGAAGGTTATTCTGCTTCAGGACGTCAAGGGAAGCGGCAAGAAGGATCAGATTCTAGAGGTCTCTGACGGCTTCGCCCGGAATTACCTGTTTCCCAGGAAACTGGCCCGCGAAGCGAACGCCGAGGCGCTCAACGCCATCGAAAAGGCCAAGAGTGCGGCGCAGCACCGCGAGGATCAGAAAAAAGCGGAGGCCGAGCAGAAGGCGCGCGACCTCAAGGGCAAGCTGGTCGTCGTCAAGGCCAAAGCGGGCGAGGGCGGCAGGCTCTACGGCTCCGTCACCGCGCAGGAGATCGCGGACGCGCTCAAAGAGCAGCACGCCATCGAGATCGACAAGCGCAAGATCGAACTGGAAGAGCCAGTCCGAACGGCGGGGCAGACCACCTTCGGCGTCCGCCTGACTGCGGGCGTCGCGACGCGGATGCTCCTGAACGTCGTTGCGGAAAGCAGCAAGGAAAAGGCGAAGTAAACCCATATGGAACAGAGGATGACCGACCGGATCCCGCCGCATCATCAGGACGCGGAGCGCTCGGTGCTGGGCAGCATGCTGCTCGCGCATGAGGCGGTGCTTCTGTCGCAGGAGATGCTGGATCCGGACGATTTTTACGATCCGGCGCACCGGGAGATCTTCTCCGCCATGTGCCACCTGGCCAACCAATCCAAAAAGGTTGACCTGGTCACGGTGGACGAGGAACTGTCCCGCAGGGGCCGGCTGGAGGGCGTGGGCGGCTTTTCCTATCTTTTGGAGCTGTCCCGCTTTGTGCCGTCGGCCGCGAACGTCGCGGCCTATGTGCGCATCGTCGATGAGAAGTCGACGCTCCGGCGTCTGATCAGCGCGTCCGGCGAGATTTCCCAGATGAGCTACGCCGGCGAACGCGAGACAGCGGACATCCTCGCCTCCTCCGAAAAACTGATCTACGACATCTCGATGCGAAAAGGCGGCGAGATGCTCGAACCCATCCAGCCCATCCTGATCAAGACCTATGAGCAGATCGACCGGCTCGTGAAAAACAAGGGCCGCATCGAGGGCGTGCCCACCGGATACCGTGAGTTGGACGATCTTCTGACCGGCCTTCATCCCGGTGAACTGGTATTGATCGCCGGACGCCCGTCGATGGGCAAGACCAGCTTCGGCATGAACATCGTGGAAAACGCGTCCATCCGCGCCGGGCGGAAGTCGGCGATTTTTTCGCTCGAAATGCCCGCCGAGCAGCTCGCGATGCGCATGATGTGCACGGAGGCGCGCGTCGATATGCAGAACGTCCGGCGTGGCGCGCTGTCCGACGACGAGTGGCTGCGCCTGTGCGAGGCGATGGGCGTGATCGGACAGGCGTCCATTCACGTGGACGCGACCAGCGGCATCACGGTGCCGGAGATCCGCTCCAAGGCGCGCAGGCTCCAAATGGAGAATGGTCTTGACCTCATCATGATCGACTATCTACAGCTGATGACCGGCGCGGGCCGGTTCGCGAGCCGCCAGGAGGAGGTCAGTTCCATCTCCCGCGCGCTGAAAGGACTCGCGCAGGAATTGCGCGTACCGGTGATCGCGCTTTCGCAACTCTCGCGTGCGCCGACCGGCCGCGCCAACCATCGGCCGGTGCTCTCCGATATCCGCGACTCAGGCGCGATCGAGCAGGACGCCGACGTTGTGATGTTCATCCACCGCGAGGACTACTACGACAAGGAGACGGAACTCAAAAACATCGCCGAGATCATCATCGCCAAGCAGCGAAACGGCTCGCTTGGCACGGTGCAGCTGGGATGGCGCGGCGAACTGACCTGGTTTGTCGATCTGTCCCCCGCCGCGCGAGAGGCATCGCCGCAGCCGCACTGAGTGTATGAGAACTGGCAATGATTGGCAATATGTTACGAAATTGTTTCACAGTATTGCCATTATATGTAGATGCGTGGTATAATCTTCGCATGACGGAGATTTTTAGGAGCATTCCCGGACTAGCGGAGGTTGTACGGATGAAGAAACAGAGCGCCTGGATCAGGCCGTTCTGCGCGCTGATGGCTGCGCTATTGCTGCTCATGACGCCGCTAAACAGCGCGCTCGCGGCCAAGGACGCGCTGGTGAAGGTCAAAAGCACCGTCGCGCGTTCCGCGCCCGGCGACGGCGGGAAAGCGCTCTTCGTGTTGAAAAAGGGTGACCGCGTGACGGTTACCGGCACCAAGGGCAAGCTGGCGCGCATTGAGTTCGGCGGCCAATCCGCCTTCGTTCCCAAGTCCAGCCTCAGCCTTTCGGCGGCGAAGGCGCAGAAGAAGCTGCTGCTGGACACCGCCGTGTTCAAAAAGGCCAGCGCCAAATCCAACAAGATCGGCGAAGTGCGCGCGGATCAATACGTGGACATCATCGCAATCAAGGGCGGATGGGCGAAGATCAGGCGGGGCAGTATGACCGGCTTCATCCCGACCGCCATGTTTACCGCGCCCAAACCTGCGAAGGACGATGCCCCTGCGACCCCCAAGACCCCGGACGACGGGAAGAAAATGACCACGACGACCAGCGCGAAGCTGTTCGCGAAGTCCAGCCAGTCTTCGGCCTTCAAAAGGCTGTCAGCCGGTACCGAGGTGACGGTGATCGCCGAAAAGGGCAGCTGGTACAAGGTTCACTGGAACGACCTCACCGGATTCATGCTGAAAAAGGCGTTCGAGGTGGTCTCCGCCCAGCCGACCAAGGCGCCCCCCGAATACAAGACGCTGAAGAACGGCTCCAGCGGCGCGTCCGTCACGAAACTTCAGAATCGGCTGGAGTCACTAGGGTATCTGGACATCGTGCCAAGCGGGCGGTATACCGCCGCCACCGCGTCTGCCGTCAAGCTGTTCCAGTCGATGAACGGCATGAAGAAGACCGGCGTGGCGGACAGTGACACGCAAGCGGCGCTGTACGCCTCCTCCGCGAAGAAATCCGCCATGCTGTCGGCTTCCATGAAGCCGGGCGACAAGGGAACCGGCGTCCAGCGGCTTCAGATGCGCCTGCGCGCGAAAGGTTACTTTTCGGGGAAGACCAACGGAAAATACGAGGAATCCACCGAGGAAGCGGTCTCCGCCTATCAAGCGGCGGCAGGTTTGAAGCAGGACGGCGTGGCCGGGCCAGCGACGCTGAAGAGCCTGTATTCCTCGAACGCGCCCGAAGCGCCCAAGGCTACCCCCAAACCCACCGAGCAGCCGACACCCGCGCCCAGGCCCGCGACACCCAAGCCGGGCGAGAAACCTACGCCGACGCCCAAACCCACGCCAAAGCCCACCGCCACGCCCAAGCCCGCCGCCACGCCCAAGCCCGCCGCCACGCCCAAGCCCGCCGCCACGCCAAAACCCACCGAGAAGCCCAAACCCGCGCAGACCGTGAAGCCCGCCGGATCCAAGGCCGACAAGGTGATCTCCGTCGCGAAGGCCAGGTTGGGCAAACCCTACATCTTCGGTTCAGTCGGCCCCAGCAGCTACGACTGTTCCGGGCTTCTGATGGTCGCGTACGCGACGGCGGGCATCTCGCTGCCTCACTCGGCCTACTCCATCGGCTACAGCTACGGCAAGAAGGTCGAAAGAAGCGAGCTGACGCGCGGTGACATCGTGTGCTTCAATACGATTTCGGACGGCGACCTGGTGGATCACGTAGGCATCTACCTCGGCGGCGGCGCGTTCATCCACGCGTCCTCCGCGCAGGGCAGGGTGGTCATCAGTTCGCTCAGCGGGTTTTACCTGAACGCGTTCGTTTGGGGAAGATCCATACTTTAAAACAAAAGGGGAAAACCGCTTGGACATCCGGTTGGTCGCGACAGACTTGGACGGTACGCTGCTGAACATCCAGAAACAGATTTCCGGGGAAAATATCCGGGCGCTCCGCGCGTGCGAGGCGCGGGGCATCAAGGTGGTATTCGCCAGCGGCCGGAGCTTTGAATCCCTCCGGCGGATGGCACTGGAGGCGGGTCTTTCAAGCCCGATCATCTCCGCGAACGGCGCGCGCGCCGACCTGACGCCGAACGGCCCGATGCTCGCCGATTACCCGTTCGACCCGCGCCTCGCGCGCACCATCTATGAGATCCTGATGGAAAGCGGGCTGTACTTCGTCGCCTACAACGCAGGGAAACTGTATAAATGCAACGCTTCGGCGGGCGGGGCGGACCGAGGGCTCAACATCGTGTCATGGAACGAGAAGAAGGAGCCGTCGCTGATCGACGTGGTGGACGACCCAAAGCGAACCGTCTCGGAAGGGCTCCTGCGCGTGCACAAGTTTGTCGCGTTTTCGCAGGACGAATTCAGGATTCAGGCGCTCCGGGAACGGCTTTCCAGGGAGACGCCCGCGAATCTTTCCTCCTCGTGGTCTGACAACCTGGAGATTCTGCGCCCCGGTGCGGGCAAGGGAACCGCGCTCAAAGACCTGATTCAGGTGTTGGGCATCGATCCATCGCAGGTCATGGCGTTCGGCGACAACCTGAACGACCTGCAGATGCTCCGCGTCGCCGGGTTTCCCGTGGCAATGGAGAACGCGGTGCCCGAAGTCAAGGCGGTCGCGCGGCACGTCGCGCCGCACCACGACGCGTCGGGCGTCGGACAGGCGCTCCGGGCGCTGGTGCTGGGCGGTGACGGGGCATGATGCACGTGGTGCTCGTAAACCCGGAGATCCCGCAGAACACCGGCAACATCGCGAGAACCTGCGCAGCGACCGGCGCGGCGCTGCACCTGATCGAGCCGCTGGGCTTCAGCCTTGACGACAAGTATCTGAAGCGCGCGGGGCTGGACTACTGGCACATGGCGAAGGTATGCCGCCATCCGTCGTGGGAGGCGTTTCTGACGGCGTATCCGGAAGCGTCCCTACGCTTCGCGTCCACCAAAGCGCCCAGGGACTACGCGGGCATACTCTACGGTTCGGACGACTTTCTGGTGTTCGGGCGCGAGACGAAGGGCCTGCCGGAGGAACTCCTCGCCGCCAACTATGACCGCTGCGTACGCATCCCGATGCGGGAGGGCGCGCGTTCGCTGAACCTCGCCAATTCCGTGGCGG
>CAZNPZ010000064.1:0-13957 GCA_964575255.1 uncultured Oscillospiraceae bacterium
TCCAGCGCTACAAAGGTCTGGGCGAGATGAGCGCCGAGCAGCTCTGGGAGACCACAATGAACCCGGAGACCCGCTCGATGTACCGGGTGACTTTGAAGGACGCGATCTCCGCCGACGAGATGTTCACGCTCTTGATGGGCGATCAGGTGGAGCCGCGCAAGGAGTTCATCGAGGAGAACGCGAAGCTCGTCGCCGATCTTGACATCTAGGCGACCGGGGAACGCGCAGGGCTCCGCCCCGCCACCCCGCCAGGGGCCTGAGGCCCCTTGGAATTCCCGACCGCCCCGCGCCCTCCGGGCGCGGGCGAGGGAAATCGTTAAACCTTAAGCGAGGGGTTCAGGGGGAATCATTCCCCCTGACGGGGGAGCGGGGGCGGAGCCCCCGCCACACCTCCCGACGCCTCCCCCGTAATACCCACCGGAAGGGAGAACCACCGTGCCGGACGAATTCAACATCGGGAACCTGACGCCCATCGACATCGAGGAAGAGCTCAAAAAATCGTTCATCAGCTACGCGATGGCGGTCATCGTCAGCCGCGCGCTGCCGGACGTGCGCGACGGCCTGAAACCCGTCCACCGGCGCATCCTGTACTCGATGGTCGAGTTGGGCGTGACGCCGGACAAGCCCTACAGAAAGTCCGCCCGCATCGTCGGCGACTGCCTCGGTAAATACCACCCGCACGGCGACTCGTCGGTCTACGACGCGATGGTGCGCCTCGCGCAGGACTTCTCGACGCGCTGCCTCTTGGTGGACGGTCAGGGCAACTTCGGCTCCGTCGACGGCGACGGCGCCGCCGCCATGCGCTACACCGAGGCCAGGCTGACCAAGCTCGCGATGGAGATGGTCGCCGACATCGAAAAGGAGACCGTCGACTTCTACCCCAACTTCGACGAAACGCTGATGCAGCCCGCCGTGCTGCCGTCGCGCTTTCCGAATCTCTTGGTCAACGGCTCCAGCGGCATCGCCGTCGGCATGGCGACCAACATCCCGCCGCACAACCTGGGCGAGGTCATCGACGGCACGATTTACCTGATCGACCACCCCGACGCGTCCAATGAGGCGCTGATGGGCTTCATCCAGGGGCCGGACTTCCCGACCGGCGGCATCATCCTGGGCCGCGCGGGCATCCACGAAGCCTACGCCACCGGGCGCGGCCGCATCGTGATGCGCGCGCGCACCGAAATCGAGGCGATGCCCAATAACCGGCAGCGCATCGTGGCGACCGAGATCCCCTACATGGTCAACAAGGCGCGGCTGATCGAGAAGATCGCCGAACTCGTGCACGAGAAGCGGCTGGACGGCGTCAGCGACATCCGCGACGAGTCCGACCGAAACGGCATGCGCATCGTCATCGAGCTAAAGCGCGACGTGAACGCCAATGTCGTCCTCTCGACGCTCTACAAGCACACGCAGATGCAGGAGACGTTCGGCGTCAACATGCTGGCGCTGGTGGACGGCGCGCCGAAAATCCTGTCGCTGAAGCACGCGCTCGCCCACTACGTCGACCACCAGAAGGACGTGGTGACGCGCAGGACCAAGTACGACCTGAACAAGGCCGAGGCGCGCGCGCACATCCTGGAAGGCCTGCTGATCGCGCTGGACCACATCGACGAGGTGATCCGGCTCATCCGCGCGTCCCGCACCGACAGCGAGGCGAAGGACGGCCTGATGACCAATTTCGGCCTCTCCGACCGTCAGGCGCAGGCGATTCTGGACATGCGCCTCCGCCGGTTGACCGGCCTTGAGCGCGAGAAGATCGAAGCCGAGTATCAGGATCTGCTCGCGCTGATCCAGCACCTGAAAGACGTGCTGGCCAACGAGTGGATGCTTCTTGCCATCATCAAGGAAGAACTCACCGAGATCAAGCGCAAGTACGCCGATCCCCGGCGCACCGAGATCACCTCGCTGGACGGGGAGATCGACATGCTCGACCTGATTCAGGAAGAGGACATGGTGGTCACGCTGACCCACTACGGGTACGTGAAGCGCCTGCCCAAGGCCACCTACCGCGCGCAGCGGCGCGGCGGCAAGGGCGTGACCGGCGCGACCACGCGCGAAGAGGACTTCGTGGAGCAGCTCTACGTGACCTCCACGCACGACCCGATCATGTTCTTCACCAACCGCGGCCGCGTGTACGAGAAACGCTGCTACGAGATCCCGGAGGCCGGGCGCACCGCGCGCGGCACCGCGATTGTGAACCTATTGCAGCTTGACGGCGGCGAGAAGGTCACCGCCATGCTGCCGGTGCCGGAGGAGCGCGTCGAGGGCCACTACCTCGTCATGGCGACCCGGAACGGCCTCATCAAGCGTACCGAGCTTTCGGAATTCCAGAACCTCAGGAAAAGCGGCCTGATCGCGATCGTGCTGCGCGAGGACGACGACCTGATCGCGGTCGCGCTGACCGACGGCAAGCGGGAGATCTTCCTGGGCACCGAGCAGGGCATGGCGATCCGCTTCGCGGAGGACGACATGCGCGCCATCGGGCGCGCCGCGATGGGCGTCAAGTCCATCGATCTGGATGACGGCGACCGCGTGGTCGCAATGTCGATCCTGGAGGAAGGCGCGAAAGTCCTGAGCCTCACCCAGCTGGGCTACGGCAAGCGCACCGAGATCGATGAATACCGCGTCCAGTCCCGCGCCGGCAAGGGCATCAAGGCGATGAATCTGACGGACAAGACGGGCCTCCTCGCCGGGCAGCTATTGGTGCACGAGGAAGAAGATCTGCTCCTCATCACCGACGACGGCACGATCATCCGGACGCCCGTCTCCGCGATCTCCGTACAGGGGAGGAACACCCAGGGCGTTCGCATCATGCGGGTGGACGAGGGCGTCAAGGTCGTCTGCGTCGCGCGCGCCGAGCCGGAGGATGAGGATGAGGTAGAAGTCCTCGAAAACGCCGCATCCTGCGCGCCGGACGCCTGCCCGAACGCGCTGGACCTCCCGCCGGAAGCCGTCAAGGCCGACCTCGACAACGACGCCGAGGAACCGGAAGAAGAGCCGGAGGACAATAGCGAAGTATAACTTGCCATACATAACATCGCCCAGCGCACTATGCGCCGGGCGATGTTTTCTCAGCCTATGATAACACTCGGATCGTACAACTTGAATTCCTCAATCTCATCTTATATCGCGTACCGGCTTCTATCATGGCAGCAAGCGCGCTTTCGGCGACAACGCTCATTGTCGAGAAACAAATTCCGTCCAATGCTCGCAAATGGTTATCGTCGAGAGGCTTCAAGTCCCAACCGAATATACACTCCTTTTCGACTATTCTCACTTGAAATCGCATTTGTTTGTCCTCCTTTCTTCAGACGGTGAGATCAGGGCTACCGGACTCAGTATACGACAGTTTTTTATGAACTTGGATTATTATAACCCAGCATAGGACGAGAGCTTCCTTTCCTAGTCAGTGGTTCCTTCAGATCGTTCCCGGCGACATGCGCGCCGGGAACGCGTTTCCGTAACCAGCCCGAAGGCTGGTGGAGGAAACATTTCCCTAAGTCAGCGAGCCGCCCGAAATCCTTCAGGATTTCAGGCTCGCGCAGCTTTTCTCGAATCCCAGCGCGGAAAAGACGCGAAGCGGATTTTCCGCGCAAAAAGGAACCGGAAATCCGTCAGGATTTCCGGTTCCCGCAAGAGAAAGATGCGTCAGCAGATTTCTCTTGCCACTTAGTACATTCCGCCCATTCCGCCGCCGGGCGCCGCGGGCATCGGGGGCTCCTTGGACGGGAGGTCGGTGACCAGCGATTCGGTGGTCAGCACCATCGCGGCGACGGACGCGGCGTTCTGGAGGGCGCTGCGCGCGACCTTGGTCGGGTCGATGATGCCGCGCTCCACCATGTCGGCGTACTCGCCCTTGGCGGCGTCGTAGCCGTAGCCGAGCTTGTCGTGGGTCTTGATGTTCTCCGCGACGACCGAACCTTCCACGCCCGCGTTGACCGCGATCTGGCGGACGGGCTCCTCCAGCGCGCGCAGCACGATGGCCGCGCCGGTCTTGACGTCGCCGGTCAGGGTCTCAACGAGCGCCGCGACGGGCTTCGAGGCCGCGATCAGCGCGGTGCCGCCGCCGGGCACGATGCCTTCCTCAACCGCCGCGCGGGTGGCGTTCAGCGCGTCCTCGATGCGCAGCTTGCGCTCCTTCATCTCGATCTCGGTGGCCGCGCCAACCTTGATCACCGCGACGCCGCCAGCCAGCTTCGCGAGGCGCTCCTGCAGCTTCTCCTTGTCGTAGTCGCTGGTGGTGTCTTGGATCTGCGCGCGGATGGAGGTGATGCGCGCCTTGATCTCGGACGGGTCGCCCGCGCCCTCGACGATGATGGTGTTTTCCTTGTCCACCTTGACCTGGCGGGCGGAGCCCAGCATGTCGATGGTGGTGGTCTTGAGCTCAAGGCCCAGTTCCTCGGTGATGACCTGACCGCCGGTCAGGATCGCGATGTCCTGCAGCATGGCCTTGCGGCGGTCGCCGAAGCCCGGCGCCTTGACCGCGACGCAGTTGAAGGTTCCGCGCAGCTTATTGAGCACCAGCGTGGCCAGCGCCTCGCCTTCGACTTCCTCGGCGATGATCAGAAGCTTCTTGCCGCCCTGCACAACCTGCTCAAGCAGCGGCAGCAGTTCCTGGATGTTGGAGATCTTCTTGTCGGTGATCAGAACCAGCGGATTGTCCAGCACGGCTTCCATGCGCTCGGAGTCGGTGACCATGTAGGCGGACGCGTAGCCGCGGTCAAACTGCATGCCCTCGACCAGCGTCAGCTCGGTCTTCAGGGTCTTGGACTCTTCGACGGTGATGACGCCGTCTTTTCCGACCTTCTCCATCGCGTCGGCGATCAGGTCGCCGATTTCGGTATCACTGGAGGAAATCGACGCGACCTGCGCGATCGACTGCTTGTTCTCGACGGGAACGGGCTTGGAAATGTCGCTGAGCGCCTTGACGGCCGCGTCGGTGGCCTGCTCGATGCCGCGCTTCAAGACCATCGGGTTCGCGCCCGCGGCCACGTTCTTCAGGCCTTCGCGGATGATCGCCTGCGCAAGCAGCGTCGCGGTGGTGGTGCCGTCGCCGGCGACGTCGTTGGTCTTGGTGGCGACTTCTTTCACGAGCTGCGCGCCCATGTTCTCAAACGGGTCGTCCAGCTCGATTTCCTTGGCGATGGTCACGCCGTCGTTGGTGATCAGCGGCGCGCCAAACTTCTTGTCCAGAACGACGTTGCGGCCCTTGGGACCCAGCGTAATTTTCACGGTATCGGCCAGCGCGTTGATGCCCTTTTCCAGCGCGCGGCGGGCGTCCTCGCCATACTTCAGCTGCTTTGCCATGTTCGTTATCCTCCCGGTTAATTTACTCGTTGATTACTCGACGACGGCCAGAACGTCGCTCTGGCGGACGAGGATGTACTCTTCCCCGTCCAGCTTGACTTCGGTGCCCGCGTACTTGGAGTAGATGACCTTCTGCCCGGCTTTGACATGCATCGTAATTTCCTTGCCGTCCACGTTTCCGCCCGGGCCCACGGCCAGGACTTCCGCCATCTGCGGCTTTTCCTTGGCCGAGTTGGTCAGAAGAATGCCGCCCTTGGTGGTCTCTTCCGCTTCAAGATTCTTCATCACGATGCGGTCACCCAATGGATTGATCTTCATGCGCACGCCTCCTGATTTGATTGTCTTTTGTTAGCACTCATTAGGACTGAGTGCTAACCGCATGCATAGTGTATCCAAATCGGAGCCAAAAAGCAAGCCGTACGGCAGTAAAAATCCTGTAAATTCTACCGCTTTCCCCTAAATTGATGTATTCCATGCGCAAATAAAACGCCCCCGAAGGGGCGCTTGATGTATGTACTTGCCGCGCTTACTTTGCGAAATCGACCGCGCGGGTTTCGCGGATCACGTTGACCTTGATCTGGCCGGGGTACTCCATTTCGCGCTCGATGCGCTTGACGATCTCCTTGGCCAGGATCAGCGTGCCCGCGTCGTTGACGTCCTCCGGCTTCACGATGATGCGCACCTCGCGGCCCGACTGGATCGCGTAGGACTTCTCGACGCCCTCGAAGGAGTTGGAAATCTCTTCGAGCTTCTGCAGGCGCTTGATGTAATTTTCGAGCGACTCGCGCCGCGCGCCGGGGCGGGCTGCCGAGATGGCGTCCGCCGCCTGCACCAGCACGGCCTCGACCGACTGGGGCTCGACGTCGTTGTGGTGGGCGGCGATGCCGTTGATGACCGCCGCGGGTTCGTTGAACTTCTTGGCCAGATCCACGCCGATGGAGACGTGGGTGCCCTCGACCTCGTGGTCGATGGCCTTGCCGATGTCGTGCAGAAGCCCGGCGCGCTTGGCCAGCTGCGCGTCCGCGCCCAGCTCCGCCGCCATGACGCCCGCCAGGTGGCTGACCTCGATGGAGTGCTTGAGCACGTTCTGGCCGTAGCTTGTCCGGTACTTCATGCGGCCAAGGAGCTTTACGATCTCGGGGTGGATGCCGTGCAGGTTGGTCTCAAACACCGCCTGCTCGCCGGCCTCGCGGATCTGGTTCTCCACCTCACGGCGGGACTTCTCCACGATCTCTTCAATGCGCGCCGGGTGGATGCGCCCGTCGGTGATCAGCTTTTCCAGCGTCATGCGGGCGACTTCGCGGCGAACCGGGTCGAAGCCGGAGATGATGACCGCCTCGGGCGTGTCGTCGATGATCAGGTCGACGCCGGTCGCGGTTTCGAGAGCGCGGATGTTCCTGCCTTCGCGGCCGATGATGCGGCCCTTCATGTCGTCGTTGGGGAGCGCGACCACCGAGACGGTGGTCTCCGCCACGTGGTCGGCGGCGCACTTCTGGATCGCGAGCGCGATCAGGTTGCGCGCCTTCTTGTCGGCCTCTTCCTTGGCCTTGCCCTCGATCTCGCGCACCATGATGGCGGCGTCGTGGTAGGCGTCCTTACGGATGCGATCCATCAATTGATCGCGGGCTTCTTCCAGCGTGAGGTTGGAGACGCGCTCCAGTTCCTCTTCCTGCTTGTCGTGCAGCGCCTTGGCTTCGGCTTCCAGCCGTTCGGCTTCCTTATACTTCTGGTTCAGGCTTTCCTCGCGGGTTTCGAGGTTGTCCAGCTTCTTGTCCAGCGTCTCTTCGCGCTGGGCGACCCGGCGCTCCAGCCGCGTCACTTCGCTGCGGCGGTCGCGGACTTCCTTGTCCAGTTCGTTCTTGAGCTTGATGATCTCTTCCTTGGCTTCGAGAATGGTTTCCTTCTTTTTCTCTTCAGCTTTGCGCGTTGCGTCTTCCAGCAGGTTCTTTGCGTATTCTTCGGTCTGTCCGATCTTCTTTTCGGTCACGTTCTGTCTGTAGAGAAAACCGGCTACCAGGCCTGCGGCCAACGCAATCAACGCGCTTAAGATCGCGATGATTGGCGTACTCAATGAAAGTTGTCCCCCTTCCTGCAAATCTAACGGAACCGGCGCGGCTGCGCCGAGATAAATCCAGCCAAAAGACTTGACTATCAGAACTATTTTACTTGCTTCATATCAAAGTGTCAAGCCACAGCTTCAAGCGCCGGGGTGATTTAACCGGAAGATTTCGTAGCGCCGCTGTGGTTCTCTTCACTTTTTCGGTTCTGGGTGATACAATGATGAAGATATATTGTTTCAATGGGAGCGAAAGCGATGGAGCGCGCGTTTTTCGACGCCTTTGACAAGGGAATTGACCGACGGGGAACCTACTGCGAGAAGTGGGATTTTAACGAAAAGATCTTCGGCCGGGCGGACGTGCTGCCGATGTGGGTGGCCGACATGGACTTCGCCTCGCCCGACTGCGTGCGGGAGGCGCTCGTCGCCCGCGCGCAGCACGCGGCCTACGGCTATACCGACGCGAACGATTCGATGATGGAAGCCGTCGCGGGCTGGATGAAGGCGCGCCACGGGCTTGACATGAAGCCGGAATGGGTCGTCTTCAGCCCCGGCGTGGTGGACAGCATCCTGTACGCGCTGAAGGCGGTCACAGCCCCCGGCGACAGGGTCGTCTACCAGCCGCCGGTCTACGGCCCGTTTGTGCGGATGACCGGCCGCGCCGAGTGCGAGGCGGTGAAAAACCCGCTCGCCCTCACCAAAGACGGCTGGCGGATGGACCTGGACGGTCTCGAAGCGCAACTGAAGCGGGGCGCGAAGGCGCTGATCCTCAGTAGCCCCCACAACCCGGTGGGGCGCGTGTGGACAAAAGACGAACTTCAGGCGCTCGTCAATTTATTGAACCAATACGGCGCGGCGCTGATCGCCGACGAGATCCACGCGGATTTCGCGCTGCCCGGCTACAGGCACACCTGCTCGATGGGGCTGCCCGGCGCGGAGAAATCCATCCTTCTCGTCTCCGCCACCAAGACGTTCAACCTGGCGGGGCTGCGCTCGTCCTCGATCATCATCAAGGATGACGCGCTTAGAAACCGTGTGAAGCACGTGATGGCGCAGATGGGCGCGGACACGCCCAACATCTTCGGCGCGGTGGCGCAGACGGCGGCGTACCGCTGTGGCGCGCCCTGGCTGGACGCGCTGGTCAAGTACCTGGATGAAAACCGCAAGCTCGCGGAGGAGTTCTTCAAAGCCCACGCGCCTGGGATCAAACCCAGCCGCATGGAGGGCACGTACCTGATGTGGCTGGACTGCCGCGCGCTGCAAATGAAGCAGGACGATCTGGAGCGGTTCTTCGTGGAGGAGGCGGGGCTGGGGCTCTCCCCCGGCACCCACTTCGGCGCGGAGGGCGAAGGCTTCATGCGCGTCAACCTGGCCGCGCCCAAGTCCCGCGTTGAGGAAGCCCTCGCGCGCATCGGGGAAGCGGTGAAGCGGCTGTGAGCGTCATCGTCTTTGACACCGAAGCCACCGACCTCGTCCCCGGCCAGATCTGCCAGCTCTCTTACCTGATCGCGGAGGGCGGCGCCGTCACCGGCAAGAACCTGTTCTACGAAGTGGACGACATGAGCGAGGGCGCGCTGGAGGTGCACGGGCTGACGCTTGAGATGCTGAAGGAGCTGTCCGGCGGGCTGCGCTTCGAGGACAGCGCGCGGGACGTGCTTGCCGACTTCGCCGCCGCCAGGATGTGGGTGGGGCACAACGTGTCGGCGGACGAAAAATACCTGCGCGTTGAACTGGAGCGCTGCGGCCTCGCGCTCCCGAAAAAGCCTACCTTCTGTACGATGAACTACTTCACGTCGGACATGAACCTCGCGCGCAGGGTCAACATCGGCCGGCCCAAACCGCCGCGGCTGGAGGAGCTCGTCCAGTTCTTTGACCTTGCGGAGGACTTCATCGCCGAAAAGTGCGCCGAATGGTTCGGCGGCGGCGGCGCGCTGCACGACGCCCGGTTCGATACCGCCGCCACCTACCTGTGCCTCGTTGAGGGCACAAAGCGCGGGCGCGTACGAGGCGTATTATAGGCGCTGCGCTGCAGATGGAATCCGCTTCGCGGCTTTCATCTGCTTTTCAAATGGGATTCGCGAGCCTGAAGCCCTTCGGATTCCGGTCAGCTCGCTGACCTCCTCCACCAGCCTGCGGGCTGGTTATGGAAACCGTACCCGGCGCGCATGTCGCCGGGTACGATGAAGCAGTACGTGGGTTTCACGGGCCGTGGACGCTCGCGGCGCAAATCAAATGAACCGTGATTGCTTGACGACGCGGGATTTGGTATAGATTTCTGCTGGCGCGAAAATTAACCGTCCTCACCGGATTTTCCCGCAGGTTTTCCTTGACAATCCCGCCCGGCGGCGCTATAATAGTCAAGCGTTGCCGATAGCGTGTGCCCGTAGCTCAGCCGGATAGAGTGTTTGGCTACGAACCAAAAGGTCGTGGGTTCGAATCCCTCCGGGCACGCCACGAAAAATTGTGCAGTCCTGAATGCGGACTGCACTTTTTTGTACGTACTTATTGACGACCCAGAGTGTCGTGAGTTGGTTAATGGCATGGCTCTACGAAAATCGACAGAAGCAAAAAACGAAGTACCAGAATGAATGCAGTGAGTATAGCCGGCGGAAGCAAGCAGATCGAAGGATGAGAAAAATCTTCGTGAGAGGGGTTGCGCTGCAGAACGGGCGGTGCTATAATACTCCTACCGAACGGTAGGATGGACGATCGCGAAAGCGGTTGGACGGCGATGCCGTCGACGAAAAGGAGTGAGAGCCATGAACGCAATGCAAAAGCTGGGGATGGGCATGATGCGCCTGCCCCTTGCGGGTGGAGAGATTGACATGAGCGCGACCTGCCGCATGGCCGACCGGTTTCTTGAGGCGGGCGGCACCTGGGTGGACACCGCCTGGGGCTATCACGGTGAAAAGAGCGAACCGGCCGTCCGCGCGGCGTTTACCCAGCGCCATCCGCGTTCGGCGTTTCAGCTTGCGACCAAGCTGCCCGTGTGGCTGGTGAACCATCCGGAGGACTCGGAGAAGCTGCTGCGCGAGCAGCTCGCCCGGACCGGCGCCGCGTACGTCGACCGCTACCTCCTGCACGCGCTGGGTGCGGAGCGGCTGGAATCGCTGGACAAGAACGGCGTGTGGGAATCCCACAAGGCGTTCAAGGCGCGGGGTTTGGTCAAGTCCATCGGCTTCTCGTTCCACGACACGGCGGACGTCCTCGAAAAGATTCTCGCGGCGCACCCGGAGACGGAGTTCGTGCAGCTGCAGATCAATTATCTGGACTGGGAGGACGAGCGCGTCCAGTCCCGGCTGTGCTACGAAGTGGCGCGCAAGTACGGCGTGGACATCGTGGTCATGGAGCCGGTCAAGGGCGGCGTCCTGGGCGCGCTGCCGGATGCGGCCAGGAAGCCGCTGCGCGCGATCCACCCGGACTGGTCGGACGCGAAGTGGGCGCTGTCGTTCTGCCTGTCGCTTCCGGGCGTGGTGACGGTCTTAAGCGGCATGTCGAACGAAGAACAGATGGAGGACAACATCCAGACGTTCACGAACTTCGAACCTCTGAACGAGACCGAGCTTCAGGCGCTCCGGGATGTGGTCGCGATCCTGAAAGGGATGCCGTCCATCCCCTGCACCGCGTGCGGCTACTGCGTGGATGGGTGCCCCAAGCACATCAACATCCCCGGCATCTTCGAGACCGCGACCGGCGTGATGCGCTTTGGCATGCAGCCCGCTTTGAGCGGCCACTACGAATGGCTTCAGTCCATCGGCAGCGGCCGCGCGTCGGACTGTGTCGCCTGCCGGGCCTGCGAGGGGCATTGTCCGCAGCACCTGAAGATTTCGGAGCTGATGATCGACTGCGCCAATTTGCTCGACGCGGTCGCCCAATAATTCCGGCGCGCATGGGGCGGGAAGGGGCTGGCCGCGTGACCAGACAGGTGATTCTGGATAAGGCGCTGGAACTGTTCACCGAAAAGGGCTACGACGCCGCCAGCATGGACGACATCGCGAAGGCGGTCGGCATCCGCAAGGCGTCGCTGTACGCCCACTTCGAGGGCAAGGAGCGCATCTTCCTGGAGATTTACCACGGCATTCTGGAGGAGTACGCCCGCGCGATCGACGCGCTGACCGCGCCGTCCGCGGAGGGCGCGATCGACGCGCTGGAGCGCATCTTCCTTAATTACCTCGTCTACTGCCACGAAAGCCGCAGGATGTACTTCTGGGACCGCTACTTCTACCATCCGCCCGAATTTGCGAAGGAACTGATCAACCTAACGACGCGGGAGACCCAGGACGTGTTCCTGAACCGGATCCGGCTGTGGATCGAGCGCGGCATGGCGTTCGGCTCGATCAAACCCCAGCCGCCGGAGCGCGCCGCGCTCGCTTACTACTACCTGATGATCGGCCTTTCGATGTCCGTGCGGCTGTACGAAAAGGAAGCGCTGCTTGTGGATGCGCGCGCGGCGTGGGAAGGCCTGCGCGCGGGGCTGGAACCAGCGTAAAGGCGCGCATGGAAAATCAAAAGGGGCCGCTTCGCCTTGTCCGGCGCAGCGGCCCATCATTGTTCTCACGCGGGAGGCTTGTGTTATCCCTGATCCTTCCCCTGAACCGACCTTCTGGCAGGTTCTTCGGGGCGTCCGGAGGACACGCCCTCTGGACGGGGTGAGGGGGTGAAACCCCCGCCGTAACCTTCTTGCGACTTAGCCGCCGAACTCCTGAACCCAGTACATGGTGTTGCCAACCTTGTAGGCGGCGACGCCGATGGAGCCGAAGGAGGAGCGCAGGATGTTGGCGCGGTGACCGGAGGAGCTCATCCAGGCGGCCATGACCTTGTCGGCGCTCTGCTGGCCCATCGCGATGTTCTCGCCGCGGCACGCGGAGGACACGGTATTCCAGGCACTGCCGTCGGGACGGGTGTGGCTGAACTTCTCAACGATTTCACGGGCGCGAACAGACGCGGCGCGGGTCAGCTCACTGGAGACGGTCAGCGCGGAAAGGCCCTGCTTGGCGCGCTCGGCGTTGGTCTGGCTGACCACCTGGGATGCCATCGACGACATCGAGGATCCGTTGTCCGGCGCCGCGGTCGCGGCGGGCTTTTGGGTGGGCTTTGCGGTCGCGGCGGGCTTCTTGGTGGGCTTTGCCGTGGCGGCGGGCTTCTTGGTGGGCTTCGCGGTCACAGCGGGCTTCTTGGTGGGCTTGGCCGTCACGTTCGGGCAGGTGGAGGTGTCCTTCAGGGAAGTGGACGGGCACTTCGTCGCCGTCGGGCGGATCACGCTTGCGCCTTCCGTAGAGGTGCTGCCGTCGCAGGGGGTGATGGTCGTCTTGCCGTCCTTGCAGGTCACCGTGTAGGCTTTCCCAAAGTAATCAATGGTGTAGGAGTAATTGGAGGCCTTGGGGCACTCGGCCAGCGCGGACGTGGCAAACAGCATCAACGCGAGCACCAGAAGGGCAAACCGGGCGATAGGCTTCATCATGATACACTCCCTTTTGAAACAGAATAGAAACTAGTTTCAATAGGATTGTAACAATATGCAGCATATCTGTCAACCCAATTTGTGCATTTGGCAGATGTTACCAGTCAGGGTCTGGTAAACGCGTACGCGCCCAGCGCCACGGCCACCGAGAGATTCAAGGAATCCACATCCCGGCTCTGCGGGATGAACACGGGCTTTCCAAGCGACGCGAACGCCTTCGGAAGGCCTGCCGCCTCGTTCCCGAACACCAAAGCGAAGCGCGCGGCGCGGGTTTTCGCGGCTTCGTCCAACTCCGTCGCGCCGTCCAGCATGAACGGATACAGCGCGTGGCCGGGGTATTTTGCGCGGTAATCGTCAAAGTGATCGAAGGTTGCGACATTCATAGGAAAGATCGCGCCCATCGACGCGCGCACCGCGTGCGGGTCGAACGCGTCCACGCAGGGGCGGATCAGCGCCACGTCGCGAATGCCGAACGCGAGGCACGCCCGGAGCGCCGTGCCCAGGTTGCCCTGGTCGCTGATCTGGCACAACACCACGTGAGGGCGGCCCGGATCAAGCGTGGCGACATATTTCTCAAATACCACCGCCGCGTAGCAGTTGTCCTTTTTGGATTCCCGCCGAAGTACCCGCTCGGCCTCCTCCTCGCGGATCGACAGCGCCCGGCACTTCTCACGAAGCAGCTGAACGCCGTCGCTCAAAAGCCCCGCGGGGTTTATGAGCAGCCGCTGCGCAGCCTCCGGCCTGGCATCCAGCAGTATGTTGGAAGGGTATATACCCAGCGCGTAGCTGTAGGGCAAGGTTTTGTGATAGGGTTCAAGCTTTGACATGGGGTAGCGCCTCCCGTCTGAGCGTAATTATATAGTAGAGAAAGACCCGCCGCAAGTCAATGGAGGATGTTTTAGAATTAACACAAAAAAGTGTTGACATCGCACCTGCGTTTTGATACAATAATTTTCGCCGCTTGAAAAACGGTAGCGGGAATTGGTCAGAAGGAAGCCAAATGGTGACATCAAAAATAGGTGTTGACAAACGGGCGGACATTTGATACAATAACATCCCCGCCACATAAACGGCGGCATGCGATTCTTGAAAACGATACAGCGAGAGCGAGAGAAAGAACAGTCAGATTCTGA
>CAZNPZ010000065.1:0-13925 GCA_964575255.1 uncultured Oscillospiraceae bacterium
CGGGCGCGGCGGCGGCGGGCGCGGCGGCTACGGGCGCGGCGGCTACGGGCGTGGCGACAGGGGCGGCGACCGGCGCGGGGGCATATGCGAACGCGGCGACTTCCTCAACCTCAACCTGATAGCCCTGACCATTGACGGTTATTTGAAATTTACGCATGAGAGCTTCCTCCTTCATAAATTGCACGTCCGGCGTCAACCGGCCGTAGGTTTTGTAGGTTCGGGTCAATGACCCGACGTTTAGAGTAAGACACAGAAATGCCGAGAAACGAGACGGCGATGGAATTTCGTTCAAGGCAAGAAGCCGAGGCGAATGCGCAGCGCCGCTGCGCCGAGCCGACAGTGCCGCAGCATGGGACGATAGACCCTACGGAACTGTCGGGATTTCTGAGGATTGCTCTAGTAGAGCGATTCCCTGCGGCCCGCGTCCGCCCAGCCGTTGTCGCGGCGCACCGCGCGCACGACAAGGCGTTTGCCTTCCTGCTGACCCATCATGGCAACCGCTGCGGCGATTGCCGCGACAACCGCGCCATCGATGCCTGCGAATCCTTCGTAAGCCGGCGAAGCCGAAAAGGCCGGAGCCGGTGCGCTCTGGTTCGTAGCGCCGCGCGGCTGCGGTCTGCGCAAGACGGCGATCAGAATGGCGAGAAGCAGAACGACGATCACCGCAAAGCCGATGATCAGGGTGTTTGACGACATGGAGACAGTCATTTCTTGCATCGTAGTTCCTCCCTTTCCCCGCCTACATCGGCAGATTTCCGTGCTTCTTGGGGAGGCGCGCGTCGCGCTTGCTGGAAAGAACCTCCAGCGCGGCGATCAGCATCATGCGGCTCTCGGATGGCTCGATCACGTCGTCCACATACCCGTGCCGCGCAGCGTTGAGGCCGTCGGCGATGTTGTCGGCGTATTCTTTTTCAAGCTCGGCGCGCTTTGCCTGCGCGTCCGCCTGACCCTTCAGTTTGCCGTTCATCAGAACCTGCACGGCGGCGGGTACGTCGAGCGGCGCGATCACACTGCCCGGCCACGCGTAGACCACATCGGCCTGGGTGCGCGCCGCGAGCGCCATGTAGGCGGCGGCGATCGCCTTGCCGGTGACCAGCGCGATGCGCGCGCCGGTCGATTCGCTGAGCGCGCCCAGAAGCGCCGCGCCCGCGTTCGCGAGTCCGGCCTGGCCGGAAGCGCCCGCCACCGAGAAGCCGGTGGAGTCCACCAGCGTCAGAACCGGCAGGTTGAAGCTGTCCAGGAACTTCGCGAACCGCGCGGCCTTCTTCATGCCGCAGGCGGTCAGCGCGCCGCCATCCGCGGTGGGCTGCGTCGCGATGACGCCGACCGTGCGGCCGCCAAGCTTCGCGAGCGCGGTGATCATCGATTCGGCGTGGCCCGCGCCCAGCTCAAGGACGCTGCCGAGATCCGCGATCGCCTCGATCACCTTGTGCGCGTCGGGCGACTCGGTCAATTCGTTCAGTTCCGGCGCGAGGCGGTTGAAGTCGTCCGCGCCGCACAGATCCACCGGCGCTGCTTCCAGGTTGTTGTCGGGCAGCAGCATGACCACCTGACGCGCAAGGAGTATCGCTTCTTCGTCGGTCTTTCCCGCCAAGTGCGCGATGCCGTTTTTCAGGCACGCCTTCGCGCCGCCAAGCTTCTCGGCGTCCACGCTCTCGCCGGTGTTGGCCGAGACGACCTGCGGGCCGTTGATGTAGAGGCGCGCCGCGTCCGAGCAGATGATAACGTCGTTCATCGCGGCGATCAGCGCCGCGGAGGCCGCGCACTGGCCCATGACCAGCGCGATCTGCGGCACAACGCCGGAAAGCTGCGCTGTCCCCGCGGCAATCTGCGCGTAGGCGTCCACCGCGTCCACGCCCTCCATCAGCCTGGCGCCCATCGAATCAAACATCGAAATGACGGGGCTGCCGGTCTTTTTCGCCAGTTCCATCACCTTGACAATTTTCCGCGCGTGTTCGCGCCCCACCGCGCCGCCGCAGGACACATAATCCTGCGCCCAGGCGTAGACGGGGCGGCCGTCGATGAGGCCGTAGCCGGTCACGACGCCGGATTCGCCGCCGCGCCCGGACAGCGCGTCCAGCTCGACAAAGCTGGCTTCGTCAAAAAGCCGCGCGACGCGCTCCCGTGCGGTTAGCTTCTGCAGTTTTTTCTGCTCGGCCGCGCGGTCGGCTTCCCCATTCAATATCGCCTGCTTGCGCTCGCGAATGAGGGGTAAATTGCGCTCCACACTCATGGTGATCCCTCCAAAGCTCTATGTATAAGGAAATGTCCAAATCTCCACAAATTCAATGATTCGACGGTAACCTCATTTTTCCTGCCTAAACAAAAACTTTTCTTTCATCAATCGAGCCGCATTTTACAACCCGCGGCGGGCGGTGTTCTCCGCCGTATGCTATAATACCCAAAATGACGCTGGAGGCAAATGCATGATCGAGAAAATTTTCGTCGAGCGCGCCGCGAAAGCGGGCATCGAGGTTTCGGCGGAGGCCGCGGAGAAATTCGCCGCCTACCGCCGGATGGTCATCGAGGCCAACCGCACGATGAACCTGACCCGCGTCTCCGAAGACCCGGAGGAGGCGGTCGACCGCGACGCGCTGGACGCGCTGGCCCCCCTTCGGATCGCAGGGCTCATGAATCCCGTGCGCTCCCTGATCGACGTGGGAAGCGGCGCGGGGGTGCCGGGCGTGGTGCTCGCGATGTGCCTCCCGGATGTGCAAGTCACGCTTCTGGACGCCACGAAGAAGCGGGTGGACTTTTTAAACCGCGTCTGCGAGGCGCTTCAATTGAACGCCCGCGCTGTACACGCTCGGAGCGAGGACGCGGCGCGCGACCCTTCGCTTCGCGACGCGTTTGACTGCGCGACCGCGCGGGCGGTCGCGGCGCTTCCGGTGCTTCTAGAGCTTTCGCTTCCGTTTGTGAAGCCGGGCGGGTTCTTTCTGGCCTACAAAGGCCCGGCACTTGAAGACGAGCTGCCCGCCTCGAAGCGCGCGCTGTTTCTCCTCGGCGGCAAGGCGCGCGCGCCGGTGTTCCTGCCGATCCCCGGACGCGGCTGGGATCACCGGCTTCTGATCGTGGACAAGCTGAAGGCAACCCCGGCGACCTATCCCCGGAAGGCCGGGGAGCCGGAAAAGAAGCCGCTTTAGGGGCGCTCGATACCGTGCCGCGCTTGCAAGAAACACATCTCATGTGCTAAAGTGTAAAAGGAAAATTTCGCCCATTACGGGTGGGAGGACACGCCATGTCCAACGAGAAACTCCGCTCGCCGCATACCGACCGGCTGGTAGACGCGCTGTTGCTGCTTGAAAACCGCGAAGAGTGCTACGCGCTGCTTGAAGACCTTCTGACCATCCGAGAAATTCAGGACCTCGCGCAGCGTCTGGAAGTCGCAAGGCTTTTAACCGCCAAGGTCACCTACAACGAGATCGCGCACAGAACCGGCGTGTCCACCGCGACGATCAGCCGGGTCAACCGCTCGCTCAGCTACGGCGCGGGCGGCTACCAGCGCATATTGGAAAAATTGGAGGAAACCCAACCCCATGCTTGATCTATCCCGTCTGAACCCGCCGCAGCGGGAGGCGGTTCTATGCACGGAAGGGCCGCTGCTCGTGCTGGCAGGCGCGGGCTCCGGCAAGACCCGCGTTCTGACCCACCGCATCGCGCGGCTGATCGAATCGGGCGTCCCGGCCTGGGCAATTTTGGCAATTACTTTCACCAACAAGGCCGCCCGCGAGATGCGCGAGCGGGCGCTTTCGCTCTCCGGGCAGTCGGCGGACGACGCGTGGATCATGACCTTCCACGCCTGCTGCGCCCGCATTCTGCGTCGCGACATTGAGAAACTTGGCTACAAGCGCTCTTTTTCCATCTACGACGACGACGACCAGAAGTCTCTGATCAAGCGTCTCCTTTCCGAACTCAATCTGGACGAGAAGCTCTACCCGGTGCAGGCGGTGCGCGCCGCGATTTCCGACGCGAAGAACAAGCTTCAGACCCCCGCAGAGTGGCTGGAGAGCGCCGGGAACGACTTCAAGGCGCAAAAAATCGCCGAGGTCTACAAACAATACGAAAAGAAGCTCAAGGAAAACAGCGCGCTGGACTTCGACGACCTTCTGATCAAGACGCTGGAGCTGCTTGCGCAGCATCCGCCCGTCCTTGAATACTACAAGCAGAAGTTTCAATACATCCTGGTGGACGAGTATCAGGACACCAACCGCGCGCAGTACGAGCTTGTGCGCCTGCTCGCGGGCGAAAAGCGCAACGTCTGCGTGGTGGGTGACGACGACCAGTCCATCTATGGCTGGCGCGGCGCGGACATCCGGAACATTCTGGACTTTGAGAAGGATTACCCGGACGCGAAGGTGATCAAGCTGGAGCAGAACTATCGCTCCACGTCGTCCATTCTGGAGGCCGCCAATCAGGTGGTCGCCCACAACCGCGGCCGCAAGGAAAAGGCGCTTTGGACGGACGCGGGCGAGGGCGCGCCGATCGAGCTGTACGAGGCGCTCGACGAGCGGGACGAGGCCGCCTGGGTGTGCTCAAAGCTCCGAGAACTGATGCGGGAGAAGATCACGCCGGGCGACGCGGCGGTACTGTACCGGGTCAACGCGCAGTCCCGCGTAATCGAAGAAGCGCTGGTTCGAAGCGGCATCCCCTACCGGGTGTACGGCGGGCTTCGCTTCTACGACCGCAAGGAAGTCAAGGATCTCGTGGCGTACCTGCGCGTCCTTGTAAACCCGGATGACGAGGTATCGCTCAGGCGCATCATCAACGAGCCCCGCCGCGCGATCGGCGACGCGACGGTCGACCTCATCGCCTCCTACGCGCAGGCGAACGGCCTGCCGCTGTTCGCGGCGGCGATGGACGCCGAACTGGTGGGCCTTCCCGCCCGCGCGAGGATGGCGGTCATGGGATTCGCGTCTCTCATGATGGAACTGATGGAGGCGCGCATCGACCTCGACCCGGAGTCGTTCGTCCGGAAATTGATCGAAAAAACCGGCTATACAAAGCAGTTCGAGGCGGACAAGTCCGACGAGGGGCGCGCGCGGCTTGAGAACATCGAGGAATTCGTCGGCGCGGTCGCGCAGTACCAGCAGCAGAACCCGGAGGGCGGGCTTGAGGGATTCCTGGAAAACGTCGCGCTGGTGTCCGACCTTGACAACCTGCCGGAGACGCAGCGCCCGCTGACGCTGATGACGCTCCACTCCGCGAAGGGGCTGGAGTTCCCGGCGGTATTTCTGGTTGGCCTTGAGGAAGGGCTGTTCCCGACCACCCGCGCCCTGTTCGAGGATGAAAAACTGGAGGAAGAGCGCAGACTGTGCTATGTGGGCATCACCCGCGCGATGAAGCGCCTGTTCATCAGCCACGCGCATACCCGCATGCTGTTCGGCTCGCGGCAGGCGTTTGAGCGTTCCCGTTTCGTGGACGAGATTCCGCCCAGGCTGCTTGGCGGCGGTCGCGCAAAGCGCCAAGAACCGGAGCGGCTGTCCCGCCCGTCCGGCCGTGCGGAGCGTCCCGGCTTTGAGCCGAGGCATAAGTCCGCGTGGGGGCATCCGGCGGAGCCAGCCGAGAAGAAACCGACCGCGCTGGGTATACCGGGGCTTTCCAGGGGCTTCGTGCCTTCGCAGGCTCGCTCTTTGGAGCCAGTGCAGCTTTTTCACCCTGGCGACAGGGTACTGCACCGCGTGTTCGGCCACGGCGTGGTGGACGAGGTACGCGGCGCAGGCCGCGACGCGAAGCTGGTGATCACCTTCGACGAGCGCGGGCAGAAAATCTTCCCGGCCGATACGGCTCCAGTAGTCAAGGCATAGCCTTGACTGGCGCAGAAAATCCGCTGCGCATCTTTTCAGCGCGTTTAGAAGAACCGGCGCACTGACTGAAGGAACTCCACCAGCAATTACGCCTGCAAGGGAGGGCGTTTATGGAAGAGATGCGAAAACTGGTGGTTCGGCTCAATGAGACGGGCTATCAGTATTATACGCTCAGCGAGCCGTCCATTTCCGACGCGGAATGGGACGCGATGTACGACCGGCTGACGGAGATGGAGAAGGAGACCGGCGTCGTGCTGCCGGATTCGCCGACGAGAAGGGTCGGAAGTACGCCCTTGAGCGGCTTCGCCGAGCACAGGCATATCCGGCGGCTTTGGTCGATGGACAAGGCGCAGTCGGTTTCGGCGGTGCGCGATTGGGCGGCGCGGGCGGAAAAGCTCCGGCAGGCGGCGATCGCGGGCGGCGCGGAGCTTCCATCCCTCTCATTTGTCGTGGAGCACAAGTTTGACGGCCTGACAATCAATCTGACGTATGAAAACGGGAACCTCGTACAGGCCGCGACGCGCGGCAACGGCGAGGTCGGCGAGGGGATCCTTCCGCAGGTCAAGACGATCCGCTCCGTGCCGCTTTCAGTCCCCTTTCCGGGTCGCTTTGAGGTGCACGGCGAGGGCTTCATGCGCCTTTCCACGTTTGACGCATACAATAAAACCGCCGCCGAACCGCTGAAAAGCCCCCGGAACGCCGCCGCCGGCGCGCTTCGGAACCTCGACCCCGCCGTCACCGCGTCGAGGAAACTGGACGCCAGATTCTACAACGTCGGCTACATCGAGGGCAAGACGTTCGCAAACCAGGCGGAAATGCTGAACTTCCTGCGCGAAAACCGCTTCCCGGTGTCCGACTGCGAGATCATGGCCGCCTCCATCGATGAAGCCGTCAAGGCTTTGGAAGACATCGAAGCGTCCCGCGGAGAACTGGACTACCTGATCGACGGCGCGGTCATCAAGATCACCGACTTTCCCACCCGCGACGCGCTGGGTTACACCGACAAGTTCCCGCGCTGGGCGGTCGCCTACAAGTTCGAGGCCGAGGAAGTCACCACCACGCTGGAAGACGTGACCTGGGAGCTTGGCCGCACCGGGAAATTGACGCCGCTCGCGCGCGTTTCCCCGGTGGAACTCGCGGGCGCGACGGTCAGGCGCGCGACGCTCAACAACTTCGGCGACATTCTCAGAAAACGCGTGCGCATTGGCGCGAAGGTGTGGATCCGCCGCTCCAACGAGGTGATCCCAGAAATCATGGGACGCGTGGAGGAGTATGTGGAAGGCGAGCGGGACATCCTGCCGCCCGAAGTCTGCCCCGCGTGCGGCACAATCGTCGAGGAGCGCGGCGCGAACCTCTTCTGCCCCAACCGGAAATGCCCACCGCAGGTTGTTTCGCGCCTTAGCCACTTCGCGAGCCGCGACGCGCTGGACATCGAAACCTTGTCCGACAAGACCTGCGCGCAGCTCTACGAAGCGCTGGGCGTCTCGGAACCCGCCGATCTCTACAGGCTGACGCTGGATCAACTCGCCGATCTCGACCGCTTCGGCGTCAAAAAGGCGCAAAACCTTCTGGACGCGCTCGCGGCCAGCAAGTTGCCGCCGCTCGACAGCTACCTTTACGCCATTGGCATCCCGAACGTCGGCCGCAAGACCGCGCGAGACCTCGCGGTGAAGTTCGGCTCTTTGGACGCGCTCGCAAACTCGGACATCGATACGCTGACCGCGATCGACGAGGTGGGCGCGGTTGTCGCCCAAAGCATCCTCGGCTTCTTCGCGGACGAAGAAAATCAGCGGATGCTGAAGGCGCTTTCGGACGCGGGCGTTTCCCCCGTCCCGGTCGCGGAGGCCAAAGAAGGGCCTCTTTCCGGCAAGACAGTCGTCCTGACCGGCACGCTGTCCACGATGACCCGCGGCGAGGCGGAAAAGAAAATCGAACAACTGGGCGGAACCGCGGCGTCCTCTGTTTCCAAGAAAACCAGCCTCGTCGTCTACGGCGAGTCCGCAGGTTCCAAGCTGGAAAAGGCCAGGACGCTGGGCATCCCCACCGTCGACGAGAGTCAATTTCTTTCAATGATTCGATCAAATTAACGCACACCCGAAGGATTCTGTGGTATACTATTGGGATGATACCCGTACAGGAGGAATGCCCATGAACAGCATGACCGGGTACGGGCGCGGCGCGATTGAGCGCGACGGGCGCCAACTGACCATCGAGATCCGTTCGGTCAACCATCGCTTTCTCGACCTCAGCCTGCGCCTCCCCCGCTGCTTGGGCTTCACCGAGCAGGCGATCCGAGAGCGCATCGGGAAAAAGCTTTCCCGAGGCCACGCGGACGTGTTCGCGACCTACAAAAACCTCCGGGAAGACTCCCGCACCGCGGTGATCGACCCGGCTCTCCTTAACGCGTACATGGTCGCGCTGGATCACATCGCCGCCAAGTCCGTGCTGCGCGACGACCGGAGCGTAATGGGCGTCGCTTCCATGCGCGACCTGATCGTGGTCACCGAAGCCGAGGAAGACCCCGACGCGCTGATGGCGCTGACGATGGACGCGGTGGATCTCGCGATCAGCGATCTTTCCCGGATGCGCGCGCGGGAGGGCATCGCGATGGCTTCCGACATGTCCGCCCGGATCGACGCGCTGGAAGCGATCACCGAAAAGATCGAGGCGCGCTACCCGGACGCCCTTCAGGAGTACGCCCAGCGCCTGCGCACCCGGATCGAGGAGCTGATCGCTACCGTAGACGAGCAGCGCCTCCTTCAGGAAGTCGCCATCATGGCCGACCGCAGCGCGATCGCCGAGGAGACGGTCCGACTCCGAAGCCACTTCGCGCAAATTCGCGAACTGCTCACCTCCAGCGAACCAGCGGGCCGCAAGCTGGACTTCCTCGTCCAGGAACTCAACCGGGAGGTCAACACGATCTCGTCCAAATCACAGGACATCCCGATCACGCAGCTGGTGGTCTCGGCCAAATCGGAAATCGAGAAACTGCGCGAACAGGTACAAAACGTCGAATGAGGTGCGATACGAATGCCTAATCCCGGAAAGCTGTTCGTCGTCTCCGGTCCTTCCGGCGTCGGCAAGGGAACGATTTGCCGCCTGTTTACTTCCAAAAGACCGGATGTGTGGATGAGCGTCAGCTGCGCGACGCGCCCGCCCCGGCCCGGCGAAATTGAGGGCGTGCACTACTTCTTCGTCACCGACCAGGAATTTGACCGGATCATCGCGGAAAACGGCTTTCTGGAACACGCAAACGTACACGGCAACCGATACGGCACGCCCAAGGCCGCCGTTGAACAAAAAATCGCCGAAGGGCGCAGCGTCATTCTGGAGATCGACGTGCAGGGCGCGAACCAGGCGATCGAGCGCTATCCGGACATCCACGGCATCTTCGTGCTGCCGCCGTCCCGCGAGGAACTCTTAAAGCGGCTGATCGTGCGCGGCAGTGAGAACGCGGAACAGATCTGCAGGCGCCTGCGCAACGTCCCCGGCGAACTGATCCGAGGCGAAGATTACCCGTCGCTGCTTCTGAACGAAAGCAAGGGCGCGGCGGCGCAGCGGCTGGGCGAGATCATCGACGGAACGTACGAGACCACATCGAAGGACCGCGCGCTGCTCAAGGAACTGGAACGTCAGTTTGAGGCCGAGCCGGTTACGCCGGATTCGGTTCAGGCATTGATCCGCAAATATAGGAGGGTTACCCCATGATGATCGAACCGCCCATCAATGAGCTTCTGGATAAAGTCGACTGCCGCTACACGCTGGCGGTGGAAGCCTCCAAGCGCGCGCGTGAAATCATCGCCGGCGCGCAGCCGCTGATCGACACCCGCGAGATCAAGCCGCTCTCGATCGCCATCGAGGAGATCAACCGCGGCCTGATATCCTACATCCGCGACTCTTCGGATGAGGACGCCCGCTGATGCTCACCGGTTTTCGCGTCGCGCTGGGCGTCACGGGCGGCATCGCGGCCTACAAGGCGTGCGAACTGACCAGCCTGCTGAAAAAGGCTGGCGCCGAGGTGCGCGTCGTGATGACCCAAAGCGCGCGGGAATTCGTCACCCCTGGGACGTTTGAAACCTTAAGTGGCAACCGCGTGTCGGTCGACCTCTTCGACCACGCATGGGAGATCGAGCACATCTCGCTGGCGAAGTGGGCGGACATCCTGGTGATCGCGCCCGCGACCGCGAACGTTCTGGCAAAAATGGCGCACGGCATCGCGGACGACCTATTGTCCACCGTCGCGCTCGCCTCCCCCGCACCCGTCGCCGTCGCGCCCGCGATGAACACCGTCATGTGGAACAACCCGGCAAATCAGGCCAATATGGCGCTTCTGTCCTCGCGCGGCGTGCATGTGATCGGGCCGGAGCGCGGGCTTCTCGCCTGCGGCGACGACGACATCGGCCGCATGTCCGAGCCGAAGGACATCATGACCGCGCTGGACGTCCTCCTGAACCCCCGGCGCGACTACGAAGGGAAAAAGGTGCTCGTCACCGCCGGTCCGACGCGCGAGGCGCTTGATCCGGTGCGCTACCTGACCAACCGCTCCAGCGGGCGGATGGGCGTCGCGCTGGCCGAGGCCGCCAGGGATCGGGGCGCATCGGTGACGCTGGTGCTTGGCCCGGTTGCGATCGATCCGCCCAGCGGCGTCGAGGTCGTCCGGATCGAGACGACACAAGACCTGTACGACGCGGTCGTCACCCGCGCGGGCGAGTTTGACGTGGTGCTGCAGGCCGCCGCACCCGCCGATTACAGGCCGGAGAATCCCTCAGGGCGCAAGATCAAGAAGACCGGCGGCGCGCTCACGCTGACGTTCATTGAAAACCCGGACATCGCGAAGGCGCTGGGCGAGATCAAGAAACCCGGCCAGGTGCTGGTGGCGTTCGCCGCCGAGACCGGCGAGGGGATCCAAAACGCCCGCGAGAAGCGTTTGAAGAAGAACGCCGACCTGATCGTCCTGAACGATGTGACGCAGCCCGGCGCGGGCTTCGACGTCGCCACCAACATCGTCACGCTGATCGACGGCGCGGGCGAAGAGGAACTGCCGCTGCTTTCCAAGCGGGAAACGGCGGACAGGATCCTCGACCGCGTCCTTACGTTATGCAGTACTGCCGGGTGATTGTCGACCTCGCGGCGGACGACGTGGACAGGCTGTTCACCTACCGGGTGCCGGAGGGCATGACCCTCTCCCCCGGCCAGCGCGCGCAGGTGCCGTTCGGGCCGAGGAAGCTGGAAGGCTGGGTAATCGCTCTGACCGATGCGCCCGACCTCGACGAAGCAAAGATCAAAGACGTGATCCGCCCCATCGAGGATTACCCGCTGCTGCTGCCCGAAATGATCGACCTCGCGGCGTGGATCAAGACCACCTGCCACGCGACGATGGCCTCGGCGCTCCGGCTCATGATCCCGGCACAGCTGCGCGGGGAGCGCGTCCACGAAAAGACGGTTTTCTACGCGCGCCTCCTGATCGAAGGGGACGCGATCGCCGAAGCCGTTTTCACCCGCAGACGCGCGGCGCGGCAGGTCGAGGCGCTGGAGGGGCTGAGAGACGGCCCGAAGCCCGCGTCGGAATTCTCTCGCGACGCGCTGAAGGCGCTTTCCAAAGCGGGTCTCGTCGCGTTGGAGGAAATCGAGACACTTCGGACGCCCCACCATGCGGCGGACGGCAGGCGTGCCCAGGTTCCGAAGCTGACCAACGCGCAGAAAGCGGCTGCGGAGCGCATCACGGGCGCGATGGATTCGGGCGGGGGCAGGTTTCTCCTCCTCGGCGTCACCGGAAGCGGCAAGACCGAGGTCTACATCCGCGCGGTCAGGCACGCGCTGAACGCGGGCAAAACCGCGATTGTGCTGGTGCCGGAGATCGCGCTGACCCCGCAGATGGTGGACTGGTTCCGCGCCCGGTTCGGCCAGGACGCGGCGGTATTGCACTCGTCGCTGACGCCGGGCGAGCGCTACGACGAGTGGCGGCGTTTGCGCACCGGCCGTGCGAAGGTCGCCATCGGTCCGCGCTCTGCGGTGTTCGCGCCGCTTGAGAACCTGGGGCTGATCGTCGTGGACGAGGAGCACGAGCACACCTACCAGTCCGACCGCCACCCGTGTTACGACGCGCGCGACGTAGCGCGTTACCGCTGCGAACAGTCGGGCGCGGTGCTGGTCTTGGGCAGCGCAACGCCATCCATCGCCAGCTTCATGCGCACGCGCCCCGGCGTGAAGCCCAAGAACGCGCTGGAACTGATCGATCTCCCCGACCGCGTGCCGGGCAGCAAACTCCCGACGGTTGAGATCGTCGACATGAGCAAGGAGTTCGCGCTGGGCAACCGCTCGATCTTTTCGGCGAAACTGCAGGATGCGCTCTCCGACTGCCTCGCGCGCGGCCATCAGGCGATTCTGTTTTTGAACCGCCGCGGCTACGCGACGTTCGTCAGCTGCCGCGCCTGCGGCCATGTGGAAAAGTGCGACGCATGTGACGTCGCGATGACGTTCCACCAATCGGATTCGCTGATGCGCTGCCACTACTGCGGCGCGACGCGGCGGCCACCCGCCGCCTGCCCGGTCTGCGGCAGTACGTCGATCCGCTTCTTCGGCGCGGGCACGCAGAAGGTGGCGGAGGAAACCCAGAAACTGTTCCCGGACGCGCAAATCTTACGCATGGACATGGACACGACGCGCGGGCGCGACGCCCACGAGAAAATCCTGTCCCAGTTCCGGTCGGGCGATGCCGACATCCTGATCGGCACCCAGATGATCGCGAAGGGGCTGGATTTTCCAAACGTCACATTGGTGGGCGTCATCGCCGCCGACATGGCACTGAACCTGCCCGACTACCGCGCCGCGGAGCGAACGTTCCAGCTGGTCACGCAGGTCTCCGGCCGCGCGGGCCGCGCCGACAACCCCGGCCGCGTGATCGTGCAGACCTACCAGCCCGATCATTACGCGATCCAGCTCGCGGCGCGTCAGGACTACCGCGCGTTCTACGAGCAGGAGGTCAAGCTCCGTCGCCGCGCGCTGTACCCGCCGTATACGCTGCTCACGCGCCTCGTGGTGACCTCCCGGAGCGAGGACGCCGCGCGGGAAGCCGCGCTGAAGCTGGACGAAGAACTTGCCGAATGGCTGGCCGAGACAGGGCTTGAAAAGGGCGTACTCTACCGGCACGCGCGGGAGGCCGCGATCAAGCTGCTCCGGGGGCTCTCCCGGTGGCAGGTGTTTTTGAAGCTGTTCGTGCCCGGTCCGTCGGACGAGATTCTGGAGAAAATGCGTTCGCTTGCGCTGAACCCGCCGGACGGCGTCGCCGTCGAACTGGAAATCAACCCCTCCAGCATGATATAATGCGGAGGGTTCCCATAGGAGGAAGATTATGGCTGTCAGAAAAATCTTAAGAATCGGCGACGAGACGCTGCGCCGCAAAGCGCGGTTGATCGAGAAGTTTGACAAGCGCCTGCATACGCTGCTGAACGACATGGCCGAAACCATGTACGAGGCGGAGGGCGCGGGCCTCGCCGCGCCGCAGGTAGGCATTTTGCGCCGCGCGGTGGTGATAGACGTGGGCGAAGGGATCATCGAGCTTGTAAACCCGGAGATCGTTTTTCAGGAGGGCGAACAGGTCAACGCCGAGGGCTGCCTTTCGATCCCCGGAAAGCGCGGCACCGTAATGCGGCCGAAAAAAGTCGTGGTGCGCGCGCAGGACCGCAACGGCGATCCCTTTGAGCTGACCGGCGAGGACTTTCTCGCGATCGCGGTCTCCCACGAACTGGATCACCTGGACGGCGTTTTGTACGTGGACAAGATGATCGCGGACGTGACCGACGAGCCGGATGACGGCGAAGATAAAAGCGAGGTCTGACATGCGCGTCGTATTCATGGGCACGCCCGAATTCGCGGTTCCTTCCTTCCGGGCGCTGCTCGAACACGGCTGCGAGGTGGTCGGCGCGTTCACGCAGCCGGACCGCCCGGCGGGGCGCGGTTTTAAACTCGCCGCCTGCCCCGTTAAAATGGAGGCCGAGCGCGCGGGCGTTCCGGTGTTCCAATTTCAAAAGATTCGAAGTGACGAGGGTCTGGCCGCACTGACCCAACTCGCGCCCGACGTGTGCGTGACCGCCGCGTTCGGGCAGATTCTGTCCCAGAAGG
>CAZNPZ010000066.1:0-13560 GCA_964575255.1 uncultured Oscillospiraceae bacterium
CATCCTGGGCGGCAGGCGCATCGGACACGTCGCCTGCCTGACGCTGGACGAAGGACTGACGCGGGTTACCGGCCTTCGCATCGCGCGCGGCCTCCGCGGGAACCGGTTCATTCCAGCCTCCGCGGTCAGTCTGCTGGGTGATGTGGCGGTTCTGGTGACGGACGAAGGCGTCCGCGCAGGCGAGGAACGCGGGCTTACCATCCGGCGCGCCACCGCCACCGACGGGCAGATTTTGGGCGCGATCACCGGCGCCCTGATCGACGAGCGCACGCTGAAGGTGGCGGCGCTGGAGATGACGAGCGGCTGGTGGGAGGATCTGGTTCGCGGCCGGAAGTATGTGCATGGCTGGACCGTGGGGCTGAACGGCGTGATTCTGGAATGCGACGGGGAAGGGGGGAGCGAGCGTGAGGAACGGAACTTTTACGGGGATGATCGCGGGCGCGGTGATCGGCGTGGCGGCGCTGGCGGCGCTGGGCCTTATGGATACGCAGACGCAGCGCCAGATGAAGCGGATGGCGTCTGATTCGGTTCAAAAGGTGACCGACAAGGCTGAAAAACTGTGGAGCAAGTAGGAGACCGGTGGACGGACGAATCGTAAAACCTCTGAAACTTGTGGCACTGGGCGCGTTGGCGCTGCTAATGCTGCTTCTTTTGTGGCGTCAGGTGCTTCTGGCGATCAAAATGGCGGCTGTCGGCGGCGTCATCGCTTTTTTGTTGGAGCCGCTGTGCGCGCGCGTCGAGAAGCGTCTGAGCCGAGCGGCGGCTTCCGGCGTAAGCCTTGCCGCCGCGTTTTTGCTCGTCGCAGGCGCGCTGACGCTGCTCATTCCACCGCTGATCGGTCAGATCGGCGACCTGGCCGAGCGCGCGCCCGACTTGCTCCATTCATTGAATTCGACGGTGGAGTCGGTGAACCGCTGGCTGGAGGCGAAATCGATGCCGGGACTTCCGGCACCGACGCTGAATACCGCCGCGCTGAGCGACGCGGTAGGCGGCGCGCTGAAGGGGACGATCTCGATGGCGGGATCAATCGCGGCCGGCTTTGCGATCACCATCATGACCATTGCGCTGGGCTACTATTTTTTGGCGGATCGGGATCGGATGCTTCTGTACCTGGAGCTCACGATCCCCTTCGCCGCGCGCCGGATCGTCCTGAAGATGGCGTCCAGCGCCAAGGCGACGATCCGACTGTACCTCCGGGCACAGGTGACCATCTCGCTGATCGTCGGCTCCATCGCCGGGATCGGATTCTGGCTGATCGGCCTGAAAAACGCGCTGCTCATGGGCTCGATCGTGGCGGTGTTCAACCTGATCCCGTACTTCGGCCCGTTCCTGGGCGGCATCCCGGTGACGGTCTCCGCGCTCACCCAAGGGTTTTTGAAAGCCGGGCTGACACTGTTCATCCTGTTCGCGGTGCAGCAAATGGACGGGCTGATCATCAGCCCGCGCATCATGGGCGGCGTGATGGGCGTACATCCGGCGGCGGTTCTCCTCGCCATCGCGATTGGCAGCAGCATCGGCGGCGTGCTGGGCATGCTGTTCGCGCTGCCGGTTCTTTTGATCGCGAAGACCTGCCTCCGCGTTTGGGCTGCGCGGCGCGAATAAATCAGGAACAATTTCATGTGTTTGCCTTGGCGAATAAGTGATTGAAAATTGTGCCATGCTGTAGTATAATGGGAACATGGGCTCATTTGCTGCTGGAAGGCGGTGCATCATGAACAGCAAATTCGGTGAAACCAGCAAATTCAATTATGCCCCGACTTCGTCCGACACGGCCGAGGACATCATCCTCTCGGTCTATCAGTCCCTGAAAGCCAAGGGACATGATCCGATCATGCAGTTGGTGGGCTACATCGTATCCGGCGACCCGACGTATATCACCAGCTACAACAACGCGCGCTCACTGATCAGGCGTCTGGAGCGGGATGAGATCCTGGAAGAATTGGTCAGCTTCTACGTCGCGCAGCACACTTCTGAGCGATGACCGCGTTTGAACCCCGCGTGCTGGCGCTGGATGTTGGGGAGAAGCGTATCGGGGTGGCGGTTTCCGACCCGTTGGGGCTGACCGCGCAGGGCGTCGAGACGATCTTCACCAAAGGGCAGGCGCGAGACATCTTAAGAATCACGGAATTGGCCGAGCAGTACGCAACGAAGCGCCTCTTGGTCGGTCTTCCCAGGAACATGAACGGCACCATCGGGCCGCAGGCGGAGCGGATTCTCGCGTATTCAAAAATGCTTGAAGAAGCCGGATTTGAGGTCAGGCACCAGGACGAGCGGTTGACCACGCTGATGGCCCGCCGCGTACTCTTGGAAGGCGATGTCCACAGGGACAAGCGAAAAGAAGTCGTCGATAAATTGGCCGCCACCTACATCCTCCAGAGCTTTCTGGACGGCGGCGGATGGGTCGCAAGGAAACCGGATGATGCGTAGGGAGGGCCACGGTATGGAAGACAACAGGATGGAGAGCGGCAACGAAATCATTGAACTGATCGACGAGAACGGCAAACCCGTCCGCTTCGAACACCTGATGACCGTCGAGTACGAGGGCGACCCCTACGTGCTGCTGGTGCCCATCGACGATGTGGAGGACGTGGACGAGGACGAGGTCATCATCCTGCGCATTGAAAAGGGTGACGACGGCGAGGACGCCTACGTGGGCATCGAGGATGAGGAACTGCTGGAAAAGGTCTTCGAGCGGTATCTGGAGATCGCCGAAGCCGACGAGGACGCGCTGGAAGAAGAAGAGGACAAGGACTGACTTTTAACTTGCAGCCGGGTATCGGCTGTGCTATAATCCACTTCAAAATCAGAACGGCTTGGATGGAGAAGAGTAGCCGCAGTTCCAACCCGAAAGAGAGGCGCGCCACCGGCTGAAAGCGCGCTGGGAACAGGACGCGGGGAAGTTCGCTCCGGAGCCCGCGGGCAGAAGCATAGTAAGCCCGTGCGGATTCATCCCACGTTATCCGGGATGAGAGGCTTGACGCCCATCGGGGCGCAGGCGAATTTGGGTGGTACCGCGAGACCTCGCCCCATGTGGGTGAGGCCTTTTTTCATTGTTGAGGAGGGTATTCATGCAGACGATCATTCAGGAGATCGAATCCCGCGTGCTTCAGGAACTTTCCGCGCTTCGTGATCTCCCGGCGCTGGAGGAACTGCGCGTGCGCGTGCTGGGCAGGAAGGGGGAGCTGACGGGACTGCTCCGAAGCCTGGGCCAGGCGCCCGCCGAAGAACGCCCAAAGCTCGGCCAACTGGTCAACGCGGCTCGTGAAACGCTGGAACAGGCGCTGGAGGCGCGCGCGGAGGCGCTCAAAGGGGCGGTGAAGGAAGCGCGTCTCCGGGAAGAGGCCATCGACGTGACGCTGCCCGGCAAGACCCGATCCGCCGGAAGCCTGCACCCGATGTATCTGGTGCAGGATCAGCTTCTGAACATCTTTACCGGCATGGGCTTCGAGGCTGTGGAAGGGCCGGAGGTGGAGTTCGACCACTACAACTTTGAACTTCTGAACCTTCCCAAGAACCACCCTGCCAGGGACGCGCAGGATACGTTCTACATCGACGACGAGATCGTGCTGCGCACCCACACCTCGCCGGTTCAGGCCCGCGTGATGACCACCCGGAAACCGCCGATCCGCGTCGTTTGCCCTGGCCGCGTGTACCGCGTGGACGAGTGCGACGCCACCCATTCGCCGGTCTTCCATCAGCTGGAAGGGCTGGTCGTCGACGAGGGCATTTCGATGGGCGACCTCAAGGGCACGCTGGACCTGTTCGCGAGGAAACTGTACGGGGATGACATCAAAACGCGCTTCCGCCCGTCGTTCTTCCCGTTCACGGAGCCATCCGCCGAGTTCGACGTCAGCTGCGCGGCCTGCGGCGGCGCGGGCTGCCGCATCTGCAAGGGTTCCGGCTGGATCGAGGTGCTGGGCTGCGGCATGGTCAACCCAAAGGTACTGGATATGTGCGGCATCGATGCTATGAAGTACACCGGTTTCGCGTTCGGCATGGGCATCGAGCGGCTGACGATCCTCAAGTACAACGTGCCCGACATGCGCTATCTGTATGAAAACGACCTGCGCTTTCTGGCGCAGTTCCGGTAAGGGGGGCGGGCGGCAATGAAAATCCCAATGAACTGGCTGCGCGAATACGTGGACGTGAAACAGGACGTCACGGAATACGCGCGCCGCATGGTGATGACCGGAACCGGCGTCGAGGGCATATCCGCGACCGGTTCGGACTTTGAAGGCGTCGTGGTCGGGCGCGTTTTGACCTGCGAGGATCACCCGAACTCCGACCATCTGCACGTATGTACGGTGGACGTGGGCAAGGACGCCCCGCTTCAGATCGTCTGCGGTGCGCCGAACGTGCGCGCGGGGCAATTGGTGCCGGTGGCGCTTGAGGGCGCGCGCCTGCCGGGCGGCACAATCAAGAAGGGAAAACTGCGCGGCGTGGAATCCTGCGGGATGATCTGCTCCGGGCCGGAACTGAACATTCCCGCGGGACTGTACCCCAACGTCGGCGACGAGGGAATCCTGGTTATTAACGACGAGGTATCCCCCGGCGTCTGCGTTAAGGGCGTACTGGGTCTTGGTGACGACGTGGTGGACTTTGAGATCCTCGCCAACCGCCCCGACTGTCTGAGCGTCTGGGGGATTGCGCGGGAGAGCGCGGCGGTTCTGGACGAATACTGCGTGATGCCGGAGATCGAGGTCGAAGAGAAGGGCAAACCGATTGATCAATACGCCTCAATTGAGGTGAAGGACGCCGCGCTCTGCCCGCGCTACTGTGCGAGGGTGGTCGCGAACGTCAAAATCGGCCCGTCGCCCAAGTGGATGCGCGCGTACCTGCACGCGGCGGGCGTCCGGCCGATCAACAACATCGTGGACATTACCAACTTCGTGATGCTGGAGACCGGCCACCCGATGCACGCGTTCGACCTTTCAAAGGTTCGGGAGGGCAAGATCATCGTGCGCCGCGCGAAACCCGGCGAGGTGCTGACCACGCTGGACGGGAAGACGCATACGCTGACGGATACCATGCTGGTCATCGCCGACGCGGACAACGCCACGGGCCTTGCGGGCATCATGGGCGGCGAGGAGTCCGAGATCGGTGAGGGCACGACGAGCGTCCTCTTTGAGTGCGCGGCGTTCGAGCGAACCGGCATCCGCCTGACCAGCCGCGCGCTGGGCATCCGAACCGAGGCGTCCGCCCGCTTTGAAAAAGGCGTGTGCGTCGAGAACACGCTGGAGGCGCTGGAGCGCGCGTGCATGCTGGTCAACATGCTGGCGTGCGGCGATGTCGCGCCCGGCGTCATCGATATCTACCCGTCGCCCACGGGGGAGCGGGAGATCACCGCGAGCGCAAGCCGGATGAACAGGCTGATGGGCGTCGACGTGCCGCCGGAAGCGATGGAGGACATTCTGAACCGGCTGAACATCGACACGACGCTTTGCGGCGATGAACTGACCTGCGTGCCGCCCGCATGGCGCGGCGACATTGAGACCGAGGCTGACCTCGCGGAGGAAGTGCTGAGGCTCTACGGCTACGAGCACATCCCGTCCACGCTGCCACGCGGCGCGACCATGCTGGGCGAACGATCGAGGAACCAACGCTTCCGCGACCGCGCGAAGGACGCATTGGTGGGCATGGGCTTCTACGAGGCGCTGAACTATTCGTTTGTGTCGCCCAAATGGCTGGACGCGATGGGCTTTGATCCCGGCGACGGACGGCTAGACCCGCTGCCGGTTCGCAATCCCTTGGGTGAGGACACGTCGGTGATGCGCACGACGTTGGTTCCTTCGATGCTCGCGGCGCTTTCGACCAATGTCAATCGCGGCAACGCGGAGGCGCGTTTGTTCGAACTGTCCACCGCCTTCAAAAAGACAGAAGCGCACCAACTGCCGGAGGAGATTCCGACACTGACCTTGGGTCTCTACGGCGAGGGCGCGGACTTCTATCAGCTTCGCGACGCGGCCATGTGCTTACTACAGCGGTTCGGCATCGAGGCGAGCGTGGAGCCGGGCGGCGAAAACTGGCTGCATCCGGGGCGGCGGGCGGTCTTGAAAGCCGGGAAAACCGTGCTGGGTCAGATGGGCGAGGCGCACCCGGACGTAGCGGCGCGGTTTGATCTGGAGGGCAGGCGCGTGTACCTCGCGGAGCTTTCGATCGGGGCGATGATGGCGGCGGAGGTTCCGGTTTCCGAGGTGAAGCCGTTGCCGCGTTTTCCGGCGGTCAGCCGCGACATCGCGCTGGTGATGGACGAGGGCGTGGGCATCGGCGGCGTGATCGAGACCATCCGCCGCGCGGCGGGGAAGACGCTTGAAGATGTGAAGCTGTTCGACCTGTACCGCGGCACTCAGGTAGGTTTGGGCAAAAAGAGCGCGGCGTTCGCGCTGGCCTTCCGCGCACCCGACCGCACCCTGACGGACGTCGAGGTCAACGCGAGCTTTGACAAGATCGTCCGCGCCTGCGAAAACACCCACGGCGCGAAGCTGAGGGCGTAGGAGCGAAGAGGCGGCGTGGCGCTGCCCTGCTCCCCGTCAGGGCAGTGGCCTTGACCCCACAAGGGTTGAATAAGAGCATAAAACCAACCGGCGCGATCGAAAATCGCGCCGGTCTGCGTATGCATTTGCGTTATGGCTGGATTCGCTTCAAGACCATCGCCGTGCGGCAGGGGGTGTAGACCTTGAACGCAAGGCCGCGATCCGCGGTGTGCGCCGCATGGTAGACGGTCTCCTCCGAGATGCGGCCCTGTCCGCCGAAGACCTCGTCATCGGTGGAGAACACCACCCGGTAATCGCCTTCGCCGACGGGGTTGACCGGGAGCAGGAAAGCGTCCTGCGATTTCGTCGGGTGGAAGTTGAAAAGATAGACGAGGTCGCCCTTGGCGAATGCGAGCAGCTTGTCCTTTTGGTCGATCCAGAGGTTGTTCAGGTCGCGCTTGACCATCACGCGGTACTTGCGCGCAAACTTCAGCATCGCCCGGTCAAATTCCTGCAGCCATTGGTATTTCAGAAAGCCGTTGTCCGCCAGCGACCACTGGCGGCGCGCGTACTGATACGACCAGCCGTTCCCCTCGCGCGGGAAGTCGATCCACTCCGGGTGGCCGAACTCGTTGCCCATGAAGTTGAGGTAGCCTTCCGACGCCAGCGCGAGCGTGATGAAGCGGATCATCTTGCTGAGCGCGATCGCCCGGTCGACCGCGAGCGAATGGTAGGATTTTTCCATGCCGGTGTACATCTCGGCGTCCGCCATGCGGAAAATCAGCGTCTTGTCGCCGACCAGCGCCTGATCGTGACTCTCGGCGTAGCCGATCGTCGCTTCTTCGGGGCGGCGGGTGGTCAGCTCGTACCACATGCGCGCCATGTCCCAGCGCTCGTCGCCTGCCTCCAGCGCCTTGATCCAGTAGTCGGGCACACCCATCGCGAGCCGGTAATCAAACCCGATGCCGCCGTAACGGATCGGCAGGCACATGCCCGGCATGCCGCTCATGTCCTCAGCGACGGTTACGGCGAATGGGTTGACCGCGTGAATCAGCTCGTTCGCCAGCTGCAGGTAGGTGACCGCTTCCACATCGGTATTCATGCTGAAATACTTGTCGTAGCCGTCGAACACCTTGCCCAGGCCGTGGTCATGGTAGAGCATCGACGTAACACCGTCAAACCGGAAGCCGTCAAAGTGGTACTCCTCCAGCCAGAACTTGCAGTTGGACAGCAGGAAGTGGATCACTTCGTGCTTTCCGTAGTTGAACAGCTTCGTATCCCACGCAGGGTGGGTTCCGGCGCGGCCCTTTTTGAAGAACTGATCCTCGGTGCCGTCGAACAGGTTGATGCCCTCCAGAATGTTCTTCGCCGCGTGGGAATGCACGAGGTCGAGGAGCACCAGCATGTCCATATTGTGGGCGGTGTTGATCAGGTATTTCAGGTCTTCCGGCTCCCCGTACCAGGACGAAGCCGCGAAGAAGTTGGTCACCTGATAGCCGAAGGAGGCGTAATACGGGTGCTCCTGTATCGCCATCAACTGTACGGTATTGTAACCGCCCGCCTTGATGCGGGGGAGGACTTTGTCGGCGAACTCGCGGTAGGTGCCGATGCGCCCTTCCTCCTGCGCCATGCCGACATGCGCTTCGTAGATGTAGAGCGGGCTGATCTTCCGCCGTCCATAGCCGCCGTCCGTCCAGCGGAACGGAGCTTTCGGCGACCAGACCTGCCCTGCGAACGTGTTGTCCGCCTTGTTTTGAACGACTTTTCGGATATAGAGCGGGATATGGTCGGTCACAACGCCGTTTTTGGTCACCTGCACTTTGACCTGTTCCGCGTGTTTGAGCGCGTCCGGGCCCAGTTCGATCTCCCAGCTGCCGCCTTCCAACTTTTGAAGCGGATGGGATTCGCGATTCCACCCGTTGAAATCTCCGATCAGGTGAAGCGCGTCCGCGCCCGGCGCCCACTCGCGGTACACCCAGCCCTTCTCCGTCCGGTGGATGCCGTAGTAGAGGTAGCCGTTCGCCATCGACGGGAGGTCGCCCTTCGCGCCCAGCAATTTCTTGCGGATGTCCGTAAAACGGTCCATCCGAAGCTGGATGTCCCGGCGGTACGGCGCAAGCCACGGGTCAATCCCCAGGATTTTGTAGTTCTTCTCCTGTTCCGCGCGCTTCATGGCAACCCCTCCCACTTCGTCAATTATAGCCGATCGAAGGTTGTCATGCAAACAAAACTTCGTTTGACATTCGTTTTCCCCGAATGCTAAGATGAGCCGAAAAGGGGGCGGTTCCGATGTTCACACAATGGATGGAGGATCTCTCGAGATCCGCGAAAGGTCTGAAAAACACGCGCGCAATGGTCACTTGCGCAATGCTGCTCGCACTTGAGGTCGTCATCAACGCGACCATTTACCTTCCGATCGGAAATTTCCTCCGAATCTCATTCGGGTATCTGGCGGTTGCCGCCTGCGGCTATCTTTTTGGGCCAACGCCCGCGATGCTGGTGGCCGCTCTTTCCGACATCATTGTATTTTTGATCCATCCGAATGGCGCGTTCAACTTCGGTTTCACGCTGAACGCCGCGCTGGGCGGACTGATCTACGGCTTGGCGTTTTACCGGCCAGATGATGTGAAGTGGCCGCGCATCCTGATCGCGCAGGGCCTGATCGCAGTTTTCCTGCATATCGGTCTCAACACGCTGTGGCTGAGCCTGCTGCTGGGTAAGGGATACCTCGCGCTTCTGCCGATGCGGGCGCTGAAAAACTTCGTGCAATACTTCATTGACGCAGCGATCCTGTACGCGCTGTTCATGTTCCTGAAACGCCAATTCAAACGCGCCTAGGCATACCCACTTGCCCGTCCTCATACCATGCATCGATGGCATGGGTGGAAGGCGTACGCCGTTTGGCGCGCCCGGCAAGGAGGATGTGGCATGGAGACGAACCTGTATCGGGACATTGCCGGAAGATGCAACGGCGATATCTACATCGGCGTCGTCGGGCCGGTGCGCACCGGCAAGTCGACCTTTATCAAGCGCTTCATGGAGTTGGTCGTGCTTCCGGGCATCGAGGATGAGAACCGCCGCGCGCGCGCTTTGGACGAAATTCCCCAGAGTGGCGCGGGCAAGACCATCATGACCACGCAGCCCAACTTTGTGCCTGACGAGGCGGTGGAGGTGCGCCTGCGGGACAACGCCTCGTTCCGGGTACGGTTGGTCGACTGCGTCGGTTACCTGATCCGGGGCGTATTGGGTCTGGAGGAGGGGGAGAGCGCCCGGATGGTGCGCACACCCTGGCTGGATCACGATATCCCGTTTGAGCGCGCGGCGGAGATGGGTACCCGCAAGGTGATCCAGGATCACGCGACGCTGGGCGTCGTAGTGACCACCGATGGTTCCATTGTGGACCTGCCGCGCACCGCCTACGTGGACGCGGAGGAGCGGGTCGTCCGGGAACTCAAGGCGCTGGGGAAGCCCTTCATCGTGCTGGTCAACAGCGCCCAGCCCGCCGGAAACGAAGCGCAGGCGCTGCGCGCCTCTCTGGAGGAGAAGTACGACGTGCCTGCCGTCGCCGCCGACGCCACCAGAATGACCGAGGCGGATATGAACGGCCTCCTCGAAAAACTGCTGTTTGAGTTCCCGCTGACCGAGGCGCGCCTGATGATGCCCGAATGGATGACCGCGCTGCCCGACGATCACTACCTGATCCAGTCCGTGATCGCGTCGGCCGACAAGGCCGCGAAATCCATGCGCCGCGTGCGCGACAATGGCAAACTGAAGGAAGTCTTCTCACAGAACGAGTTCATCCAGGTGGCGTCCTCCGAGGGCATCCGACTGGGCGAGGGTGCGCTGGACGTGCGCATTCAGCCGCGTGACGGATTATTCTATCAGGTGCTCAGCGAGGCCAGCGGCACCCAGGTGAGCGGCGAGGAACACTTACTCAAGCTGATGACCGAGCTTGCGTCCGCCAAACGCGAGTACGACCGCGTCGCGCAGGCGCTGAAAAGCGTGCGGGATACCGGGTATGGGCTGGTCGCGCCGGAGATGTCGGAACTGAAGTTGGAACAGCCGGAAATCGTCAGGCAGGGCGGCGCGTTTGGCGTCAAACTGCGGGCGAGCGCGCCGTCGCTGCACATGATCCGCGTCGACATCAATACCGAAGTCAGCCCGACAGTCGGCAGCGAGCACCAGTCGGAGGAATTGGTCAACTACCTGCTCAGCGGCTTCGAAGCCGACCCAGCCAGCCTTTGGGCGAGTAACCTGTTCGGAAAATCGCTGGGTGAGCTGGTGCGGGAGGGACTCGCGTCCAAACTCACCCGGATGCCGGAGAACGTGCGCGACAAGCTGCAGGAAACGCTGGGGAAAATCATCAACGACGGCAGCGGCGGCATGATCTGCATCCTGCTGTAGCTAAGTTTGGCCGTACATTTCAAGCGCCGGCGCGAACCGCCCGGCGCTTTTCCGCGTGTGCAGGGTAAAAAGTCGGTTAACCTGCGTGGCTTGCAATTTGGGAGGTTTCGGGTTATAATCAGCATGAGAACCATCAGAAAAGGAGGCGAAGATGCGATGAAACTGATCGTTGCCATCGTACAGGATGAGGACGCCGGAAGGCTCGTCAGTTCGCTGATGAACGAAGGATACGGTGTTACCAAACTTGCCACCACCGGTGGCTTTTTGCGCGCCGGGAACACGACGCTTTTGGTTGGCGTGGATGAAGACAAGTACGAAGGCGCCATGACGATTATCGAGCGTATCTGCAAGAGCCGCAAACAGGTCGCCACCGCGCCTTCGCCGATGGCGGGCGCGGCGGGCGTGTACGTGCCGTACCCGATTGAGGTCATGGTGGGCGGCGCTACCATCTTTGTGTTGGACGTTGAGCAGTTCGTCAAGATCTGAACGCGATGGGAACAGTGAACTTTGACCATTTTGTCGGGCTTGACGGCCTGGTCGAGCGGCTCAGGGCGGACTTCTCCGGCGACCGGTTCGTGCACGCGTACCTCTTTTCCGGCCCGAAGGGCACCGGAAAGCGGACGGCGGCGGAAATCTGCGCGCGGGCAGTACACTGTCTGGGAGAAATGAAGCCTTGCGACCGGTGTCCGCCCTGCAGCCGGATGATCGCTGGCATGCATCCGGATCATGCGGTGGTCAGTGCGGCCGGGCGCTCCATCGGCGTGGACGAAGTTCGGGAACTGATCCGCCGCGTATCGATCAAGCCGTTTGAGGGCGGGCGGCACACCGTCATCATCGGCGACGCGGAGAAGATGACCCAGCAGGCGCAGAACGCGCTTTTAAAAACGCTGGAGACGCCGCCGGGCGGCACAGTGTTTTTCCTTCTGACCACCACGCCTTCGCAGCTTCTGACGACGATCGTCTCGCGCTGCCGCCAGGAGCGCTTTCATCCGATCCGGACGGTCGAAGTGCAAACCGTACTGTCCCGGATGGACGCGACGCCGGAACGGACTGCGCTGTCGGCGGCGGCTTCCGGCGGCTGTGTCGGGCGCGCGATCACACAGCTTCAGGACGGCGGCTATTGGGCGGTGCGTGACCGGGTGATTCAGTCGCTCTCGGCGCTGAAAGGCCGCGCGACGGTCGCGGAAGCCGCGTCGATTCTGACTGGGGACAAGGAGGCCGCGCCGCAGATCCTGGAGATTCTGGAGGCGCTCGCCCGCGACATGGTACGCGCGTCCGGCGGTCTGTCGGAAGAACTGCCTGGTGTTGACCTTCGCGGAATCCCTGTCGACGCGCAGGCGTTGCTTATGGGCGTGATGAACGCGCGGCGCAAACTGAATTCCAACGTTTCGTGGCAGACCGTACTGGAAATGATGTATTTCGAAAGCCTGAGAGGAACGGTGTCATGGCAACAGTGATCGGAATCCGCTTCAAAAAAGCGGGTAAGGTGTATTATTTTGATCCCGGCGAGGTGTGGCCTAACCCCGGCGAGTACGCGGTGGTGGAGACCTCCCGCGGCGTCGAGCTGGGCGAGGTCGTGACCGGCGCGCGCGAAGTGGACGACAACCAGATTATCGCCCCGCTGAAAAAGGTCATCCGCATGGCGGTGGAGGAAGACATCCGCCGCGCCGAAGCCAACGAAATGAAGGAAAAGGAAGCGATGCGCGTCTGTCAGGAGCGCGTCGCCCACTACAGGCTGGAAATGAAGCTGGTCGACGTGGAGTACACGTTCGAGGGCAATAAAATCATCTTCTACTTCACCGCCAACGGCCGCGTGGACTTCCGCGAACTGGTCAAGGATCTGGCGGGCGTATTCAAAATGCGCATCGAGCTTCGCCAGATTGGCGTCCGGGATGAGGCCAAGATGCTGGGCGGGCTGGGTTCCTGCGGCAGGCCCATCTGCTGCGGCGCGTTTCTGGGCGACTTCCAGCCTGTGTCCATCAAGATGGCCAAGGAGCAGAACCTGTCGCTCAACCCGACCAAGATCTCCGGCCAGTGCGGAAGGCTGATGTGCTGCCTGAAGTACGAACAGGACTATTACGAATCCACGCTGAAGAAGCTGCCCAAGGTCGGGCGAGAATGCCTGACTCCCGACGGCGTGGGCGTCATCAGTGAGATCAACGTTATCCGCGAAAAGGTACGTGTGCGCATGCGCACCGACGAAGGCTTTGAAGTCCGCGAATACCCGCTGGACAAGGTGCAGAAGCCGACGCATATCATCCAGCACCCGCCCGGACAGCCGGTGCAGCTGACCGCCGAGGAGATCGCAGCCCGGCAGGATGCGCGCGCGCAGAAAAACCGGGGCCGGGGGAAGGAAGCGCCCAAGGAGAAGGAAGCCGAGGCCGAGGCGGAAAAGGAGGAGAAGCCGCGCCGCCGCATCCTGCATCCCAAGGGGCCCAAGCAGATGAACACAGACCAGTATTTTGACAAGCTCTCCGCCGAACCGGCGTCGCCCGAAACGCGCAAGGGCGCTCCATCGCACCGGCATTTTCATACCCGCAAACCGGAAAAGAAGGCGGAAAGCGGGCAAAAATCTGAATAAATTTTTAGCCAGGCCTTGCGAAAAGGCGATCGCTGTGCTATAATACGTATTAGCCCAGAATGAATACCTTGTCAGTCCCGTATCCCTCCGGTGGTAGCTCTG
>CAZNPZ010000067.1:0-13247 GCA_964575255.1 uncultured Oscillospiraceae bacterium
TTTTTCGTGCCCAACCTGATCGGCGGCATCGTGCTGGGCTACATCTGGCAGTTCCTGTTCAACAACGTGTTCACGCTGGCGGGGGCGACGCTTCCCTTCCTTGGGAAATCGCTGATCGCGAGAACCGATACGGTCATCTGGGCGATGAGCTTTGTCAACACCTGGCAGTATGCCGGGTACATCATGATGATCTACGTGGCGTCGATCCAGTCGGTGCCAACCAGCGTCCTTGAGGCCGCGTCGGTGGACGGCGCGAGCTACTTCACGCGGATGCGGCGCGTGCTGATTCCGATGATGGCGAACGCGTTCACAATCTCGCTGTTTCTGACGCTGACCAACTCGTTCAAGCAGTTTGACATGAACTTCACGCTGACCAATGGCGGCCCCAGCGTACGCTTCATGGGCGGCGCGGTGAAAGCCAGTCAGCTTCTCGCGATGGACATCTACAACACCGCCAACGCCGCCAACAAGATGGCGGAAGCCCAGGCCAAGTCGGTCATCTTCTTCCTGGTGCTGGTCGTGTTCTCGCTGGTACAGGTCTACTTCAACAAGCGCAAGGAGGTGGAGATGTAATGACGATCAAGGCAAACCCGATGAAGCTGGACGCCGTCGGCGAGAAAGGCTCCTCGCGCAAGGGGCAGAAAATCGCGGTGGAAGCGGTCGGCATCCTCTTGTTCCTCCTGTTCATGATGCCGTTCTGGATGGTGGTTCTGAACGCCGCGAAGGACGCCAAGGAGATCATCTTCTCCGCCGTGTCCTGGCCGGCCAGCTGGGGTCAGATGTGGGTGAACATCGTCAAGATCTTCAATAACCCCACCACCGACTACATCGGCGCGTTCTTCGACTCGGTGATCATCACCGTCGTCTCACTCGCGGTCATCCTTCTGTTCTCATCGATGTGCGCGTGGGTGCTGGTGCGAAACAAGACGCGCTGGTCCACCATCGTGTTCATGATGTTTGTGGCGGCGATGGTCATTCCGTTCCAGGTGGTCATGTTCCCGCTGGTCCGCTGGCTGCGTATCGTGGGAAACGGCATTGGCATCCCGCTTCTGGGCACGTATCAGGGCATCGTGTTCGCGTACCTGGGCTTTGGCTGCTCGATGTCGGTGTTCATCCTGCACGGGTTCATCAAGGGCGTGCCGCTGGAACTGGAGGAGGCGGCCACCATCGACGGCTGCGGTCAGGCGTCGACGTTCTTTAGGATCGTGATGCCGCTCCTTCAGCCGGTCGCGGTGACGGTATTGATCCTGAACGGTATCTGGATCTGGAACGACTATTTGTTGCCGCTGCTCGTCCTCGGCTCCAACGGCGCGGTGCAGACCATCCCGCTGGCGGTGACGGCGTTCGTCGGATCGTACCTGAAGCAGTGGGATCTGATCCTGACCAGCGCGATGCTGGCGATGTTGCCGATCATCGTCCTGTTCCTGTTCGCGCAGAAGTACATCATCAAGGGCATGGTCGAGGGGTCAATCAAGTAGGCGTTGAAAATCTGCTGACGCATCTTTTCAACGCATTGGGAAGACCTGCGCGCGCCTGAAATTCTCTGGAATTTCCGGGCGGCGCGCTGACCCTTGCGTTGAAATCCCCTTCGGGTCTTTCAACACGTTTAAAAAGACCTGCGCGCGCCTGAAATTCTCTGGAATTTCCGGGCGGCGCGCTGACCGAAGGAATCATTTCATCCACCAGTGTTCGCACTGGTGGATGAAATGCGTTCCCGGCGCGCATGTCGCCGGGAACGATGGAAGCAGAACGGAAACTGGGGTCGGTTGCCGGGAACGATGGAAGCAGAACGGAAACTGGAATCGGTTGCCGGGAACGATGGAAGCAGAACGAAAATTGGGGTCGGTTGACGTGAATGACGGAAGCGGTACAGAGAGCGCTCTGGAACTGCGCTACTTTGACGGGCAGCCCGGTCTTGTCCACGGTACGCACATGCGGATACAGGCAAAGAAATAGCGCCCCGAATGGGGGCGCCATGGATGCAACGGATCAATCGGGGATATCCGAACCGACGAACAGCACCTTCCCGGTTTCGATCGAGAAAACGATGGTACTTATGCCAACCGTGCTGTCCCGGCTTTCCTTTGGATTAGACACAATCCATGCGTGTGCGGTTTTGGAATCAGTCCCAATCCGTGGAAAACAGCTCGGAATCCTCCTCGTCGTCCTGACCCAGGATCGACTTGCGCTGCTTCGTGCCCAGCTTTTCGACGCCGCGCAGCCGCTTTTCGATCAGGCGGGATTTTTCCGCCGCGTCCTCGATGGATTCGGACGCCTGCCGGATGCGCTTCTGGGTGCGGCCAAGCGCTTCCGCGAAGGTCGCGAACTCGCCGCGCACCGCGCCGAGCAGCGCCCAGACCTCCTCCGCCCGCTTTTCGAGCGCCAGCGTCTTAAAGCCCATCTGCAGCGCGTTGACCAGCGCGGCCAATGTGGACGGGCCGGTGAGCGTCACGTGGTGCTCGCGCTGCATGCGTTCGGCGAGGCCGGGACGGCGGAGCGCCTCGGCGTACAGCCCCTCGCTGCCCAGGAACAAAACCGCGAAATCGGTGGTCGCGGGCGGCGCGACGTACTGGGTGTGGATGCGCTCCGCGGCGCGCAGCAGCTTCTTTTCAAGCTCCGCGCCCGCGGCCTCCGCAGCCTGAGAATCGCCCTGCTCCACCGCGTCGATCAGCCGGTCGTACGCTTCGTGCGGAAAGCGCGCGTCGATGGGCAGGTAGCTGACCGCGCCGCCGGAACGCCCCGGCAGCCGGATCGCGAAGCTGACCGGCTCCGCGCCCTCGCTGAGAAGCACCTCCGCCTCGTACTGGTCGGGCGACAGGATCTGGGCAAGCAGCGCGCCCAGCTGAATCTCGCCCACCGCGCCGCGCGACTTGACACCGGTTAGGACGCGCCGCAGGTCGCCGACGCCGCTTGCGAGCGCCTCGATTTCACCCAGCCCATTGTACACCTGCTCCAGCCGCTCGCTGACCAGGCGGAAGCTCTCGCTGACCCGCCTGTCCAGCGTGGAGGTCAGCTTTTCGTCCACCATCTGCTGCATTTGGGTCAGCCGCTGGCCGTTGTCGGTCTGGAGGCTGGTAAGCCGCGCCTCCACGCCCTCCCGCAGCCGGTCGATGCGCCGCTCGCCACTTAAAAGGCGGTTGTCCACCACGTCGCCGATCGCGCCGATGCGCTCTTCGTAGGCGGAGAGGCGTGTCTCCACCGTGCGCCTCAGTTCCGCCATGCGCGCCTCTTCGTCGCGGCTGAGTTCCCGAAGCTGCCCGGCGAAGGTGTCCAGCTGCGCCTGCTGGGTGCGGCCCATTTCGCCCATCACGCGGGCGACGGAATCGCTCATACCGCGCAGGTTCGCGCCCAGTTCCTCGCGGGAGCGCTGCGCGATGTCGCCCGTTTCGCTGCGGACGCTCTGAAACTGGCCGGAAAGTTGCTGCTGCATCTCCTCAAGCCGCTTCTCCAGCGCGCCGTTTCGGATTCTGGCCGCCGCCCAGACCAGGATCACCGCGCCGATGACCCCAAGCGCGATCAGAACCGCCGGGCTGGATAGGATCTCCATCAGATCAGGCATGATTGCCTCCTAAATCATTACAAAGTCTCGGATTGGTACGCCACCAGCGTCGCGTCCCGGACGCCGTCCACCGCCATCAGCGCCTTGAGGAGCGCCTCCTGGCGCTCGACGCGCACCTCCAGCGTCATCTCGCTGCCGGAGGAAGTGACCGTTCGGCTCTTGAGCCGCTGGTGCTTGATGTTCTTCATCGCATTGGTGACCGCGCCCTCCGCGCCCGGCGCGAGCCGGATCACCAGCAGGAAGCTGTCCGGCGCCTTGGTCGTCAGGCGGGACAGGATGAACACCAGCGCCGCGATGCCCGCCGTCGCGAGCCCCGCCAGGAAGAACTGGCCCGCGCCCAAGAGGATCCCCATCGTCAGCGACCAGAACATGTAGGCGGTGTCCAGCGGGTCCTTGACCGCCGTCCGGAAGCGGACGATCGAAAGCGCGCCCACCATGCCCATCGAGAGTTGGATGGAGTTGCGGATGCACATGACCACCGGCGTCGTGATCAGGGTCATCAGAACCAGCGTCAGCGCGAAGTTCTGGCTGTACATGACCCCCTTATAGTTTACCCGATACACCCAGAAGATGAAAAGACCCAAAATGAACGCCAGCAGCATCGAAAACAGGATGGTCATCGTCGAGCTGGGGGTGATGGACATGTTGCTCAGGTCCAGCTTTGTCAGGTTGTTCACGGTTGATCCCTCTCAATCTTCGAATCGGTAAAGATTACCTCAGCGGCTCGAACCGGCGGCAGGTGATGTATTTCGAGAAGGCGGCGCGGGTGGCGGGCGCGTCCCACAGAAGCGTCTGGATCACGCCGGGCAGCACGCGGTCGTACTTGACCTCCAGCACCAGCTGTTCCTGATCCATCGCTGGCAGCGTGGGCGCGTCCGGTTCAAACAGCGCGGTACGCGGCCCCGCGCGAAGGCGCCGGTCGAAGGTCACCCGCGCGGTCTCGGCGGGGTGGCACAGCGCCTCGCGTTCGTAGTCCACCACAATCACCGGGCGGAGGAGCCTTACGCGCATCTCCTTGAACAGGTCGCGCACCAGCGGGTTTTCCACCTGGTCGAGGCCGGTTGGGTCTCCGGCGGCGATGCGCTCCGCCATGCGCCTGGTGATCCGCGCGCTTTCCTTTAAGATCAGGTCGCCGAGTTTGCGCTTGCGTTCAAGCAGGATCAACGCGTCGCTCAGGTTGTACAGCCTGAGCCGGTACTTGTCTCGGGACGGCACGCCGGCCACTTTTTCGTAGTAGGCGCTGTCGTACGCGTCGTCCAGGTATAAGGAGCGAACCAGGTAGCTGCCGTCCGGACCGGCGTTTTCATCCCGTTTCAAAACGGCGCCAAGCCGCGCCGACAGCCAGAGGGCGTCGGTTTCGCTGAGCAGAAATTTTAATTCGTGCCGGGGCGCGTAGGAACGCATGGGGCCTCCTGTACCAATGCGAAATGATTCATCGTATTGGTTAATTCTTTCCGATCTGATCCATAACCCGACCGAAGTAGACGCGCATCTCGCTGTCCGAATACCCGGTCGCGCGCTTGATGTACTTGAGCAGCATCTTCGGGCGCTCCTTGGCGTAGGCGTTGAACTGCCGGATGGAACTCAGCCAGCCCGTTTCATTGCCGCCCCACTTATTTGTCTGCGCGGGCATCTCCGGGTAGAGCGCCTCGCGCCACCACTTGGACTTTTGAAGGATCTTTGCCGTCGTCCACTGGTCGGCCATCAGGTTACCGAGCAGCGTCAAATATTTCTGCTGTACGGCCTTGTTCTTCATAAGTGCGATGAACAGCGTGTTGTCCGTCTTGTTGCCGGAACCCATGCCGCCTGGCTTCAGCCATCGGCCAAAGGAGTCGGTGTCGGTAATGAAAGCCCAGTCGGTGTCAAACAGGATCCAGCGCCATTTGCCGTCGCCCTCCGTGGAGCGGTAGCGCTTGACGTTGAGTAAGTCTGTGTTCCCGATGAAGGTCTGAAGCGCGACGTATTCCAGGTAGTTCGTCAGGTCGATCTTCGACTCCACATACGCGAGGTTCTCGTCGGTCTTCACGCCGTTCTTCTTCACGTAGGCGAGCAGTTGTTCAAAGGTTTTGTTGGAGCCCTGCATCACGGTGTCGTTGGCCTTGACGATGTCGATCTTGTCCGGGTCGTTCCAGCCCATGAACTGCGCGATGGAATACTTGTGGATGCGCTCGCGCAGGTTGTAATGTCCCCAGTACTTGCCGTTCAGGTACACCGCCACCGGCTGCGCATCCTGGTACATGACCGAGGTGGGCGCGGCCAGCGAGGTGAGGAGGGCGTCCCGGAACCGGGTCTTGCCCGTATCCTGCCCGGAGCTTCGGAGGATGAAGGACTTGGCTTCCTGGTAATCCCGGTTGGGGAACAGTTGCGCCCGGAAGCGATTGTCGCCGTAGGCGTTGCGCGCGGAAATCTTGAACGACTTCTGCGCCTGCATGCGGCTGTACTGTCCCTGAAGCTGAAGCCCCGCGCCCTGGCTCAGAAGCGTCTTGCCGTCCGCGGTGAAGTATTCCACGTTGGCGGAACGCTCCCAGTCCTGCCAGAAGTTCGCGCCTTTGAACGGGTACCTCAGCTTCTTCGGCCCCTTGACCATCAGCCCCTTCGTTTCGTCGAACAGCCCCGGCGGGTCGGACACCAGCGAGATCACGTCCAGCGAATGCTTCACGCCGATGATGTAGCTTTGCGTGTTGGTCAGAGAGGGCAGGAAGCCATCCCGGTAGGCGCGCGCGCGCACGATGGTGGTCTCGCCGATGACAATCGGCTCGGTGTATTCCTGAGAAGCCACGGTCGGCTCGCTCGCGTCCAGCGTGTAGCGGATGGTCGCGCCCTCCGGCGCGGAGAGCGTCAGCGTCACGCTGCCGCCGGTGAAAACCCCGCCCGGCTGGGAGAAGGTCACGTCACCAACGCGGCCCTCGTAGGGCGTCTGATCGTTGACCGCGCCGGGTGTGGGGCTCTCCAAATAAAAAAAGCCGTCCCGGCCGCTGATTCTGCCGTATGTGACGCCGCCATACTGCACGCCCAGCGGCATTCGGTCCAGAATCGCGCCGCTTGGCGTCGAGATAACCAGCGTCTCCCGCCCGGCGAGTGACAGGCTGAAGTTCGCGGCGTAGGCGTTTTTGTCCGCGTCCGCCTTGTCCTGCCCGTTTAAAAGCACCTTCAGGTAGCCGCCCGCTTCCAGCTTCGCGCCCTTGGGGAACCGCCACTTGCGGGGGCGGTCCGGGTCGTCCGAGACGCCGTAACCGGAAAGATCCACCGTCTTCATGCTCTGGTTGTAGAGTTCCACCCAGTCGGGGGCGGATTTAGCGCTGCCCGGACGCCGGGCGGACGCCGCCGCCTCGTTGAGAAACAGCCTGACGGTGTTTTGGGACGCGAGAACCGCGTCTTCCGCTGCCGCGCTCTCCCGTGTGTTTGCCCTGCCCGGCGTGGGCGCGAGGGCGTTCGTCCACTTGCCGCCGCTCTTTGCATAGGATTGGTCGGCGGAAAGCAGGCTGAAATCCACTTCGTCCAGCGCGCGTCCGGACGGGTCGGACAGGATCACCGTCTCGCCTTCCGGGTTCAGCCGGAACGAGGCGTCGAGGTTTGAATCGCTCCTGCCGGAGGCGTAGACCAGAAGGTAGCCGCGCGCGGGGATCGTCACGTCCGGAAAGCGCCACTTGAGCGGCTTGGATTGGTCGTCCGAAAGGCCATAGCCGGAAAGGGATACGTCGCGGTCGGACTCGTTGACCAGTTCGATCCAGTCGTCATACACGCCATTTCGCCCCGCGTAGCTCGCGTTGTCCGCCATGATCTCGCTGAGCTTCACCGCGCTGTCTGATTGGCTGAACGACCCGGAGGCGAACGCCTCCTCGGTATTGGGCTTGCCTGGGGTGTATTCCCGGCTCGTCTCCCACTCGCCCGAAAGGTTCAGCCGGTAGGATGTGTTGGCCTGAAGCGCTGGGACAGAAAGCGACTGCATGATGTCGCCCTCCGCGTCGAACAGAAGCACCTGATCGCCCTGCGCGCTCAATTTGAACGGCGCGTGGAACGGGAAGCCGGCGGTGTTTTTGTAGTCGTCATCAAGATACACCACGATGTACCCGCCCGGCTGAAGCGTCGTCTCCGGAAAGGTGAAGCGCAGGGGCTTCTTCATGTCGTCGGTCAGTGACCAGCCGGTGATGTCCACGGGTTGATCGGACGTATTCTCAAGCTCCACCCAGTCGGGATATTTGCCGTTTTCGTCGGCCACGGCGGACTTGTTGGCGGACATGAGCTCACTGATGCGCACCGCGCCCACCGGTGAAACCTGCGCGACGGCATCCGATGATTCTGTGACCGCCGCGTTTATCTCCCCAAGACCCCACTGAAACTCCATCAGAAACAGAAGCGTCAGCACGATGGCCGCAGCCAGCACAACCAGCACGGCCGGTGCCGCGCCGTGGGGCTTTTTGCGCGCTTTTGCGTTCTTTTTCTGCAAAGAAATGCCTCCAGATGATCGTCTGGCGTATTATACCGTATATTATTGGAAAATACAAGGCGAAATCAAAACCGGCGCATGGTTTCATCATGCGCCGGTAAACCGGGCACAGGAAATCTGCTTCGCATCTTTCCTGTGCATAAGGTACGGGGCCGGTTCCCTGAAATTCTGTGGAATTTCCGTGCGGGAACCGATTCGGGAACGCTTTCCCCGTCGGCCGGGCATGCTCGGCCTTTAGGGGAAAGCCAAATCCGGCGTACATGCCGCCGGATTTGATGATATGTGGAAAGGGCTTCGGCCCTTTCCACCCTCTCCCAGGAGTCTGTTGATCGTCTGAACCGGCGCATGGTTTCATCATACGCCGGTAAACCACCTGTCAGCAATGAGATTGAGACCAGCCTTATTTAGCCTGCGCTGAAACGAGATTCGGGTAGGTCGGCCAGTCTGGTTCATAGTCTGTGTTCGCCTGATTTCCCCAGAGCGTCCAACCCTCGCGCATTCCACGGGCAAACAGTTCAAGATACGGGCCTGGACTGCATCGTTCGATCAGGTCAATGATTTCGTCGGGTTTTCTGGAGTGCTCCCTTTTCTGGGTGCGAATAAGGTTTACCTGACTGCGCGCCGGAGCGAGTGTCCGGGCGTTTGAACCTTTTATACCAAACAGTAACATTTCGGTCACGTTACGAAAGTAAAACCCTACGCCTCGGCCATCCGGTTCACCGTCCTTGCGCACCTTTTCCCAGACGATGTTCGTCTTGTATTGAAATCCCCAGGCATCCATAATCTCAAGTCCTTCGGGCAGCAGAGCATTGGGTACCCAAAGGTATAAATTGCACACGTCATCCGCTACTTCGGAAACCGGGAGTGACGCGATTTCAGATAGCGGCATGGTGGGATATCGGTTGAGCCGCTTGTGCTCAGGAGCCATCTTCCCTGTGCGGTTCTGAAACTGCCACGGCGGGTCGGCCAGAATTGTCTTGAACCGCTGATCGCCACAAAAAGAGAGTAACTCGTGTTCTTTGTGATATGTTATATTTTGTACAGACATTGGTATTCCTCCTACTGTCTAAACGCACCTGTGGTGATACCTGCGATCAGGATCGGACAGCCGCCGTGGCGTCGTGCCTGTATCCTCGGTAAGAGCTTCCCTATCCAAGTGGTACTGGAACCATACTTTTGCATAATACCCAGTTTCCTGAAGAGTCCATTTAGCTTCGCGCTCCGTGTGACGATCACGCCGCAGGAAATAATACCGCACTCATAAAACGTCCGAAAAGCGTACAGGTCTCGGTCAAATGTCTGATCTTTGCTGTTCCATTCCATGTCAAAGGCGACCTTTCCTTTGACATAGTCGATGTTATGACCGTCGATAAAGTCCTCAATGACAAATTCCTGCTCTGTCGTTGGATGTCTGCCATGTAACTTCACTAATAAATCCCCGGAAATCTCAATCTCCTGCCAGCCGCGCGGCCGCAGCATATGGGAAAACCGTTTGGGAATGTTTGACTCATTTCCTCCACCCTCCATGATTTCATCTTGGGTGAAGTAGAAATCATGAAGTGCATTCAGAATATCTCCGTACTGTTCAGGATAGGCGGTGGATAATATCTCAACAGCGTTGTTGATGTTGTGCAGTTCATACTTTTCTTCAATTTCTTCTGGAACCTGCTCCAACCATCTGTCCATCGAACTATCCTTCTTTCTATCTTCCAATGTAAGTGAAGAACCCCGCCGCCGTGGGTTCGGGCAGTTCCAGAGAAAATACGCGTTCAAAAATGTCCTCGAGGTGGTGCGCGTCGGAGGAATGGAGGATCTTCCACCCGGAATAGTCGCCGGGGCAGGGCAGGCCTTCCGAAATTTCCAGCGCCGCGAAGTCCGCGCCCGGCGGCAGAAAGCCCAGCGCGTTCAAAATGCCGTTGGAACCGCGGTTGATGTGCGCGGGCACCGGAAGCCCGCCGAACGCGCGGATTTCCCGTGTCAGGGAATCAAGGTCGATGTCCAGCGCGGAGATGAATAGCTTCGGCTCAACGCCCGTCTCCCGGTCGTCCTCGTCCATCAACACCTGCCGCCCGAAGAAGTCGGGCATGTTGGGGATGTCCGGCAACCACCTGTAGATATGATCGGAAAAGCGGAGCGCGTCCCCGACCGTTCGGAAGTACGAGAGCAGGTGGACTTCCTCGCGGGTGTTCAGTTCCAGCCCCGGCAAAAGATTCACGCCCGTCGCCTGACAGGCGGCCTCCACCGCCGGAAGCTGCCGGGCGGTGTTGTGGTCGGTGACGGCGATCAGATCCAGCCCCTTCAGCCTCGCCATGCCCGCGATGTTCTGGGGCGTCATCGCCTCGTCGCCGCAGGGCGAGAGGCAGGAGTGCAGGTGCAGGTCGCAGTAGGCGCGCATGGCTTCCCCTTTCGCGCGGGCGATTTCTTGTTGGCCACTATTTTTACGGCTTAGGTCTTCCAATTCGTCGGAAGCACATGGCTCAATCGTACGTTCAAATCGTTCCCGGCGACATGCGCGCCGGGAACGTGTTTCCGGAACCAGTCCGAAGACTGGTGGAGGAAACATTTCCCAAAGTCAGCAGGCCGCGCGGAAATTCGTGAGAATTTCAGGCCTGCGAAGTCCTACCTTACGCGTTGAAAGACCCGAAGGGGATTTCAATGCAAAAGCGTCAGCTTTTCGTGATCCCCGCGCCGTACATCAGCCCGCAGAGTTCATACGCCGATTTTTCGCTGGACAATACCGCGACGCCCTCGTCCGACGCGCGCTTCAAGACATCCTCCGCCACGGCGATGCCCTCCGGCACGATGACCGCGGCCATCTCCATCAAGGTCGCCACCGCGATCACGTTCATGTGGGTCTGCACGGTGATCCACGCCATGCCGTGCTTTCCGTGCGCCATGACCCAGCTCAGAAGGTCGCAGCTGTACCCGCATTCCACTTCGCGCGTCCAATCCGTTTTTTCCGTCAATACTTTCGCGCCCGTCAGCGTCACAAGTCCCTGAATGTCCATATTTTCCTCCCGTAATCTTCCAGTTTGATTTCTCGTTTCCCTACCCCAGGGGGTTCGGGGGCGCGCCCCCGATTGATCCAAGGCAACCGAAGGGCTAGAAGCATCAGCCTGACCCCGACGGCTTATTCAACCGTTCCCGGCGACATGCGCGGAGGGAACGGTTTCCATCGCCAGCGCGCACACTGGCGGAGGAAACATCTCCTTCGGTCAGCGCGCCGCCCGGAGATCCGAAAGGATTTCAGGCGCGCGCAATCATCCAAATGCGTTGAAAAGATGCGAAGCGGATTTCATATGCCCCGCCTACATGCGGGTATTCTCCGAAATTGAAACCATCTGCTTCGCCATCTCGCGCACGCGCTCTTTTAAAACGAACAGGCAGTCCGTCTCGTGCGCGAAGCCGGTCACGATGTCCTCTGCGAGCGCCTGGCAGGTGGGCGAGCCGCAGGAGCCGCAGTCGAGGCCGGGCAGCCTTTGCCGGATCTCCTCGATCTGATCCATCATCGAGAGCGCCTTTTGCAGATCCTTGTCCAGCTGCATCGCCTTGACGGGCTCAATCGCCTGGTCAAAGCGTATCTGGCCTTTCAGCGACTCGAACTCCGCCTTTTGAATGTTCTCGTCCGGCGTCTTCGCGGGCAGGCGGCTCACCAGGTCGCGGATGCGGTTTCTGGCAATAAACCCGTTCTCCAGCGTCAGCGGCCCGCCGACGCAGCCGCCCACGCAGGACAGCCCCTCGAAGAACGCGAGGTCGGGCAGCCGGTTGTTTTCGATCTCTTCCAAAACCTTCGCCACCTGGTCGATGCCGTCCACGGCCAGCGCGTTTTCGATGCCCGCCGCCAGCGCCTCGCCGCCGGTGCGCGCCCACCCAAGACCCAGCCCCGTCGCGCGGAACGCCTCGTCGCCCTGGTTTTCGGTGGGTGTGGATTTTCGGATGTTGGTGGACAAAAGCCCGAACACCTCGACGATTGAAATCACGCCGTCCACCGCGCTCGTCTCATGGCCCAGCGGGCGGCGGATGGCGGTCATCTTGGCGGCGCAGGGCGAGATGAAGAAACAGCCGACTTCCTCCGGTTTTACGCCGTTCTTCTCGCAAAACTCGCGGCGCGCCGAGACCGCCGCCATCTCCATCGGGGAGCGGAGGTCGACGATGTTGTCGATCAGTTCGGGAAAGCGGATCTGGATCAGTCGCACCACCGCCGGGCAGCTGGAGGAGATCAACGGGCGCGGGCAGTCGGGCTGGGCGAGCCGTTCCCGCACGGCCATCGACACGATGTCCGCGCCTCTGGCGACATCATATACCTCGTCAAAACCCATCATGCGAAGACCCTGCGCCACCGCCGAAAGGCTGGGCAGTTTTTTGAACTGCCCGTACAGCGCGGGCGCGGGCAGCGCGATCTTGTACGGAAAGCGGTTGATGGCGGCCAGCGGGTCGGTGGTGGGCACTTTTGCGTGGTGCTGGCACTGACGGATGCACTCGCCGCAGTCGATGCACCGCTGTTCGATGATGTGCGCGCGACCGCTGTGGACGCGGATCGCCTCGGTGGGACAGTGCTTGAGGCAGTTGGTACACCCGACGCACTTGCTTTTGTCGAGCGTCACCGAGTGCATGTAGCCGGTCATAACCCAAACCCCATCTCAATCGTTGTACCCACCCCGACTTGGGAGCGGATCGCAAAATCGGTCGCGTTGCGCTTCATGTTGGGCAGGCCCATGCCCGCGCCGAAGCCCATCATCCTCACATCGTCAGAGGCGGTGGAGTAGCCCTCCTGCATCGCGAGGTCGACATCCGGGATGCCGGGGCCTACGTCGCGGACGGTGAGCGAAACGTAGTCGGGCCGGACGAACAGTTCCATCTCCCCGCCCAGCGAATGGATGACCAGGTTCAGTTCCACCTCGTAGGCGGCGATGGACACCCGGCGCACGACGCCGCTGTCCACGCCAAGCTTTTTTAAAATGGCCTTGATTTTTCGGGACGCCTCGCCGGCGGTCGCGAAGTCCCCGGCGCGCACGGGATACAGTTCCCGAAGCGCGACGCTTCCGTTCTCCATCAGCAGCTATCCCCTTGTCCCGCTGGGGAGGCCGTTCGCATACAGCCGCCCGCACGATTCATACAGCGTGTGCGGCGTCCCGGCCACCGCGATGCCCAGGTCGTCCGCCATTTCGAGGACTTCCGGCGGCGGAACCTTGCCGCGCACGAACACGATCATCATCACGTCCAGCATTTCGCAGGTGCGCA
>CAZNPZ010000068.1:0-13029 GCA_964575255.1 uncultured Oscillospiraceae bacterium
CGGCGGCGTCGGCTGCGGCGGTTGCGGCGGCGTCGGCTGCGGCGGGCGCGGTGGCGTGGGCTGTGGCGGGCGCGGTGGCGTGGGCTGCGGCGGTTGCGGCGGCGTGGGCTGCGGCGGGCGCGGTGGCGTCGGCTGCGACGGTTGCGGTGGTGTCGGTTGCGGTGGGCGCGGCGGTTGTGGCGGCACAGGCTGTGGTATCGGCTGCGGCTGCGGGGTGGGTTGCGGCGGTTGGAGCGGAACGAGTCTGAACGGATTCACCGGTCCGGTTGGCTGTGTGTCTGGACCGGGATTCGGAATCCGGCTGCCTGGCGGCGGGTCCGGATCGCGATCCGCCGCCAGATTTGGTGTTTCCGCCATCCGGTTCGGTTCGGGGCGGGTGTCGGACGAAGAACGCGCGGGTACGCAAAGCACCTGGCCGGGCTGGATATGCGTCGGGTCGATCAGCGGATTTTGCGTGAACAGTGCGCGCTGTGTAATGCCCAGCGCGCGCGCGATGGATTGGAAGGTGTCGCCCGTTTTCACGGTGTAGGTATCGCCCAGCGGGCAATTGATTCTGTCCAAACAAATCCCTCCCCGCTAGAAATCTATGCGGGGAGGGACGTCTTTTTCACAGGCTTTCAAAGCGGCGATCATGCGAACGGCTGTTTGCCGGGGCGATGCGCCTCGATTTCGTCCACGACGCAGGTGTTGCGCGTCAGAAGGAACAGCGCGGTCTCGGCGATTTCCTCCGGCAGGATCAGGTCGTCCGTCGGGATGTCAGGGCGTACCCGCGTGACCATGCCGGTCAGAACCCCGCCGGGACTGAGCACATGTACGCGCACGCCATCTTTGTAGACTTCTGCGGCCAGCGATTTGGTGAACCCCAGCAGCGCGTGCTTGGACGCCGCGTACACGCTCTGATCCGGGTAGCCCTTGTGAGAGACGACCGAGCCGATGTTCAGGATCGCGCCTTTCGATGCGCGCAGGTGCGGGAGCGCCGCCTGACACAGGAAGAACGGCGCGCGTGCGTTGACCGCCATCAAGCGGTCGTATTCCGCCGGGGTGACCACGTCCAAGGGCTTTGAGAGCACCTCGCCCGCGTTGTTGATCAGGATGTCCAGAGCGCCAAATTGCTCCACGGTTTTTTGAACGCATTCTCTCAGGTAGGCGTCTTCCGTCAGGTCGCCAGGGAGCGCGATGGCCTGTACGCCCGCTGCCTGTACCGCCATGCAGATTTCGTGAAGCGCCTTCGCGTTCCGCCCGCACAGCGCGAGGTTTACGCCGTTTTGCGCCAGCGCCGCCGCAAGCGCGCGGCCGATGCCGCCGCTCGCGCCGGTGAGCAGTGCGGCTTTTCCATACAAATTCCTCATGCTTCGATCGCCTCGCTCTCTGCCTGTAGCGCTCGCCGGAGCCTCCGCGTGCCTGAGCTGAGTATACCATATCGGACGGAAGAATGCCAGAGATGCAACGTGTCGTAAGGCTATTGATCCATATCATTTTGGACGGATATTGTATGAACCCTACATGGCGTTAAGGCGAGGCACATCTCGGAAAACCAGAATATGCCGCCGGTTTCAGCCGGCGGCACGCGATGCTTCTATGGGTTATACACCGCTCGCGCCGTAGTTGGCCAGCACGCGGGCGGACGGGTCGGTCACGTTGCAGCCCTCCCAGTTGCGGTTGGGCATCCAGAAATCGTCCACCATCTTCGCCTGACCGGGGTAGGAGGACTCGAACAGCTCCCGGTACATCAGGCTCTCCTTGGTGAATGGCTTCGCGAAGTCGTACTTCGCCGCCTTCGCGCGAAACGCCGCGTCGGAATAGGTTTCCTCCGCGAGGGCCTTCAAGTCGTCGACCATCGAGTGCCCCACCGCGTCGCTGAACGCGGCCTTGTCGCGGTAGAGGATCGAAAGCGGCAGCCAGTCGCCCTCAAACGCGCGGCGCAGGAGGTACTTGCCCATCTTGTAGGTGTTCATCTTGCGTTTTGGGTCGATCGCCATCACGTACTTTACAAACTCCAGATCGCCGAACGGCACCCGCGCCTCGATGGAGTTGACCGAGATGCAGCGGTCGGCGCGCAGTACGTCGTACATGTGCAGTTCGCGGATCCGCTTCTCGGCCTCGCGCTGGAAGGAGTCCGGGTCGGGCGCGAAGTCTGTGTACTTGTAGCCAAAGAGTTCGTCGGAGATCTCACCGGTCATCAGCACGCGCACGTCCGTATGCTCGTGGATGTACTTGCACACGAGGTACATGCCGATCGACGCGCGGGTGGTGGTGATGTCGTAGGTGGCGAGCAGCTTTACTACGTCCGGCAGCGCCTTTAAAACATCCTCGCGGGACATGATGACCTCGGTGTGATCACTGCCAAGATAGTCGGCGACCACGCGGGCGTATTTGAGGTCGATGGCGTCCTTATCCATGCCGATGGAGAAAGTGCGGATGGGCTTATTCAGAATCCTGGCGGCAATCGCGCAAACCAGCGAGCTGTCAAGGCCGCCGCTTAAGAGGAAACCCAGCGGCGCGTCGGCGTCCAGCCGCTTTTCGACGCCCGCGACCAGGCGCTCGCGGATGCCCTCGCAGATTGCCTCGATGCCGGGGTCGATAAATTCATCCACCTTCGCGATGTCGCAGTACCGGGTGATCTCGCCGTTCACCGCGTAGCATCCGGGCGGGAATGGGCGAATCTCGTCCACAAGACCGACGAGATTCTTGGGTTCGCTGGCGTAGACGAGCGATCCGTCATGAAGCCGCCCGTAGTACAGCGGGCGGATGCCAATTGGGTCGCGCGCGGCGACCAGCACATCTTTTTTGGAATCGTACAGGATCAGCGCGAACTCCGCGTCCAGATTCCTGAACATGTCCAGACCCTGTTCACGGTAAAGGGGGAGCAGAAGCTCGCAGTCTGACTCGCTCTCAAATGTGTACTTCTCGGCCAGTTTTTCCTTGACGGGGCGGAAGCCGTACAGTTCGCCGTTACAGACCACCATGTCGCCGTTCAGCGTGAAGGGTTGCATGCCGGTCTCGCTCAGACCCATGATCGCAAGCCTGTGGAAGCACAGCCAGCCGCTGCCTGCTTCCTCGACGCGGGACATGTCCGGCCCGCGGGATGTAGAGCGGTTGAAGGCTTCCAGCATCTGCTCAAAGGGGACGCTCCGCTTTTCAAAACCCATGATCGAACACATAAAAAACGCACCTCCGAATTAATGCGCGGCCACGTCCTGTTATTTCAGGACGAATTGCCGCCAATCCGTGGTGCCACCTGATTTACCGCCGAAACGGTCTCTCCTAAGGCTCTACTAAGCCCGTGCGGTTGTAACGTGCCGCCTGCACGGCTCCTCTACTGACCTTTCGGCGTTCAATTCGCTGCCTTCGGAGTGTTCTTTCACGGGATGCACGTGCGGGATTCTCACCAGCGCCCGCTCTCTTGGACAGCATCTCCCGGTACTTTTCTCCGTCATCGCATTTGGTATGAAGCTTTATAACGCGTATCTTACCACGCGCCTCATCGGCTGTCAAGCGAAAGTTTCTGAAGCCTGAAATTTTAATCCTGCACATTTTGATCACACATCCCATATACTGCCGTAAAGATTGCAATAAATTCAGTTTCGTTTTTCATATCCGCGTTGACAGCCCAAATCCGGCCGTGCTATAATCGGCCATCATGCGGGCAATGGTGCTTTTCATTGCCCTTTGCCCGAAAATCATCAGAAATGAGGTTGCTGAGGCATGGCGAAGTATACCAGGGATGAGATCGTCCGCATCGTGAACGAAGAGGACATCAAGTTCATCCGGATGCAGTTCACCGACATCTTCGGGCAACTGAAGAACGTGGCCATCACCGCCTCCCAGATCGAGAAGGCGGTCAACAACCAGATCATGATCGACGGAAGCTCCATCGAGGGTTTCGTACGCATCCACGAGTCCGACCAGTACCTTCGGCCGGATCTTGACAGCTTTACGATCCTGCCCTGGCGGCCGCAGCACGGCAAGGTGGCCCGGCTCATCTGTGACGTGTACAATCCGGACGGCACGCCGTTCGTGGGCGATCCGCGCAGCGTTCTGAAGCGCGCGCTGGACAGGGCCGCCGCGATGGGGTACTCGTTCAACGTCGGCCCGGAGTGCGAGTTCTTCCTGTTCCAAACCGATTCCGAGGGCAACCCAACCACCAGGACTAGCGACAGCGCCGGGTATTTCGATCTTGGGCCGCTGGACCACGGCGAGGGCACCCGCCGCGAAATCTGCCTGGCGCTGGAACAGATGGGCTTTGAAATCGAGGCGTCCCACCACGAGGTGGCCGCCGGGCAGCACGAGATCGACTTCAAGTACGCCGACGCGCTGACCGCCGCCGACAACATCATGACCTTCAAGTTCGCCGTCAAGACGCTCGCGCAGAAGAACGGCCTGCACGCCACCTTCATGCCAAAACCGATCTTCGGCGTCAGCGGCTCCGGCATGCACACGAACATGTCACTGTTCAAAGATGGCGTTAACGTGTTCTACGACCCTTCCGACAAACTGCGGCTTTCAAAGGAAGCGTACAGCTTTATCGCGGGGCTTCTCCACCATGTGAAGGGCATGGCCGCGGTCACCAACCCGCTGGTCAACTCCTACAAGAGGCTGGTGCCCGGCTACGAGGCCCCCTGCTACCTCGCCTGGTCGGCCAGCAACCGCAGCGCGCTGATTCGCATCCCCGCCGCGCGCGGCCAGTCCACCCGCGTCGAACTGCGCAGCCCCGACCCTGCGTGTAACCCCTACCTCGCGCTGGCGGTCTGCCTGGCGGCTGGCCTGGACGGTATCGAGAAGGGCATGACGCCCCCGCCGGAGATCACCGAAAATATCTTCGAGATGAACGCCGCGGAGCGCGCGTCTAAGGGCATCGACAACCTGCCCAGCTCGCTCAAGGAGGCGCTGGAGGCGATGAACGCGGATACACTGATCACGGATACGCTGGGCACGCACGCCACCACCCAGTACCTCGCGGGCAAGTACGCCGAGTGGGACGAGTACCGTACCCGCGTCACCGACTGGGAAATCGAGAAGTACATCGTCACCTATTGATTCGGCGGTGAAGTTAGAATCCGTCCGCCGAAAGGGGTGACGCGCATGAACCGACTCATCGTCGCGTTTGAGGGTGAAAAACAGTGTGACCTGGTTCGCGAAACGCTGGAAGGCGGTGGCATGCCGCCCCGCGTCATCGTCCGGACCGGCGCCGAGGTGCTGCGTTCGGCGCATGAAATGGGCCGCTCGCTGATCGTCTGTGGCTACAAATTTCCGGACATGTCCGCCGACGAGCTTGCGTATGACCTTGGAACCGCGGGCATCGTGCTGGTGGTCGCAAAAAATGTCCAACTGGATTTTTGCGAGCACGAGGGCATCTTCAAGCTGCCCGCGCCGTTCTCTCGCAGCGAGCTTCTGACCTCGGTCTCGATGCTTATGCAGCTGGCCGAGAAGACGCAGATGGCCCCACACCGCCGCACCGCCGGGGAAGAGGCGGTGGTGGGCGAGGCGAAAGCCATCCTGATGCGCACCGGCATGACTGAAGCGGACGCGCACCGCTATCTGCAGCGCCGCAGCATGGAGAGCGGCGAGCGGCTGATCAGCGTCGCGAAAAGGATCGTTGCAAAGGCGCCCGTCTAAAGGCCATAAAAATCCGCATATGCCGCTTTTCATGACCCGCGCCGGACAAAACGTCCGGCGCGGGTCATTTTGCCATGCCCTTCGAGCTTCGCTCGCGGTCGGGCCTGCGCGCAAAAGAAACAGGCAACCTTCGACCGCGCATGTCGATCTTCGGTTGCCTTGAATTGATTGGGGGCTTCGGCCCCAAACCCCGTTGGTTGGGGACGCGGCTGTGTTCAATAGAATGCCAAGTAGGGGCCAGAGGGATCATCCCTCTGGCGGGAGGTTGGGGGCGGAGCCCTCGGCCGTATCCTTACTTCACCGACTTCGCCTTGTAGGCGTCGATCAGCGCCGGGTCGTCTGTGAACTCGATGGAGACGTTGAACGTTCGGGAAGCGCCCGGCGCGAGCGTCGGCAGTTCGCCCGCCTCGCGCGCGGCGACGCGGCCCAGTACGCCCGCCGTGGTCGGTTCGAGACCCAGCGCGTAATCGCCGGCGTGCATGCACTTCCACTCGCAGAGAAGCGGCAGGACCTTGTCGTCATAGCGCACGATGGCCGCGACGCCGACTTTCGGGTTGTGGAGCATCGCGAACGCCTCGCCGTCCGGCTGGGTATGGAAGAAGCACTCCTCAGGACGCCCGACGCCCGGCTCTTCAATGAGATTATACTTATGGAAGTTTTGTTTGGCGATCTCGTCGCGCGGCACGACGGTCTTTGAGTTGGCGTACACGCGAGCGCCGTTGTCGAGGAGCGGATAGCCGAAATTGACATGGTAGACCATCATCACCGGCTGCTCGGAGAAACCCTGGTTTTCCACGACGTCCCTGATGTGGATCACACTGCGCTCGGTCTCTACGATCATTTCGCGCTTTAAAAGCATATTCGCGCCGAACACGCTGGCTTCGCGCACGCTGCCCGCGAAGCGCAGCTTTTTCTCGTCACCGTCATAGAAGCTCTCCGCGCACACGCCATGTGCCGGGGTGTTGCTGTACGGCCCATGCAGACCCAGCTTCTGGCCGTCATCCTCGCAGGCCGCGCCGGCGTAGGTGATGCCGCAGGTGGTGAGAAGCCCTGCGTAGAACTGCTTTAGAAAGCCCAGCGCGCCGTCTTCCGTGTAGAGGGCCGGGGAGCGCATCCCCGTGACGGAGGCAAAGCCGACCGGCACGCCCTTATATGTCGCGTAGGGGATGTCCAGCCCCCTGTCCGCGGCGACCGTTATGGAAAGTCCCTGTCCGTTGTTGGCGCGGAACGCCTTTACGCCGCTGGCTGGGCCGTCGTTAAAGGTGAACGACGAGATGCCGCAAAGCGAGTTGAGGTTCCCAACGTATTTGCGCAGTTCAAATTCCTGACTCTTCTTCAATGCCTACGCCTCCCGATTTCCAAATGGATGGTTGAATTATAGCCCCGTTCTCGTATGCCTGTCAATCTTTACAGCGCCCTTTTGTTATGGTATTCTAGGTAAGTACTGAATGATTCGACGGTAGGGCTGGCGGCCACTTATTCGCCCCGCATTGTCGCTGACCCGGTCACCGAGTCGCTGCATTTCACGCCGAAGGCGTATCCCAAGGGTCGGCTCCCTACTGGCTTACGCGCCGGACGAAATATCGTCTCGCCATCCCTCATGCAATCTGTGATCATCATCGTGGAGGTGACGCGCATGAACGGTCGAAATGATGCAAACGTTCCCGAATCGCGGGGCGGTTCCGTCAGTGCGTTTTTCAGGCGCAACCGGGCGGCGCTGATCATCTTCGCGCTGGGCGCATGTATGGCCGCGGTGGGTATCTGTCAGGGCGAGGCGAAGGAAGTGTTCCAGAAAGCCGCCCGCATCTGTCTGGAGTGCATCGGCCTTGGCTAAGATAGACAGCAAAAGAACCATATTTCAGCTCGCGTGGGCGGCGCTGACCAACGGGTACGCGCTGGGCTACGTCAACGGGCGCATCTTCACCGGTTGGTCAAAAGCCGTGTGCCTGCCGGGCCTCAACTGCTATTCCTGTCCGGGCGCGCTGGGCGCGTGCCCGGTCGGGTCGATGCAGGCAGTACTCGCGGGAAGCGGCGGCAAGGTTCCTTTGTACGTGGTGGGGTTTCTACTGTGCGTGGGCAGCGTGTTCGGGCGCTTCATCTGCGGCTGGGCCTGCCCGTTCGGGATGCTCCAGGATCTGATCTACAAAATCCCGCTGCCGAGGAAGTGGAAGCGTAAAAACCTCCCCGGACATGCGTTGCTGGTGTACTTCAAATATCTCATCCTGATCCTGTTCGTGATCCTGGGGCCGCTGGTGCTGGTCAATGAATTTGGCATCGGCAGCCCGCAGTTCTGCAAGTGGATCTGCCCTGCGGGGACGGTGGCGGGCGGGCTGCTGTTGTCCGCAAACGAGGCGATCCGGCCGCTGATCGGCGCGAGGTTCATTTGGAAGATCGCGCTCGCGCTGGTCGTTCTGGTGGGCGCGGCGGTGTATTATCGCCCGTTCTGCAAATACTTGTGTCCGCTTGGCGCGTTCTACGCGCCGTTCAACCGCATGGCGGTGATGCGCCTGACGGTGGACGGGCATGCCTGCACCCGCTGCGGCGCGTGCGCGAAGGTGTGTAAGATGGGCGTCGCGCCGGATAGAAACCCAAACAGCCCGGAATGCATCCGCTGCGGCGACTGCGTGCGCATCTGTCCCGCGCGCGCGCTCCGCGTCACGGGCTTTGGCAATATGACTGGAGGACGAGTACGTGCTGACCGACATTGAAATCGCGCAGGCCGCAAGACCACTCCCAATCGAGGAGGTCGCCCGCGAGGCGGGCATTGACGGAACATTTCTCGAACCCTATGGCCGCGGAAAGGCCAAAATTGACCTGAAATTCCTGACCGAGAGCAAGAAACCGGACGGAAAGCTGATCCTCGTCACCGCCATTACGCCCACCCCCGCCGGGGAAGGCAAGACCACGACCACCGTCGGCCTCGCGGACGCGCTCCGGCGCATCGGGCATCGCGCGGTGGTGGCGCTCCGGGAGCCGTCGCTGGGGCCTGTGTTCGGCGTCAAGGGCGGCGCAGCGGGCGGCGGCTATGCGCAGGTGATCCCGATGGAGGACATCAACCTGCACTTCACCGGAGATTTCCACGCGATCGGCGCGGCCAACAACCTGCTCGCTGCGATGCTGGACAACCACATTTATCAGGGCAACGCGCTTGGGATCGACCCCCGGCGCATCGCGTGGCGTCGCTGTGTCGACATGAACGACCGGCAGCTTCGATTTGTTGTAGACGGGCTGGGCGGGCGGGTCAACGGCGTGCCCCGCGAGGACGGTTACGACATCACCGTTGCCTCCGAGGTCATGGCGGCGCTGTGCCTGGCTTCCGGCATGGTCGACCTCAAGGCGCGGCTGGGCCGTATGATCGTCGGCTACACCTACGATGAAAAGCCGGTCACCGCCGCCGACCTGAAAGCAGACGGCGCGATGGCAGCGCTTCTGCGCGACGCGATCAAGCCCAACCTCGTGCAGACGCTGGAACACACGCCCGCATTGATTCACGGCGGTCCGTTCGCAAACATCGCCCACGGCTGCAATTCGGTGCTGGCCACCCGTATGGCACTCAAATGCGGCGATTATGTGGTCACCGAGGCTGGCTTCGGCGCGGATCTGGGCGCGGAGAAGTTTTTGGACATCAAGTGCCGCGCGTCGGGGCTGAAGCCGGACGCGGCGGTCCTTGTGGCCACCGTCCGGGCGATCAAGATACACGGCGGCGTGCCCAAGGATCGCCTCGCGGAGGAAAATCTTACGGCGGTTCAGCAGGGCTTTTCAAACCTGGAACGCCACGCGAAGAACCTGCGCGAGGTGTTCAATCTCCCGACGATCGTCGCGGTCAATCGCTTTCCCGCCGATACCGAGGCGGAGCTTGCGTTGGTTCAGGAGATGTGCCGCGCGATCGCGCTTCCGGTTGCGCTCAGCGAAGTGTGGGCGAAGGGCGGCGCGGGCGGCGTGGAATTGGCGGAACTGGTCGCGTCCGAGTGCGATGGGAAACCAAGCTACGCTTACGAATTGGATCAGAGCATCGAAAAGAAAATTGACGCCATCGTCCAAAGGCTGTACGGCGGCGCGCGGGCGGAACTTAGCCCGGAAGCGAGGAAACAGGCGAAGCGGCTGACCGAATTGGGTTTTGGCAGCCTCCCGATTTGCATGGCGAAGACCCAGTACAGCTTTTCCGACAAGCCATCGCTTGTGGGCGCGCCGGAAGGGTTCGAGGTTTCGGTCAAATCGCTCCGGGTTTCTGCGGGCGCGGGCTTTATCGTCGCCATGACCGGGGACATCATGACGATGCCGGGTCTTCCCAAATCCCCCGCGGCGGAGCGCATCGACGTGGACGATGAAGGCAGGATCAGCGGATTGTTTTAAACCCAAATAGAAACATTGAGCCGATGACGGGTCGGTTTTCCGTTGAACCATTTCCGCACCGTGAGGGTTTTTGACAATGGTTCGCGCCGCCGATTTGTCTGGAATCACCTTGGCGTCTTGAAAGCGAAACGCGTGGAACTGATCAAGGTCTCGCTGATCCGCGGGAGGAACTCCTGAGCCTGGTGATCGCATGCGAATGTCCCGGCCGGGCAACGCGGACAGCGCCTTCCTGAAATTCCATCTGAGCGCAAGGCGGTTCATGATGCTGTATCTGGAATCGCTGAAGTGGGCAAGACGCTGAATTGTCATGCCACACAATTCGACTCCTTCCGGCGGACCGGCTTCCCGGTCCGCCGTTTTACATTTTGGATATGTTTGTTAATTTACGCACACGATACTGGAAGAGGCGCGCCCGAATGGGCTATAATAACGTTGCGGCCTGAGAGCATTGAATAGAATTCCCATTGGAATGAGGAGACTTAAGATGGCTGAAGGCAAGGCAGCCGGACACGATGATCACCTGATCGAATCACGCGTCGCGCGGCATAAGAAGGCGCGCGAGTGCTGGTGGGCTGCGCCGGTATCGGCGGCGCTCGCCTGCGTACTGGTGGTCGTGGGGATGTACGTCGGCGACCGGTTGAACGATTACCGGGAGTTTCGTGCGAAGCGGGCGCTGATTGACCGGGCGACGTTCTATCCAGGGCTTACGATCGACGGCGTCGACATCAGCGACATGGATTACGCGACTGCGCTTTCCCACTTCCAGGCGCTCGACGAACAGCAGCGCAGCGCCTACTACGTCGAACTGACCTACGGGGATCAGAAATGGGTGCTGGAGTCGGACGCCTTCGGCTACCAGAGCGACGTAAAAAAGATCGTGGACAGCGCATGGGCGATCGGGCGGTACGGCTCGTTTGAGGAGCGGTATACCCAGGCGTCGCGCGCGGCGGAGGACTGGTCCAGGGATTTTACAATCACCCGCTCGATCAATCAGGAAAAGCTGCTGGGCCTTTTGACGCCCATCGCCACCATGCTGACACAGCCCGGCACCAACGCGACGGTGAGCGACTTTTCACTGACCAAACTGAAGTTCACGTTTACTGAAGGCACGGTTGGGTACATCGTTGACCCGGAAAAGCTGATGAATCAGGTGCTGGACAGGGTCAGTAAGGGCGGCGGTACGATGGAAATCGTGCGCGACGAGGTCAAGCCTCCGTTGACCGCGGAGGAGTTGTCCAAACAGTTCGGGAAGATCTCTTCAGCCACCACCAACGCTTCCTTCTCCAACGCCAACCGCCTGACCAACATCCGCGTCGCGTGTAAGACGATCACCGGAACCGCCATCCAGCCGGGCGAGACCTTCTCGTTCAACAAGGCGCTGGGTGAACGCACGATCAAGAAAGGCTACAAGGCCGCGGGCGCGCTCGAAAACGGTATGCATACGCAGCAGGTGGGCGGCGGTATCTGTCAAGTGTCCACGACGCTGTTCAACGCGGTCGCGAAAGCCGGGCTTGAAATCGTCGAGCGCTCACCGCATTCGATCCCGTCGGTCTATGTGGATCTTGGCAAGGACGCGGCGGTCAATTGGCCCAATCAGGACTTCAAATTCAAAAACACCACCCTCTACCCGGTTTACATCATCGCATCGCTGGGTAAGGAGAAGAAGGTGTCTTTCTCGGTCTACGGGAAACTCCTGGACGACGGCGTCACGATCAAAATCGTCTCCAAGAAGACCGGCACATTCAACCCCGGCGCGGACGAGGTCATCGTGGACGCGTCGCTGGCGCCCGGCGAAAAAGTCGTGGTGGAAAAGGCACGCAAGGGTTACACGGCGGACACCTACCGGGTATACTACAACGCCAAAGGCAAGGAGATCAAACGGGAGCGCCTGTTCAAAAGCGCCTACAGGTCGGCCGGTGCGATCATCCGGGTCGGAGAATAGGAGGAATACGATGCCAGTCAAAGTCCCCGACAACCTGCCCGCGGTACAGACCCTTCGGGACGAAAACATCTTTGTCATGACCGAGGGGCGCGCCGTCACGCAGGACATCCGGCCGCTGAAGGTTGCGATTTTAAACCTGATGCCCAACAAGGAGGTCACTGAGACACAACTCTTCCGCGTGATCGGCAACACGCCGCTTCAGGTTGAGGTGACGCTTCTGCATACCGCAACCCACGAAAGCACCAACACCTCCAAGCTGCATCTGGACTCGTTCTATAAAACCTTCGACGACATCAAACACGAGAAATTCGACGGCCTCGTCATCACCGGCGCGCCGGTGGAGATGCTCAGATTCGAGGATGTGGACTATTGGGAAGAACTGAAAATGATCCTCCGGTGGGCGGAGAAGCACGTTTTCTCGACGTTGTACATCTGTTGGGCGGCGCAGGCCGGGCTATACTACCACTACGGTATTCCCAAGTACGAGCTGGGTATGAAGTGTTCCGGCGTGTTTCCGCACCGGGTACTGGCACCAAACCACCCGTTGATGCGCGGGTTTGACGCGGTGTTTTCCGCGCCCCATTCCCGCCACACCGAGGTGCGCGCCGAGGATATCCTGGCGGTGCCGGAACTGACGCTTCTGTCCACGAGCGACGAGGCGGGCGTGTACATCGCCGCGTCGCCGCTTGGGAAGCGCGTGTTCGTCACGGGACACTCCGAATATGATCCGTACACACTGCGTTTGGAGTATGAGCGAGACGTCAGGAAGGGCATGAACGTGCCGGTCCCGTGCAACTACTTCCCGGACGACGACCCGACGAAGGAGCCGCTCGTCGTATGGCGCGCCCACTCGAACCTCCTGTTCCAGAACTGGCTCAACTACTGCGTCTACCAGGAGACGCCTTATGACCCGGAGAAGATCGGCGATTGAAGCCGAGCGGGCGGAGCCGGTTACGGCTCCGCCTATTTTCTGCCGGAGCGAATGCGGTGGTTCGGATTCGCTTTCTCCAGAATTTTTCATTGAAAGGTGTTGACGGAGGCACTGGGTTTTGATATAATAACATCCGTCGCCTGAGCGGGCTTGGGCGAACCCCAGCGGGGTGTAGCGCAGTTCGGTA
>CAZNPZ010000069.1:0-12192 GCA_964575255.1 uncultured Oscillospiraceae bacterium
CGGTGCGCTGCTTGTCGCCGATGGCGACCGGCAGGTTCAGGATCGCACCGAACTTCCTCGCCTGTTTGGCAAAACCCGCATCGGGTGACACCACGACGGTGTTGGAGAGGTCTTCCCGCTTCATCGTTTCGCACAGCATCGGCATCGCGTACAGGTGATCCATCGGGCGCTTGAAGAAGCCCTGAACCTGGGGCGAGTGCAGATCCATCGTGATGAACCGGTCGCACCCGGCCAATTCCATTGACTCGGCACAGACGCGCGCTCGAATCGACACCCTCGGCTCGTCCTTTTTATCGCCCTTCGCGTACCCGAAGTAAGGCATGACCAGCGTGACCGACAATGCGTTTGAGCGCTTGAGCGCGTCGACAAAAAACAGGATCTCGACAAACTCGTCGTTGGGGCTGACGCCGATGGGCTGCACGAAATAGACGTTGCGGTCTCGAACCGACTCATTGACCCGGACAAACGTGTTTCCGTCGGAAAACCGAACCACCTGCGAAGCGCCCACCCTGCGCCCCATGTATCGGCACATCCGCTCCGCGAATGCGTGACCGCCACTGCCCGCGAAGACGGCTATATTGGAATCGGCAAACACCTTGATTACGCCCCTTTCGATTGTGAGGGAATCCGGGATCACATCTTTTGCTTCAAACGCTTCACAGCCTGATCGCTGCGGTTGCCTCGATCTCAATCAGCGCGCCCATTGGGAGCGCGGCGACCTGAACGCACGAGCGGGCCGGATATGGCATCTCCAGGAATTCGCCGTAAATCGCGTTGACTTCGGAGAAATTGGCGAGATCGGTCAGAAAAATGCTGACTTTCAACAGGTGTGAAAGCGTTAGACCCATTTCCTCCAGCACAGTCTTCAAATTGGTAAGCGCCTGACGCGCCTGCGCGCCGATGCCCTCCGCCAGTTTGCCAGTGGATGGTTCGATCGGCAGCATGCCCGACAAGTACGCGGTCTCCCCCTGAATCACCGCCGTCGAATAAGGGCCTACCGCCTTGGGTCCGCGTTCCGTCAGAAAAACCTTTTTCACCCGTATCCCTCCGTATGTAATATTGCCAGATTTACCCGCCATATGCCGCGACAGGTCAACAATGCGATTCGGTTCATGTCTGCTAAATCGCTACGGCTTCCGACGGTATACACAGCCGGGCGTCGCGCTGGGCCGGGCGCTACGGCAGTACCTCCTCGTCGCGCTCATGAATGCCAACCCAGTATACCGGGGGCGACGGGAAATAATAATCTGTGTGCAGTTCGACGCGCTTGTCCCCGGCCAGTTCGCCGGTAACCCGGTCATAGTAGCAGATGAATGCACGGGATTTTACGCCCGGCTTTCCTTCGCTTTCGAGCACTTTCTCATCGGTGTAATAGGCATGCTTCCCCGTGGTGTCTTTGATTCTTCTCTCGGATGTCGCGGGGATGTTATCCTGAATGATCTCGCTCTCCAGTTCGATCCGATACTCGGTGGGTTTGCCGTAGATGCGCACCTGCGCCTTCTCGGTATCCACGGAGGTGAAGATGTAGATCGTTGAATCCCGATTGTTGGTGAAGACCAGATCCTTCCCGCTTTCACTGACGGTCGCATCCAGGCTCGGATAGATGTATTTGACCGTCATGGTATGTTGATAGCGCGTCTCGACCGTCATACCGGCGCGCAGCACCGCGTTATACAGCGTCGTCGAAGCCTGGCAGACGCCGCCGCCGATGCCCTGCTGCACGGTCGTTCCTGCAAACTCCGGCGCTTCCTTGAAGCCGTTCTCAACCGTGCGCCTGCCGACCACCTTGTTAAAGGATATGGTTTCTCCCGGATGCACCGCGAATCCATCGAACTTTTTCAGCGCGCGGTGGATGTTGCTGGTTCGATTCCGAGTGGACGACTTGGTGGACGTACTGCAGGTTGCGATCAGCTGCGTGCCGTTCTTCAGTTCATCGGATGTGATGGCCGGCTTGACCAACTGGGCGACCAACTGGATCTGCGGCGCGGAGCCCTCCACGATTACCTTTTTCAACGCGTCCTTCAGCGCGTCGCCATCCAGCGCCTGCCCGTCCCTGGACTGGGTGACCGTCAGCTGTTCGCCGACGTCTACGATGACCGTCGCGTCCACCGGCGCTATATCGATCTCGCTCTTAATGGATGACACGAACTGATCCAGCAGCGCCTCGTCATACGTAAGGTCGCTGTTGAACGCGACGGTGTGATCCCTGAGGTAGTCCTGCTGTGAACGCTTCTGAAAGAAATTCCCCGTGTGGCCAAAATTCCACGCGAGCGCAAGTTGCGTCTTATAGTCCATCGTCGCGCCCAGCATCGACGGCGTCAGCGTCCAGGTTTTGTCCTGATAGCGGAGCGTAATGGCGTTCTGATTCAGGCGCTGGTCAGCCATGTCGCTGACTTTTTTGTATCCTTCTTCGTAGGAATAGCCACCCAGCGAAATGCCATTGACGTATACGCCTTTCAGGAAGCCGCTGGGCGCTGTGGTCAGACGAATGATGGTGATAATGACAAACACGACGGCTGCGACGATCAGCGCCATGACGGCAAGGCTGACGATGCCCCGCATGGCAGTTCGGCGCTTCCGGACGATTCGTCTCCTTTCGCTTTGCGTCATCAGCAGGCGCCCTTTCTTAAGATGTGTACAAGTATACCATAGATTTGGCAGGCTTGCATGGTTTATGACGTAAATTCGTGACTGCCCGTTGCATTTTCGGACAAATTGAGCCGGTATGGGCGTAGCAACTGCGTCGGCCCGTACCGGCTATAGAAAGCCGCAAATCGCTTTGTGGCTTTCAACTTTAAAAGGCGGGCGCTGCGCCTGGCGCGATGTCCGTCGCGCCGGATGCGTCTTCCGGCTGCGCGCCGGGCCCGGCGATCTTCAGGAATTCCTCGCGATCCAGTTTTTCCTTCTGGATCAACATCGCGGCCAGGCTGTCCAGTTTATCGCGGTGCGCCTTCAGGATGATCAGCGCGCGTTCATAGCTGGAATCCAATAGGCGCCTGACTTCGCTGTCGATCTGCGCATTGACGTCCTCCGAGAAAGTGGAGCGAGTCTGAGAGAAGTCTCGACCCAGGAACACCTCATGCTCGCCGCCCAGGAAGATCGGGCCGAGCTTATCGCTCATGCCGTATTCGGTGACCATGCTACGCGCGATCTGGGTGGCGCGCTTGAGGTCGCTGGTGGAACCGGTGGAGACGTCGCCCAACACCAGCCGCTCCGCGCAGTGGCCGCCCATCATGCCGCTCATCTGTGCCTGCAGGCGCGCGCTGGAGATGTAGTTGACCTCTTTATCCGGCAGGTACATCGTATACCCGCCCGCGCCGCGGCCGCGCGGGATGATCGAGATCTCGTGCACCTTGTCGCACTCCGGGATGTGGTGCATGACGATCGCGTGACCTGCTTCGTGGTAGGCGACCAGTCGTTTATCGTCTTCGGTGACCTTGTGGCTCTTCTTTTCCGGGCCTGCGCTGACCTTCGTGATGGCTTCTTCCAAAGTGTCCATCGTGATCGTGCGCTTGCCCGCGCGCGCGGTCAAAATCGCACCCTCGTTCATCACGTTTTCAAGGTCGGCCCCGGTGAAGTAGGGTGTTCGGCGCGCAAGCACGTCCAGATTGACGCTTGGGTCAAGCGGTTTGCCGCGCGCGTGAATCTTCAGGATTTCCTCGCGGCCTTTGACGTCCGGGTAGTTGACCGTCACCTGCCGGTCAAAACGGCCGGGTCTAAGTAGCGCCGGATCCAGGATGTCCGCGCGGTTGGTGGCCGCCATCACGATGACGCCCTCGTTGTGTGAGAAGCCGTCCATTTCAACCAGGAGCTGGTTCAGCGTCTGCTCGCGTTCGTCGTGCCCGCCGCCGAGACCCGCGCCACGTTGGCGGCCCACCGCGTCGATCTCATCGATGAACACGATCGCGGGCGCGGCCTTCTTGGCCTGATCAAACAGGTCGCGGACGCGGCTCGCGCCGACGCCGACGAACATCTCCACGAAATCGGAACCGGAAATGGTGAAGAACGGAACGCCCGCCTCGCCGGACACGGCCCTGGCCAAAAGCGTCTTGCCGGTACCCGGAGGGCCCACCAGCAGCACACCCTTGGGGATGCGCGCGCCCACGTCGGTAAAACGCTTGGGATCCTTCAGGAAATCGACAATCTCGCGCAGTTCTTCCTTCTCTTCATCTGCACCCGCGACGTCGTCAAATGTGACCTTGTTCTTGCTGGGGTCGGTCAGGCGCGCGCGGCTCTTGCCGAAACTCATCACGCCGCCCTTGCCCGCGCCGGTCTGCTGGCGCATCATGAAGTACCAGAAGACGCCGAACAGGCCCATCGTGACCAGGAGCGGAACCCAGTCCATCCACCAGGGCGTGGTCGCAGGCTCGGCGTTCGAGACGTTGAATGTATAATCAATCGTGCCGGTATCGTTGGCGGAAATGCCCAACCGTTTGGCGTAAATGGCGTCCACATCGTCCCAAAAACGATCCGCGGAATTGATCACCGTCATGATGTCATATCGGTTCGGAAACTCCGTTACAGGTATCTGGCTGTCTTTACTTAATGCGATGAGGACATGATTGTCCATTAACTTGATCTGAGAAACGCCATCTTTCTCGATCAATTTCAGAAAATCGGAATAATCCATCCGGGTCACAGAGTCCCTGGTTCCGGAACCGAACATGTTGACAAGCAACAAAATGATGGCCAGCAACACAAGGTACATCAGCGGGCCCTGGAGATACCGCATGAATTTGTTTTGATTCAAAGTAAGAAACCCCTCGCTTTCCGAAGCGCGCAGTCTATGTGTATTATATCAGCAGAGGCATTCGAATTCAAACGCCAGCGTTAGTCTTTTGTGTAAATTTCAGGCTTCAGCACGCCGATGACCGGCAGATTTCGGTACAATTCCGCGTAATCCAGTCCATACCCTACGACGAAATCATCCGGAATCACAAACCCACGGTAATCCACGTCCACATGGGTGCGGCGGCGCTCCGGTTTGTCCAGAAGCACGCACACCTTCATGGATGCCGCGCCTCGCGCGAACAGCGTTTGTTTGAGAAACGCCAGCGACATGCCGCTGTCAATGATATCCTCGACCAGAATCACATGCCGCCCGTCGATGGGTTTGTCCAGATCCTTCATGATCCGGACGACGCCGGTGGAGCGGGTCGCGCTGCCATAGCTGGAAATCGCCATAAAATCCATAGAGAGTGGAATGTCGATCGCGCGGATCAGGTCGGAAAAAAACACGACCGCGCCTTTTAATATGCCGACCATCAACAGATCCTTGCCCGCGTAATCGCGGGAAATCTCTCTGCCAAGCCTCGCGACGCATTCGCGGATCTGCGCTTCGTCGTACAAAATTTCCTTGAGATCATGCATCATGGGGAGTCCCTCCGTCTTGCTTTGGTATGTAGGTCAATTCCAGCGCCTCGGAATCATTGCGGAGCGCAGCGTGGTTTGAAATGCCAACGCCGATCACCCACAGAATTTCATGGCCGTCCGCGAGCAGCGGAAGCCGGTCTCTCAGCGGCCTGTCGATCTTGCGATCCGTCAGGTAGTCGGACAGGCTTTTACTGCCGTTTGTGCCCAGCGGGCTGATGCGGTCGCCCTGCATTCTTGTGCGAAGGACGGCGTTTTCCACCGAACGCCGATCCAGTACCTGTCGAAATCCATTAGAATACTCCGGTCTGTTTTCGGCGGGTGCTGTATGGATGGTTCCGAGCAGCCAATCTGGGTTCACGCGTTCATCCGTCAGGTACAGCCGCCCGCCCGAACGCTCCGCATTCACACCCGAAGCTTTGACAATTCCCTGCGGCGAGAAATATAAGTCAGCAAGCCTTGTAATAATACTGTGGTCTGATTCCGGTAGATAACGCCTGAGCGCGCGTCGCACAAGCGCCCGATGCGCGGGAATCACCTTCAATGCGTATAGTCCCAAATCAATTTGCGTGCCGTTTTCTTTCAGGAAATCATCGGCCATCCGGTCCAAGAAATCCGATTCCTCCGCGGAAATTTCCGCGAACCGGCTGATCGCGGCTTCCGCGCCCGGATATATTGTCTTGATCTCCGGCAGGACGACAGACCTCAGTCTGTTTCTGGGCGTGTCCAGGATCGCGTTGGTCTCGTCGGTGCGCCATTCCTGCGAACGCTCTTTCAAAAACAGAATAAGGTCTGTTTTGAGTGTGTGCAGCAGTGGGTGAACCCAAACTCCCGCGCGCGGTCGGATGCCCGCCGCGCCTTTCGTTCCCGTGCCTCGAAAAAGGTGCATGAGAACCGTTTCCGCCTGATCGTCCAAATGGTGGGCGGTTGCGATCACGTCCGCTCCGGCTTTTCGCCTGGCGTCCTCCAGAAACGCACGGCGCGCGTCCCGCGCCGCGGTCTCAAGGCCGATGCGCCTGACACGCGCAAGCTTCGGAACGTCCTCCGACCCTTCCAGCAGCGGAACCGCCAGCCTTTTGCACAGTTCCCGTACAAATCGCGCGTCATCGGCTGAACCGGATCTGATCCGGTGATCGAAGTGCGCGACCGTCAGCCGGATCTCGCCCCGATCCGCTTTTTCCTTGAGCAATAAAAGGAGCGCCACCGAATCCGCGCCGCCGGATACCGCGCACAGCACATGCTCGCCCGGTTGAAAATCCTCCGAAAGCGCTACCTTCGGCATGCTCCCTCCCATGCGTTCCCATTCAGGGACGCATTCTATTGTACTCAGAAAATCGCCGTCGCGCAAGGGCAATTATGCAATTTTGAAACGCCAGTTTGCAAGAACCCTGCGCGCGACATCCCAGTAACTCTGCGCGGCTACCGATTCCGCGGCCGCTACCGCCACCTGTCCGACGACGCGGCCATCCTTGATCACATCGACGCTGCCGACGCGCGTACCCGCCCTGACAGGCGCGCGCACACTTCCGGGCAGCTTCGGGCTCAGCGAGATTCCACCCTCGTCCCCTTTCTCGATCAGCAGCGTGAAGTTTTCGTCCAGCGCGAGCTTGACCCCGCTCTTCTCCCCGGACACTACCGGAAGCTCGCCTCGAACCCTCGCGCCCTTCTGGGCAACCGGATAGGTTCGGTAATTCGCGAACCCGTGATCCAGCATGCGGCTCGCGATGTCATAGCGGGATTTCGCGTCCTTCGCGCCGAGGATGACCGCAACGAGCCGCATGCCGCCCCTCGTCGCGGAGGCGCTCATGCAATAACCCGCTTCATCCGTGGAGCCGGTCTTGATCCCGTCGCAGCCATCATACAGCCGGATGAGGCGGTTGGTATTGGTCAGTTGGGTCACGCGACCGTCGCCGTGATCCAGTTCGTCCAGCCAGATCTTGCTGTACTTGAAGTAGGTTGCGTGCCTGATCAGTTCCGAGGACATACACGCGATGTCGCGGGCTGTCGTGTGCTGCCCCTCGGCGGGAAGTCCCGTGCAATTCACAAAATTCGTGTTCTCAGCGCCCAAGGCGCGCGCCCGCTCGTTCATCTTCTGTACGAACAATTGTTCGGAACCGTACAGATATTCTGCCAGCGCGACGGAAGCGTCGTTGCCGCTGGCGACGATGACGCACTTGAGCAGCGTGGAGACGCTCTGCTGTTCGCCCTGATCCAGCAGCACCTGCGAACCGCCCATCCCTTCGGCTGCTGGCGAGACCGTCACCATGTCGTCCAGGTTCGCGCGTCCGTCCTCCGCCGCCTCGCAGACAAGCAGGATCGTCATCACCTTGGTGACGCTGGCCACCGGCAGCGGATCGTCCGCGTTCCATTCGAAGATTACCTGACCGCTCATGGGTTCCATGAGCAGCGCAGCCTTGCAGTCGATGTCGATGGGCACATTGGTCTCCAATGGCTCGGCTCGTGCGATCAGCGGCGCGAGGCACAGTGTGAGCACGCACGCCATGATTTTCCGGAACATGAAAACACCCCCCGGCGATAATTCCATATCGTAGCGTATCCGCCGGAAGGTGCTTTTATGTTGTCCTTCTATGAAAGAAGCTCGATCAGCCGCGCGATGAAAGACCGATAGGGCATTTGGACGCGGTTCATTGTTTCCAGGACTTCCTGGTGGGACAGCGGCTGATCCAGAACACCTGCGGCCATGTTGGTCATACAGGACAGCGCCAATACCCGCATACCGCCATGCCGCGCGACGATGACCTCCGGCACGGTGGACATACCCACCGCGTCTGCGCCCAACGCGCGCGCCATGCGAATCTCCGCGGGCGTCTCAAAAGTCGGCCCGGTCAGCCACATGTATACGCCCTCGCGGAGCGTCAGGTTCTGTTCCGCGGCGATCGAGCGCGCGACTGCTTGCATCTCCGGGTCGTAGGCTCTGCTCATGTCCGGAAAACGCGTCCCAAGATCGTCGTCGTTGCGGCCGATCAGCGGGTTGTTCGCGGTCAGATTGATGTGGTCTGTGACCAGCATCATGTCGCCCGGCTGAAAGCCCTTGTTGACCGCGCCCGCCGCATTGGTGAGCACAACTTTTTCGATGCCCAGCGCTTTCATCACGCGGATGGGCAGCGTTACGTCCTTCAGGGAATGCCCTTCGTAATAATGGATGCGACCCGACATGATGCACACTTCGCGCCCGCCGGTGCGCCCGAATACCCATTCGCCCGCGTGACCCGGTACCGTCGAGGCAACCATCCCCGGCACGTCGGCGTAGGAGATGCGAACAGGAGACTCGATGTCCTTTGCGATCATGTTCCAGCCGGAACCCAGCACAAGGCCGAGTTTCGGAGCGATGTCAATCCTCGAACGGATAAAATCGGCCGCGGCCTGGATTTTCTGATTGTACTCGGTCATGGGATCCCTCCTATGCCCTGATGTCCGGCCAGAACGAGACGCCGTCCAGCGGGTTTTTGATGCCCAGCGCGTCCAGGATGGTGGCGGAAGCGTCCGCGAAACTTTTGCGCAGCCCCAAGTTTACACCCTCCAGCGCCGACAGGCTCCAGCACAGAACCGGCACATGTTCGCGGGTGTGATCGGTGCCGGGATACCCAGGATCAACGCCGTGATCGGCGGAAATCATGAGCAGCGTATCCTCGCCCATCAGCCGCATGATTTCCGGCAGCGCCTGATCGAACGCCTCCAACGCCCAGGCGAAACCAGGAATGTCGTTTCGGTGCCCGTACATCGAATCAGTATCCACGAGGTTGACGAACATCAGGCCCTTCCAGGTGTCCTTTTTCAGGGTATCAATCACCGCTTCAATGCACGCCGGGTTGCCAGCGGTATGGTTGGAATAGGTCAGGCCGCGGTGGTTGAAGATGTCCTCAATTTTACCGATGCCGATCACGTCTCGCCCCGCGTCCTTGATCACGTCCAGCATGGTCTTTCCCAGCGGGTCGATGGAGAAATCCCTTCGGTTGCCGGTGCGCGTAAACGCGCCGGGGTTCCCGATGAACGGCCGCGCGATCACGCGGCCCATCGCCCAGGGGCCGGTCAGGATCTTCCGCGCGATGCGGCAAATGTGCCAAAGTTCTGTCGGCGGAATGATGGCCTCGTGTGCGGCAATCTGAAATACGCTGTCCGCCGAGGTATAGATGATCGGGTTCCCGGTGCGCAGGTGTTCGCTGCCCAGTTCCTCGATGATCTCGGTACCCGACGCTACTTTGTTGCCCAGCACCTTCATGCCGATCTCGTGCTCGAACTGCTCGATGAGCTCGGCGGGAAAGCCATGCGGGAACGTCGGGAACGGTGTTTTCAGCGTCAGCCCCGAAAGTTCCCAGTGTCCGCTGGTGGTGTCCTTCCCCGCCGCTTTTTCCGCCATTGCGCCAAAGCAACCCAGCGGGTCTTCGATCGCGCCGGGAAGCCCCGCCGCATTCAAAAGCCCCAGATCGGTCAGGTTTGGAATATCGGGCTTTCCCTTTTCCACGACGGATTTCAGCGTATTTGCGCCTGCATCTCCGTAGGCCGCGGCGTCCGTCGCGCCGCCGATCCCAAGGCCGTCAATGATGATAAACGCAACCCTCTTGATCCTCATTGTTACAGCTCCTTTACCCTCGCGAGCTCGGCCAGCCGGCCGATCATTTCACCGGCGGTGGGCTTTCCGCGCCGCGCATCAATCGTATTCCCAAACAGCTCGTGCTGCCTGTCCATCGCGCTCCCGGACCAAGCGGACTCGATCGCCCTTCGCATTGCGTGTTCCACGTTGAGCGGGCTGACCCGGTATCGCGCCGCAACCATCGGGTAAAGCTCGCCCGTCAGCGACTGCATCAGTTTGACATCCAGCGCCATCAGCATCGCGGCGTTCGCCAGATACATCGTGCCCGGAAGCTTGGCGGAAAAGCCGAGCGACCACAGGCAGGCCAATATTTGGTCCTCCGAGAGGCCGGTGCGCGGCAGCCGGTTCAAAACCGTCAGACCGCTTGCGAGGCTACTGAGTTTAGCGGCGTCCACCGGTTTACGAAGGACGCCACACGCGCCCATCCGAATCGCAAAGCGCTCAAACGCGCCCATATCCGCCGGAGTCAGCGCGACGACAAACGGCATCGTGAAAAGCGGCGTCAACCCAATCCGCCGCATGGTCTCCAACGCGTCCCATTGGGGCAGCACGAGGTCGATCAGTAAAAAGTCGGGCATGGTTTGCGCCACCATCTGGACGGCGTCCGGCCCGTTCCAGCTCATGCCTTCGATGGAAAACCCAGCCGCCTGCATCGCGTCGATGAGCGGCGGTGCGGACGGTTTGTCGGAGAGCGCCAGCACGGCGCGCCGCGGAGCGTCCTTCATTGGCATTGGCATTCACTTCCACAAGTGTTATTCGCCGCCGTTCAAGCAAAATCCTCTCTATCTTGTGAAGTACACGCATTATTCACATTCTTTCAGCATCCATTCGGCATAAACCGCGTAACCGAGCAACGTGTCATCAATGTAGACATGGGTGACGACGCCCGCCAGTTTTCCGTTCTGGATAATCGGGGAACCGCTCATCCCCTGGACTATGCCGCCGGTCTTTTTCAGAAGTTCCTCATCGGTGATTTTTATGACCATGCTGCGCTGTCCCGGTTCGTTCTGCGTGAACAGCTTTGTGATTTCGCATTCATAGGGTTTGACACCTTGGTCATCCAGCGTGGTCAGAAGCGTCGCGGGGCCGGTGACCAGTTCATTTCTGGACGCGACCGGCAGACCCTCCGGATACAGGGCATTGCTTAGCGGCCGGTTGAGCTTGCCATAGATGCCGCGCGGCGTGTTCTTTGTCAGCGAACCGAGCTTCTTCGCGTCATTCATGAAATCACCCATCAGCTCGCCCGGCTTCCCGTCGGAGGACTTCAAGATGTCCACAACGCGGCTTTCGTAGATTTCGCCCTCTCCCACCGAGAGCGCGGTGCCGGTGTCCACGTCAGTGATCGCGTGGCCCAACGCACCATACATGCCCGTCTGTGGATCATAAAACGACAACGTCCCAACGCCTGCCGTACTGTCCCGCACCCAGATTCCCAGCCTGTACGCGCCGTCCTCGGTGTCTTTGATCGGAACAACCGGCACGTTCAGGCTGTCGTTCCCGCGCAGCACCGTCAGATCCGCCTGTCCGCCTTTTTTAATCATCTGCGAGAGGTGCTCGGCGCTTTTGATGTCCGTTCCGTTCACCGCCAGGATCCTATCGCCCGCCCGGATCCCTGCTTTCCTTGCCGGGCTGACCGAATGACCCACGTCGGACGCGCCCACGACCAGCACGCCAACCATCTCCAGCGCGACGCCGATGGCCTGTCCGCCGGGGACGACCAACCTTGTCGGTTGCACGCTGACGTTCATACGCTTGACCGGCATGCCCAGAAAGCGGACAACCAGGTTCGCGCTACCCTCTTCTTCCGCAGTCAACGTGTAGCGATCGCCGTTTGCCTGTGCCAGTCGTTCATCGGTTGAAGAAAGCACCTGCGCGTCGCCCGCCTCAATGGAAAGATCGACCGGTCCGGCCAGGTCGATCCAGGTGGATTCTCCCTTCGTCAGAAGAATCACGTCCGGCAGCGATGAGAGCTTCTGCGCCTGCGGTGAAAATGCCGCTGCGAGAACCATCAGTGACAGAACCCATCCAAAGCAACGCTTTGCAGCTCGTTTCTTCCATGCACCCATTCGTTTGAACCTCCTTCAAAGCATCCCGGCATAAATTCTCCGCGCGGCGCAAAGGCTATGCTGGTAAAAATGTTTCCCGGAAATTTCACGCTGCTCTTCCAGTGGTATCCAATCGCAGCAAACCAGCGAAACCCCGATTCAGTA
>CAZNPZ010000070.1:0-12081 GCA_964575255.1 uncultured Oscillospiraceae bacterium
TCTTGCCTCCATTATACCACATTAGCCCAGTTTCGCTGCCTTTTTCAACAGACCCCTATAGAGTGTGGGCGACTCTATCGAAAATCAGACGGAGATTCAAAGTATCTGCCATCGGGCAGGCGGAGGCGGACGCACCAGAGGGCGGGGAAGGCGGCATGGAGGCGCTTGTTGACGGCTCGGTCTCCGTACTTGTCGTCGCCGACGATGGGGCAGCCGATCAGCGCCATCTGCGCGCGGATCTGGTGGGTGCGGCCTGTGCCCAGGTCGATCTCTACGAGCGTGGTTTCTCCGCGGGTTTCAATGACGCGGTAGCCAAGTTCCGCGCGCAGCGCGCCGGGGCGGTTTTCGCCCGTCTCGCGCACGCGGGCGGCGGCGGCGTCTTTTTGGAGGTAATGGACAAGCGTCCCCTCCGGTTTCTTCGGGCGTCCCGAGACCAGGCAGCGGTAGGTTTTCTCAATCAGGTGATCCTTGAAGTATCCGGTGATCTCCGAATAGGCGTCCCCGGTCAGCGCCAGCAGTATCACACCGCCGGTGCCCGCGTCCAGCCGGTGGCAGAGCGCAGCTTCGGGGTGGAGCGCCCGCGCGCGGTGAAGCAGCGTGTCCTCGCCGATGCCGTCCTCGTCCGCATCCACCGGCAATCCCTGCGGCTTGTTCAGCGCGAGGATATGGCCATCGTCGTAGAGCACATGCGCCGGCGCGGTCAGGAAGCGCTCGTCGATGTAGATCATGAGTTCGTCCCCGGCTTCCACCGCCGCGCCCTCGCCTGCGCGCGCGCCATTGACACGAACGTCGCGTCGTTTGAGCGCGTTCCGGAGGATGTGACCGGGGAGCAGCGGAAACGCGCGCGAAAGATAGCGTGCGAGCGACATCGCCCGCACGCCTTCCGCTACCGTAATCCGCCTCACAGTTTGACAATCCAGTTGTGCGGATCGGGGATCCTGCCGTACTGGATGCCGGTCAGCGTGTCGTAGAACTGCTGGGTGAGTTTTCCAATATTGCCGTCGCCGAAGGTGACGCATTCGCTGCCGTAGCACATCGTGCCAACCGGCGAGACCACCGCCGCGGTGCCGGTGCCGAACGCCTCGGTTACGAGGCCGGACTTCGCGCCCTCGACCACCTCTTCGATGGAGACCTTGCGCTCCTCCACGTAGAGCCCGGCGTCCTTCGCGAGGGTCAGGACGGAGTCTCTCGTGATGCCCGAAAGGATGGAGCCGTTCAGCATTGGCGTGACAACCTTGCCGCCGATGACGAACATCATGTTCATCGAGCCGACTTCCTCGACGTACTTCTGCTCGATGCCGTCCAGCCAAAGCACCTGCGCGTAGCCCTTTGCCTTGGCCACGTCGCCCGCCTTGAGCGAGGACGCATAGTTGCCGCCGGTCTTGGCGAAGCCGACGCCGCCGCGCACGGCGCGCACGTATTTGTCTTCCACGTAGATGCCCACCGGGGCGAGGCCGCTCGCGTAATACGCGCCCACCGGCGACAGGATGATGAAGAACTTGTAGCTGTATCCGCTGCGCACGCCCACGAACGGGTCGGTGGCGATGATCGTCGGGCGGATGTAGAGCGAGGTACCGGGCGCGGACGGCGTCCACTCCTTGTCGGCTTCCAGAAGTTTCAGAAGACCCGCCATCGCGGTCTCCACGTCAAAAGCGGGGATCGCCATGCGCTCGGCGGAGACGTTCATGCGCCTGAAGTTGTCGCGCGGGCGGAACAGCTGGAAGCCGTCCCTGGTGCGGTACATCTTGAGGCCTTCGAAGATGGTCTGGCTGTAATGCAACACCATCGCCGCCGGGGACAGGTCAAAATTGTGGAAGGGGGTTACGCGCGGGTCGTGCCATCCTTCCTCCACCGAGTAGTCCATTTCGAACATGTAGTCGGTGAAAATCCTGCCAAAGCCCAGTTTGGTTTCGTCGGCGGGTTTGGCTTTGAGCGTCTCGGCAGGCACGAAGCGGATTTCCATGATGTAGCCCCTCCATTCCAAACGTTTAACGGTTAGTATACACCCGGATGATTACGGATGCAACCCTTTGGGCGACAAAATCCTCTCAAATAACCAGGAGAACAGGGCGTTCAGGCCGAAGAAAACCGGTAGCGCCGCGCCAGACGCGAGGGCCAGGAGGCGAACCGCGGCGGGAGAGAGCGCCGTCAGCTCGAAAAACCCAGGGAAACCGAGGATCGCGGCCGCGAGCACGGCGGTCGCGGACAGGAACACCGCCGCGCGCCGGAGGTTCAGCGGCCAGCAGGAGGCGAGCAGCACCATCAGCCCCACCGCGACCAGGAAGAACGTGGCCATCGTGCCGGTCTGCGCGCCTGTAAACCCACGCGCCGCGCCCAGCGCGTTCAGCACCCATGCGCCCAGCGCGATCGTCAGGCCGCCCGGCAGCGCCTTACTGAGCACATAGGGCATGAACCGGCCCTGGACGCGCGCGCGGTTGGGCTCAAGCGCCAGCAGGAACGACGGCATGCCCACCGCCACCGTCGAGAACAGCGTCAGTTGGATCGGCACGAACGGATAGCCCGCGCCGGTGATCAGGGACAGCACGCTCAGCAGGAACGAAAACACCGTCTTGGTCAAAAACAGCGAGGCCGAGCGGCGGATGTTGTTGATCACGCGGCGGCCCTCCATCACGACCTCCGGCATCGACGCGAAGTTGCAGTCAAGGAGCACGAGGCTCGCCACCTGCCTGGCCGCGTCGCTGCCCGACGCCATCGCGACCGAGCAGTCCGCCTCCTTCAGCGCCGGGATGTCGTTGACGCCGTCGCCGGTCATCGCGACGGTGTGGCCCGCGTCCTTCAGGGCGCGCACCAGCAGCTTCTTCTGCTCAGGCGTGACCCGCCCGAACACCGTGTAGCGGGTTGCGGCTTCCCGGACGGCGGCTTCGTTCTTGAGCGTCGCCGCGTCCACGAATTGTTCGGCGTTTTTGACGCCCGCGCGCTTCGCGATCGCGGACACGGTCAAGGCGTCGTCGCCGGAGATCACCTTGATTGTCACGCCCTCGCGCTCGAAAAATTTCAGCGTTTCCGGCGCTTCTGGGCGGATCTCGTCGGTCAGAAGCACCAGCGCCAGCGGGGTAAGCCCTTCCGGCAGACGATCCTCCGGCAGGGGATCTGAGGATTTCGCGACCACCAGCACCCGCAGCGCGCCGGAGGCGCATTCCGAAACCCTGCGCGTAAACGCCTCGTCTGCGTTCGGAAGAACAAACTGCGGCGCGCCCAGCACCACCGCGCACCCGTCGATCTCCGCGCCCGACCATTTGCGCGCGGAGGAAAACGGGACGACGCGGCCAACCTTCGCGCCCGGAATCGCGGGGAAGCGCGGCACGAGCGCCCGCGCCGTCGCGTCCGAGCCGTTCACGGCGCCGAGCATCGCGCCCAGCAGGCGCGCGCACGCCGCTTCATCCCCGCACAGCATCTCGACGCGCTCAAAGGCGAGATTGCCGGAGGTGATCGTGCCGGTCTTGTCCAGACACAATATGTCCACCCGCGCGAGGTCTTCCATTGAGTACAGCGACTGCACCAGCGTCTTGCGCCTGGCAAGCCGCACCACGCCCACCGCCAGCGCGACGCTGGTTAAGAGCACCAGCCCTTCCGGGATCATGCCGATCATCGCGGCGACGGTTGAGACCACGCTGTCCTGAATCGGCTCGCTTTTGAAGTAATATTGCTGGATGAACAGGATCAGTCCCAGCGGCACGATCACGACGCTCAGGCCCCGGATCAGCGCGTTCAGCGCGCGCATCAGTTCGGAGTTCGGCGGCGCGATCTTTTTGGCCTCTCGCGCGAGCGTCGCCGCGTAGGTGCTGTCCCCGACGCGCGTAACCTGCGCGACGCACTTGCCGGACACCACGAAGCTGCCGGACAGCAGAAGTTCCTCTTTGTTCTTTTTGACCGGCAGGCTCTCGCCGGTCAGAAGCGACTCGTCCATCTCGACGAAGCCGTCCCGGACGGAGGCGTCCACCGGAACCTGATTGCCGGTCTCAAACAGGATCAGGTCGTCCAGTACGATTTCGGAGAGCGGGATGCTCGCCCAGCGCCCATCGCGCAGTACCTTCGCCTCCGGCGCGACCACCAGCTTCAGCTTTTCCACCGTCCGGCGCGCGCGAATCTCCTGGAACGTGCCGATGATCGCGTTGGAAAACACCACGCCCATGAACAGCGCGTTTCGGAGTGAACCCACCATGAGCACCGCGATCGCGAGCGCAAGGTTCAAGAGGTTGAACAGCGTCAGAAGGTTCTCACGCAGGATGCGCCCGGTGGTCTTGCCGACCCTCGCGCTTTCGTGGTTGACCAGGCCCTGGTGAACGCGCTCTTCCACTTGCGCAGGGGTCAGGCCGGTTTCAAGCGGGGTGGGGGAGGGATTTATGGTTCCCATGCCCGGTACTCCTCCTCAAAGCGGATCGGCTGCGCGCGGCCGTCGGTCGCGGCGGTCAGGTTGGCGAGAAACGCCTGCTCGTCCTGACACCTGACGACGAGCGTCAATGTCACCACGTCGGTGAACGCCTTGTCCTCGACGATCACCGGCTGGCTCTTCAGGTGGTATTCGACGCGACCCAAGAGCGGATAGTCGATGTCCAGAACGTAGCGGGCGGTCGGGTACATCGTGCCGACGCCGCACGCGTCGACGGCCATGGCCGCGCCTTGCGCATACGCGCGCACGAGGCCGCCCGCACCCAGCAGTACCCCGCCGAAGTAGCGGGTGACCACGACACAGCAGTCGGTCACGCTTCGCGCGCGAAGCACTTCTAAAACCGGCATCCCGGCGGTGCCGGACGGCTCGCCGTCGTCGCTGTAGCGCATCACGCCCATGTTCGCGCCCAGAATGTAGGCGTAGACGTTGTGGGTGGCCTCGCGGTGTTTTGCCCGAATCTCATTGAGGAAGGCAAGCGCCTGTTCCTCGGTGGCGGCGGGCGCGCCATAGCCGATGAAGCGCGACTTATTGACGACAAATTCGTCAGCGCCGCGCTTCATCAAGGTTTTGTAAGGGGATGTCATTTGGCGAGAAACACGCGGTGGTAGCTCTTCTTGCCGCGGCGAAGGAGCAGCCCCGCCTGAAGCTGTTCCGCGGTCGCCCGCGCGTCGGGGTCGGTCACCTTCTCGTTCTCGATGTACAGCCCGCCGCCCTCGATCGCTTTTCGCGCCTCGCCCTTGGACTTGGTAAGGCCGGTCAGCGCGCACAGCGCGACCAGGCGGGTGTCCTCGTTGAACTGGTCGAGGGTGATCGTGGTCGAGGGCACGTTCGCCGAATCCCCGCCACCGCCGAACAGCGCCTCGGCCGCTTCGCGCGCTTTCAGCGCCTCATCCTCGCCGTGGATGAGCTTGGTGACCTCAAACGCCAGCGCGCGCTTCGCGCCGTTGATGCCGGGGCCTTCGGGGGACAGAAGCTGCGCAATTTCAGGAAGCGGCAGGAATGTGAGCAGTTTCAGGCACTTCTCCACGTCCTGATCGTCGACATTCCGGAAATACTGGTAGAAGTCGTAGGGGCTGGTGCGGTTCGGGTCCAGCCACAGCGCGCCTTTTTCGGTCTTGCCCATCTTACGGCCGTCGTGGGTCAGGAGGAGCTTGAACGTCAGCGCAAACGCGGGCTTCGCCTCCTTGCGGCGGATCAGGTCCGCGCCGGAGAGGATGTTGCTCCACTGGTCGTCGCCGCCGGTCTGCATCTGGCAGCCGTAGCGGTGGAACAGCTCCAGAAAATCGTAGCTCTGCATCAGCATGTAGTTGAATTCCAGGAACGTCAGACCCTTTTCGAGGCGCTGTTTGTAGCACTCGGCGGTCAGCATGCGGTTGACCGAGAACAGCGCGCCCACGTCGCGCAGGAAGTCCACGTACTTCAAATTGCGCAGCCAGTCCGCGTTGTTGGCCATGATCGCCCGGTTGGGGATGTCACTTGTAAAATCTAGGAAGCGCGCCATCTGCTTTTTGACGGCGAGCGCGTTGTTGTCGATATCCTCCACGGTCAGCATCTTGCGCATGTCGGTTTTGCCGGACGGGTCGCCCACCATCGCCGTGCCCGCGCCCATCAGCGCGATCGGGCGGTGGCCCGCCTTCTGCAGGTGGCTCATCGCCATGATCGGGATGTAGTGGCCGATGTGCAGGCTGTCGGCGGTCGGATCGAAGCCGGTGTAGTAGGTGATCATCTCGCCCGACTGGAACAGCTTCTCCAGTTCGTCCTCGAATGTGACCTGCGCGACGAACCCGCGCTCGCGCAGGATGTCAAGACCAGTTTTCATGGATAACCCTCCGTCAGTTCAGTGTTTCCAGGATGACCGAGGTCAGGCGCGCCATGCCCTCCGCCACGTCCTCGAACTTCCCGTTGGAGAAGTTCAGGCGCATGGTGTTCAGGCGGCCGCCGTCAAAATAGAAGTGGGTGCCGGGCACGAAGGCGACGTTCGCGTCCACGGCTTTTTTCAGCATCGCGAGCGCGTCGGTTCCTTCCGGGAGCGCCGCCCAGACGAACAGGCCGCCCTCCGGTCTCGTGTGGGTGATGGAAGACGGGAGTTTGTCAAGCCCCGAAAGCATCACGTCCAGCCGCGCCTTGTAGTCAGCGCAGATGCGCAAAAGGTGATCTTCCATCCGCCCGCTGCGAAGGTATCCGTCCACGATTGCCTGGCTGAGAAGCGGCGAGTGTACGTCCGTCGCCTGTTTGCCGATGATCATCTTCTTGTAAAGCACATCCTGGTCGACCACCGCGTAGCCCACGCGCAGGCCTGGCGCGATGACCTTGGAGAAGCTGCCGAGGTACACGACCCAGCCGTCCTTGTCGAAGGACTTGATGGACGGAAGCGGCGCCCCGGAAAAGCGCACGTCGCGGTAGGGGTCGTCCTCGGCGAGCAGCACGCCGTATTTTGCCGCGAGGGCGGCGAGTTTCTCTCTCCGATCCAGCGCCAGCGTGCGGCCGGTGGGGTTCTGGAACGTGGGGATCACGTACATCAGCTTGGGATGGGTTCGCTTGATCGCCTCTTCCGCGGCCTCGACGATCACGCCGTCCTCGTCGGTTTCGAGCGCGTGCAGGTCGGCGCGGTAGGTGCGCAGCGTGTGCAGCGCGCCGAGGAACGTCGGGGATTCCACGAGCACCGCGTCGCCTGGATCGATCAGGGCTTTACAAAGCAGATCCAGCGCCTGCTGCGAGCCCTGGGTCGGCAGTACCGTCTCCGGCTTTGCCGCCACGCCCGCGCGCTTCACAAATTCCGTCACGCTCTCGCGAAGCGGCGCGAAGCCCTCCGTCGCGCCGTACTGGAGCAGCGTCCAGCCGTGCTTTTCGAGCGCTTTCTGACCAAGTTCCGAGATCACTTCCGGTTCCAGCGCGCTCATCGCGGGGTTGCCGCCCGCAAACGAGATCATGCCGGGCTTTGAAAGCAGGTGGAAGATCTCTCGGATCGCGCTGCCGCTTAAGTTCTGCATCTGGCCTGCCAGCATATCCTGGGTGAAGTTCATCATGCCCTCCCACATACAACAAACCGCCCGCCCCATGCGGGGAAGGCGGAGCACTCCGCGGTACCACTTCCGTTCGCCGCCCAGTCGCGCGTATTTGTGCCGGGCAGCCTTGGGGCGCGATCACGGGCGCAGACCGTAGGGGACTACCGCCCGCCCGCTTGGGAAGGGTTCGCCCGCTCCGCTCCGGGATGTATTGGGCGAGGGCCGCGCGCCTCCTCGCACCGTCCGGAGGCTCTCTGAAGCACGGGGTTGTCGCCTACTTGTTCCCATCATCGCGTTTCATTTGATGATAGCATTCCCATGCGTCTTTGTCAATCCTGGGCGGGATAATTCGTAAACGCTCAAGGCGCCCTTTGCAGCACGGGGAAGGAGCTGCCTTCTGGCCAGATTCGAACCGATTGCTTGAATCCCGCCCGGAGCAATGACGCATTGCTGAGCACGCGGGGCCGTGTGTACTTGTACAACTCGTTCAGCGTAACGATGTCGTTATGGTTGGCGTCCGCGTTCAGCCTCGCCGCCTCCCAGTTTTTCGCATTGACGCCGCCGCCGGTCGCCAGGTAGTAGGTGAACAGCGACGCGCCCTGGTACGCGGCGCTTGGGATGATGTAGGAGAACTCGGTGGAGGAGCATGCGGTGATGATTTTGTAGCTGCCCGCGGCGGTTTCAGAACCGGCCAGCGAGGTCTTGGCGGTGACGCCGTCCGCCGCACCCTTTGAGAACGCCGAAACGACGCGCTCGTTGACCGCGTCCGGGTTCACCGTCGCCGCTGTAGCAACGCCTACGGACTTCTTGCGGATGAACCAGCCGGAATAGCAGCTGTCCAGGATCACGACCACCGTGCCAGGCAGCCTGTCCAGATACTGACGAACTTCGTCGACCGAAATCACGTCGCCATCCGTACCCACCAGCGCGCCGGGGATGTACTCGCTGCCGTGGCCGGAGTAGTAGAAGTAGGTCACGTCGTCGCTGTCCACGCCCCAGGAGGCCATCTGGTTCAGCGCGCCGCGCAGCGCCGCGGCGGACAGGTTTTCCTTCAGCGTCACGTCCACGCCCTTGCCGCCGAAGTCGCAGTTCGCCAGCATGCTGTTGACGAGGCGCACGTCGGTCGCGGGCGCTTCCAGATCGCCGGAATCGTAGGTGTCCTGTCCGACGATCAGCGCACGGAATTCAGTGGTGTAGTAGCCCGCGCGCACGGTGCAGCGCGCGCGGACGGAACCGGAGCGGGTCTTAGCGGTGATGGTCGCCCGGCCGTACCGCTTTGCGGTCACCACGCCTTTCGCGACGGACGCGACAGCAGGATTGCTGCTGCTCCAGACGACGCTTTGGTCGGTGGCGTCGGCGGGCGAGACCGTCGCGGTCATCGTCTTTGAAGCGCCGACGTTGATTTCAAGGGATGTTTGGCTTAACGCGAGGCCGGTCGGAACCACGGGTTTTACGACCACCCTGCAATAGGACTTCTTCTGCGTGCCGTCTGAGGCGCGGCAGCGGATCACCGCGACGCCCGCTTTCTGCGGCGAGACGAACCCGGTCGACGGATCCACGGAGGCGATGTTCGACCGGGTGCTGGACCAGGTGACGGCGGGGTTGTCGGCGTTTACAGGCGTGGGCGTCGCTTTGAGCTGAAAGCCTGTGCGGCCGATGTACAGCGTGAGACGCTTGCGATTCAGCGTCAGCGCGCGAACCGGGAGGCTCTTGACGGTTACCACGCAGCGGGCGGTGACGCCGCCAGCGGTCGCCCGGATGACGGCGATGCCTTTTTTGTGCGCGGTCAGCTTTCCGAACGAGTCCACCGAGGCGACGAGCGGCGCGCTGCTCCCCCAGGCGACGAAGGGTGTCGAGCCGTCCGACGCCTTGACGGTGGCGGCGAGCGCCAGCGTGTCATTCCAGCCCGCGACCAGCCCAAGCGTAGCCGACGCGCGCAGCTTTACGGTAACGCGCGGCGCGGCGAACGCCGTCATGGACTGCGTGAGGAGCAGCATGACGGCGGTGATCAGCATGGCGATAGGGAGGAACGCCCTGTGCCCGGCCTTTTTCTGGATCATGAATACGTCCTTTTTTGGTTGTCGCCTGATGCCTACTGTCCGACGGAATAGTTTGGCGCTTCCTTGGTGATCGAGATGTCGTGCGGGTGGCTCTCGATGAGCCCGGCGTTGGTGATGCGGATGAACTCCGCCTGTGTGCGCAGTTCCTGAACGTTCTTCGTGCCGCAGTAGCCCATGCCGGAGCGCAGCCCGCCCATCAGCTGGAATACGGTCTCGCTGAGCACGCCCTTGTAGGGTACGCGGCCTTCGACACCCTCCGGCACCAGCTTCTTGGCGTCCTCCTGAAAGTAGCGGTCCTTGCTGCCCTCGGCCATCGCGCCCAGCGAGCCCATGCCGCGGTATACCTTGAAGGAGCGGCCCTGGTAGATCTCGACCGCGCCGGGGCTTTCGTCGGTGCCGGCGAACAGGCTTCCGATCATGACCGCCGACGCGCCCGCGGCGATTGCCTTGGTCACGTCGCCGGAATACTTGATGCCGCCGTCGGCGATGACTACCTTGCCCAGCTTATCGGCGGCTTCCGCGCAGTCCGCGATGGCGGTGATCTGCGGCACGCCGATGCCCGCGACCACGCGGGTGGTGCAGATGGAGCCTGGGCCGATGCCTACCTTGACCACGTCCGCGCCCGCATTGATGAGATCCACCGTCGCCTCGGCGGTCGCCACGTTGCCCGCGATCAGCCGAAGGGACGGGTAGCGTTCCCGGATGCGGCCGACCATCTGGATAACCCCCGCCGAATGGCCGTGCGCGGTGTCCACGGCGATGGCGTCCACGTGTGCGTCCCAGAGCGCCTTGACGCGCTCCATCGTGTCGTTTGCGACGCCCACCGCGGCGGCGCACAAAAGACGCCCGTCCTTGTCTTTCGCGGAGGAGGGGTACTTGACCGCCTTCTGGATGTCCTTGATCGTGATCAGCCCGCGCAGGTTGTACGCTTCGTCCACCAGCGGCAGTTTTTCAACCTTGTGCCGTGCCAGAATTTTCTTCGCGTCCTCCAGCGTCGTGCCCACCGGCGCGGTGATCAGGTGTTCGCTGGTCATGTAGGTGGTGACCGGCACGTCGTACTCGGTGACGAAGCGCAGGTCGCGGTTGGTCAGGATGCCCACGAGTTTGCCGTTTTTCGTAATCGGCACGCCGGAGATGTGGTAGCGCTCCATCAGCTTCAAGGCGTCCGAAACCAGCGCGTCCGGCTCCAGGAAGAACGGATCGTTGATGACGCCGTTCTCGCTGCGCTTGACCTTGTCCACCTGCATCGCCTGCTCCTGGATGGACATGTTCTTGTGGATGACGCCCAGCCCGCCTTCCCGCGCGATCGCGATCGCGAGGCGAGCGTCGGTGACGGTGTCCATCGCGGCGGACAGAAGCGGAATGTTGAGGTTCAGCCCCTCGCACAGCGAGACCGAAAGATCGACGTCCTTGGGCAGTACGCTGCTTTTGCGCGGTACCAGCAATACGTCGTCAAAGGTCAGGCCTTCCCGAATCGTACCCAGCATGGCGTTTCCTCCAGATTCTCAAGTTTCGGCAAGTATAGCGTGCGACGCGCGGTTTGTCAACCCGCGGCGCGTGAAGATCAGTGGATGTATTGTGTCTTCACCCCGCGTCCGACGCCTGTTCCGACGCGGCCTGAGGGGGCTTGGTCGCGGAGGGCTGCGTGGCGGTGCGCGGTTCCAGAAGAACCGTCAAAAGCCAGAACAGGATCGCGCACAGAACCGCGCCCGTCACCAGGAACGCCATGCCCGCCACATGCCCGGTGGAAGCCCGCCGCCTGGACTGCCCCACGGCGTCCCGTTCAAACGCGCGGAGCAGCGCGCCGCAGCCGGGCGCGTCGGGACAGGGTGCTTTCAGCAGTTTTTCGCTGAGCGACTCCAGGCGGCTCTCCATCTCATGCCGTCCCATGCGCGCCGCGCGCTGGAGCCTTGCAAGCAGCCGCCGCTGCGCCTCCCGGACGCCCGGAACGCTGAGCGACAGCGCCTGCGCCGCCTGAGCGGGCCGCATTCCGCAGCCGTACAGGAGCAGCATCAGCCGCTGGGTGCGGACGGACTCGTGCGTCAGCCGCATAAGGAGCGCTTCCTCGTCCGGGGTGAGGCTCGCGCCGCCGGGCAGCGTCCAGTCCACTTCGTACCCGCCGACGCCCCGGATGCGCCTGAGTTCCGTCAGCGCCACCACCCGGAGCGCGTAGGCGACGCCCTCGTGAAAGCTCATCCGCTCGCGCCATTCGCCGCGCCGGAGGAATGCCTCGAGCAGCGCGCTTCTTAATACGTACTCCGCCAGCTCAAGATTCCCGGTCAGCGCGTACGCGCACTGAAATAATTCGTCGTAGGCGGGGCGGACGCGCTCGATGAACAACTGCGGGTCGTCGATAGCGCGCGGCATTACGGCCATTCCCTCGCGATGCCGTCAAACACCGGCTTCATCCGCTCGTAGATGCCGCTGTAAATCTCGTAGACCTTTTTATACTTGTCCGCCCATGCGGGGTTGACCTGGTGCTGCGAGCGCGCGCGCACGATGCCCGCCGCCTGCTCATAATCCTTGAACAGGCCAATGCCCACGCCCGCGGTCATCGCCGCGCCCAGGCTCGTGCCCTCGCCCGGCGCGTAGTGGACGCTGGTCG
>CAZNPZ010000071.1:0-11750 GCA_964575255.1 uncultured Oscillospiraceae bacterium
GTGAACGGGATGTCGTAACTGCGCAGGTACGTGACCATTGTCTGGTCGTCTGCGGTTGGTTCGTGGCGGATGTCCACCAACTGCAAAACGTGTTTCAGGTTAGGGCTCAAGGCGAGGAAACCCTCGATCATGCGGCCCCACTTTTTCTTTTCCTCGATGGGCGCGCGCGCAAAGCCGTAGCCGGGCAGGTCGCACAGCATTAAGGCGCCGTTGATTTCGTAGAGGTTGATCAGCCGGGTCTTCCCCGGTTCGGACGACGTGCGCGCCAGCTTCCCGTTCCCGGTCAGCCGGTTGATTAAAGAGGATTTCCCAACATTGCTCTTGCCCGCCAGCGCGATCTCCGGCAAACCTTGCCCCTCGAATGGCTTCAGGCCGTCCAATGAAGTGACAAACCGTGCGCGCCTGATGATCAGCATGATATCCTCCTGTTTCTGAAAGGCCAACAGACCCCGAACCTTAAAATTGTTCCCGGCGACATGCGCGCCGGGAACGCGTTTCATCCATCAGCGCGCACGCTGGTGGATGAAACAGTTCCTGAAGACAGGGGCAGACTGAAATCTTCGAAGAACTCTGGCTCCCGCAGGTTTCCCATCGCGCTGGTAACCCACGCGGCGGATTATCATCGCATGGCTTTACCCCTTGATTACGTATTTGATCGCCTGATCCACGTCTTTGACCAGTTCCACATGCAGCGCCTTCAGAATGTCCGCCGGCAGTTCGGTCAGGTCGCGGGCGTTTTCCTCCGGCAGAAGCACCGTGCCGATGCCCATCCGGTGCGCGGCGAGCAGCTTCTCTTTCACGCCGCCGATGGGCAGCACCCTGCCGCGCAGCGTGACTTCGCCGGTCATCGCCACGTCCTGCCGCGCGGGCTTCCCGGTCAGCGCCGAGACCAGCGCGCAGGTCAGCGCCACGCCCGCCGACGGGCCGTCCTTTGGCGTCGCGCCTTCCGGAACGTGGATGTGCAGATCGTGATCCTTATAGAAGCCGGTGTCGATGCCGAGAGAGTCGGTCTTCGAGCGGATGTAGCTGAGCGCGGTTCGCGCGGACTCCTTCATCACGTCGCCGAGGCGACCGGTCAGATCCACCGAGCCGTTGCCGGGCACGGCGACCGCCTCCACCGGCATCGTCTCGCCGCCGGAAGGCGTCCAGGCCAGCGCGTTGACCACGCCGGTCTCCGGCGCTTTCAGTACGGCCATGCGCAGGAACTTGGGCGCGCCCAGATAGTCCTTGACTGTCTCCGGCCCGATCACAATCTGCCCGGTTTTTTCCACTTCCATGCGGCGCATCGCGGCCTTGCGGCAGATCGCGGCCAGTTCGCGCTCAAGTCCGCGCACGCCAGCTTCGCGGGTATAGCCGTCGATGACCATCACCAGCGCCTTTTGCGTCAGCTTCACCTGGCTCTTTTCAAGGCCATGGGCCGCGAGCTGCTTGGGCCACAGGTGGCGCTTCGCGATCTCCAGCTTTTCTTCCTGCGTGTAGCTCTCGACATCGATGACCTCCATGCGGTCGAGAAGCGCCGCCGGGATCGTGTCCAGCGTGTTGGCCGTCGCCATGAACAGTACGTTTGAAAGGTCGAACGGCGCTTCCAGGTAGTGGTCGCTGAACAGCGCGTTCTGCTCCGGATCCAGCGCCTCAAGGAGCGCCGAAGCCGGATCGCCCCGGAAGTCGGACGCGAGTTTATCGATCTCGTCCAGGAGGAATACCGGGTCGCTCGCGCCCGCTTGGCGGATGGACGAGATGATGCGCCCCGGCATCGCGCCGATGTAGGTGCGCCGGTGGCCGCGGATCTCTGCCTCGTCCCGCATGCCGCCGAGCGACAGCCGGATGAATTTCCGATCCAGCGCCTTCGCGACGCAGCGGGCGATGGACGTCTTGCCCACGCCCGGAGGCCCCACAAGGCACAGGATCGGCCCCTTCAGGTCACCTTTCAGCGCGCGCACCGCGAGGTATTCCAGCACGCGCTCCTTGACCTTCTTCAGCGCGTAGTGGTCTTCCTCCAGCACGCGGCGCGCCTTCGCGACCTGCACCGGCTTTCCGGTCATCACGCCCCACGGCAGCTCCAGCATGGTTTCGATGTAGTTGCGGCTGACGGTGGACTCCGGCGAACCCTCGCCCATATGCTCCAGCCGCTTCAGTTCCCGCTCCACACGGTCGCGGGCCTCTTTGTTCATTTTGGACGCGGCCAGCTTCTTTTCAAACTGGCTGCGCTCCTCCGCGTCATCGTCGCCCAGCTCTTCGTGGATCGCGCGAAGCTGCTCCTGCAGGTAATACTCCTTCTGGTGCTGGTCGAGGCCTTCGCGAACGCGCTCCTGGATGCGCTTCTCCACCTTCGCAAGCTCAAGCTCGCGACTCAAAATCGACGTAAGGCCGGAGACACGGTTGCTTACGTCCCGCGTTTCCAGCAGCAATTGTTTGTCACCCTGATCGAGCGGCAGGTTGGCGGCGATCAGGTCGCAGAGTGTGTCCGGATCCTCGTCGCCCCGCGCGGCCTGCAAAAACTCGCTGGACAGGTCACCCCGCTCGGATGCGTAGGCGTTCAGCGCCTGCTTGAGCGCGCGGATGCGCGCGGTCAGCTCGATGCCGCCGCGCTTTTTGATGGAGCCGACCCGCTTGACTTCGCCCATCAGCATCTCACCCTGCTCCAGGACGCCCAGGATCAACGCGCGGCTCTCGCCCTCGACCAGCACGCGCCGCGTGTCGTCGGGCATACGCACGACCTGCTTGATGACCACCACCGTGCCCATCCCGTACATGTCTTCCAGGTGCGGGTCATCGGTCGTGGCGTCCCGCTGGGACACCGCGATCACGCGGGAGTCCGCATTCACGGCGGCCTCGAGCGCGGCGATGGACTTGTCGCGCCCGACGTCCAGCCGTAAAAGCATGTTGGGGAAGGCGGTCAGCGCCCGGAGCGGAAGGATCGGCAGAAGCTCCCGCGCGGCGTCGTTCGGCTTGTTTGGCAAAGAGGTGTCCTCCGTTCGTGATCGTACGTAGTTATTATATAGACGCGCGTGTTTAGATTCAAGCATTTAAAGGCAGGTGCTTTTTTACATGGAGAATTTCCCGTCGGCGCGCGCGATTTTTACGCGCGCGGGGGTTGTGAACGGGGAATAAATGCGCTATGCTTGTGTTAGCACAATTCCGGAGGAATCAGCATGCGAACAATCTTGGCACAAACGATTTCGGACGCCATCCGTCAGCTTCTGATCGAGGCCAATTATGTGATCGGGGCGGACGTCGAAGAACGAATGCGAAGCTGTCTTCGGGAGGAGCCGTCCCCCGAAGGCCGGGACGTTATCAAACAGCTTTTGGAAAACTACGAAATTGCCAGAACCCAGCGTGTCGCGATCTGCCAGGATACCGGCATGGCGGTGGTGTTTCTGGATGTGGGGCAAGACGTCCACATCGTGGGCGATTTGAACGAAGCGGTGTCAGGCGGCGTCCGGCGCGCGTACGCGGAAGGGTACCTGAGAAAGAGCGTGGTGCGTGATCCGCTGTATGACCGGGTAAATACCGGGGACAACACACCGCCCGTATTGCATACGCGGATCGTTCCAGGTGACAAAGTAGACATCCTTGTCTCGCCCAAGGGCTTTGGCAGCGAGAACATGTCCAAGGTGAAGATGCTGGTGCCCGCGGACGGCGAGGCGGGCGTGATCCATTTCGTGACCGAAACGGTCGAACAGGCCGGCCCAAACCCCTGTCCGCCGGTGATCGTCGGCGTAGGTATCGGCGGTACGATGGAAATGGCGGCGATCCTCGCCAAACGCATGACCGCGAGGCCGCTTGACGAACCCAACCCCGATCCAAGGTATGCGGCGCTCGAAGCGCGCATCCTTGAGGAAATCAACAAGACCGGCGTGGGGCCGGCGGGGATCGGCGGGCGGACGACGGCGCTGTGCGTCAACATCGCCACCTATCCGACCCACATCGCGTCCATGCCGGTGGCCGTCAACGTCTGCTGCCACGCGGCGCGCCACGCCCACGCGACCCTGTAGCCGCAGTCAACTTTATACCGGGCGAAGCTGCTCGGCGCGCTGCGCCCACGCGATCGCGGTGTTCTGGCACAGTCAAGACTTGGGAATTCGAGCGAGAGATTTTATCGTCCGGCAAGAAGCCGGAGCGCAGGCGCAGCAGCGCTACGTCAAGCGGAAAGCGACACGGCAGGGCGGAAAAGATCCGCACGAAAACGAAGGATTGCCTGTGTCGGAGCACTAGGAGGATTCATGAAGAGCATCAAAGTCCAGCTTCCGCTGTCCCCGGAAATTGCCCGGTCGCTCCGGGCGGGCGACGCGGTTTTGTTAAACGGCGAACTGTACACAGCCCGCGACGCGGCCCATAAGCGTTTGGCCATTGCGATGGACGAAGGCCGGCCGCTTCCTTTTGACCTGACAAACCAGCTGATCTACTACGTCGGTCCGGCGCCCGCGTCGCCGGGGCATGCGGTGGGTTCGGCAGGCCCGACCACCAGCTACCGCATGGATTCCTACGCGCCGAAGCTGATCGAGGCGGGACTTCTTGGCATGATGGGGAAGGGCATCCGGGGCGCGAACGTCATCGAGGCGATGAAAAAGCGGGGCGCGGTGTACTTCGGCGCGGTGGGCGGCGCGGCGGCGTTGATCGCGCAGCGCATCGTGAAGAGTGAGGTGGTCGCCTACCCGGATCTTGGGCCGGAGGCAATCCACCGATTCACCGTGCGCGACTTCCCGGCGCTGGTTTTGATCGATTCCACCGGCGCGAACCTGTATGACATCGGCCCGGCGCGTTATCGTCAGAAGTAATTTTCGTTCCTTGGCAAAGGGGGTGGGCGCGTGGATTTCCGGCTGGATCATGGGGGTGAAACGCCGGTCTATCTGCAGCTGGTGACGGCTGTCCTGCAAAAAATTGAGTCGGGCGCGCTCGTCCCCGGCGACAGGCTGCCCACTGTGCGGCAGATGGCGCTGGATACCGGGCTTTCCCCAGGCACGGTTCGCCACGCCTACGACCAGCTGATGCGGGAGGGCGCAATCGACATGGCGCAGGGGCGGGGCACCTTCGTCCGCGAGGGCGCGCCGAGTGCGGGTAGCCGCCAGAAGCAGGCGCTCGCGGCCATCGAGGCGCTATTGAACCGGATGGACGAACTGGGCTTCACACCGCGCGAAGTCTTGATGTACGTGTCGCTGGCGGTCCGGCAGCGGGGGATTGCGAAAAAGCTGATCCCGGTGGCGGTCGTGGACTGTAACCCCGAATCCGTGCGTCAGGTGGCGTTACAGCTTTCGAACTTTTCCGGCGTTGAGCTATCGGAGTTTCTATTGGACGACGTGCGAAGGGCGACCGGCGCGATTCTTAACGCGTATCCCCTGGTCGTCACCACCCAGACTCATGGCCACGAGGTGCAGGCGCTCCTGGGCGAGCGGCAGGACGCACTGGGCAAGGTGGTCCTGTCATCCAGCGCCGGCACGATCATGGAACTCTCCCGCATAGAAGCCGGGTCGGGCGTCGCCATCTACTGCGAGACCGCGAGGTTCGCGGAGATCATTAAAAATGGCCTTCGGATGTTCCCCAACCTTCGCGCGCTGGACGCGCCGGTACATCTGGCCGGTTCTGCGCCGCTTCAAGGATTCCTTTCTGGCGTCCGCGTGCTTTTGACCGCGCCGGACTATCTGTCGTTCGCCTCGCCGGAGGATATGGCTGCGCTCCAGGCGTTTCAGGCGCGCGGCGGGGAGATCGTGAAGTACCACCATCAGATCGATAATGGGTCTCTGATGTACATCGAGGACCGGATCAAGGCGATTTCCCCATAAACTTCTGATAATCAGGCCGCCGCACGCGCAAGCTTTTCGCGGGCGGCTTTTTGTTTGCCTCCTTGATGGCAACGGTTGACAATTGTGCTATATCATGCTAGGATTATGATATAAATCATACGCGGATTGTTTGGAGTGAAGGGAAATGCCGGACAGGGTGATGGTGCTGGGCGTCATTGGCGCGGACGTGCACGCCGTCGGCAATCAGATTTTGAACTACGCGTTCACGCAGGCGGGCTTTAACGTGGTCAACCTGGGTGTGATGGTGTCGCAGGAGGAGTTCATCGAGGCGGCGGTCGAGTCCGCGGCGGACGCGATCGTCGTATCGTCGCTGTACGGCCACGGAGAACTGGATTGCCGGGGCCTGCGTGAACGGTGCGACGAGGCGGGGTTGAAAGGGATCCTTCTCTACGTCGGCGGCAACATCGTAGTGGGCAAGCAGCCGTTCGAGGCAGTCAAACAGCGGTTCGAGGACATGGGCTTTGACCGCGTGTTCGGGCCGGGCACACCGCCGGAAGTGACCATCGAGGCGCTGAAGGCGGATTTCGCGGCGCGCGAAGCCATGAGCGCGGGGGCAGGTGAAGCGTAATGCGCGCGGTGCTCGCAATCGACTTCGGCAGTACGTTTACGAAGGTCGCCGCGGTGGATGTGGAGGGCGAAGCCATCCTCGGCGTCGCGCAGAGCCCTACCACGGCGATGACGGACATCTCCGCCGGGCTTGACCGGGCGGTGGCGCTGCTTTGCGAAGAGATCGGGAACGTATCGTTTACCGAACGCTACGCATGCTCGTCTGCGGCGGGAGGTCTGAGGATGATCGCGAGCGGTCTCGTGCCGTCGCTCACCGCCGAGGCCGCGAAGCGCGCGGCGCTGGGCGCGGGCGCGAAGGTGATCCGCACGTTCAGCTACGAACTGACCGAGGACGACCTTCTGGAGGTCGAACGGCTGAAGCCGGACATCCTGCTGCTGACCGGCGGCACCGACGGCGGCAATAAGGATTGCATCCTGAATAACGCCCGCGCGGTCGCGGAACTAAAAGCGGACTTTCCGGTGGTGGTCGCGGGAAACCGGGCGGCGCAGGGAACGTGCGTCCGAATCCTTCGGGATGCCGGGATCGAGGCCATCGCCTGCGAAAACGTGATGCCCTCGTTCAACCAATTGAACATCGCCCCCGCGCAGGCGGTCATCCGGGAACTGTTCCTTCGGCGCATCGTCGCGGCCAAGGGACTGACCAGAGCGCAGGCGCTGATCGACGGCATTCTGATGCCCACGCCCGCGGCGGTGCTTCTAGCGCTGGAACTGTACGCGAAAGACGCCGGGGAACTGGTCGCGGTTGACCTCGGCGGCGCGACCACCGACATTTACTCGATCACCGAGGGCCTGCCCACCCGCGCGGGGACTGTTTTAAAGGGCTTGCCCGAGCCCTACGCCAAGCGCACCGTGGAGGGCGACATCGGCATGCGCTTCAGCGCGCGCGGCGTTGTGGAGGGTGCGGGCATGAAGGCGCTGTGCGACGCTTCCGGCAAGACACAGGGCGAGGTCGAGGCGTGGCTCAGGGAAATCGACCATTCTCCGAATGTTCTGTCGGGGACCGACGCAGAGCGGGACATCGACCGCGCGCTCGCGTCCTCGGCCATCGAACTTGGGTTACTCCGTCACGCGGGCGAGATCGAGCAGGTGTTTACGCCGATGGGCGCGTGCTACCAGCAGATCGGGAAAGACCTGACCCGCGTGAAGAAGATCATCCTGACCGGCGGCGCGCTGGTGCACGCGGACGATCCGTTTTCCGTCGCGCGGCGCGCGATGGCGGGGGAGCATCCGTCCAGCCTGATGCCGCGCGAGGCCGTCCCGGTGCTTGACCGGCGGTACGTGCTGTTCGCGATGGGCCTCCTCGGCGCAAAGTACCCGGAACCCGTAAGAACACTTCTAAAGAAGGAGTTTCAAGATGGAAATTCAAAATAAGAAGCTGACGCCGGAGGCGTTTCGGACGCAGCGTGAGGCGGTGCTGAACCAGTGGCCGACTGGAAGGGAAGTGGATCTGGACGAAGCGCTCTCTTACCAGAGCGCGATCCCGGCGGCGAAGCGGTTTTCAGTGAAACTTCAGAAGGCGCAAACGGAGAAGCGCACGCTGATCCAACCGCGCGCCGGGGTGCCGCTGATCGACGAGCACATTCAATTGTTGAGCTACCTTGAGACGAACGGAGAAGCCGACCTGCTGCCCACGACGATCGACAGCTACACCCGCCTCAACCGCTACGAGGAGGCGGATGTCGGCATCAAGGAGAGCATGAAGCTGGGGAAGGCGATGCTCAACGGCTTTCCAGCCGTCAACCACGGCGTGTCCGGCTGCAGGCGCGTGACCGAAGCGGTCAAATCTCCGGTGCAGGTGCGACACGGCACGCCGGACGCCAGGCTGCTGGCCGAAATCTCGCTCGCGGGCGGCTTTACAAGCTACGAGGGCGGCGGCATCTCCTACAACATCCCCTACGCCAAGAGCGTGTCGCTGGAGCGCACCATCCAGGACTGGCAGTACGTCGACCGGCTGACCGGCTTGTATGAGGAAAACGGCATCTCCATCAACCGTGAGCCGTTCGGCCCGCTGACCGGTACGCTGGTGCCGCCGTCGATGTCCCACGCGGTGGCAATCATCGAACTGCTGCTCGCCGCCGAACAGGGCGTTCGCGACGTGACCCTGGGCTACGGGCAGCTCGGCAATCTCACGCAGGACGTGGCGGCCATCCGGACGCTGCCGATCCTTGCGGAGGAGTACCTCGGAAAGGCCGGGCTTTCAGGCGTCCGCGTGACGACGGTGCTGCATCAGTGGATGGGCGGCTTCCCGCAGGACGAGGCCAAGGCGTTCGGCGTGATTGGTTGGGGCAGCGCGGCGGCGGCGCTGGCGGGCGCGACCAAGGTGATCGTGAAGACCCCTCACGAAGCGATGGGCGTGCCGACGATGGAGGCCAACGCGCAAGGCCTGCGGTGTACGAAACAGTTGATCTCGATGCTTTCCGACCAGAAGATGCCGCTCACCGGGGAACTCTCCCGCGAGATGGAGATCATCCTCGAAGAGACCCGCGCGATCCTCTCGAAGTGCTTTGAATTGGGCGGCGGCGACATCGCGCTGGGCGCGGTGCGCGCGTTTCAGGCGGGGGTGCTCGACGTACCGTTCGCGCCAAGCCGGTTCAACGCGGGCAAAATCCTGCCCGCCCGCGACGATGAGGGCGCGGTCAGACTGCTTGACACCGCGGGTCTGCCGTTCGGGCCGGCGCTGAAGGCGTTCCACCGAGGCAAGATGGAGGCGCGCGCGAAGGCCGAGAAGCGGGAAATCTCGTTCCAGATGGTCATCGACGACATCTACGCGATCTCAAAAGGGCGGCTGGTCGGAAGACCCAGGTAGGTTTGAAAGGAAGCGAAAACCAATGAAAATCGTGGACATGGTGCTGTCGGGCGGGCGCACGGGTTTTTTCTTTGACGACCAGCGCGCGATCAAGCACGGCGCGGCGGCGGACGGCGCCGCCTATCTGGGAGAACCGGAAACCCCCGGCTTTGTGTCGGTTCGCCAGCCGGGCGAGTCGGTCTCGGTAATGCTGATTCTGGAGGATGGCCAGGTCGCTTACGGCGATTGCGCGGCGGTACAGTATTCCGGCTGCGGCGGGCGCGACCCGCTGTTCCTCGCGGAGGATTACATCCCGGTCATCGAAAAGTACATAAAGCCGCTCCTCGTCGGGCGGGAGGCGGACTCGTTCCGCCGCCTCGCGGCGGAAGCCGAAGCAGTGCTGGTGAACGGACACGCGCTGCACACCGCCGCGCGCTATGGCGTGTCACAGGCGATTCTGGATGCGGTCGCTCGGTCAAAAAAGAAACTGATGTGCGAGGCCGTGGCGGAGGAGTACGGAACCAGCGTGTCCGACCGGATGATCCCGATCTTCTCGCAGTCGGGTGACAACCGCTATGACAACGCCGACAAGATGATTTTAAAGGGCGCGGACGTGATGCCCCACGGCCTGATCAATAACCTCGACGCGAAACTTGGCCGGAATGGGGAGAAACTGCTGGAGTACGCCGGTTGGCTCGCCCGCCGCGTCGAGAAGCTGCGCGTTATCGATTCTTACAGGCCCGTGTTGCACCTCGACGTGTACGGCACGATTGGTCTTCTGTTCGGCGATGAAAACTTTCCCGCGATGGCGGACTACCTCGAAAAGCTCGCGGAGGCCGCGAAGCCGCTGCATCTTCGGATTGAGGGGCCGATGGACGCCGACGAGCGCGAGCGGCAGATGACGGACATGCGCCTGCTCCGTGAGGAAGTCGACCGGCGCGGGATCGACATCGAACTGGTCGCCGACGAGTGGTGCAATACGCTGGAAGATGTGAAATACTTCGCCGACAACAAAGCCGGGCACATGCTGCAGATCAAGACGCCCGACCTCGGCGGCATCCAGAACACCGCGGAGGCGGTCTTATATTGCCGCGAAAAGGGCATTGGCGCGTATCAGGGCGGCACCTGCAACGAGACCGACCGCTCCGCGCAGGTGTGCGTACACGTCGCGATGGCGACAAAGCCCGACCAGATTTTGGCCAAGCCCGGCATGGGCGTGGACGAGGGACACATGATCGTCTATAATGAGATGCGGCGCATCCTTGCGCTGCGCGGGAGGCGCGCATGAAGGAAGAATTCCGGATACTGTCCACAACGGCCATCCTGGGCTACGGTTTCCCGACGGCCTCCTTTGAGGAGGGCATGAAGCGGCGTCCCCACCTGATCGCGGTGGACGCGGGATCGTCCGACCCCGGCCCCTACTACCTGGGCGCGGGCGTGTCGTTCACCGACCGGGGATCGGTCAAGCGCGACCTGGCGATCATGTTGGGCGCGGCAGTCGAGCACAACATCCCGGTGGTGGTCGGTACCGCGGGCGGAAGCGGCGCGGACGCGCACCTCGACTGGTGCTTTGAAATCACCAAAGAGATCGCGCGGGAGCAGGGTCTTCACTTTCCGATGGCGCTGATCCGCGCCGAGGTGCCTCGCGAGACAGTGCGGCGGGCAATGCGCGAGGGCCGCGTGTCGCCGCTCGGCCCCGCGCCGGAACTGACCGAGGAAGCGTTGGACGCGACCACCCGCGTCGTCGGGCAGATGGGGCCGGAGCCGATCGAGCAGGCGCTTCAGGGCGGCGCGCAGGTCGTGCTGGCCGGGCGCGCCTACGACCCCAGCGTGTTCGCCGCGCTGCCGGTCCTGAAAGGCTATGACAAAGGCCTCGCGATCCATCTGGGCAAGATCCTGGAGTGCGCGGCCATCGCCGCGACGCCGGGCAGCGGCTCTGACTGCATGTTCGGCTATCTTGGCGAGGACTACTTCCGCGTCGAGCCGCTGTCGCCGAACCGCCGCTGCACGACGCTCTCGGTGGCGGCGCACACGCTGTACGAGAAGACGAACCCGTACCTCCTGCCCGGCCCGGGCGGGGTGTTAAGCCTTGAGAACGCGTCGTTTACGCAGGAGACCGACCGCATCGTGAAGGTGCGCGGCTCCAAATACCTGCCCGGGAAATACCAGATCAAGCTGGAGGGCGCGAAGAAGATCGGCTGCCGCACGGTGTCCATCGCGGGCGCGCGCGACCCAGTGATGCTGCAAAAGATTGACGAAATCATTGCCGGCGTGCGCGCGCGGGTTTTGGACAACTTTAAGGACGCGGCGCTTGACTACCGGCTGGACTTCAAGGTCTACGGGCGGGACGGCGTGATGGGCGCGCTGGAGCCGACGCCGGTCGTCGAAGGCCACGAACTGGGCATCGTAATCGATGTGCTGGCCGACACACAGGCGCACGCCGACACGATCTGTTCGTTTGCGCGCTCCACGATGCTGCATTACGGCTACGAGGGCAGGCGGGCGACCGCCGGGAACCTCGCGTTCCCGTATTCGCCCAGCGACTTCCACGCGGGCGACGTGTACGCCTTCAGCGTCTACCACCTGATCGACGTGGA
>CAZNPZ010000072.1:0-11697 GCA_964575255.1 uncultured Oscillospiraceae bacterium
TAACTACAGCCTACCAGACGGCCAACCAATTTGCGAAAGATTCTTGACAGTACCAGATGCTATGAATTCAATCGCATAAAGCCAAATTCTGTCGTCGATTCGCGTCATTAAAATTAGCCCGCGCGTATGCGCGGGCCAAGTGCAGGTCAAGGAGGCACGTGGCGGAACCCCGAAATCTTCCTGTTCGGGATCGCGAGAAGAATCCGTTCTACCGTATAGCGACTTACTTGGGCAATTGCCCGGTCAGGATCAATCGCTGCGTGGCTTCATCCGCGATACCTGTCGCCTCAATCCCCATATCCGTTTGATACTTGGAAATCGCTTCAACAGTCTTCTTTCCAAAATTTCCGTCTGGCGTTCCGCTAAGGTAACCCAACTCTACCAGCTTTTGCTGGACAGCCAAAACCCCATCGCCACTGTCGCCTTTTTGAAGCGTACTTAGGACAACATCATCGCCCAGAACAATCGGCTTGCGTTTGTTCAGGTCAAACCAGATAGGCGAATCAGAATCAGAAAGGTAGACCAGCATGGGCTTGTCCTCTTTGGAAATCAAAGTAGCCACAATGCCTTCGTTCTCTGCGCCCGCATAAAGTGTCTTCAACTCAGGCGTCATACCGGATACATATGACCTTTCATACGCGACGCCATCCGCGCTGGTGAAGGTGAAATCATAACTGTCAAGGTTCACGGGTTTGTCATCCGGGGAGGAAATCACCGATGCCTTGATGCTGGCGATAATATATTCCTCGTTTTTCTTGGGTTTGTCGTTGTAACGGTTGAACTTCTTCACCATATCCCATGCGGCGGCTCCTCGGATTACGCTTGTTACGGTGATGTCCATCGTCGCGTTATTGTAATAAGTCTGCCCTTCATAACGGAATGTCGCCCCGACGGGAATGGGGTCTTGTCGAGTGCCAGAGAATTCCAATTCGGGCTTTATTTCAGCCGTGATATTCTCAGCCGTGAGCGAAGGAATTGTGATCTGTCCGCCAAGAAGACTGTCATAGTCGGTCAGCCCGGTAAACTCGCCCACGACCGTCACCTTATCTTCTTCCAAAACACGCGGTGATTCGGAATCCGAGGAATACTCAACATAGAACATGTTGTCCGTATTCCCGTTCATTGCAATGCGGTACGTTGTGGATTCTATGCCCTCTATCACCTGCTCAACCGTTCCGTTGAATCGGATTTTCTCGCCAATGTGAGGATCGGGATTGCGTGCGTATTCTCCATAATCAGCAATGAGGATATAACCGTCCAAAACCTCGGAAGAGGCTTTGGTGATCGCGGCGGTTACCTCATTTTTCAGCGCATTCAATTCCTCGATTGTCATCGTCTCAAGGTCGATGGTCTCAGGCGCCGCATAAACGGAAATGGGTAGAAGAAGCATGGCAGCGAGAATCAAGAGAATCAAGAAACGCTTCATGGGTACTCTCCTCCTGGCAATATCTTCCGTGTATGACAACATTATCATATTACGTATATTATGTCAATGTGTTAATTTATAAACATTGTCATGAAAAGCCCGCGCGTATGCGCGGGCCAAGTGCAGGTCAAGGGGCGCTGCCCCTTGCGGGGCGCGGGGCGGAGTCCCGCATTTTTCTCTTCACGGGGCGCGGGGCGGAGCCCCGCATTTTTCTCTTCACGGGGTGCGGGGCGGAGCCCTGCAAAAGCGTCACTCCCCGCCTCTTAAGAACCTCTTTACTCCCCGACCCTGACCGCCCGCCCCTCCTCCGCCGACTTCGCGGCGGCGAAGATGGCGCGCATCGCCTTGACGGCCTCATAGCCTTCGGCGATGGAGGGCTTGTCCGTCAGGATGCTCTCGACGAACGCGTCGATCACGCCGGTCGAGCGGCGCTTGCCGGTGGTCTGCTCGGCGTTGGTCGTGATGTGGTCCAGTTCAAAGCGCTCGATTGTGCCATCCCTGCGTTCCAGGATCAAGGACTGGCGCGGGTCGTCGTACACGCGCAGCACGCCCTTCGTGCCGTAGATGCGGGTGGAGTTGTCCTCCTGCCCGTAGAACGTCCAACTGGCGCGTAGGACGCCCATGCCGCCCTGTTTCAGGCGCATGATGCACAGCGCGTTGTCGTCCACGCTGATCGGCACACCCTCCGCCGATTTCTTGTCCAGCGTGCCGACAAACGCGGACGCTTCCACAATTTCGTCGCCGGTCAGGTAGTGGATCAGGTCGGCCTTGTGTATGCCCAGATCCGCCAGCGCGCCGAACGCGGCCTTTGAGCGGTCAAAGAACCAGCTGTTGGCGTTGCCCGTCCAGATTTCGGGGCCGGAGTGCCCGAACGTGGTCAAAAACATCAGCACTCCGCCGATCTCGCCCGCCTCGATCAGTTCCCGCGTCTTCTGGTGCGCGGGCGCGAAGCGCTGGTTGTGCCCGATCATCAGATGCTTGCCGGACGCCGCCGCGGCTGCGACCATCGCCTCGCACTCGGCGAGCGAGACCGCCATCGGCTTCTCGCACAAAACATGCTTGCCCGCGTTCAGGGCTTTGATGGTCATGTCCGCGTGATAGACGTTCGCGACGCACACGCTGACCGCGTCGAGGTCGGACGCGAGCAGCTCCTCTGCGCTTTCGCACACTTTGCCGCCAAACTGCTCGGCCATCAACTTCGCGCGCTCCGGCACTGCGTCGTACCACAGGTCGATCCTCGTGTTCGGGTTTTCCGAGTATTCCGGCGCGTGGCGAACCTCCGTGATTTTGCCGCAGCCCAGAATGCCGATCTTCAGCATGCGCATGCCCTCCTTTAAACTTTATTTCCGCCTGCCCTGGGTGTTCTGAAGCAGTACCGCGATGATGATGATGCCGCCCGAAATCGCGCCGTTCAAGAACGTCGGCACGTTCGCCATCGTCAGGATGTTGTTGATGATCTTGAACATCAGGACGCCCAGGAACGTTCCGATCACCTTGCCGCGGCCGCCGCTCATCGACGTGCCGCCGATCGCCACCGCCGCGATGGCGTCCATTTCAAACAGGTTGCCCGCGCTGGCGGCGGCGACCGCCATCACGCGCGAGGCATACAGCCAGCCCGCGAAGCCGCAGAGAAGCCCCGTGATCGTGAACACCAGCGTCTTGACCCTGTCCACGCTGACGCCCGCGAGGCGCGCGGAGGTCTCGTTGGAGCCGATCGCGTAGACGTGCTTGCCCAGCTTCGTGCGCTGCATGATCAGGCCGAACAGCAGCGCGAACCCGATCAGCATCAACATCGGGAAGGGGATCTTCAGGCCGAAGAGCTGGATGTTCCCCGCCGCCACCATGCGGAACACTTCATAATTGGCCTTGTCCGAAACGGTGAACGGCCCCCCCTGCCCGATCTGGTTGATGATCGAGCGGCAGGCGGTCTGCACCGCGAGCGTCGCGATCATCGCGGGCATGTGCCCCTTGGAGACCAGGACGCCGGTGAACGTTCCGATGAAGAGACCCAGCAAAAGGCAGAACAGCAGCGTCACCCAGATGTTTGAGGTCGCGTTCAGGACGAGGATCGAAAGGCCGGAGATGATCGCCACCTGCGAGCCGACCGAGATGTCGATCTGCCCGGCGCAGATGACCATCGTCATGCCCAGCGCGATGATGCCGGTCGGCGCGCTCTGCACGAAGATGTTGGAAATGTTCGTCCATCGGAAGAAGTTGGGGTTGAACGCCTGACCCAGGATCAGGAGCATGACAAACGACAGCCAGTAGCTGTACTCCGACAGCAGTTTTTTCAGGTAGAACCTGGGAGAACGCGCCTGCGCCGTCTTAAGCATGCCTTAACCCCTCCACATTCGCGCCGGTGGCGTAGTACATCATGTCTTTTTCGGTGAGTTCCGAGCGAGTAAGCGAAGCGGCCACCCGCCCCATGTACATGACCATGCACCGATCCGCGAGCTTGTAAATCTCCGGGAATTCCGAACTGAACACCAGGATCGCCTTGCCGCTCTCGGCGAGGCGCAGGATCAGGTGGTAAATTTCAAACTTTGTGCCCACGTCGATGCCCTGCGTGGGGTTGTCGAAAATCAGGATATCGGCGTCGGTCTCCAGCCAGCGCCCCAGGATCACCTTTTGCTGGTTGCCGCCCGACAGCGACGTGATCGGGTTTTTCGGGTTGTCCGCCCTGATCGACAGCGCCTGCTTTTGCCGCGCGTAGCGCTGCGCCTCCAGCGCGGGGCGGATGAGCAGCTTTTTGAATTTGGTGTTGAAGAACGCCATCGACGTGTTGTCCAGAATCGACAGGTGGTTCAGGATGCCGCGCTCCTTGCGCGCGCGCGGCACCATCGCGATGCCCTGGCGCATGTGGTGGAGGACACCGTTCCCGGTCTTGATGCGCCTGCCGTTCACCGTGATCTCGCCGGTCGCGGGTTCCGCGCCGAACAGCGCGTCCGCAAGCTGGTCGCGCCCGGAGCCCTGAAGGCCGGTGATGGCGATGATCTCGCCCTTGTGCAGGTCAAAGTCGATGCCTTGGAACGCGCTGCCGGAGAGGTTTTTGACCGACAGCGCCACTTCCGCGCGTGCGTAGCAGGGCTTGTGGCTCAGATCGTCGTCAAGAAGAGAACGGCCGATCATCATCTCGGTCAACTGCGCCTCGGTGATCTCATCAAAGCGGCCGCTGGCCACGTATTTGCCGTCCCGGAGCACGTAATAGGTTTCACAGATTTCAAACAGCTCCGGCATCTTGTGGGAGATGTAGATGAAGCTGACGCCCTCCAGCCGAAGCTGCCGCATGATCTCAAACAGATTTTCGATCTCGTGGGTGGACAGCGCGGTGGTCGGCTCGTCCATGATGATGAGTTCGCTTTTGAAGAGCAGCGCGCGCGCGATCTCCACCATCTGCTTTTCGGCGGGCTGCAGCGCCCCCACGACCGCCCACGGGTCGATGGAGACCTTCATGCGGGCAAAGACCTCGCGGCACTTCGCGGCCATCGCCTTTTTATTGAGCAGCGGGCCGCTTCGGATTTCCTCCGCCAGGTACATGTTTTCAAACACCGTCAGGTCGTTGCAGAGGTTCAATTCCTGATGGATGAAGCGGATGCCCAGCTTCATCGCGTGCATCGCGTTATCAATGGTAACTTTCTTGCCGTTCAGCAGAATCTGGCCGTCGTTCGGCTGAAACGTCCCGGCCAGCACGTTCATCAGCGTCGATTTGCCCGCGCCGTTTTCGCCCATCAACCCCACGATTTCGCCCGGTTTCACGGTGAAATCCACATGATCCACCGCGCGAACCGGCCCGAAATCCACCACGATCCCCTTCATTTCAACGAGCAAAGGGCCACCCCCTAAGCGTTATGCCACCGCGGGCCGACCGTCCGGCCGGCCCGCGGCAGACAAGACTTGTACGTTGGTAACGGACTTCCCCATCGCCCCATTCAATCGTTCCCGGCGACATGCGCGCCGGGAACGTGTTTCCATAGCCAGTGCGAACACTGGCGGAGGAAACATTTCCGTAGGTCAGCGGGCCGACCGAAACTCGCAAGCGTTTCAGGCCAGCGAAGTCACTCCCGCGTTGAAAGACCCGCAGGGGATTTCAACACTTTCGTCAGCGCGCCGCCCGGAAATCCGTATGGATTTCAGGCGCGCGCAATTCCTCTTCGGTCGTTACCCAATGCAATTGAAAGCCGCGCAGCGGATCTCAATTGCCAGTAGGCGTTAGCCGACAGAATAGCGCTCGGAAAACTCCTTGCTGGCGCGGAAGTCGGCGACGGTGTTCTTGTCGATCTCGATGGACGGGATCAGGAACAGCTGGCCGTTGATCTCCTGATCCTGGTACTTCTCGCCATTGCCGGCCGCGATGCCCAGGCGGATCGCCTCGCGGATAAAGGAGGGGCTGAAGAAGTAGGTGACCAGGTCGGTCTTCTGGCTGTCGTAGGTGTCAAGCGTCTCGCGGCGGCCGCCGACGGAGGTGATCAGCTTGATGTTCTGCTCGCCGGTGAAGTTGTTGAGCGCGATCGTCAGGCCGTCCACGATTTCGTCGTCATGGGTGCAGATGAAGTCGAGGTCCGCGATCTGCGCGGGATCGGTGGTGTTGAGCCAGTTCTCCATGAACTCCTGGGACTTGGCGTTGGACCAATCGGTCTGGAACGGCTCGTGCACCTGCTCGAACTGCGCGGCGTAGGGGGAGGCGTTCAGGATGTCCATCATGCCCTTGGTGCGCTGGATCGACACGGTGGAGCTGTCGCCGATGAAGGTCATGAACTGCAGCTTCTCGCCCGCGTCCAGGCGATCCTTGAAGTAGTTGAGCAGGTACTTGCCCATCATGTTGCCGATGCCCTCGTTGTCGCCCATGATCTCGGCGGTGAGGCCGGTGAAGTCGGGGATCAGGCGGTCATAGATGATCAGCTTGACGCCGGCATCCACGACCTGCTGGGCGGCGGAGCGCAGCTGTTCGCCCTCGAGCGGCCACAGCACGATGACGTCCGGACCCCAGGTCAGCATGTCCTCAATCGCGGCGATCTGCTTGGACGCTTCGCCGCCCACGCCGAACTTGTACTCGAACTGATCGGCGCCCAGCGCCGCGACCTGCGCGTCCAGCTCCGCCTGCGCGTGCTTGACGCTCTCGCCGGTGAAGCCGTGATCCGCGTCCGGGGTCACGACGCCCATCTTCAGGGCGTAGGCGTTGGAGAAGGAGAGGATCAGGAGAAGGGACAGGGTCAGCGCGACGATTTTCCGCATGGTATTACCTCCCGCTGGTTTTTATCGGATTAACCGGCCGCCTTTGGCCGGGTGATCCCATAGGGGGCGCCGAGGATTCGCGGACGATCAGCCGGTGGGGCAGCAGCGCTTCGCGCCGCATCGGCGCGCGGCTGATCGCGCCTTCCAACAATTCCATCGCCTTTTCGCCGATCTCTTCGCACGGCTGGGCGACGGTGGTGAGGTAGGGGTGGAACATGGTGGTCTGCTCCACGTCGTCAAAGCCGACCACCGTCACGTCTTCCGGCACGCGAAGCCCCAGATCCTTCGCGCAGGAGATCGCGCCCAGCGCGAGCACGTCGGACACGCAAAGGAGCGCCGTGGGCCTTTTGGGGAGCGACAGCATCGCCCGCGCGGAATCGTAGCCGCTCTTAAAGCGGTAGTCGGCTGCGCCGAGGCGGACGTAGTCGTCCCGAAGGGGGAGGGATGCTTCCCTCAGCGCGTCCCGGTAGCCGTTTAGGCGAAGGGAGGTCGAAATCAACTGGTTGTCGCTTGAGACCAGGCCGATTCTTTCGTGACCCAGCCAGATCAGGTGGGCCATCGCCTCCCGCGCGGCGGCGTAATTGTCGATGGACACCCTGGGGACGTTCAAAAGCGGGTCGTATTCGGAGCACTCCACCAGCGGAAACCTGTCGGCGTAGGGCCGAAGCCAGCCGGAGGAGCGCTCGGTCGCGAGCAGGATCGCACCGTCCGCCTGGCGGCGGGTGAGCATGTCCAATACTTTTTCAGTTTGCATGCGGTCGCCCTCGGTGTTGCAAAGGAACGCGCTGTAGCCCATGCGGTGCGCGGCCTTGCCGACGCCCGCGAGGACGTGCGTGTAGTAGGGGTTTGTGAGGTTGGGCGCGACAATCAGGATGACCCGGCTCTCGTTCAGGCGCAGGTTCCTGGCGGATACGTTGGGCGCGTAGGCGAGCGCTTCGACCGCCCGGAGGACGCGCCGGGCCGTCTCTTCCTTCACCTGCCCCTTTCCGTTAAGCACCCGCGAAACCGTCGCCACCGACACCCCCGCCGCCCTGGATACATCCAGAATCGTCGACATGGGTTCCTCCGCTGCTCCGATGAAAAGGTAATCGTTTACATTAATCTACCACTATAATCGTTAACTGTCAAGCGCCATTTTGTCAGTATGGACGGAAAAACGAAGCGGATAATTCGGTGTTCCGTCGATCTGGGCGCTTCGGCCTGATTTTCCGGAGAGATTTCCGCCGAGTGTAAACTTTGCGTGAGGCATTGATTTCCTGCGCCCGATTGCCTATACTAAACATGCGAATGCGAATCATGCGCAACAACATGTGCGTACGCAACATAGGGGTGTTTCTATGAATATGAAATGGAAGCGTTTCATTCTCGGCGCGCTTGCGGCGCTCTTGATCCTCGGCAGCCTGACCGGCTGCGCCGAACAGGCGGGCGTCGACGTGGTCGCCAGCTTTTACCCGATGGCGGACTTTACAAAGAAAATCGGCGGTGACCGGGTGCGCGTCGCGACGCTGGTGCCCGCCGGTACCGAGCCGCACGACTGGGAGCCTTCCCCGTCGGACATCGTGACCCTCACGAAGGCGCGCGTGTTCGTCTACAACGGCGCGGGCATGGAACACTGGGCGGGGGACGTTCTGAACTCGCTGGGCGCGAACAGCCTGACGGTTTCGGAGGCCTCGAAGGGCGTAACGCTCCTTGAGGGTGGGGATCAGACCGACCCGCACGTCTGGTTGAACCCGATGAACGCGAAGATTGAGATGGCGAACATCCGGGACGCGCTGGTTGTCGCCGACCCGGACGGCAAAGCCGTCTACGAAGCCAACTACAATGCGTACGCCGCGCGGCTGGACGCGCTGGACGCGGAATTCAAGGCCGCGCTGTCGGGGCTTACAAACCGGGATCTGGTGGTGGCGCACGCCGCCTACGGCTACCTGTGCGCCGCGTATGGCCTGAACCAGATGCCCATCGAGGGGCTGTCGCCCGACGCCGAGCCGGATCCCGCGCGGGTCGCCGAGATCATCGACTTCGCGAAGGCGCATCAGGTGAAGGTGATTTTCTTCGAGGAACTGGTCAGCCCCAAGGTCGCCCAGTCCATTGCCGATCAGGTGGGCGCGAAGACGGACACGCTCAGCCCGCTGGAAGGGCTTTCGGACGCGGAGACCGCCGCCGGGGACGACTACTTTTCGGTCATGCGAAGGAACCTCGCGGCGATCAAGGCCGCGCTGGAATAGGGAGAACATGCGTCAGATCATTGAGGCGGAGAACCTTTCGTTCTCCTACGGCGGCGAAATGGTGTTCGCCGGGGCGACGTTTCAGATCCGCGAGGGCGACTTTGTGGCGCTGATCGGCTCCAACGGCGCGGGCAAGAGCACGCTGTTAAAACTGCTGCTCGGCGAGCTATCGCCGGGCGAGGGCGCCGTCCGCCTGTTCGGGGAGGACGCCGCGCGCTTTCGCGCCTGGCCGAAGATCGGTTATGTGCCGCAGAACGCTTCCCGCGCGGGGCAGGATTTCCCGGCGTCGGTGAAGGAAATCGTGGAGGCCAACCTGTACGCCCAGACCGGCCTCTTCCGCCTGCCAGGGCGAACGCTGAAGGCGCAGGCTGCGGACGCGCTCCGGCTCGTGGGCATGGAGGGCTTTGAAAAGCGGCCCATCAGCCAGCTTTCCGGCGGGCAGCAGCAGCGGGTGATGCTGGCGCGGGCGCTCGCGGGGCAGCCGGAGGCGCTCATACTGGACGAGCCGACCAGCGGTGTCGACGCCTCGACCGTCGAGTCGCTGTACGCCCTTTTAAAAAAGCTGAACCGGGAACAGCGGTTGACCGTGTTGATGGTCACACACGATGTTTTGCGCGCGTCGGCGCTCGCGTCGCGGGTGATGTGCCTTGAGGAAGGGTCGCTGGTCGAACTGCCGCCTTATCAGGTGAAGGAAGAGCTTCGGCACCGGCACAAACATCCTACGGAGGAGGCCACGCATGGACATTCTGCAGTATGACTTTATGCGGCGCGCGTTCCTCGTGGGGCTGCTCCTCTCGGTGATCGTGCCCTGCGTGGGCGTGGTGGTGGTCTTGAAGCGGCTGTCGATGATCGGCGACGCGCTCAGCCACACTTCGCTGGCTGGCGTGGCGGCGGGGCTGATCCTCGGCGTCAACCCGGTGCTCGGCGCGGTGGTGATGAGCGCGGGCGCGGCGTTGTCGATTGAATTCATTCGAAAGCGCATGCCCCGCTACCAGGAGATGTCCATCGCGATCATCATGTCCGCCGGGATCGGCCTCGCGGGCGTCCTGTCCGGGTTCGTGCCCGGCAGCGCCAACTTCAACAGTTTTCTGTTCGGCAGCATCGTCGCCATCGACGACTTTGAACTGTGGATGGTCGTGGGCATCAGCTTTGCGGTGATGGCGGCGTTCCTTCTTTTCTATCGGGAGCTGTTTTTCATCGCGCTGGACGAGCGCGCCGCGCGCCTCGCGGGCGTGCCGGTGGGCGCGGTCAACTTCGCGTTCACGATCCTGACGGCGGTCACCGTTTCGGTGGCGGCGCGGACGGTGGGCGCGCTGATCGTCTCATCGATGATGGTCGTGCCGGTCGCCTGCGCGATGCGCGTCGCGAAGAGCTACTTCCAGACGGTTCTCTGGGCGGTCGGCTTCGCGCTTCTTTTCATGGCGGTTGGGCTGTTCGCCGCGTTCTACTTGGGGTTGCGCCCCGGCGGGACGGTGGTCTTGACCGGCGTCGTATGCCTGACGGCCATGCTCGCACTGGGCGGACGGCGCGTAAAAAAGCGTTCGCGCGCCGGTCATGCCGCGTAGAGGGAGGAAAAACGAATGCAGCGGGCGGATTGGCCGGAGGGCCTGAAGCGGACGAAGCAGCGCGAGCGCGTGATGGAAGCGCTCACCGCCGCCGGACGGCCGGTGAGCGCGATGGACATCGCGGTCAAAATCGAAAGCGAGGGCGGCGGCGCGTGGCTTTCGACGGTCTACCGCGCGCTGGAGAGCTTCGTCGAACACGGCATGGTCAGCCGCGTCGCCGTCACCGGCAGCGACATGGCACTGTACGAGCTGACCCGCGCCGGGCACCACCACTACGCCGTGTGCGTCGACTGCCACCGGATCATCCCGATTCAGAAGTGCCCGGTCGGCCACTTCCAGCCGGACCTGCCGGAGGACGGCTTCACGGTCACCGGCCACAACCTGGAAGTGTTCGGCCACTGCAAGGACTGCCAGAAACGGGGGAAATGACGGCCCCCTGAATTCCGTCCAAAAGTCAGAGGCGTTCGTAGTAATGCCGGATTTTTTCCGCCATCAGCTTTCGCCGCATCTGTAGGAATTCCGGGTAATCCTTTGCCGTCATGTTGAACACTTCTTCCGGGATGCAGTTCTCGCGCAGGTTTTGAAGAAGCATCGAATCATCGGTGATCGTTCCAATTTCGATCCTTTGATGCGCGCATTGGGCTCTGGCGCTCGCGAAATATTCCAGCGGCGGCCTTTTTCCGATTGCGATATTCACGGTCGTATCCAGATAGGCATAGTTGGCGACCTGATTATAAACCGATCTGTCCGTAATGCCGTTTGCCTTCAGATACTCCTTGGGGAAGATGTGGTGTACGTCTCCCACCATCGTAATCAAATCAGACACGCGTGCGCTGTTTGAGAACAGGGAATGATCTGATGAGAAAACCTGCGCGGCAAGAAACGCGTTCATATGGGGGCTGTTGATTGACGAGGTTTCCAAATTCTGAACCATTGCCACATTCCAGAAGGTATCCGACAGCAGCGCATCTTCGTTTTCTTTCATAAATTCCGGAAAGCCCTTCGTGTCGATGGCACGTAAATCCCGATCCATCTGAGACTCCGGCGAACTGATGTACCGGCCTGTCAACGTGGAAAACACAAACCATTTCTGCACATAACGCTTGATATCGCTCTTTGGCAGCAGATTGTTTTGTTTTAACAACAGGAAGAGCGTATATGCGAAATCAAGCGTCATTTTGGAATTGAGCAGCTTCGGCGTGACAAAACCAGCGGAGCGTATCGAAAGGACAAACTGGTTGAAATTATA
>CAZNPZ010000073.1:0-10900 GCA_964575255.1 uncultured Oscillospiraceae bacterium
GTGAGCCCTCGGGTGGATACGCGCAGGCCGTGCAGGAGGCCGCCGTCTATCTGGACGCTCAACTGACCCAGCCCGTTTCCCTTCTGTCGGAGGGGGATGTGGTCTACTTAAGCGAAATTGACGCCGATACCGGCGCGGCCATGGTGATCTTCAACATGGCTGGCGTCGCCACCATCGGCTATGTGCTGCCGGAGGCGCTGCAGACACTGGACGCGGGGCAGGCCGAGGCCTACGCCGGCAGTGCCGTGGAGGCCGAGGATTCCATTCGCGCGGGAGATGACGGGGATGTGGTGCTGCTGCCTGTCGCAGGCACCACAGAGCCGACGCCTGAGCCGACGCCGGAGCCTACACCGGAACCGACGCCCGAGCCCACGCTGGAACCCACGCCGGAACCGACGCCGGAGCCTACACCGGAGCCGACGCCAGAGCCTACGCCCGAACCCACACCGGAACCCACGCCGGAGCCGACGCCGGAACCGACGCCGGAGCCGACGCCGGAACCGACCCCCGAACCGACGCCCGAACCGACGCTCGAACCCGATCCGGCGCTCGCGCAGTTGATTGCCCTCGGCTGGCTGAATGAAGGCGCGTCCGCTGAGGAAACAAGCGAGGCGATCAAGGTCTTCCAGCAGGCGGCCATCGATGCCGGTTTCCTGGATGTTCAGGCGACAGGCATTCTGGATCAGCCGACCATCGACTGCCTCAATGACCCCAACGCTCCGACACCATAAATCCCAAATCGTTGCGCCGCGTCCCCGACAAGGGAACGCGGCGCTTGTATATGCCGAAGTGAATGTTCTACGCGAAAAGATTCAACACAACGAAGTTATGGATTGGTATAAGAAGCTACACCTCGAACCCGCTCTTCTCCGGCAGGATGGAGGAAAAGGCGTCCGCCAGCAGCTTTTGAAGCTCGGTGATGTCCGCGACTTCCTCGTTGTCGTTGAGGCAGACCATGTCGTAGGTCTGGTTTCGGACGGCGGAAAGCATGCCGTTTACGTTGCGGCCCATCGCGAAGTAGTGGCGGTTGAACGGCGTCGACGGCGTGAACGACCCTTCGGCCAACTGCCAGTAGCGCATGACCCAGTCGCCCACGTCCTCGGCGGAGCGCAGCCTGTGGCGGCAGGTGGCGTCAAGCGCGGCATGTTCCTGAGACCAGACGGTCTCGAAAGTGCGCTTCAGGTAGGGCTGCGGAAAATGGGAGCGCCAGAAGCCGACAATGTCCGGGCAGACGAGCCCCGCCAGCGTGTAGCGCAGTTCCCGGCCGTAGCGGAAGTTGAAATAGCGGGTGGCGGCGGAGGATGCGCCGCTTTTTGAAGTGGGCGTTGATCAGGGCGACGGCGTTGGCGACGACCGCGGCAAAGGGGTCGCCGGTCTTTCGCATCGTGAACGGGCTCAGGATCGCGAAGTCGGCGGGCAGGCCGTTTTTCAAGAACTGCTCCGGCTTCAAAGGCTTAAAATGCCGGGTGTGCCGGCGTTACGCGCCCATCATGGTCAGGAACGCGTCCGCGATCACGGGGTCAAACTGCGTGCCGGCGTTTTTGCGGATCTCGTCAAGCGCCCTGGAAAGCGGCATGGCTTTCCTGTAGGAGCGGTCCTGGGTCATCGCGTCGAAGGAATCGACCACCGACAATACGCGGGCGAGCATCGGGATGGCCGTGCCGGAAATGCCGCGCGGGTAGCCGCCGCCGTCCCAGCGCTCGTGGTGGGACAGGATGTATTCGGCGATGTGCATCAGATCCGGCGAGGACTGCGCGATCCGGTAGCCCACCTCCGGGTGCTTCTTGATCTCCTGCCACTCCGCTTCGGTCAGCGGCTCCACCTTGGTCAGGATGTTTTTGTCGATGGCGATCTTGCCGATGTCGTGGAGCGTGGACAGAAGCTCCAGCGCTACAAGGCTCTCGTCCGGCAGTTTCAGCGCCTTCCCCAGCATGCGGGAAAGCGCGGCGAGCCGCTCGGCGTGGGCCTCGGTCTCGTCGCTCTTCTCCAGCATCGCCTTTTTCATCGAGGTCAGGATCGAGCTGTGGAGGCTTCGATGTTCCAGGATCTTGCGGCGGTACATGGCGTCCTCCGCAGCCTTGCGCACCTCGTCCAGCGAGTCTTCCGGCCGGTACTTCGTCGCCCAGCCCAAGGACAGACCGGCGAAGCGCAGTTCGTCCATCTCCGCCGCGCGCGCGCGGCACGCGGCGCGGATGGATTCGACAAAAGCCGCCGCCGCCGCGTCGTCGGTATTGGGGAGCAGCGCGGTGAATTCGTCGCCGCCGGTGCGCGCGACCACATCTCCCGGTCTAAGGCATGCGCCCAGGATGTCCGCCGAAGCCGCGATCACCCTGTCGCCCCTCGCGTGACCCAGCGAGTCGTTGATCAGCTTCAGGCCGTTGATGTCGCCCATGACGACGGTGAGCGGCAGCCGCTCCGGTTGATCCATCCTGACCGCCGCCTCGGCCAGGTACGCGCGGTTATGAAGGCCGGTCATCGCGTCGTGCGTACTCAGGTAGAGGATGCGCTCCTCCTCCAGCCTCCGTTTCGTCACGTCGCGGCTGATGCCGATCAGCCCGATGATGCTGCCGCCCGCGTCGCGGTAGGGCGTCTTGATCGTCTCGAAGTAGCGCGGCTCCCCGCCGTCTTCGATGACCTTTTCATACCGCTGGGTCGCGCCCTCCGCCAGGCACGCCTCGTCGCCCTCCAGAAACATCTTCTCCGCGCTGCCAGGCAGGAATTCGGCGTCGGTTTTGCCCAGAATCCCGCTTTCATCCTGGCCCACAAACGCCTGAAACGCCCGGTTGCAGCCCAGGTAGCGGCGGTTCAGGTCCTTGTGGAAGATCAGGTCGGGAATGGCGTCGATCAGCCCCTTAAGAAGCGCCTGGCGGTTCGCGTGCGCCTCCGAAAGACCCTTGTACATCCGGCTGGACTCGGTCAGTTCCCCGTTCATCCGGAGGATGGTCTCGCGGGAGCGCATGATCTCCCGGAGCGTCTGAAAGACGAGAAAAAAAATCAACAGCGCCGACAAGGCCACATAGAGGAGCCCTTTGACGATGCTCAGTTCCATGATGCTGTTCGGGTCCGAGGACGACCCCCAAGCGAAGGTGTCGGAGAGCACGATCCAGACGCTGCCCGCCACGAGGTACATCGCCGCGATGCGGGCGGAACGCCCCTTCGCACCTCTCAGCCATTCCGACGCGCGGGCGATTGATTGGCATTTGGCTCGGTTCGTCATGCATTCACCCCTCGTACCAACCTAGTCCTAAACATTCGTTCGTACTCAATTATATCGACCGTTTGATACAAAGGTTGACCCCTGGGAACAAAGCGCCCCCCGGCGTAATGCGCGCCGGGGGGCGTAGTTCAGCCTTTTTTCATCATGCGGACAAAACGTTCCGCCAGAACCGGATCAAACTGGGTGCCCGCGCCGCGCTCGATCTCCTGAAGCGCGTCCTCGCCGGACATCGCCTGCCGGTAGACCCTGTCCTCGGTCATCGCGTCGTAGGCGTCCACGATGGACAGGAGCCTGGAGAGAATCGGGATCTCCTCGCCCGAAAGGCCGCGCGGGTATCCCTTTCCGTCCCACCGCTCGTGATGGCACAGGATGTAGTCCGCCACATGGGACAGCTCCGAAGCGGAAGCCGCGATCCGGTAGCCGATCTCGCTGTGCTTCTTCATCTGATCCCATTCCTCGGCGTCAAGCCGGCCGGGCTTGTTCAAGATGCGGTCGTCCACGCCCACCTTGCCGATGTCGTGCAGCATCGCGTACAGCTCCAGCTCGTCCATCTCCTTCTGTTGAAGGTTCAAGGATTCGCCCATCTCCCGGGAGAGGCTGACCAGCCGCTCGCCGTGCGCCTCGGTCTCGCGGCTGCGGGCCAGCATCGTGGCCATGATCGACGAGAGGACCGCGTTGTGGGGGCTGCGCCGCTCCAGCAGTTTATGGTAGTGCATGTTTTCCTGCGCGGATTTCACCGTCTGCGTGAAGCTGACGTCCATCGACGACCGCGTGGCGGAGCCGACCGACAGGCTGATCTCGCAGGCGTGGCCGTCCTGCTGGTTTCGGTACGGCACCTGATCCTTGACGCGCCGGTTCATCCGCTCGGCTTCGTCCGCGTCGGTGCGCGGCATGATCAGCGTAAATTCGTCGCCGCCGGTGCGGATCAGGATGTCCGTGGGGCGGGCACAGCTTTTCAGCAGCGCGGCGGTCTCCAGGATCAGCCGGTCGCCCTCCTCCACGCCGAACACGTCGTTGACCAGGTGCAATCCGTCGATGTCGCACACGGCCACCGAAAGCGGCAGGGTTTCGGCGTGGTTCAGCGTTTCGCGTATGCGTTCGTAGAAGCGGCGGTTGTTGAGGCCGGTCATCGCGTCGTGCTCGCTCATGAACATGAGCCGGGCTTCGTTGTCCTTCTGCCTGCTGATGTCGATGATGATGCCCTCCAGCGCCTGGACGCCGTCCGGGCCGAAGATGCCCTGCCCCATCTCCAGCACCCACTTGCGGCTTCCGTTACGGGCGACGATTTCGTACTCGTAGCGGAAATCCTCCTTCCGCTGGATCACGCGCTGCCATTCATCCCAAATCTCCTCGCGGTATTCGGGGGCGATCAGGTCGCAGAAGCTGACATCGCGGTTCAGGAGCAGGCTCTCCGGAGCATAGCCGGTCAGCGCCTCGCAGCCCTCGGAGACAAACTCCATCGTCCAATCCCGGTCCATCCTGCAGCGGTAGGCGAGGCCGGGCAGGTGCGAGAGCAGCACCGCCTTGGAGCGCTCGCTCTCCCGAAGCCTGTCCTCCGCCAGCTTCCGGGCGGTGATGTCCTCGATCAGCGCCAGCGAATACTGCTCCGACGCCGCGCCCTGAAACCGGATGGCCCGGACGTTGGTCCAGACCACGGCGCCGTCGGGCCGGATGTAGCGCTTGACCAGCGTGAAGCCTTCGATCTCGCCCCGGTTCAGCCGTTCGTAATTGATCCGGGAGGCTTCCACATCGTCCGGATGGGTGACGTCCGACAGGAACAGCTTGTCCAGCTCATTTTTCGTCCGGCCGAGGATTCGCTGGAACATGCGGTTGACGCTTGTGTTTGAAAATTTCGTGCCAAATGACAGGTCGTCGGGCGCGCTGACCACGAGGCCGATGGGCATCTGCTCGATCACCGTCCGGTACAGCGCCTCGTCCGCGGCGAGATTGCGGCTTTTCTGGTCGAGCTTTCGCCGCTCCAGCAGCACCCAGAAGAACGCGAGCAGGATCACAATGAGGCCGATGATGAGGATGATTTCGGGCACCATCCGCGTGATGATCCAGGCGCGCCACAAATCCGCCGGGTAGTCGAACCCCAGCACCGCGCGCACTTCGCCGTTTTCATTCATCACCGGCGTCAGCGCGCTGATCCACCTGCCCCAGCGGTCGATCTCAAGGTCGCTCACCACGGTTTCGCCGGTCGAAAACACTTTTTCAATGCTCTTTGCGGGGCCGGTGTAAATTTCACCGTACGGCGAATGGTCGGGCGATGAATCCGGTTCGGAATCCAGGATGAAATAATAGATGGCGCCCCGCCTTCCGATCAGGTAACTGAAGCGGATCTGATCGTTCTTCCTGCGGCTGCGCATCAGCGCGTCGCGCAGCACCTGATATTCGCGGCTTCCGGGATCGCCCCCCACTCGAAAGAACGCGTTGATCTGCGGCTCCAGCAGGATCTCCGCGGATTCGACCAGCTTTGCCGCCGATGCCTTCGCGTACTCCTCATACCGGCCATAGGCATAGTACAGATACAGTACGCCGACAAAGGCGATGATGAGCGCGATGGGCACATAGAATTTGAGGGCACCGATAATACGCCCGAACCAATTTGATTTTGAGCTGGTCTTTGCGCGCGGCTGATTCATATTCTTCCTCAATCGCCAAACCGGCAGACCGAATGGGGCGCGACCTGCGGTTACGGCTTGATGGTGTCCCTGCCGAGAACCGGCCGGAATGTTTTTCAATTGTATCCGCTATGTCTTCAAAACCATGATATAAGCAAATCCTTCCTGTGTCAACCCCGTATTGGCTAACACAAATCCGTAAAAATTTATAAATTCAGTAATAACGATTTGTTTTGAGTATATCGCCCTCCCGCAGGCCGGGAAACCCCGCAGGTTGCCTTACTCGGCGGCGCGGTTTTGGATTGGACTGAGCCGCGCGGCACCGGAATATCTGATATGGAGCGTCATCCGCGCCGCCCGCCCTCTGAAAAAGCGGTTAGATCCGCACGACCTTAGGTAACGCGCATCCCAGAAAAAAGTACTGTCCGCGTTACCTTTCGCCTCCTCGAATTTCCCGACGCCCGGACAACGCGAAAAACAAAGGAGCCGCTCCCGATGGGAATGGGCATGCCGGAAAAACCAGCTCTGATCGCGGACATGAAACGCAGCCGGTTTCCGCCGGATGAAGATCATCCGCTTCGACTTGCACTGCCTGCTTGCGGAGATGCGCGCCAGTTGCGCCTCGTGAGATCCACCGGCCGATGCCCACCCGTCCGGCGGGATCTGACAGGCTTTCATTTTATACCTGGTTTTCGACACTGGTACCCAAATTCCGCCGGGCGCATACAGTATAATGGACTGCACCTCACCTTTGTAGCCAAATATTCTGGTGCTGAAGGATGGAGATGGTTATGGTTCTTATCAGTCTCTTGCTGGTGCTCGTAGGCATCACGGCCCTGATCCTGGCCGCGATTTTCCCGGTTATCGGGATCGGCGGGATCATCGGGGGCGTCGCGGCAATCCTGGCAGGCATTGGGTTCTATGTGTACTACTGCAGCTGCTGCAGAAACAGCTGACCCGCAAGAACAGGCGCCCTGAAAAGGGCGCTTGTTTCTTGTGGTGAATCACCGTGCGTCGCTTTTTGTACGGTTTTTGGTTGAAGCCTGTGTTGCGGTACGGTATAATGGCTCTATCGCGTCGGGCACGGTTCAAACGCGGCGCAGGAGGGAAACCCGTGACGGATTTGCAAAAGCGGAAAGCCGCAAAGGATTTTGCCGATTTCTGGAAGGGCAAGGGCTATGAGAAGGGCGAAAGCCAGATTTTCTGGATCAACCTTCTGCGCGACGTATACGGCGTGGAAACGCCGCAGAAGTTTATCCTCTTTGAGGATCAGGTCAAACTGGATCACGCGAGTTTTATAGACGGCAACATCGCCGCGACCCATGTGCTGATCGAGCAGAAGAGTCTGGACAAGGACCTGAAAAAGCCGATCCGGCAGTCGGACGGCTCGCTACTAAACCCCTTCCAGCAGGCCAAGCGCTACGCGGCGGAGCTTCCCTATTCGTCCCGCCCGCGCTGGATCGTGACCTGCAATTTCAAAAGCTTCCTCGTCTACGACATGGAAAAGCCCAACGGCGACCCGGAGGAAATCCTGCTTGAAAACCTGCCCACGGAATACTACCGCCTGCAATTCCTCGTGGACACAAAGGACGAGAACGTCAAAAAAGAGATGGAGCTTTCCATACAGGCGGGCGAACTGGTGGGCCTATTGTACGACGCCTTCCTGAAGGAGTATAAGGACCCGACCAGCGATCATTCGCTGAAGAGCCTGAACATGCTGTGCGTCCGCCTCGTCTTCTGCCTGTACGCCGAGGACGCGGGCATCTTCGGCAGGCACGGCATGTTCCACGACTACATGAAGAACGCCGGCGTAAAGAACGGGCGGCGCGCGCTGATCGATCTGTTCCGCGCCCTCGATACCCAGCCGGAGGATCGGGACCCCTACATGGACGCGGAGCTTGCCGCGTTCCCCTACGTAAACGGCGGCCTGTTTTCCGATGAGAACATCGAAATCCCGCACCTGAGCGCCGCGATCCTCGATTTGATTTTGAGCAGGGCGAGCGAGGACTTCGACTGGAGCCGGATCAGCCCCACGATTTTCGGCGCGGTCTTTGAGAGCACGCTGAACCCGGAGACCCGGCGCTCCGGCGGGATGCACTATACGTCGATTGAAAACATCCACAAACTGATCGACCCGCTGTTCTTGAACGGGCTGAAGGCGGAGCTGTCCGAAATCAAGGGCGTCGCCGTCGAGCGGACGAGGAAAGCGCGGCTGGAGGCGTATCAGGCGAAGATTTCGGGGCTGAAATTCCTCGATCCCGCCTGCGGCAGCGGCAATTTCCTGACGGAGACGTATCTTTCGCTCAGGCGGCTGGAGAACGAGGCCATCCGCGAACTGCTGGATTTACGGACGGGCAAGACCGCCTCGCCCGGGCAGATCGTCTTGGGGCTGGAGGGCGACTTCAAACCCATCCAACTGTCCATCGGCCAGTTCTACGGCATCGAGATCAACGACTTCGCCGTGACGGTCGCCAAGACCGCGCTGTGGATCGCGGAAAGCCAGATGATGAAGGAAACCGAAGACATCGTCCACATGAGCCTGGACTTCCTGCCGCTGAAGAGCTACGCGAACATCCTGGAGGGCAACGCCCTCAGCATGGACTGGGAAACGGTCGTGCCGAAGCGGGAACTGAACTACATCATGGGCAACCCGCCGTTTGTCGGCGCGCGGATGATGAGCGCGGCGCAGAAGGACGATTTAATGAACGTATTCGGCGCCGGGTGGAAAAACGCCGGGAACCTCGATTACGTCTCCTGTTGGTACAAAAAGGCGTGCGACCTGATGCGGGGAACCGCGATCCGCGCCGCCCTCGTATCCACCAACTCCGTCACGCAGGGCGAGGCGGTGGCGGACCTCTGGGAGCCGCTGTTTCAGGACGGCGCGCACATTGACTTCGCGCACCGCACCTTCCGCTGGGACAGCGAGGCGAGCCTGAAAGCGCATGTGCATTGCGTGATCGTGGGGTTCAGCGTCGCGCCGAACGACCAGCCGCGCCTTTTGTTCACCGGCGACCGCGCGCAGGTCGTGGGGAACATCAACGCTTATCTGGTGGAAGCGGATGACATCTTTATTAATAACCGTTCCACACCAATTTGTGAAGTTCCCCAAATTGGAATGGGGAATCAGCCAATAGATGACGGCAATTACCTGTTCACGAAGGAGGAGATGGACGCATTCATCGCCGCGGAACCGGCTTCCGGAAAGTGGTTCCATCCGTGGTATGGTGCATATGAGTTCATAAACCGGAAGCCCCGGTATTGCCTTTGGTTGGGGAACTGCCCGCCCAACGAGTTGCGGAAGATGCCTCTGTGCATGAAACGGGTCGAAGCCGTGCGACAGTTCCGCCTTGCAAGCAAGCGTGCAAGTACGATAAAATTAGCCGACACGCCGACTCGGTTTCAAACGGAGAACATGCCTGAAGGGAATTACATAGTTATTCCAGAAGTATCTTCTCAAAATCGAAGGTATGTTCCAATAGGCTACATGGATGATTCGGTTTTATGCAGCAACAAGGTGAGACTAATGTCTAACGCTTCGCTATACCATTTTGGAATATTGACTTCTAATGTCCATATGGCTTGGATGCGTAACGTCTGCGGTCGGCTAAAAAGTGACTATGATTATTCTATCAAAATTGTTTACAACAACTTCCCGTGGCCTTCCCCCACCGCCGAGCAGAAAGCCGCCATCGAGCAGGCCGCGCAGGCCATCCTGGACGCCCGCGCGCTGTACCCGGACTGCTCCCTCGCCGACCTGTACGACGAAACGACCATGCCGCCGGAACTGCGCAAAGCCCACCAGCAAAACGACCGCGCCGTGATGCGCGCCTACGGCTTTGATACGGACGGAACCCGCTTCACCGAAGCGGACTGCGTCGCCGCGCTGATGGCGATGTACGCCGCATTGGCCGGAAAAAAAGCGGACTGATCCCCCCAACACGAGAAAAGCCCCGAAACCTTCCGGTTTCAGGGCTTTTCTTGGATGGTAGCGGCGGTCGGATTCGAACCAACGACACTCCGGGCATGAACACAACTTTTTTAGGGACACTCTTTTTTTCTTACTTATTATATGCGCTTAGTAATGTTGGCGTGTTTTGTGCACAAACTGTACAGTGAAAAATCGTGGGCTGGGCTGTACACCAGCTATGCCAGCACTTTCATCCCTCGAAGGAGCGAGGCAACGAACTTGATTCATTACCAACAGAATGCTAAAATTGTCATAATGGGGATGGCTGACTGGATAATGTCTAAGTGGAGGCGCGACTATGGGACTGTTCAAATACTTGTTTGGGTTCAACCTCACGGCTATGGATGAAAACTCGATTGCCCGTGGTGTACAGCTTGGTATGACCAATGCGGAACGGGTTCGCGAAAGGTCGCGCCTGAGGCAAATCCAGAAAATCGAGAAGCACAACAAGGATATAGCGCCGACCATCAGCGCGGCGCGCGAGTACGAAAAATCGTTCATGCTCGTCAACAACACCGTCAATCGGTCTTACGGTTATCGTCTTATGTTTAATCCCATGATGCAGCCGCTTCGGATGAACGAAGAGCAGCGGCAGAGAACGTATGATACCATCGCGGATCTCACAGCCAACGGCAGCATTACAGCAGAACACGCGGAAAGGATGACAAAGTATCTAAACGATATACTTGCAGAAAGAGCCGCTGACTGAGTTGCCGCATGAAAGGTTACAGAAACATTTTCGCGCTCAGTTGATTGGGCGCATGACAATGATCCTCACAGTATGACATACTTTACTGGATTATCCCGGTGCTGTCCGGCAGCATGGCCTTCCAGTGCGGGCGGTCATGAACGTTAGTCGGAAGCTGGCCGGATAGGTTCAATCACGCTAAACCGCATGTACTGCGATAATGAACAACCCGTCCCTTTTGTGCAGAAAAACCGCATCCGGAGCAATCGCGCGAACTCGTTAAGCGGTTTTTAGTGGAAATTAGAGCGAGTTGAGCAAAAAATTGTGCACCCCTTGTCAGAGATGCACTATTTTCATGGTAGCGGCGGTCGGATTCGAACCAACGACACTCCGGGTATGAACAC
>CAZNPZ010000074.1:0-10707 GCA_964575255.1 uncultured Oscillospiraceae bacterium
TTCTCCTCACTCTTTTCCTCTATTATCTGTCAGACATGAGCGCTTGTCAAACAGAATACCAGCGATGCATCGTGCACGTGGTGCGCAACACGCTCAGGTACGTGGCGGACAAGGACAAGAAGGCGTTCGCCACCGACCTCAAGACGATCTACCACGCCCCGGACGAGGAGCAGGGCCACGCCCGGATGCGCTCCGTCGCCCAGGTCTGGGACAAGAAATACCCCGGCTGCATGCGCCGATGGGAGGACAACTGGGATGTGATCAGCCCCATGTTCAAGTTCTCCGCCGCCGTCCGTAAGGTCATCTATACGACCAACGCCATTGAGAGCCTGAACAGCGGCTACCGCCGCCTGAACCGCGCCAGGAGCGTATTCCCCAGTGGCAGCGCCCTGCTCAAAGCCCTCTACCTGGCCACCTTCGAGCTGACGAAAAAGTGGACCCTCCCCCCTAAGAAATTGGGGTCAAGTCCATAGTGAACTGGCCGTCATGTACCCACGGACGTATGCCTCCCGGCGGCGGAGGAACTGGCCGCGAAGCTGGGCGTGAGAAAGGCCGTGGCCGACTACCGGGAAATTCTGAACGACCCGGAGATCGACGCGGTGTTCATCTGCTCGTCCACCGACACCCATTCGCCGATCTCCGTTGAGGCGGCGAAGGCGGGGAAGCACATCTTCTGCGAAAAGCCGATCGACCACGACTTGACCAAGATCGAAGCGGTTTTAAAGGCGGTCAAGGAGGCGGGGGTCAAGTATCAGGTGGGCTTCAACCGCCGGTTTGACCGCAACTTCAAGCATGTACAGAGCGTGGTCGCCTCCGGCGGCGTCGGCGACGTGCAGATCGTCAAGGTCACCTCGCGCGATCCGGCGGCACCGCCGATCTCCTACGTGAAGGTGTCCGGCGGCATCTTCGTGGACATGACGATCCACGATTTCGACATGGTGCGCTACCTGTCCGGCAGCGAGGTGACGGAAGTCTCGGTGTTCGGTGCTTGTCTGGTCGATCCGGAGATCGCAAACGCCGGCGACGTGGACACCTGCATCATTTCGTTGAAATTTGCGAATGGCGCGCTGGGCGTCATCGACAACTCCCGGCAGGCGGTCTACGGCTACGACCAGCGCGTGGAGGTCTTTGGCTCCAAGGGCATGATCTCCGCCGACAACGAGACCGCGAACAACACCACCTGGTACACGGCGGAGCGCGTGACCAGGGAAAAGCCATTGTGGTTCTTCCTCGAACGCTATAACGACGCGTTCATTCAGGAAGAAGCTGAATTTGTCGACGCCTGCCTGAACGGTAAAGACACGCCGGTCGGCTCCTTCGACGGGTTGCAGCCAGTCAAAATCGCGATCGCGGCCAAAAAATCCTGGGAACTGGGCGGCGCGCCCGTGAAAGTCGATTAACCGGGAGGCGGGCATGAAGAAACTGAAAATCGGTATGATCGGCGCGGGGCGCATCAGCCGCGTGCATACCTCCAACCTTGTGAACCGCGTCGCGAACGCGGAGGTCGTGATGCTCGCGGACATCGACATTGACGCCGCGCGGCGGCTTGGGGAGCCGCTGGGCATCCCGAAAATCCTGACCGACTACCGCGAGATTCTGAAAAATCCGGAGATCGACGCGGTGTTTATCTGTTCGCCGACCGACACCCATGTGGAAATGGCGGTGGCGGCGGCGCGGGCGGGGAAGCACATCTTCTGCGAGAAACCGGTGGATCAGAGCGTTGAAAGGATTCAAGAAGTCATCGACGCGGTGGCGCGCGCGGGCGTCAAGTGTCAGGTGGGCTTCAACCGACGGTTTGACCGCAACTTCTGGCGCATCTTTGAGGCGGTGAGGAATGGCGAGGTGGGGGACGTACAGATCGTCAAGATCTCGTCCCGCGATCCCGTCGCGCCGCCGGTCTCCTACGTTGAAACCTCCGGAGGCATCTTCGCGGACATGATGATCCATGACTTCGACATGGTGCAGCACCTGTCGGGCAGCAGGATCACGGAAGTCTCCGCCTCCGGCGCATGCCTGATCGATCCGGGCATCGGAAAGGCGGGCGACGTGGACACGTCCATCGTCATGATGAAGCTTGAAAGCGGCGCGCTGGCGGTGATTGACAATTCCCGTCAGGCGGTCTACGGCTATGACCAGCGCATTGAGGTGTTCGGTTCGAAGGGCATGATCGCGGCCGAGAACGAGACGCCAAACAACACCACACTCATGACCGCGGACGGCGTGTTCAGGGAAAAGCCGCTGTGGTTCTTCCTGGAGCGCTACACCGAGGCGTTCGTCAGGGAAGAACAGGGGTTTGTGGACGCGTGCCTGAACGATACGGACGTTCTTGTCAGCGCGCGGGACAGCCTGTCGCCGGTCGAGATCGCGATCGCCGCCAAAAAATCGTTGGACATGGGCGGCGCGCCCGTAAAAGTATAGAAGAGTCGGATTGGAGGATTTCATAATGAAAAAAATCAAAGTCGGCGTCGCCGGATACGGTACGATCGGGCAGCGGTTGGCAGATGGTGTCGCGCTGCAGGGCGATATGGAACTGGTCGGCGTCGCCGACCTGATGCCGACGCTCTCGATCCGCGCATTGAAAGAAAAAGGCATGCCCTACGACCTGTACCTGGTGGACGGCGCGGACGTGGCGGCGTTTGACGCGCTTTCGATCCCGGTGGCAGGGAGTTTTGACGACCTCATCGGCAAGGTGGACGTGATGCTGGACTCTTCGCCCGGCGGCGTCGGCGCGAAGAATAAACTGCTCTACGAAAAGGCGGGCGTCAAGGCGGTCTTTCAGGGGGGCGAAAAGAACTCGGTCGCGGACGTGTTCTTCCACGGCTACGCCAACTATGAAAAGGGCGTTGGCGCGGACTACCTGAAACTGACCTCCTGCAACACCACCGGCCTCATCCGCGCGGTGGACGCGCTCGACCGCGCGGTAGGCGTTTCAAAGGTCGCGATTACGATCATTCGCCGCGTGTCCGATCCGGGCGACTACCACCGCGGGCTGACGAATGCGCTTCAGATGGACAAGGCGCCCTCCCATCAGGCGGTGGACCTCATGACCATCATGCCGCACGTCGCGGCGACGGGCATCTTGGTACACACGCCGGTCACCCACGGCCACATCATCACCGTGGTCGCGAGCGGCGTCGGCGGGAAGAAGATTACGCGCGAACAGGCGCTCGCCTGCTTTGAGGCGCACCCGCGCATCCGCGTCGTGACCATCCAGGAAGGCTTCATGGGCAACGCAAGCTTCTTCAAGTACGCGCGCGACCTGGGGAATACGCGCGGCGACATGTACGAGATCGGTCTGTGGGCGGACAGCATCGTGGAGTCGGGCGACGACATCATGTTCGCGATCAACATCCCGCAGGAGTCGGTCACCATCCCGGAGACCATCGACGCCATCCGCGCCGCGATGAAGACGCAACTGACCCGCGAGGATGGCACGGCGGAGACCAACAAATATCTGGGGATTGGCAAGTTCAAAAAGTAAAGAGTGTCTGCGGGGGAGGAGACTCCCCCTTCTTTGCGATAGGAGGGATGCGCATGCGCTTTGGCATCCGGACGCTGGACGAGTTCGACGTAAATAACAAAACCGTATTATGTCGCGTGGACATCAATCAGCCGGTGGATCGCGCGACAGGCCAACTGAAAAGCATCGCGCGCATCGAGGCGTGCGTGTCGACGCTCAAGGAGCTTCTTCAAAAAAAGGCGAAGCTCGTGCTGCTCGCGCATCAGGGCAGCGACATCGAGTATGACAATTTCTACACCACGAAGCCCCATGCGGCGGTACTGTCGAAGCTGTTGGGGCAGGAAGTCAGGTTCATTGACGATGTGTGCGGCCCGGCGGCGCGGGAGGCGATCCGCGCGCTCGCGCCCGGTGAGGCGCTGCTACTGGACAACGTACGGTTCTGCTCCGAAGAGCAGACGCTCTTTGAGATGAACCTGAAGCTGACCCACGCCCAGCAGGCGAAAACGCAGGTGGTCTTAAAGCTCGCGCCGCTCGCGGATCTGTACGTGTGCGACGCGTTCGCCGCCGCGCACCGGGATCAGCCGTCATTGTGCGGCTTTGAACAGGTGCTGCCCAGCGCGATGGGGCGGCTGTTTGAACGGGAATACTGCGTGATCTCGGAACTGATGGAGTGTCCGGCGCGCCCCTGCGCGTTCGTGTTGGGCGGCGCGAAGGTTTCGGACGCGTTTCTGATGCTGGGGACGGTTTTACGAAGCGGTTCGGCGGACATCGTCCTGACTGGCGGGCTCGTCGCCAACATCCTGCTCGCGGCGAAAGGCGTGGAGATCGGCGGCGGCAGCCGGGCATTCATCGAGAAGTCCGGCTACAGCTCGTTTATTGAGGATGCGAAGCCGCTTCTGAAAGCCTATGGCGATAAAATCCTTCTGCCCAGGAGCCTCGCGTACCTGTCAGATGGCGCGCGTCGGGAGGCGAAAGTCGGGGAGATTCCGGCGGACGCCTGCGCGCTGGACATCGGCCAGGACACGGCGGAGGAGTACGCGAAGGTCATCCGCAGCGTCAAGACCGTGTTCGTCAACGGCCCGATAGGCGTGTTTGAGAAACCGGAGACCGAGGCGGGCACGAAGATCGTCTGGGAGGCGCTGGCGGACACCGCCGCCTACACGGTGGTCGGCGGCGGCGACAGCGTGACCGCCGCGAAAAAGTTCAAGGTGACGGACAAACTGGGCTACGTGTGCACCGGCGGCGGCGCGCTGATCCGCTTTCTGACCGGCGAGGAACTGCCGGTGGTGAAGGCGCTCCGGCACGCGGCGGCGGTGTTTCCCATAGAAGGTGAAACGCATGCGACTTGAGTTTGGCTTCGGAGACGGCGTTCAGGTCGTCGAGGCGCCGGATCAAAATGTTGTCGGCATATTGACCCCAAATGACGTGCCGCTGGGAAAGACCGGGCTTGAAGCGGTTGTCGACGCGCTAACACACCCGATTGGAACCAGCCGGCTCCGGGACATCGTCCGCCCCGGCGAGAAGATCGCCGTCGTCACAAGCGACATCACCCGACCCATGCCGACGGCCACCGTGATGCCCGCGCTGCTTGACGAACTGTATGTGGCGGGCGTGACCCCCCAGGACATCACGCTCGTGTTCGGCCTTGGCAGCCACCGCCGCCAGACGCCGGTCGAGATGAAGAAACTTGCGGGCGATCGGGCGTTCCGGGAGATTCGCTGCGTGGACTCTGACCCGGACGACTGCGTTCGGTTTGGCGTGACGCGGCGCGGTACGCCGGTCGACATCACGCGCGTTGTGGCCGAGGCCGACCGGCGCGTGTGTCTGGGCAACATCGAGTATCACTACTTTGCGGGGTACTCCGGCGGCGGGAAGGCGCTGATGCCCGGCGTCTCCACCCGCGAGGCGATCCAGAAGAACCATTCGCTGATGGTCAACCCCGACGCCTGCGCCGGGAAGCTCGCCGGCAATCCGCTTCGGGAAGATATTGAAGAAGCCGCACGGATGGTGGGCATTGACTTTATTTTGAACGTGGTGCTGGACGAGCACAAAAAGATCGTGTTCGCGGCGGCGGGGGATGCGGTGAAGGCGCACCGCGCGGGCTGCGCGTTTCTGGATCAGTTCTATTTAAAGCCGATCCCGGCGCGCGCGGACATCGTCTTGGTGTCGCAGGGCGGCGCGCCCAAGGACCTGAACCTGTACCAGACCCAGAAGGCACTGGACAACGCGAAACATGCGGTGAAAAAGGGCGGCATCGTGATCCTGATCGGCTCCTGCCGCGAGGGGATGGGCGAGGAGACGTTCGAGCGGTGGATGACCACCGCTCAGTCCGCCGAATCTCTGATTGAACGCATCGGCAGGGAGTTCAAACTGGGCGGACACAAGGCGGCGGCGATCGCGATGGTGCTCAAGGACGCGGACATCTACCTGGTCAGCGACCTCGCGGATGAATTCGTCCGCAAGATCTTCCTCACCCCATTCCCGTCCGCGCAGGCGGCGCTGGACGCGGCGCTTCGAAAGCTGGGGAAGGACGCAACCATTCTTTCGATGCCCTACGGCGGCTCCACGCTGCCGCGGGCGGCTGAATAACCCAACCCAAGGCCATACAAGGAGGACACGGATGAAAACCGAACGGGAACTCAAAGCGCTGGCAACGCGCATCCGCATCGGCGCGGTGGAGGAATTCAAAGCGCGGGGCTTTGGTCATGTCGGCGGCGCGCTCAGTGTGTGCGACCTGCTGGCGGTTCTGTACGGCGATGTGATGCGTTACAGGCCGGAAGATCCTGCTTGGCCGGAGCGGGACAAGCTCGTCTGCTCCAAAGGTCACGCGGGGCCGGCGATCTACGCCGCGCTGGCCATCGAGGGCTTCTACCCCTATGAGGACATCAAAACGCTCAACCAGCCCGGCACCCGCTTTCCCAGCCACTGTGACCGCAACAAAACCCCCGGCATCGACATGACCACCGGTTCGCTGGGGCAGGGCACGTCGCTGGCGGCGGGCATGGCGCTGGGCGACCGCCTGAAGGGCCTGGGCAGCCGCACCTTCCTGATTGTGGGCGACGGCGAATTGGACGAAGGCCAGGTATGGGAGGCGGCGATGTTCGCGGCAACAAAGGGGCTTTCCAACATGATCTGGTTCATCGACGACAACAAAAAGCAGCTGGACGGCTTGTGCGCGGACATCTGTAAGCATTTCGACATCGCAAAGAAGTTCGAAGCCTTTGGCTTCCACACTCAGACCGTGCCGGGCGGGGACATCCCCAAAATCCGCGAGGCCATCGCGGCGTGCGGCACGGTGGGAGACAGACCCCACGCGGTGGTGCTGGACGGCATAAAGGGAGCGGGCATCCGGGAGGTCGAGGAAACCGTGGCCAACCACTCGATGGTCGTCACGCCCGAAACCTGCGACCGGTGGCTTGATGATCTGCGCCGTGAACTTCAGGCGTTGGAAGGAGGCGAGGGCGCGTGATCGTGTTTAACGGCGAGATGGACAAACGGGCGTTCAAGGATGTGCTGGGCGCAACCATCACCGAAATCCTAGAAACCGACCCAAACGCGGTCTACCTGGACGCCGACCTCATGAGCTGCATCGGAACCTCAAAGTATGCCTGTCAGCACCCGGATCGCGCGATCCAGTGCGGCATCGCGGAGGCCAATATGATCGGCGTGGCGGCGGGTCTCGCATCCGCGGGCTTTAAACCCATCGCGCACTCGTTCGGGACGTTCGCGTCCCGCCGCTGCTTCGACCAGGCGTTCCTGTCGGCGGGGTACGCGAAAAACGACATCACGATCCTCGGCACCGATCCGGGCGTCTGCGCCTCGTTCAACGGCGGAACCCACATGCCCTTTGAGGACATGGCGCTCTACCGCGCGCTGCCCGGCGCGACGGTGATCGACATCACCGACACCGTGATGCTGGAAACGGTGCTTCAGCAGTGCCAGAGCCTGCCGGGCGTCAAGTATGTCCGCGTCGGCCGGAAGAACAACATGAAGGTCTACGCGGAGCGAACAGAACTCCCCATAGGAAAGGCCGTGAAACTCATGGACGGAGATGACCTGACCCTCGTCGCCTGCGGCATCATGGTGGGCGAGGCGATGCTCGCCGCCGAAACGCTGAAAAGCGAAGACATCCATTGCACGGTGCTCGACATGTTCACGGTGAAGCCGCTGGATGAAGCGGCATTGCTTGAAGCCATACAGAGGACAGGCGCGGCGGTCATCTGTGAAAACCACAACCGGGTCGGCGGGCTGTACGCCGCTGTCAGCGAATGCCTGGCAGCGCGCCACCCCGCGCCAGTCGAGTATGTGGCCGTGGAGGATGAGTTCGGCGAGGTCGGCCCGCAGGACTACCTGCAGAAGCGCTTCGGCCTGACGCGGGAACACATTGTGGAGAAAGCGCGCCGCGCAATCGGGCGGAAACCCTGAGTGAATCAGAACATGCGCCCCGCGAGTTGAATCGCGGGGCGTCGTGCTATTCAACAATTTATCGGATTGCCACATGGATGTTTTGGATATGATCAAAGTTTGATTTGTTTTCAATAATTTATCGGATTGCCACATCATTGTTGCGAAGCGGCTTTGAAATTTACTTTCAATTATGCTATAATTGGAATGATCGGCGCGAGTTTTTGTGCCGTCGTCCGAAAGGAGAGATCCCATTGGCGAGGCTGCCGCGCGGCTTTCTGACCGAGGAAGAGAAAAAGAACCGCCCGAAGATTACGAAGGCGCTGCTTCGGCGCATCTTTTCTTATCTCAAGCCGTACTGGAAACAGCTGATTCTGGTGTTCTTTTCCATCATCGCGTCGTCCGTGCTCGGCTTGTTTCCTTCCATCATCACCGGCCGGATCGTCGACGAGGCGGTCGTCGGCCGCGACATGACGATGATGATCCAGTTGGTGATTCTGGCGGGCGTGACGCTGGTCGGTTCCCAGGTGATCGGCGTGCTGGAGAGCTACATCAACATCTGGGTCTCCCAGCGCATCATCTATGACATGAAAAACGAGATGTACCATCATCTGCAGGGCATGCCGCATGCGTTCTTCACCACCGAAAAACAGGGCGACATCGTGACCCGCATGAACAGCGATATGAGCGGCGTCAGCAACGTTCTGTCCAGCACGATGTCCAACATCCTTTCAAACCTCACGATCGTCGTGACCACGATGATCGCGCTGTTTTCGATGAGCTGGCAGTTGGCGCTTCTGGGCGTTCTCGCGATCCCGCTTTTGATACTGCCGACGAAGGAAGTGGGCAAGACCCGCTGGCAGTTGCTCTCCAAGGTGCAGGGCAAGCAGGACGAACTGAACCAGATCATCAATGAAACGCTGTCGGTCAGCGGCTCGCTTCTGACCAAGCTGTTCACCCGCGAGGAGAAGGATTTCGCGCAGTTCACGAAGGTCAATGAGGAAGTCTCCACCTGGGCCACACGGGAGCAGCGCTCCGGCAAGTGGTTCAAGATGATGATGGGCATGATCTCCCAGGCCGGGCCGGTGCTCCTCTACTGCGCCGGCGGTTTCATGATTTTACAGGGCATTGATCTGAGCGTCGGCGTCATCACCTCCACCGTCGCGCTGGTCAACCGGTTGTACAGGCCGGTTCAGAGCCTGACCGACGTGCAGGTGGACGTTACCCGCTCGATGGCGCTGTTCACCCGCATCTTCGACTACCTGGACAGAAAGAACACAATTCTGAACAGCCCGAACGCGGTGAAGCCCGTCTTGGAAAAGGCGGACATCCGCTTCGACCATGTGCAGTTTGCCTACGGGAACGGCCTTGAGATCCTGAAGGACATCGATTTTACACTGCCCGGCGGCAAGATGTTCGCAATCGTTGGGCCGTCCGGCGCGGGGAAATCCACATTGGTCAACATGATCCCCCGGCTCTACGATGTGACCGGCGGCGGGGTGAAAATCGGCGGAGTGGACGTCCGCGACATCGACATCACGTACCTTCGCGCCGGGATCGGCATGGTGACGCAGGACACCTACCTCTTCAACGGCACCATCGAGGAGAACCTGCGCTGCGCCAGGGAGGACGCGACGATGGAGGAGTTGGTCGCCGCCTGCCGCGTCGCGAACATCCACGATTTCATCGAAGCCCAGCCCGACCGATATCAGACCAGGGTCGGCAACCGTGGGCTGAAGCTTTCGGGCGGCGAGAAGCAGCGCATGTCGATCGCCCGCGTCATCCTGAAAGACCCGAAGATCCTGATCCTGGACGAGGCCACCTCGTCGCTGGACTCGATCAGCGAAAGCCATATTCAGGACGCGTTGGACGCGTTGATGAAGGGGCGTACGTCAATCGTCATCGCGCATCGGCTTTCGACGGTGCTGGCGGCGGATCAGATCCTGGTCATTTCCGACGGCGAGATCAAAGAGCGCGGACGGCATGACGAGCTGATCGCGATGCGCGGCATCTACAACGAGCTGTTTGAGACCCAGTTCCGCCGGGCCATCGACATGCACAACGAGACAAGCGCGAACTGAGGACTCACAAAACATTACCGGGAGCGGCGCAATGCCGCCCCCGGCAGACCACCAATAAACCTCAGGAGGGTGTCGGAAGGGCTGAGGTCCTCTCGACGTTTCATCAATTCCGGTGACATGTACGGCGGAATTGCCGTCCCCCCAAAGGCCGAGCTTGCCCGGCCGACGGGGAAAGCATTCCAGAACTGATTCCCGCACGGAGATTCCGCAGAATCTCAGGGAGCTGGCCTCGTTCTATATGCAAAGGAAAGATGCGAATCAAATTTTCTTTGCGCGTATCGACTTTGTCGACACGCTGAACACCGGGGGCGGTGCGTTGCCGCCTCCGGTGTTCATTTTGGCTAGTCGATGCAGATCACGCGGCCATGTGTGAAATCGCCGGGTGCCATCGTGGGGTTGAGACGAAGCAGCGTTCCGGGCGTCGTGCGCAGGCGCGCGGCGGCGCGAATCAGCGTGTCGCCCGGAGCCAGCGTGTAGGTGCGGCAGCCGCGGGAACCGGCGGGCGGCACACAGACGCGCGTGCCGGGCCTCGGCTGATCGGGCAGCGACGGGTTTGCCGCGCGCAGCGCGCGGTAGGAGACGTCGAAGCGGATCAGAAGGTCGTCCAGCGTTTCGCCGGGCTGAACGGTCGCCAGCCGATGGTTCGGCGGACAAATGGGCTGAGGCGGCTGTGGCGGGCGCGGCGGCGTCGGCTGCGGCGGGCGCGGCGGCGTCGGCTGCGGCGGGCGCGGTGGCGTCGGCTGGGGGGGACGTGGCGGCGTC
>CAZNPZ010000075.1:0-10111 GCA_964575255.1 uncultured Oscillospiraceae bacterium
GCTCGATGCCGTTGAGCGCAAGATACAACTCGAAGGGATGGTTCTGTGTTCCGCAAAACTTGTTCTGGAAATGACTTCTGTATAGCCAACCTTCAGGGTTCTTCCGTGTGAAACGCAAATTCCGCGTCTTCGATGTTTTTTCTTTTCTTTAGTGCTGGAATCTATTGTGAATGGCAAAGGCTTCATGGTACAATGGGGAAGTGATCAAAATATGCGATATGAACCTTCGAGCAAAAGAGGTGGGGCATATGGGATCCAGCGCAATAGACGCGATCCGGCAGGCAGAGAAAAAAGCCGACGAAGTATTAAGCAATGCCTCGAATGAAGCGGAGCGAATTCGAGAAAACGCGCGCGTTCAGGCGGCCGATAACGACCGGGCGGCCAGAACAGCATCTGAGAATATGGCCCAATCGATATTGGATACGGCGCGCGAGATGGCAGAGTACCGCAGCGCCGAAGCGCGCAAGGAACTGATGCAAGAGTTGGCTGCGCTGGACGGGCAGGCGCAAAAGAATTGTTCGGCCGCCGTCGAGCAGATTCTCCGCGTGATCGGCGCACGTTGACTATTTCTTTGTAAAGGAGCGATCACAGGCATGCCGGTCATGCAGATGGATAGAATCTGTGTCTGTGCGCTGAAAAAGGACCGAAAAAGGCTGCTTGAGTTTTTGCAGCGGCAGGGAAGCGTGGAGTTATCGAAAGTCGGCCCGGACGAGCTTTTCTCGTCGATGGATACTGCTTCTTCCCGCGTGATGTTTGAAAAGAGCGCCAAAACTGCCGCTGCCGCTCTTGGAATCTTGAGCCACTATTGTCCCACACCAACGCCTGCTCTCAGCTTTTTAAAAGGCAGGAAAATCCTGTCGGTCGGGGAGAGCGAAGCGTTCGCCCAGCGATGGGCCGAGGGGATGAACACCGCGGAACGGCTGATCGAGCTGGAACACGATGTGGGTCAGGCGCAGGCGGACATTCTCAAGAATGAAGCTGCCGAAGAGGCGCTGGTTCCGTGGCTGGATCTGGAAGTACCGCTGGCGTTTCAAGGCACAAGCCGCACTAGAGCTTGGATTGGTTCGGCACAGGGCGAATTCACAGAGACCGAGCTACTCCACAGGATGACAAAGGCGGCGCCGATGCTCGCCCCGGTCCACATTGAGATCATCCACGCCTCCAAGGAGATGACCAGCTTTTTTGTACTGGCGCTCAGGCGAGACGCCAATTTCGTCGAGGTGGCACTTGCGTCGCTGGGCTTTGCGCGGCCGTCCAACCCGTCATCGCGCATTCCCAGAGAGGCGCTGGAGCACCTGAAGGAGAAGACGCGGGAAGCAAAGGCCAGAATCGACGCGGCAACCGCCGAAATCAAAAGCTTCGAATCTCAGCGGGATGATTTGCGCATGCTGGAGGATTATTTCCGCATGCGCATGGAGAAGTACGATGTTCTTGAGCGGTTGGGCCAGTCAAAGCATGCGGTGGTACTGTCGGGTTACGTCGCACGGGAGGACGCGGCGGCGCTTGAGAAGAGGCTTCACGAGCGGTTTGACTGCGCGGTGGAATTTTTTCCGGCGGACGAGGATGACAACGCGCCGGTTCGTCTCAAAAATCGGCTATACGCCGCCGCCACCGAGTCCGTGCTGGAGAGCTACTCGATGCCCTCGCGGACAGAGATCGACCCATCGCCCGTCATGAGCTTTTTCTACTACCTGATGTTTGGCATGATGCTATCGGACGCGGGATATGGTCTGATAATGGTGGCCGTGTGCGGGATCCTGCCGCTCCTGAACCCGGGAATGGAGGATAATTGGCGGCGTACGCTCCGCATGTACTTCTGGTGCGGCGTTTCGACGGTCTTCTGGGGTGTGATGTTTTCCAGTTACTTCGGCGACGCGCTGGACGTCATCTCCAAGACGTTCTTCGGGCACCAGGTCAGTATCCCGCCGCTCTGGTTTTTGCCGCTGGAGCAGCCGATGCGGCTGCTGATGTTCTACCTGGCCATTGGGATTATGCATCTGGTGACGGGTTATGTCATGAAGGCGCGCAACCTCGCGCGGCACGGGAAGTATATCGACATTCTCTACGATTGCGGTTACCCGGTCGGTTTTCTTGCGGGCTTACTCGTGATTTTAATGGGGAGCAAGATGTTCCGGGACATGGCGGGCTTCTCCATCGCCCTTCCGGACTGGGTGAATCAGGGTTGCCTTCTGTTTTCCGGCGCGTGCATATTGGGCGTCGTGCTGACGGGTGGACGCGAGAGCAGGAACTGGTTCAAACGAATCCTAAAGGGGCTGTACGCGGCGTACAACGTGTTGGCCGGCTGGCTGAGCGATATTCTGTCGTATTCGCGCCTGCTGGCGCTGGGACTGGCGACAGGGGTCATCGCTTCCGTGTTTAATTCGCTGGGCACCATGGTTGGCGCGAACGCGGTGGGCTTGGTGGTGTTCATCCTCGTCTTCCTGATCGGTCAGACGCTCAACATGGGCATCAACCTTCTGGGCGCGTACGTGCATTCCAACCGCTTGGCATACGTGGAGTTCTTTGGAAAGTTCTACGAGGGCGGCGGTCGGAAATTCCAACCCTTTGGCGTGCACACAAAGTATTACAAAATTGAGGAGGAGACTTAAAGATGGATCAGTTTGGCATTTTCTTCGCGGTACTTGGGATGGCGCTGGCGGCGCTGATGCCTGGAATCGCTTCGGCCATCGGCGTCAGCCAAGCGGGGCAGGCGGGCGCCGGCGTGGTGGCCGACGATCCCTCGAAATTCAGCAAGGTGCTGATTTTGCAGCTTCTCCCGGGAACGCAGGGCATCTACGGCCTGCTGATCGCCTTCGTCACCATGCTCAACATCGGCATGTTGGGCGGTTCCGCCAACATTTCGCTGGTTAAGGGTCTGTGCTATCTCGCCACCTGCCTGCCGATCGCCATCGTCGGATGGCTGTCCGCGATTTACCAGGGCAAGGCGTCCATCGCCAGCATCAACCTGGTCTCCAAACGCGCCGACCAGTTCGGAAAGGCGATGATCTTCCCGGCCATGGTCGAGACCTACGCCATTCTCGCGCTGCTGATCAGCCTCCTGGGCGTCATGAACGTCACGAATCTGCCCATCTGAGGAGGGCTTTTCATGTCAGGCCTTGATACCATGATTAAAACCATTCTGGATGAAGCCAGCGCAGAGGCGCAGGCGATTCTGGATCACGCGCAGGAAGACGCCGCACGGATCTTAGAGGAAGCTGCGGCAGCGACCAATCTGGAATGTGAAAGAATCGTCCAGGAGAGTCGTCAGAAAGCCGAGAGCATCCTTCAGATGGCCCAAGCGGCCGCCATGATGGAACGCCGCAGGGCGCTGCTCGAAAAAAAGCAGGAACTGCTGTACCAGACGGTACAGACGGCGCGTGAAGCGATCCTTTCCTTGCCGGATGCGGAGTACTTCGACTTTCTTATCCGTCTTGCCGCGCAAAACGCAGAACAGGGCGAAGGTGTCATGATCCTGTCCTCGAAAGACTTGGGACGGCTGCCATCCGGTTTCCATACGGCATTGAACCGGGCGCTGCCAGACGGCTCGGCGCTTGACATTGCCTCAAACGCCAGGCTTATCGACGGCGGATTCATCCTGCAGTACGGAGAAGTCGACCAGAACAGCTCGCTTTCGGCAATCTTTGACGAGAACCGGGAGCAGATTCTGGATGCGGCGCAGGAGATGCTTTTCCAATAACGCCATGCAGGGCGAAAGGAGGCAGGCGCATTGTCCGATACCATCTACGCGGTGACCCGCGTCCACAACCAGGAGCACAACATGCTGGACCACGGGGATATCGAGCGGCTGATCGCGGCCAAGACGGCCGGCGAGGCGCTGCGCCTTCTGCGGGAGAAAGGGTGGGGCGCGCAGGAGTTGCCGGAAGGCGACCAGAACGCGCTGATTGCGTATGAGAGAGCGCGCGCTTGGGCGCTGGTCGAGGAACTCACAAAGGATCTGAAGCCCTTCAACTTGTTTCGGATCCATGCTGACTACCACAATCTCAAGGCGGCGATCAAGTTCGAAAACGCACGCCACGCAGCAGGGAACGCGCCAAGGTACATGCTGCCAGGCGGAACCATCCCGCCGGAAGTGCTGAGCAAGGCGGCGCGGGAACACGATTTTTCGGCACTTCCGCCCGAGATGTCGGATGTCGCCCGTAAAGCCTATGAGGCGTTCATGCACGCGGGCAACGGTCAGATCCTGGATTTCATCGTGGATGCGGGTGCGCTTAACGCCATTGACCGGGCGGGAAAGACATCCCCAAGCCAACTGATGCGGCTGTACGCGCGCGTCACCGTGGATGCCGCGATCGTCCGGATCGCGCTGCGCGCGGTTCGAGTCGGCCTGAGCCGGGACGCACTGGAAATCGCGATCCCGTCCGCGGGCAGTCTGGACCGGAAAGCCATCATCGCCGCGGCGCTTTCAGGCGCGGAGGCGGTATTCCAGGTTTTGGAGATGACCGAATACGAAGGCGCTGCCACGGAAGGCAGAAGGAGTACCGCGGCGCTTGAGCGATGGTTTGACGACTACCTGATGGCGCGGTTCCGTCCTCAGCGCCACGTCTACGACGGCCTGGACCCAATCGCCGCGTACCTGATCGCGCGTGAGCGGGAGATCGACGTCGTGCGGCTGATTCTGGCGGCGAAAGCCAACCACATTGAGGGCGACAGGGTCGCGGAAAGGCTGAGGGCGCTGTATGTATAGGGCGGCGGTCATGGGCGACCGGGACAGCATTTACGGCTTCGCCGCGATCGGGCTGGACATCTACCCAGTGGACGATCCTTTACGGGCAGGAAAGCAGCTTCGCACGCTTGCGGAGGGCGGCTATGCCGTCATCTACGTGACGGAGGCGCTCTGCGAGTCTGTCAAAGAAGAAATGGCGTTCTTCCGCGAAAGGAAGCTGCCCGCCATACTCCCGATCCCGGGTGCTTCCGGCAACACCGGTCTGGGCATGGCTCAGGTCAAAAAATACGTGGAGCAGGCGGTAGGCTCCGATATCCTGTCTCAAAATTCCTAAGAGCGGGTACAAACGCGCCTTTGGAAAGGACGATGCACATGAATACAGGCACGATCGTAAAAATCACAGGGCCACTGGTCGTCGCTGACGACATGCGTTTTGCCAATATGTTCGACGTGGTCCGGGTGGCCGAGAGCCGCCTGATTGGAGAAATCATCGAAATGCGCGGCAGCCGCGCGTCCATCCAGGTCTATGAGGAAACCAGTGGTCTGAGGCCGGGTGAGCCGGTGGAGTCCACCGGCAGCCCGATGAGCGTGGAGTTGGGACCGGGGCTGATCCAGAGCATATACGACGGCATCCAGCGCCCGCTGGACGCCATCCGCGCGCTCTCCGGCGACCGGCTCGCCCGTGGCGTGGAGGTCCCCAGCCTGAGCCGCGAGAAGAAGTGGCACTTTGTCTCCTTTGTAAAGCCGGGCGATCGCGTCTCGCCGGGAGACATATTAGGCGCGGTGCAGGAGACCCAGGTGGTCAGCCACAAAATCATGGTACCGCCTGGAAAAGCTGGCATCCTCCGAGCCATCGAGTCGGGTGACTTCACTGTGACCGACCCCATCGGGTCGCTGGAGAATGATGACGGGAAGATTGAGCCGCTAACCCTGATGCAGCGCTGGCCGGTCCGAAAAGGCAGGCCCTACGTGAAAAAACTCAGCCCGGACGTGCCGCTGGTCACCGGTCAGCGCGTGATCGACGCGCTGTTCCCACTGGCCAAGGGCGGCACCGCCGCAGTGCCCGGCCCATTCGGATCGGGCAAGACCGTCGTGCAGCACCAATTGGCAAAGTGGTCGGACGTGGACATCGTCATCTACATCGGCTGCGGCGAACGCGGCAACGAGATGACGGACGTCCTGAACGAATTCCCCGAACTCAAGGACCCGAAAACCGGCCGCAGCCTCATGGAGCGCACGGTCCTGATCGCTAACACCTCCGACATGCCGGTGGCAGCGCGGGAGGCCTCGATCTACACCGGCATCACCATTGCCGAATACTTCCGCGACATGGGCTATTCGGTGGCGCTGATGGCTGATTCCACTTCTCGCTGGGCCGAGGCGATGCGAGAGATGAGCGGCCGCTTGGAGGAGATGCCCGGCGAGGAAGGCTATCCCGCGTACCTGGGCAGCCGCCTGGCACAGTTTTACGAGCGCGCGGGCCGCGTGATCGCACTGGGTTCGGACGGCCGTGAGGGCGCTCTCTCCGTGATCGGCGCAGTCTCTCCGGCGGGTGGCGACATCTCCGAGCCCGTGAGCCAGGCCACTTTGCGCATCGTGAAGGTGTTCTGGGGGCTCGACGCGCAATTGGCCTACGCGCGCCACTTTCCTGCCATCAACTGGCTGACCAGCTATTCGCTCTATGCCGACAGCATGAGCGCCTGGTACAACCGGTACGTTGAATCCGACTGGACACAAAAGCGCGACCGCATCATGCTGCTGCTCCATGAGGAGAACGAGCTTCAGGAGATCGTGCAATTGGTCGGCATGGACGCGCTTTCGCCGGCTGACCGGCTGAAATTGGAGGCTGCGCGCTCCATCCGCGAGGACTTCCTGCACCAGGACGCATTTCACGAGGTGGATACCTATTCGCCGCTGGACAAGCAGTACGCCATGCTTTCGCTGGTGCTTTTGTACTATGACATGTGTCGCGAGGCGCTGGGGAAGGGAGTGCCAATCGGCAGTCTGGTGCGCTTGTCGGCGCGTGAGGCCATCGGCCGCTTCAAATACCTGCCGAATGGCCAGATCCGGGAAGGCGTGGAAGTGGTCGAGCATCAGCTGAACGCGGAAATCGCCGCATTGCTCAAGTCGCTGGAAGAGAGGGATCAATAATGGCCAGAGAGTACCGCACAATCCAGGAGGTCGCTGGCCCGCTGATGATGGTCGAGAACGTCACCGGTGTGGCGTACGACGAGCTGGGTGAAATAGAAACCGCCTCCGGCGAAAAACGGCGTTGCAAGGTGCTGGAGATCAACGGTACATCCGCGCTGGTGCAGCTGTTTGAAAGCTCGGCGGGCATCAGCCTGGCCGACAGCAAGGTGCGCTTCTCCGGCCGCAGCATGGAATTGGGTATTTCGGAAGATATGCTGTCCCGCGTGTTTGATGGCCTTGGTCGGCCTATCGACGGCGGCCCCGCCATCCTGCCTGAGTTCCGGCGGGATATCAATGGCCTTCCAATGAACCCAGCCTCCCGCAACTACCCTCAGGAGTTCATCCAAACGGGCGTATCAGCAATCGACGGCCTGAATACGCTGGTTCGCGGCCAGAAGCTGCCCATCTTTTCGATGTCGGGCCTTCCGCACGCGCAGCTGGCTGCGCAGATCGCGCGCCAGGCCAAGGTACGTGGTACCTCGGAGCCTTTTGCGGTCGTGTTCGTCGCGATGGGCATCACCTTTGAGGAATCCAACTTCTTTATCCAGTCATTCCGCGAGTCGGGCGCGATCAGTCGCACGGTGATGTTCGTGAACCTGGCCAACGACCCGGCCATCGAGCGCATCGCGACGCCGCGCATGGGCTTGACTGCCGCCGAATACCTGGCGTTTGACAAGGGTATGCATGTTCTGGTTATCATGACCGACATCACGAATTACGCGGACGCGCTGCGCGAGGTCTCTGCCGCCCGTAAAGAGGTGCCGGGTCGCCGAGGCTACCCCGGCTATATGTATACGGACCTTGCAAGCCTGTACGAGCGGGCGGGTCGCCTCAAGGGGCGGCAGGGCTCCATCACGCTGATCCCGATCCTGACCATGCCGGAGGATGATAAGACCCACCCGATCCCCGACCTCACCGGCTACATCACCGAGGGACAGATCATCCTGTCCCGCGACCTATACCGCCGCGGAATTCAGCCTCCCATTGACGTGCTGCCCAGCCTCTCGCGCCTAAAGGACAAGGGAATCGGTGAGGGCAAGACCCGCGCCGACCACGCCAACACCATGAACCAGCTTTTCGCGGCCTACTCCCGCGGAAAGAACGCCAAGGAACTGATGGCGGTATTGGGCGAGGCGGCGCTGACGGACATCGACCTTTTGTACGCGAAGTTTGCAGACGAATTCGAGCAAACGTATGTCAACCAGGGCTATCGGGCGGACCGCAGCATCGAGGAGACACTGGCCATCGGCTGGAAGCTTTTGAGCCTGTTGCCCCGCGGCGAGCTCAAGCGCATCAAGGATCAGTACCTCGACCAGTACTACGGCGCCTGATCCGGGAGGGTTGAACTATGCAAAAGGGACAGATTAACCCGACCAGAATGGAGCTAACCCGGCTTAAGCGAAAGCTCGCCACCGCCATGCGCGGCCACAAGCTGCTCAAGGACAAGCGGGACGAGTTGATGCGCCAGTTTCTTGATCTGGCCCGGGAGAACCGGGCGCTGCGTGAGAAGGTGGAGGCGGGTCTCGCTGCGGCCGCCGCGGGATTTGCGCTGGCGCGCGCGACGATGCTGTCACAGCAGGTGGATACCGCACTGCTCGCGCCTGCCCAGGAAGTTGAGATCGATGCGGGCACGCGGAATGTGATGAGCGTCGATGTGCCGGTGTTCTCCTGCCGCTTCCGCAGCCAGGATGACGGTGCGCTGTACTCCTATGGCCTCGGATTTACGTCTTCGGATTTGGACGACGCGGTCACGAGCCTCTCACGCGTGTTCAAAGATATGCTCAGGCTCGCGGAGGTCGAAAAGGGCTGCCAGCTGATGGCCGCTGAGATCGAAAAAACCCGAAGGCGCGTCAACGCGCTCGAGTACGTGCTGATCCCGCAGATGCGTACGAACATCCGCTACATCACCATGAAGCTGGATGAGAATGAACGCGGTGTGCAGATCCGCCTGATGAAGGTCAAGAGCATGATCCTCGAGCAGGCACATCACTACGCCGAGCGGACGACGAGTTCCACCGGCGCCAGCACCCTTGTTGGTGGACGCGCTGACCCGTCATGACCTTGTAGAAGTAGTTGCCCAGCGGTAAAGAAAGCGCGACCAGCGTCGCGAGATAGAACGCATCCTGTAACAGTATGCGGCTCACAGGGTTTCCCCCTTGCTGGCTCTTCATGATCGGAGGCAGGTCTTTCAGCCCTTCCAGACCGTGCGTCTGAAACCGCCGCCGCCATTCGTAAAAGCTCGTCCGGTCCATCCCGCTCCGCCGGCACGCCTCAGACACGTTCCCCAAAGCCTCCGCCATCTCCAGCACGCTCAGCCGCTTCCGCGCCACCTTCGTCGCCAGATCCTTGTCCGTTATCCGCTCGCTCATGTTTTTCTCCTCACTCTTTTCCTCTATTATCCGTCAGACATGAGCGCTTGTCAAACACGCAGACCGATCGATATTGGACATGTTGACTTGATATAATGCTTGCCATATAATACATATTGCATAGAGTATAGATACTGACGCAAAGAATTGACTTGGTTATCAACCCAAAGCCAGCGACATATTGTTGGAACCCCGTAAAACCGACCGCTAATCATGACGATACTCTTCGGAGGTGATCGACCGGAGAGATAATGTAGTAGTCCGTCCATCACAGAAGCATACGTAAAATATATGTAAACCAAAAGGATGGATGACTGCGATATCGAAGAAGACTCCATACGACATACGAGGGGTACGAACGATATGCGCAAATCAATCTATCCGGTGGTGCTCACAGAGGAAGAACGCATCTTCGCAAGGGGGATCGTCAAAGCGGGGAAAGGATCCGCCCGTGTGATCCGTCGGGCCAATATGTTGCTAATGATGGACGAGAACACAGAGCCAACCATGAAACGGGAGGACATTGCCGCGTTGCTCGGCGTCAGTCCGGGGACCGTCCATCATGTCTCCAAGCAGTACTGTGAGGAAGGCCTGGTTGCAACCCTCACACCCAAGCGGCAGGATACGCAGCATCCCCCGATCAAGATCGACGGGGCTGTCGAAGCGCACATTGAACAGATTGCATGCTCGGAACCGCCCAAGGGACGCAGCGGATGGACGCTGCAATTGATCGCGGACAGGCTGATCAAGTTGCGGGTCGTGGACCATATCTGTCCGGAGAGCGTGCGGAAAGTTTTAAAAAAACGAACTTCATCTGTCAATAGCGTTCTGAAAATGTCGGAAAATGGCGGTGAAAAAGTGTAAGTAA
>CAZNPZ010000076.1:0-9687 GCA_964575255.1 uncultured Oscillospiraceae bacterium
GGGTCTTTCATTTGCATTTGGTTACTCGGAAGCCTGAAAACCTTCGGTTTTCGGTCGGCTTCCTGACTTGAGGAAATGTTCGGCTTACCAGTTTGCGAACTGGTGGGCCGAACACGTTCCCGGTGCGCATGTCACCGGGAACGATGGAAGCAGAACGGGGGTAACCATCCTGGGGGGATCGGGGGGGCGGCGGCCCCCGATTGCGCGGACGGACGCAAAGCGTCCCATCCGCGGATCAAGGCTGCCGGAGAGCGGCGTGTACGGTCGAAGGCAGCTTCCGCTTTCAGCGCAAGCCTGACCGTGAGCGAAGCGAACAAGGCTTGCGCTGTCACTCAATGCAAACGAAAGACGCGAAGCGGATTATGTTTACCCGGCGAAGCCGGAGGGGGTATCGGGGGTCGCAACCCCCGATTGCGCGGACGGACGCGAAGCGTCCCATCCGCGGATCAAGGCTGCCGGAGAGCGGCGTGTACGGTCGAAGGCAGCTTCCGCTTTCAGCGCAAGCCTGACCGTGAGCGAAGCGAACAAGGCTTGCGCTGTCACTAAAAGCAAAAGAAATCCGAAAATCGGATTTCTTTTGCCTCAACGAAAAGATGCGAAGCGGATTTTCGTTGACAGTTATACAAGTTCCACGATCACCATTTCCGCGCCGTCGCCGCGCCGGGGCCCGATCTTGAGGATGCGGGTATAGCCGCCGCCCTGACCCTTGTCCGCCGCGCGCTTCTTGTACTTGGGGCCGAGTTCGCGCATCAGCTTCTCGATGACCGGATGCTTGACGGCAGCGGTGCGCTCCTTGTATTCGGAGCGGCTCTCGTCGTCCTTACGCGGTTCAGGGATCTCATAGAGGTAGCTCATCATGCGGCGTCGGGCGGCCAGCTTCGTCGGCGCGTCGTTGACCACGTTCAGCACGACCGTCTGGCCTTTTTCGTTGTTGGTATTCTTGGTGGTTTCCACGTTGTTATCGCACTCACGCGCGGCCAGCGTAATCAGCTTTTCGGCGATGGAGCTGATCTCCTTGGCGCGGGTGAGGGTGGTTTCGATTTTCCCGTACCAAATCAGGTTGGTCACCTGATTGCGCAGGAGCGCTTTGCGCTGGTCGGTCGGCCTGCCCAGCTTGCGATTGGCCATGTTACGTCCTCCTTGCTAATGTCGGTGGCGCCATGCCACGGTTATTCGTCGCTCGCCTTGAGCGCGAGGCCCAGCGCGACGAGCTTCTGTTCAACTTCCTCGAGCGACTTTTTGCCGAGATTGCGCACCTTCATCATGTCCTCCTGGTTTCTTTGCACCAGTTCGGCCACGGTGTTGATGCCGGCGCGCTTCAGGCAGTTGAACGCGCGCACCGAAAGATCCAGTTCCTCGATGGTCATTTCGAGAACTTTCTCTTTGGAGTTATCCTCGGGCTCGTTGAAGTCCACCCGGACGACGTTGACGGTGAGGTCGATGAACAGCCGCATGTTGTTGGTCAGGATCTGCGCCGCAGACGCGAGCGCCTCCTTAGGCAGGATGCTGCCGTTGGTCCACACCTCGATCGTCAGCTTGTCGTAGTCGGTGATCTGACCGCGCCGGGTATCCTCCACTGAATAGCTGACCTTGCGGATGGGGGTAAAGATCGAATCCATCGGGATCACGCCGATGGGCATACCGCCGGACTTCGAGCGCTCCATCATGAGCTGCTTGTTGCGATCGACGGATACGTAGCCGCGACCCTTGTCCAGCGTGATCTGCATCTGCAGGCGCGCGCCGTCTGTCAGCGTGGCGATGTGCAGATCCAGGTTGACGATCTCGACTTCTTCATCGCACTTGATCTCCGCGGCGGTCACTTCGCAGGGGCCGACCGCGTCCACCGTAATGATCTTTGGCTGGTCGGAGTAAAGCTTGGCGGACAGGTTTTTCAGGTTCAGGATGATCTCCGCCACGTCTTCCTTCACGCCCGGCACCGTCGAAAACTCATGCTGCACGCCTTCAATGCGCACGCTGGTCACCGCCACGCCCGGCAGTGAATTGAGCAGCACGCGGCGCAGCGAATTGCCCAACGTCTGGCCAAACCCCCGCTCCAGCGGTTCCACGACGAACTTGCCGTAGCGGTTGTTCTCGCCGATCTCCACTCGTTCAATTCTCGGTTTTTCGATTTCGATCATTCAGCACGCCCTCCTTTTGGCGGAATAGGGTACTCCCTGTCAAGCGGAAAACTCATGATCAGCGGGAGTACAGCTCGACGATCATATGTTCCTGGATCGTCGTATCGACATCTTCGCGCTGCGGGATGGCGGTGATCGTGGCCTTCAGGTTGGGCGCGTCCAGCACGATCCACTTGGGGATCACGCGGCCGGTGCCTTCGCGAAGGGACTTGAACCGCTCCGTCTCCGCGCTCTTCTCGCGCACGGAGATCACGTCGTTGACATCGACGAGGTAGGAGGGAATGTTGACTTTCTTGCCATTGACCAGGATATGGCCGTGACGCACGAGCTGGCGGGCCATCGGACGGCTGGCGCCAAAGCCCAGGCGGTACACCACGTTGTCAAGCCTTCGCTCCAGCATGATCAGCAGGTTTTCGCCCGTGATGCCGCGCTGGGATTCGGCCTTTTCAAAGTAGCCGTGGAACTGCGCTTCCAGCACGCCGTACACGCGGCGGGCCTTCTGCTTTTCGCGAAGCTGCATGCCGTACTCCGACTGCTTCCTCTGGCGGGCCTGGCCGTGCTCACCCGGCGGGGTGGGGCGAAGGCCCACCGAGCACTTGGGGCTGTAGCAGCGGTCGCCCTTCAGGAAGAGCTTCGTGCCCTCACGGCGGCACTGACGGCAAACGGCATCATTATATCTAGCCATGAATCAAAACCTCCATTACACTCTTCTGCGCTTGGGCGGACGGCATCCGTTGTGCGGAATCGGCGTCACGTCCTTGATCATGTTGACCTCCAGACCCGCCGCCTGCAGCGAGCGGATGGCGGCTTCGCGCCCGGAGCCGGGGCCCTTGACGTACACCTCGACCGACTTGAGGCCGTACTCCATCGCGGCCTTCGCGGCGGTCTCGGCGGCCGTCTGCGCGGCGAACGGCGTGGACTTCTTGCTGCCGCGGAAACCCAGTCCGCCGGCAGAGGCCCACGACAGCGCGTTTCCGGCGGTGTCGGTGATCGTGACGATCGTGTTGTTGAACGAAGAGCGGATGTGAGCCGCGCCACGCTCCACGAGCTTCTTCTCGCGGCGCTTGCGCGTCACTTTTTTCAGCTTCGGCTTGGCCATGGATAGTATCCTCCTCAAAAATTGGTCTCACGCGCAGGGCAATTCCCTGCGCCGCTTCCTGACGCCACACTCATCCTCCGGTCGGCAATTCCAAGTGGGGTTTGCCGCCATCCAGCAGAGCACCGGCGAAGCGTGCAAATTACTTCGCAGCCTTTTTCTTGCCGGCAACCTGGCGCTTGGGTCCCTTGCGGGTACGTGCATTCTGCTTGGTATTCTGGCCGCGCACGGGGAGACCCCTGCGGTGCCGGAGACCACGGTAGCAGCCGATTTCCATCAGCCGTTTGATGTTCATCGAGACCTCGCGGCGCAGGTCGCCCTCCACCTTCAGGTTGTGGTCGATGTAGTCGCGCAGCTTGCCGACGTCGGCCTCGGTCAGGTCCTTGACGCGGGTATCGGGGTTGACGCCCGTCGCCTTGATGATTTCGTCCGCTACATTGCGGCCGATGCCGTAGATGTAGGTCAGCGCGATTTCCACGCGCTTCTCCTTGGGAAGGTCGACGCCCGAAATGCGTGCCATACTGGTAAAGCACCTCCAAATTAAATCGCATTGCCCTTTCAAGAGCCGATGCAGTGGTCGCGGGCGGTCAGCCCTGCTTCTGCTTGTGTTTGGGGTTTTCGCAGATCACCATCACGCGACCCTTGCGGCGGATGATCTTGCACTTCTCGCAAATGGGCTTGACAGAGGGTCTGACTTTCATTGCGCTTGCCTCCTTGAGTTGTAGTTAACCTTTGCTGCGCCATGTGATCCTGCCGCGCGTCAGATCGTAAGGCGAGAGCTCGATCGTTACCTTGTCGCCCGGATAAATACGGATGTAGTGCATACGCATCTTACCGGAGACGTGCGCCAGTACCTTGTGGCCGTTGGGCAATTGCACTTCAAACATGGCGTTGGGAAAGGTCTCGGTGACAACGCCTTCCACTTCAATGACATCTGACTTGGACAATCCCTCACCCCTCCTCGCCGGTGGCGTTCTGGATCAACTTGCGGATCTCCGCGTTCTTCAGCTTCCCGACCGCGGTTGCGTCAAAGCGGTGGGCCGTGGCTTCCAAATGCCGAATCTTCTTCTTCTTGGGCTTTTCAGCCTTGCGAAGATCACCGTCGGCGATGAGCAGGTGTTCGCCGTCTACCGCGCCGATGGCGAGAAACAGCCGTCCGGCATCCCTGCCCGCCTTGGAACGAACGATTCGGCCGACTTCCGGTACGGCGCGCGTCATGTTCCGCGCCCTCCGGGCAGTGACAGGATCTCCGGCGCGCCGTCTGTGATCACGATGGTGTGCTCGTAGTGGGCGCAGGGTTTGTGATCCGAGGTGATGACGGCCCATCCGTCGTCCGCGCGGAACACGCGCCAGGTTCCCATCGCGATCATCGGTTCAATGGCGAGCGTCATGCCCGCCCGAAGCCGTACGCCGCGCCCCGCTTCGCCGAAATTGGGCACCGAAGGATCCTCGTGCATGGCTCGGCCGATGCCGTGGCCGCACAGATCCCGCACAACGCCGTAACCGTGCGCCTCCGCGTGCCGCTGGATGGCGCAGCCGATGTCGCCCAGCCGGTTCCCCTCCCGCGCCGCGTCTGCGCCGATCCAGAAGCATTCCTCGGTCACGCGGATCAGCTCAAGCAGTTCCTTGGAAACTTCTCCGACCGGAGTGGTAAACGCACTGTCGGATTGCCAACCGTCGAGGATCACGCCGCAGTCCACCGAGAGGATCTGCCCTTCCCGCAGCGGTTTTCCGTCCGGGAAGCCGTGTACCACGCGGTCGTCCGGTGATGCGCAGATGGAGGCGGGAAAACCTTCGTATCCTTTGAAGGAGGGCGTAGCGCCCGCGTCCCGGATCATCTGTTCCGCGAGTCTGTCCAGCTCCAGTGTGGTGACGCCCGGCGCGATCCTATCCTTCAGCGCCTCAAGCACCTTGTGGAGCAGCGCGCCCGCGTCGCGCATTTTCGCAATTTGATCCTGGGTCTTAAGTGTGATCATCGATCTCGCCTCAGCATCTGGAAGAGCGCGTCGCGCACCAGATCCGCTGCCTGTTCGCCGGAGACCACCTGAAGACGTTCCCGCTCAGTGTAGTACCCGATCAGTGGTTCGGTCTGCTGGTGGTAGACCGCGAGTCGGCGCGAGATGGTTTCAGGCGAATCGTCCGGGCGCTGCACGAGACACGCGCCGCACACCGGGCAGACGTTTGGGTCGGTCAGGGTCGTGATATGGAAGATTCCCTCGCAGGATGGGCAGACGCGCCGCCCGGTCAGCCGCTCCAGAATCATCTCGTCGCGCACCTTGATCTCGACCGCGAGGTCGGGCGCGGCGAAACCGTCCAGCGCCTCGGCCTGAGGAATCGAGCGGGGAAAGCCGTCCAGCAGAAAGCCGTTCCGGCAATCGTCCATCTTCAGCCGCTCTTCGACCATTCGGATGGTGACGTCGTCGGGTACCAGTTTCCCCGCGTCGAGATACGCCTTGGCTTCAATACCGGTGGGCGTCGCATTCGCGATCGCGGCGCGGAACATATCGCCGGTGGAGATGTGCGGTATGCCCAGCTCCTTCGCGACGAACGCCGCCTGCGTGCCCTTGCCGGCGCCCGGCGGGCCAAGAAAAACCAGTTTCATAGGCGCCCTCCTACTTCAGGAAGCCCTTGTAGTGGCGCATCAGCATCTGGCTCTCAAGCTGCCTGGTGGTTTCCATCGCGACCGAGACCGCGATCAGGAGCGACGAGGCGCCGAACGGGAGCGATGTACTGAACGTCTTGGACATCAGCGTCGGCACTGTGGCGAGCACCGCCAGGAACAGCGCGGCGAACAGCGTGATGCGGTTAGAGGTCCTTAGCAGGAAGTCGGCGGTAGGCTTGCCCTGGCGGATGCCGGGGATCATGCCGCCGTTTTGCTGGATGTTCTTCGAGATCTCATTGGGCTGGAACGAGATCGTGGTGTAGAAGAACGTGAAACCGAAGATCAGGAGCGCGAAGATCAGCTGATACCAGAAGCTGGAGTAGCTGACGTTCGCGTTCCACCACTTGTAGGCGGCGCTCTCGGTGCCCGCGAACGCCAGGATCGTGGACGGGAACTGCATGATCGCGGAGCCGAAGATCAGCGACATGACGCCGGTGGAGTTGACTTTCAGCGGGATGTGGGTGGATTGTCCGCCGTACATCTTGCGGCCCACCACGCGCTTGGCGTACTGCACCGGGATTCTGCGCTCGCCAAGATCCACGTACACGACGGCGACGATCATGATCAGCGTCAGCACGATGATCGCGATCAGTCCCCAGATGCTCGCAAGGCCGCCCTGCACCGCTTCGGGGTTGAACAACAATACAAAGTTCTCGGTGAAGTGGCTGGCGACGCGGGCGATGATGCCGGAGAAGATCAGAAGCGACACACCGTTGCCAATGCCGTTCTTGGTGATGTGCTCACCGATCCACATGGCCAACGCCGTGCCGGCCGCAAGGCAAACGCCGATGGTAAAGTAGCCCATGAAGTTCCGCTGGGTGGAAGCCGCGAGGCCCATCGACAGCGCGATCGCCTGCAGAAAGCCCAAACCGATGGTGACGTAACGGGTAATCTGCGCAATCTTCTTGCGGCCCTCTTCGCCTTCCTTCTGCATCTCCTCAAGCTTGGGGATGGCGACGGTCAGAAGCTGCATGATGATCGACGAGTTGATGTAAGGGGTGATGCCCATCGCCATGATGGTGAAGTCCTGGATGTTGGACCCCGTCATCATGTTGATGAAGTTGAGCAGGTCGTACTGCTTCATCGCCTCGCGGATGTTGGCGAGGTTGACGAATGGCGTCGGCACATAGCTGAGAAGCCGATAGAGAAGCAGCATCCCCAGGGTGTAGAGTATCTTCTTGCGAAGATCCTGAATCCGCCACGCATTGCGCAGGGTTTCCCACACGTCAGATCACCTCGGCTTTCCCGCCCGCCGCTTCAATCTTTTCCTTCGCGGTAGCAGTAAATTTGTTCGCCTGTACCGTGAGCTTTCGGGTCAGCTCGCCGCTGCCCATGATCTTAACGCCATCTTCGATCTTCTTGATGATGCCCATCTGGATCAGTTCCACCGGAGAAACGGTGGCGCCGTCCTCAAATACTTCAAGCCGGCTCACGTTGACCGCAACGTACTCGGTGCGGAAGGGGTTAAAGAAGCCGCGCTTGGGGAGGCGGCGAACCAAGGGCATCTGGCCGCCTTCAAATCCGGGTCGCTTGCCGCCGCCCGAACGGGCTTTTGCGCCCTTGTGGCCCTTGCCGGAGGTCTTGCCCAGGCCGGAGCCAACGCCGCGGCCAAGCCGCTTGGGGGCGGTGGTTGAGCCGGGCGCGGGTTTCAGTTCATGAAGTTTCATCGCCGTGGACCTCCTTATTCCTCAATTTCCTCGACCTTCACCATGTGCTTGACCTTGAAGATCATGCCGCGGATGGCGGGGCTGTCTTCCTTCACGACCGTTTGGCCGATCCGGTGCAGGCCCAGCGCCTCGATGGTGGCGATGTGATCCTTCAGGCAGGCGATGGTGGACTTGGTCTGCGTGATCTTAAGCTTCATCGTATGACCCTCCTCAGCCCATCAACTCTTCGACGGTCTTGCCGCGCAGCTTGGCGACCTCTTCGATCGTGCGCAGCTGGCGAAGTCCCGCGATCGTGGCCTTGACCATGTTGATCGGGTTGTTGGAGCCGATCGACTTGGTGCGGATGTCCTTGATACCGACCGCTTCGATGACCGCGCGGACGGGGCCGCCTGCGATCACGCCGGTGCCTTCGGGGGCGGGCATCAGAAGCACCTTGCCGGTTCCGAACACGCCCACGACCTCGTGCGGGATCGTCGTGCCGGTGCGGCTGATCGTGCCCATCTTCTTCTTGGCGTCTTCGACACCCTTGCGGATGGCTTCGGGAATTTCGGCGGCCTTGCCCATCCCGCAGGAGACGCGGCCATTCTCATCGCCGACGACCATCAGCGCGGTGAAGCGGAAGTTCTTGCCACCCTTCACGACCTTCGCGACGCGGTTGACAAAGACCAGCTTCTCTTTGAATTCACTGACGGGCTCCTCGCGCCGGTTCATGCGACGACCATCCCGGCCCTGGCCTTCCCGGTTGTTGTTGCTGTGTTCCATCAGAATTCGAGCCCTCCTTCGCGCGCGCCGGCGGCGAGCTCCGCCACGCGGCCAGTGTAAATGTAGCCGCCGCGGTCGAACACGACCTCTTTGATGCCCTTGGCGATGGCGCGCTCGGCGACGGCCTTGCCGACGACCTTGGAAGCGCCCTTCTTGTCCAGCTCGGCGACGGCCGCCGCGAGTTCCTTTTCGACGGTCGACGCGGCCACAAGGGTCGCTCCGATGGAATCGTCGATGATCTGCGCGTAGATGTGGTTCAGGCTGCGATAGACGGAAAGCCTCGGCCGGGCGGGCGTTCCGCTGATCTTTTTGCGAACGCGTTCGTGCCGGATGACGCGAACTTCGTTGCGGTCACGTTTTTTAAACAACTGCGGTTCCCCCTCTCCTACTTCTTGCCGGTCTTGCCTTCCTTGCGGCGGATGCGTTCGTTCTCATAGCGGATGCCCTTGCCCAGGTACGGTTCGGGCTTCCGGGTCGCGCGGATGTCTGCGGCGAGCGCGCCCACCTGCTGCTTGTCGATGCCCTTGACCAGAATGCGGTTGGGCGTCGGCGTCTCGTAGCTGATGGTGTCGGGCGCGTCGAAGACCACCGGGTGGCTGTAGCCGACGTTGAGCGTCAGCTGCCTGCCCGCGGCGGCGGCGCGGTAGCCGACGCCTTCCAGCACCAGGATTTTCTCAAAGCCGCTGCTCACGCCTACGACCATGTTGTTGATCAGCGCGCGGTACAGGCCATGCATCGCACGATGGGGCTTCGAGTCGGACGGCCGCGTGACGTGCAGCGCGCCTTCCTCCTGCGAAATGGTGATATCCTTATTGACTTTCTGACTCAACGTGCCCTTCGGGCCTTTGACCGTCACCAGGTTTTCACCGTCAACGGTCACGACCACCCCTGCGGGCAGCTTGATCGGAAGTCTTCCGATTCGGGACATGTTTCGTACACCTCCAAATCCTGCTAGCTACCAGATGTAGGCCAATACTTCGCCGCCGACGCCGCTCGTGCGGGCCTTGCGGTCGGTCATCACGCCCTGCGACGTGGAAATCACCGCGATGCCGAGACCGCCGAGCACCTTGGGAAGATCCTCGCTGCCGGCGTAAACGCGCAGGCCGGGCTTGGAGATGCGCTTGAGCCCCTTGATCACAGGCTGCTTGCCCTGCACGTATTTGAGCGTGATCTTGATCTGGCCCTGCAGCTGATCGTCGATGAAATCCACGCTCTTGACATAGCCTTCATCCAGGAGGATTTTGGCGATCGCCTTTTTGATATTCGATGCGGGCAGGACGACCGCTTCATGTCTGGCAACCTGGGCGTTGCGGATTCGGGTCAGCATATCCGCGATGGGATCGTTCATGATCATGGTGTAAC
>CAZNPZ010000077.1:0-9512 GCA_964575255.1 uncultured Oscillospiraceae bacterium
CTGCGGGATGTGCCCGCGTTCCTGATTATATCCTTTCATTGTGAATTTATATCGTTGATCCATTGCCGGTATTCAACAAAAAGCGCCGCGTTTGTCGTCTCGCGGCGCTTCACATGGGTTCTGCGTAAAATCTTTATCGAAGAGCGGGCTGCGCCGTTTCGATCTGGCCGCCCCAGTGCGCGATCCCGCCGATGTTGACGACATTCGTATAGCCCAGCCTGACCAGATACGCGCACGCGCTGGCGCTGCGACCGCCGCTCAGGCAGTACACGAACAGCTTCGCGCCGCGGTCGGGCACGGCTTCCTCAATTTCTTCGATGCGGTCGAGCGGGATGTTGCGGCTTCCGGGAATATGGCCCGCCCGGTATTCCTCTGGCGTGCGCACGTCGATCAGCTGAATGGCCTTGTCGTTTTCAAGCTCCAGCCGGGCTTTGTCCATGGAGAGAGTTGCGCAGCCGGTCTGTCTTCCGAAAAACATTTGTTGTCCCCCCTGTATGACTTTGTTTCTTGACATCATTATACCCGTCCGGCGCGCGTTCGTATGTGATCTGATTACAAAGAATCGGGGATTCCGGCTGTTACGCCAGCAATCCCCGATGCGCGCAAAGATGTGAAAGGGTTCTGTTCCTTCGTGATGGAACGAAACGCCCATCCGACCGTTTACCGGCCGACCTCCACCCAGGCGGCGTCCCGTCTGCCGCTCTCGATCACCGCGTGGATGAAGCGCACGCCGTACAGCCCGTCCTCCGCGTTGGGGAAGTCCAGATCGGTTTCCGTGAGCGGCTGGCCGTTCGCCTTCCGGATCACGGCGGAAATGAAGTTGCGATAGATGTTGGCGAAGCCCACGTACAGCCCTTCGGGATGGCCTGACGGCAAACGGCTGGTTTCGTGCGCGGCTTCCCGGATGTAGCCGGTTCCGCGGCTGAGCGTCTCCGGCGCGCGGCCCTTGGGGGTATAACGGACGTAGTCCGGGTAGTGCTGCTGCCATTCCAGCGAGCCCAGGCTGCCGTAAATACGCACCGTCAGGCCGTTGAGGTTGCCGCAGGCCACCTGCGAACACCAGTACGCGCCGTTGGCGCCGTTATCATACTCCACGATCATGTTCGCATTCATGTCAAGTGGCTTGCCAAAGGCGTTGGTGGTGGCCAGGATGCGCCGGATGCGAAGGCCGGTCAGGTAATGCACGGTGTTTTCGATGTGGGTGCCAATGTCCCCCACGCAGTTGGAGATACCCGCGACGGTCGGGTCGCTGCGCCAACCCGACAGCTTGGCGGTGCCCGGATGGCTCTCGCCCAGTTCGTCGATCAGCCACTCCTGCGCGTATTCGGCGTTGACCGCGATCACCGAACCGATCCTGCCCGATCGGATCATTTCGCGCATCACCTTGACCATCGTGTAGCCGGAATAGCTGTAGGTTACGCCAAAGAGCAGATCCCTGGCCTTGGCCAGCGAAACGAGCTCCTCCGCCTCGGCCACGGTTAAGCACAGCGGCTTTTCGCAAACGACGTGGATTCCGTGTTCCAGAAAACATTTCGCAACGGGGTAGTGGCTCACGTTGGGTACGGTGACGCTTACGAAGGAGATGCCGCCCGGCCTTGCGCTCTCCTTTTCGGCCATCTCCTGATAGGTCGAATAAACCCTGGACGGATCGAGGAAGTACGCCGCGCCGGTGTCCGAGTTTTCCTGCGCGTTTTTACTGAAGCAGCCCGCCGCCAGCGCGGCACGCGGATCAAACGCGATGGCCTTGCGGTGAACGTCGCCGATGAATGCGCCCAGTTTACCGCCCACCATGCCGTATTGGATGCGATTAACCATCTGTCGTCCCCTCGCTTTCCTGAATCGCCCCTGTGATGCGGAGCGTACTCCATCGGGCATGGAATCCCCCGCCGTGCTCCCCACGTACACCGTTTATTATACACATATCGAATTGATATTACCAGTCTGTTGCACATCGGAAGTATGCCCGGTGTTTGTCAAACGGGGATACGCAACAAAGCCCTGTGCCATACCACGCGGACACCGGATCGAACAAATTGCTTCACTCCGGTTGACGCCGCGGAGGTTGTGCTTCATAATAAGCACATTCTATTGTTTGGGTGGGTTATGGCTGACATCAACATTGTGTCCGTGAGAAAATCGTTCCAGCAGGATCGCGTCGTGCTGGATGGGGTGAGCTTTCAGGTCGACCGCGGCGAGCGCGTCGGCTTGCTTGGCGGAAACGGCGCCGGAAAGACAACACTTCTTAAGATCATCACCGGCGAACTTGCGCCCGACGCGGGCAGCGCGAGCGTCGCGAAGGGGCTGAAGCTGGGCTATATCGCGCAGCTGGACAATTACGCGCCGGGCACGACGTGCGAGGATGTATTGCGCGAAGCGTTCTCTCGCGCATTTGAAATCGGCGCGGAGATCGAAAAAATCCACACGGGGATGGACGCAGGCGATTCGCTCCGGTACTCCAGGCTCATGGATGAATACGTATCCCTCGGTGGGTACGAATGGGCGGTGGCGCTTGACAAGGTCGCCAATGGGCTTGGAATCGACGGCGAGATGCGGCTTCGCGACTTTCGCGCGCTCTCCGGCGGGGAGCGCACGCGGGTGTGCCTCGCGCGGCTGATCCTGGAAAAGCCGGACGTACTCATCCTGGACGAGCCAACGAACCACCTGGATACACGTTCGATGGAGTGGCTGGAAGACTACCTGATCCACTTCAAGGGCACTGTGCTCGTCGTCTCGCACGACCGCTATTTTCTGGATGTTGCGGTCACCCGGATCGTGGAACTGGAAAACGGGAAGCCGAGCTTTTACGGGGGCAACTATAGCTTCTATGTCGAGGAAAAGGAGCTGCGCTACCAGCAGCAGCTGATGCGCTACCGAGAAGAGCAGACGAAGGTCAAACAGCTGGAGTTTCAGGTGCAAAGGCTCAAGGCGTGGGGCTCGGTCTACGACAACCCGGCGCTGCATAAAAAAGCGCGCGCGATGGAGCGGCGCATCGAGCGCGTGCAGGAGACCGAAAAACCAACGAAGCAGTCGCGCCTTGAGTTGGGGTTCCGCTCCGAACAGTTCCGGGCGGACAGGGTGTTCTGGACGGAGCACCTCACCAAGGCGTTCGGAGAAAAAACGCTGTTCTCAAACATAAGCGCAGAGATGCGCGGCACCGGTGAGCGGATTGCGCTGGTCGGGCCGAACGGCTGCGGCAAGACCACATTTCTCAAAATCCTGATGGGGCAGGAAGCGCCCGACGCGGGCAGCGCGAACTTTGGGCCATCCGTCCGCTGGGCATACCTTCCGCAGGTGGTTGAGTTCCCGCATCCGGAGCGTACGCTGTACGATACGCTGCTCTACGAAGCGAACTGCCAACCGCAGGAGGCGCGCGACCGGCTCGGTGCCTTCCGGTTCCGCGGCGAGGATCAGTTCAAGACCGTCTCACAGCTGTCGGGCGGAGAGCGCGCGAGGCTCAAGATGTGCCTGATCATGATGTCGAGGGCGAACCTTCTGATCCTCGACGAGCCGACGAACCACCTCGACATCGCCTCGCGCGAGTGGATCGAGGAAGCGGTGGCGAAGTTCGAGGGCGCGCTTTTGTTCGTCTCGCACGACCGCTACTTCATCCGGCGGTTCGCCGACCGCGTCTGGGAGATCGAGGACGGCGCTTTCCGAGACTTTGCGTGCGGCTACGAGCGGTACAGGCGGCTCAAGGCGTTGGAGCAGGCCGTGCCGCCCGCGGAGAAAGAGAAACCGAAACCGTCGCCCAGGCCGGTCCGGCGCGCTCCTCAGCTGGAACGCCGGATGGGCGCGCTGGAGCGGGATATCGCAAGGGTGGAGGAGAGAATCGCGCGAACCGATGAAAAGATGGAGGAATGCGCGAGCGATTACCTTGAACTGAACAAAGCACTTGCCGAGAAGGCGGCACTGGAAGACGAACTTCAGGGGCTGTACGAGCAGTGGGAGGCGCTGGCCGCGACGCTGGACACAAGCCCATAACCGATAAACCCGTAACAGCCAACGGGAAATGCCCTTGGCGTTTGGGCGGCGTTCAGGCGGGCGGCAGTCATTGCGGGTTCCAGACTGCCGCCCGCTCTGGGGGTAGACGAAGACCGACGATCAGCGTGTCGATCATGCTGATCACCCACGGTTCAGGATCATCGCCCGGAAATGACGCGCAAGGTAAGCAAGAAGCATCATCATAAGCGCGACGCTGGCGGGCCTGATGGTTGCGGCGGTTCTGAGCCTTGCGCCGGTGGGACTGGTTCCGATTCTGCCAGTTCGTCTGGTTCCGGTAAATCGGGACTACTTCCCTGCGGCAATCAGAACGTTCCTGGCGTGCTGCTGCACATACGCTTGAGAAACCGATTCGCCATGGTTTTTGCTGTTGTACAGGTATAGATCAAAGTGGCCTTCCACGCCATTTTCCACCGTGTCATAGGAATGCGGCATGCCGGAGAGCGATGCGGCAAAGTTGATGCCTTTGTGGAAGATGACCACGGGGCGGGGCGTCCAATTCCATGCAGGGAACAGCTTTTTCATCGCCGCGGTTTCGGAAGATGTCACAGGCTCAACGTCTGCGTGATTGACGCCGCCCATCATCTTGAGTTTCACCCGCTGTCCGGTCGCGACGTCGGTAACGATGAACACGTCGTTTCTTTTGATCAGGTATTTCCCATCCAGAAACCAGTCAACGACTTTGCCTTTTTTTTGAGGCGATGAACTCTCGCCCGGTGTAACGGCATAGTTCCTCGGCGCGTAGCCGTTGATCGCGATTTTCTGGCCCGCGTTGAGCCATTCTCCAGAGTCCATATAATTGTACTTCATGATCGCCGCGATCGTCGTCTTGAATTTTTTTGCGATTCCGCCCAGCGTATCTCCGGATTTGACGGTATAGGTGGTGGAGGGCCAATTCTTGACCGGCTTAGTGGACGATCCGGGAACGGGGGTGGATGAAGCTTTTGTACCGGAAGGGATGTACAATACCTGATTGACATAAATGGCGTCGCTTTTCAGGCTGTTCCGGCTTTTGATCTTTGCGACGGTGGTTGAATACTTTGCAGCGATCTTGGAGAGGGTATCGCCCTTTTTCACAACATACCGGGTTTCTGTGGATACAATGAGCTTTTGCCCCGCGTAGATGGTATCGGACTTGAGCGCGTTGTACTGTTTCAATTGCGCAATGGTTACGCCATATGCTTTGGCGATTTTGGTAAGTGTATCGCCGGACTTGACCGTATGGGTCGTGGCCGCCAAAGCCTGCGCCCCCAGCGCAATACACAGTAGGACCCCAATGAAAACTCTCGTTACCGACCTGCGAATCTTCATCATTGCACCTCCAAATATTACTTTTGTGTGTCACTTATTACATAATACAGTATTTCTCAGTGAATATCCATATGCAATAATTGGCAATGACGGAGGTGGGAGCAACAAACACCGGGGGCCGTCATCATGCGACAGCCCCCGGTGCTTGTGAAATATCAATGAACAGTCTGGTGGATCAGAAGCGAGGCAGGATATCCGCTTGAATGCGGCGGTGGATGTTGTCGCCCTGCGGCCGGTATGCGTACTTCCAGACACCGCTGCCGCGGGTGAACGTGGTTCCCTGAACCGGAGCGCCGTTCTCCAGGACAGTCGAGCCTTCGGCATAGGGCAGCACGATCTCCGCCTCGGCGTTGAAGGGCACGGTCACTTCGACGGTCAAAAGCCCATCTTCATATTTCCAACCGGAGGACAGCGTGCCGTAGGGCGTGCGGATGGTCGCTTTGGCATAGCCAAGCTGGTCGTTCGGCAGCGGTGCGACGCGCACTTTTTTGAAGCCCGGCGCGCTCTCCACCGGGTTCAGGCCCGCCGCGTACCGGTACATCCACTCGGCGATGGAACCGTAGGCGTAATGGTTGAACGAGTTCATGCTGACCGGGCCGAAATCGCCGTTCTCGTCGATGCCGTTCCAGCGCTCCCAGATGGTGGTCGCGCCGCGATCCACCGCGTACAGCCAGCTTGGCCGCCCGGTGGACAAGAGCAGCGAGTACGCGTACTCGTTCAGGCCGTTTTCACTCAGCGCCGGGCAGAGGTATGGCGTGCCGACGAAGCCGGTGGTCAAAAGGTTCTTGTCCGCGCGGATGCGCTCGGCAAGGTGCTTGGCGATCAACGGGCGCTCGGACTCCTCACACAGGCCGAAGTACAGCGTAACGACCTGCGCGGTCTGCGTTTCGGACAGCACGCGACCGTTCGGCGTCATATACTCTTTGCGGAACGCGTTCCGCACACGGGTGTACAGCGCCTCGTACTTCTCCGCCTCGTCCGTTTTGCCAAGCACGCGCGCGGCCTTCGCGACCAGCTGTGCGGACAAGGCGTAGTATGCGGTGGCGATCAGGTCGGTCGGCGTCGCGCCGAAGAGGTTAAAAGGATCGGCGGTATCCTGCGCCAGCCAGTCGCCCAGATGGAACCCGTAGTACCGGTCGACGCCCTCAGTGTCCTGCGCGGTCATGTAGTCCACCCAGGCCTTCATGCTGTTAAACTGGTCTTCCAGCGTCGCTTTGTCGCCGTAGTACAGGTACAGATCCCAGGGGATGATGGTCGCCACGTCGCCCCACGCGGCGGTCGGGAAATCCCAGAGCCCGGAGCCATAGATGAAGAACGGGATGACCACCGGCACGTAGCCATGGTTGTCCTGTTCTTTCTTCAGGTCGTAGAGGTACTTGCGGTAGAACGCGCCCGCCTCCATGTTCATGCAGGCGGTGGCGCAGAATACCTGCGCGTCGCCCGTCCAACCCATGCGCTCGTCGCGCTGCGGGCAGTCGGTGGGCACGTCGACGAAGTTGCCCTTCTGACCCCACAACTGGTTCATGAAAAGGCGGTTGACTTTTTCATTCGAGCACTCAAACCAGCCCGTCCGCTCCATCTGGGAGTAGACGACCTCCGCCGTGAAGTCTTCCGGCCGCACTTCTCCCGCCCAGCCGGTCACGCGGATGTAGCGGAAGCCCATGAATGTCATGTACGGCGCGTATTCCTCGCCGCCGCCCCGACAGACGTAGCGCTGTTCGGCCAGCGCTGTGCGCATGTTCTCACGGTAGAAATTGCCGTGCTTGTCCAAATACTCGCCCGCCTGCAGCAGGATCTCCGTGCCCGCAGGGGCGCTCGTTTTAAAGCGCACCCAGCCGGACAGGTTTTGCCCAAAGTCCAGCACCGTCTCTCCGATGGGCGTCGTAATCACCTTTTCACAGGCGCGCGTTTCCATGACCTTGAGCGGTACGCTGCGGCGCGCTTCCAGTTTGCCCTTGGGCGGCGCGATCCGGACGGCGTTCTCCCACCCGGAATCGTCGAAGCCGGGCGCGTTCCAGCCGTCCTGAACCTTCCGGGCGTCAAAGTATTCGCCGTCGTAAATCTCACTGCGTAAAAACGGGCTTTCGGAAACCTTCCAGCGTTCGTCGGTCGCGATGACGTTCCGCGTGCCGTCCTCGTACTCGATCACCACTTCGCAGATGAGACCCAGCCGGTCGCCGTAGAGCTGCGTGCGGGTGGCGATACCCGGCCAGTTGACGCGGCCCTTGTAGTAGCCATTGCCGAGGAACGCGCCCAGCGCGTTTTCGCCCTCGGACAGTAGGCCTGTCACGTCGTAGGTCTGGTATTGAAGCCATTGGTCGTAGGCGTTGATGAACGGGGCCAGCACGTCCTCGCCCACCCGCTGCCCATTCAGAAACAGGCAGTACACGCCGACGCCGCAGGCGTAGGCGCGTGCGCGGCGAACGGGTTTATCAATGCTGAACGCACAGCGCAGCTGCGGGAAGCCGCCCCCCGCCATGCCGATCCACGCACCCGCCCAAGGCGTTCCATAGCGGGCGGTCTCAAAGAACGCGGGTTCGCTCCAATCGCTCTGCGTGTTTTTTTCATCCCACACCTTCACGCGCCAGAAATAGCGGGTGAAGGGCGAAAGCCTTGCCTCCAGCCGGATGCCGACGCTCTGGTCGGACAACACCTTTTCACTGTCGAACAATGGTAACGAAAAATCCGGGGACAAGCTAACCTGAAGACGGTACGCGCTCTGGCGTTTGTTCGTTCCTTCCGCCTCCGTCAGCCATGAGAGTGAGGGGCGATCGAAGTCAAAACCGACGGGGTTTTCCATGGAGTCGCAGCGCAGCTTGGAAATGATCATTGGTTTGCTCCTTTTTCCGCGTATTCGCGGTACAGTCTTAAAAACATCCCGTAGGCTTCGAGGGATACGTCCGGCGGCGTCTGGTGATCCACCGACGCAATGAAGCCGCCCGCTTTCATGACCGGCAGCAGCCGCTCAAATTCTTTTCGCATCGCGGCCTCCCCGTGCTTCATGACGGTCTTGTCGTAATGACCCAGAAACAGAAAATCCGGGTGCGACTGCCGGAGCGCCGCAACGTCCACGCCCGCCTGCCGTTCGAGGGGCAGGATCCCTTCAAAGCCTGACGCCTCAAGCCACGGGATCAGTTCCGTCACATCGCCGTCCGAATCGCAGAACACGCGGACACCCCGCGTTTTCCACTCCGGCAGCATGCGCTTATAAAAGGGTGCGAGAAAACGCTCAAACAGCGCGCCGGACAGCATTGGACCGTGGTTGTAGCTCATGTCCTCGGCGACGGTCATGAAGTCCGGCACAGCGAAGCGGCAGAGTTCGTCCATCGCGCGGAGGTTGAAGTCCGCAAGGTCATGGTTGATCCGATCCATCAGTTCCGGCTCGTCGTAGAACGCGTACAGATGGTTTTCGATGCCCAAAATCGACCTCGGCCCCCAGAACGGGCCGACCACCGTCACCCACAGGATCGCTTCGCCCGATTTCTGCAGCGCCGCCGCCAGTTCCAGCCGCGCGCGGTCGAACGGCGCTTTCGGGTAGAGTAGAGGTTTCAGCGCCTCGTATTCCGAAAGGGAATTCACCAGCGGCGCGCCGTGGCGCGCGGGTTTGGGCGCGATCGCGGGGATGGGATCCATCCAGAACTGCATGTCAAGATCCAGCCCCAGCGCGCGCTTGATCTGGTCGCACTGCGTAAAAGGCGCTTCCTCCGGAATCTCAAGCCCTTCTGCGAGCCATCGGTCGACTGTCTTATCCCACCATGTCGCCCACTCGATCAGGGGCAGCCGGTCGCAGCGCTCAAAGGAGAGCGCGTGATGAAACCGTTCTCGTGTGTTCATGCCTTGATCGCACCCGCGACCATGCCGGACACGATCTTCTTGTTGAAGAAGATGAACAGGATCAGCGGCGGAATGGTGATCAGCATGACGTCGGCGAACAGAAGGTTCCAGTCGCTGCCATACTGGCCGTTGAAGTTGTAGAGCGTCTGCTGCACGGTGGCGTTCTTGGTGCCTGGCAGGAAGTACAGCGGGTTCACGAAATCGTTGAAGATGTTGACCGCGGACAGCACGATCACCGTCGCCGTGACAGGCTGCAATAGCGGCATGATCACCTGCCAGAACATCCGGAGCGGCCCGCAGCCGTCAATGACCGCGGCCTCGTCCAGTTCCCGCGGGATCGACGCCATGAAGCCCCGGTACAGGATGCA
>CAZNPZ010000078.1:0-9464 GCA_964575255.1 uncultured Oscillospiraceae bacterium
ATGCCAGAATCAGGCTTCGGTCGCTTTATCCGGTCGTTCTGTAATGGATGGACTACTAGGTAACCACTGATTTAATCAGAAACGGTGACGTGGTATAATAGGGAAAAAATCGGTGCGGTGATGAAGATGGAGAAGCAGCAAAGCATAGCGGATATCAAATACGCGAACCGGAAACGGAAGACCAAGCGGGATGAGTTTCTGGGGATCATGGAAGAAGTCATACCGTGGGATGAGTGGACGGCGCTCGTGGAGCCATATTACCCTGGTGGAAAACGCGGACGTCCACCGCGGGGTGTGGAAACGATGCTGCGGATGTATCTGCTGGCGAACTGGTTTAATCTGTCGGATGAAGGCGTAGAGGACGCGATCTACGACAGCTATGCATTCCGGAAGTTCATGCGGGTGGACTAAAATCCGCCATCCGGTCTGCGATAAGACGGACGGCGGAGGTTCTATCTCAGGAGATAACCGGCGGGATGAAGTGGTCGCTCCCGGCGGCGATTTCGCACGGGGTATTTCATTGCGGAGCGCGGGAATGGGGGATGATTTTCACAGCGAACCGGAACGGAAATGTATCTTAACCGGAGAAACGTCCGCTCCGGCGCTCGTATCGATCCGATGACATCACTAATCAATCAGCGGATGTGCGTTCTCCGGGGCAATCCGGAGAAAGCCGCTGTCGGGGTTTGGAAGCCGCCGGTAGGCTTCCTCGCTCATCTCCCACTGGAGCGGCGCGCGCCCGCAGGAAATGGTCACCATCAGGATGCGGCCAAACGGATCCTCAATTTGATCGGCCAGCGTCCACGGAAGGCGGTTCTCGCCTGCGCCTTCGGCGGCTTCGATCCGCTTCGCGCGGACGCCCACCCAGCGCACATCGTCTGGGACGGGATCGCGGGTTGTCAATTCCGCGCCCCAATCCGGCACCAGGAGGCGGTTCGGCCCGACTTTCTCGGCGGGCGCGACGTTCTTGCATCCGGTCATCACGGCGGCGGCCCGGGTTACCGGGTGGTCGAACAATTGCCGCCGCGCCCCGGCGGCGCTTACGCGGCCATTCGAAAGCACCGTGATCCGCTCGCACAGGCGGTACGCCTCGTCCCGGTTGTGGGACACCACCAGCGCGGTGCCTTGGAAGTCTTTCAGCACGTCGAACACCTCGCGCTCAAGCTGCCACCTCAGGTGGCTGTCCAGCGCGGAAAACGGCTCGTCCAGCATCAGAAGGCGCGGCTCCGTCGCCAGCATCCTCGCCAGCGCCACCCGCTGCCGCTGCCCGCCGGAAAGCTGCGCGGGGTACAGGTTCCTTTGGCCGGTCAGCTGCATCCGCTCGATCAGTTGCCCAACGCGCGCGGGGCGGCCTGTTTTCTCCAGCCGGTTCAGCCCGCACAGAATGTTCTCTTCCACCGTCATGTTGGGGAACAACGCGTAGTGCTGGAACAGAAGCCCCACGCGGCGCTCGCGGGGGGAGCGATTGATCTTTCGGGTGGAATCAAAGAGCAATTCGCCGTCCAGCTCGATTCTTCCCTCGTCCGGCGTCACGATGCCCGCGATGGCCTTCAGCGCGAGGCTCTTGCCCGATCCCGACGCGCCGAGCAGCGCGCAGGTTTCGTTCCCGGCGGAAAAGTCGAGGTCGAGCGCGAAATCGCCCAGTTTCTTCCGGATTGCGACCTTCAGCATGCGCGCCCTCCCTAAGCTGTTTTCCGCTTTTCCAGCAGGTTCACCGTCACCATGACGGCCGTTGAGATCACAAGGTTGACGCACACCCAGAAGAGCGCCGCCTGATCTTCGCCGATCTGCCAGAAGTAGGCGACGGAGGTGGAGATTGTCGCGGTGCGGTTCGCGATGTAGCCGGAGACCATGCTGGTCGCACCGTATTCGCCGAGGCCTCTGGCGAACGAGAGCACCGCGCCCGCCAGCAGCGCGTCGCGGCAGTTGGGCAGGATCACGCGCCAGAAGAGGAATGTGTCCGACAGACCCAGCGTCTGCCCGGCGTGGATCAGATCCCGGTCGAACGCGTCGAACGCGGCGCGTACCGTGCGGTACATCAGCGGGAACGTGATGATCGTCACCGCGATCACCGACGCCTGCCAGCGCATCGTGACGGTGAAGTCAAACCACGCCTTCATGAAAGCGCCCACCGGCCCCTTCGGCCCCATCGTGACCAGTATGAAAAAGCCGATGACCGTGGGCGGCAGGACGAGCGGCAGCGTCAGAACCGTGTCGAGGATGCCCTTTAGAAGCCGCGGGGCGCGCGTGATCCTGTGCGCCGCCCAGATGCCCAAAAAGAACGTCAACACAGTCGAGATCGCCGAGATGCGCAATGAGTTCCACAGCGGAAACCAGTTCATCGGCCGCCTCCTAGCCGTCGGATGATGTATCTGCCTTTGAAACCAACCCAAAGTATGAATTCCTCGTCATGCTGAATCTTTTCGCGCAGAACTTTGTCGCCCTCCACTCAGCGTAGCGCTGCTACGCCTCGTTCCAGCTCCTTGTTCTGCCTCGAAAATCCCTCAGCCCTTTGGAGTAATTCATACTTCTCCTTGGTATGATCGATTCAATTCGAGCATCTTCCGCAAAATCCTTCTTTTCCGTCTGTAACCCGCTTCGATACAGGCCGCGCCGCCGTTCTCATGCGGCGGCGCGGGGATGGTTGGTTACGATCTGCGCGGGATTACGCGGCGGGCACCGCCTCCGCCATCGTGAAGCCCACCGCCGTAAACGCCGAGGCGGCGTCCGGCGTGGAAAGGTACGCAAGGAACGCCTTCGCGGCGTCGGCGTTTACGGAGGATTTCAAGACCGCGCCGGGGTAGACCACCGGCTTATGGCTGCTTTCGGGCGCTTCGGCGACGACGGTCACGCCCTTTGCGGTCATCGCGTCGGTCACGTAGACCACGCCGCAATCCACCGCGCCGCTCTCGACCTGAGACAATACTTCCTTGACGGTCACGCCCAGCGACGCCTTGGTGAAAACTGTGTCCCACAGGCCGAGCGTCGTAAAAATCTCCTCCGTGTATTGGCCGACCGGCATGTCCTTATTGCCAAGCGCGACCAGCTTGACTTGATCGCCCGCCACGTCCTCGAAGGCTTTCAGGCCCAGCGCAGAGCCATCCGGCACGATGAGAACCACCCTGTTGGTCAGAAGGTCTTTCCTTGTGCCATCCATAATGTACCCGCCGTCCGCCAGCGCGTCCATCTGTTTCTTCGCCGCCGACAGGAATACGTCCGCCGCCGCGCCGGACTCGATCTGCTTCTCCAGCGTGCCGCTGGAGTCAAAGTTGAACGAGAGCTTGATGTTCGGGTTCGCCGCCTCGTAGGCCTCGCCGATCGCGGTCAGGGACTCTGTCAGGCTGGCCGCGGCGAACACGTTCAGTTCCACCGTGGTATCCGCGCAGGCGGACGCCGACAGGGAAACAAACGTCAGAAGGGACACCGCGAGGATCAGGTGAAACGGAAGTAAACGCCGCATGGGGACAACCTCTTTTCAGGCGGAACGGGCACAGACTGGTCAAAATGCCAAGTATGATAAACATTCATCCCGTTTCGAACTTTCGACCATTGTACCTTCCGCGCCGCGCATCGTCAAGCGGGGCGTGCCACGCGCGAGAAATTTCTTTGACCAGCCGCACACTTGCTGGATATTTGTCCCTGCGCTCGAATTGTGATATAATCTTGATGACCTGTAATCACGGCGCGACCATCCCCATAGACGGCCGCGCGCGAAACGCGGGCGGAAGGGGCGCGGCATCCGGTGGATGCGTCATTTTATATGAGAAGAGCGTTTGCGTTCATCAAAGGCGTTTCGGACGTTCAGAGAGCGTATTTCTCCGAATGCGGCCGGGAAATCGCCGTTCGCAATCTGCAGCTGATGCGCACGGTGGGCATCGCGGGGACGGTTCTGTACCTCCTGTTTCTTTCGGTCACGCTGCTATTCTTCCGGCAGATGGCCATATCGCTTCTGTACGGCCTGATCGAGCCGGTTCTGATCCTCTTTATCCTCTATTCCGACCGCGCGCTGTCAAAGGGGCGCGTCGACGCGCGTGGCGCGCAGCGAATTACTTTTCTGATGTACGGTATCCTGATGGCTTACGTGATCATCATGAGCGTCTTCCCGCATCCGGACGTGCCGTCCGCCTACTACCCGCTGTTCCTTATGATGGCGCCGGTTCTTTTCATCCTCCCGGCCTGCTGGCATCTGGTCATGACGGCTATGAGCCTCGCCGCGTTCTACATCCTGGTCGTATGGTTCAAGGCGCCCGCCTGCTGGTCGCACGAACTGTTTGAGGCGACGACCTCCGCGCTGTTTTCCGTGGTCGTGATCGTCATGATGACCCAGTTCCGGCTGCAGAGCGACAGCCTGAAGCGAAAATACTACGAGCTGAGCCGACTGGACGCGCTGACCGGCACGCTGAACAAGTCGACCGGCGAGGATGCCGCTCTTGAATACATCGCCGGATCGGGTCGGAACGCCCTGACGGCGCTTATGCTGCTCGACATCGACAACTTCAAATCTTTCAACGATCAGAACGGCCACCTGGAGGGGGACAGGCTTCTGACCAGGGTGGGCGCGGCGCTGTCAAAGCTGTGCCGGAAGGACGACATCGTCTGCCGTTTCGGCGGGGACGAGTTCATGATCCTGCTCAAGGACATCCAGTCAACCGATACCGCGGTGCAGCGGGCGCGCGGCATCCTGGGCGAGGCTTCTAAACTGCGCGGCGGCGCGCAACCGACGACGCTGAGCGTGGGCATCTGCTTCTCGGATCACGAACAGTTGGGGTATGAGGAGATGATCCGCCGGGCGGACACCGCGCTCTACCACGCCAAGCACAAGGGCAAGAACCGGTATGAGGTGTGGACGGCCCATTTGACAGGCCAGAAGGCCGTCTGAATTCGCGGACGTTACTGGCTCTTCCCGCGACTGGTGACCGGGATGCAGCCGACGATCTCGCCGGCGCGCATCAGGTGGATCCGGTCGTGCAGGTTGACGGTGGTGCAGCAGTGGCCGGGAACCGCGCGCAGCCGCTCGCCGATTCTGACCGGCTTTTCCGGGTTCGCCGGAAACGCGGCGTGTTCCTCGCTCATACGGACGGGCGCGTCCGGGTAGCCCTCAAACACCGGCTCCCCCTGATCCGTCGAACAGCTTTTAAGACCCAGATCGGTGATCACGCGCCGACCCGCGGTACTGACGACCGTCGCGTACAGGTATAACGCGTGGCGGAAGCCGGGATCCAGCCGCGCATAGGCCGCATCCATAAAGAGATAGCTGCCCGCCTGAATCTCGGTGTACACGCCGCCCAGCCGCTTAAACTCCACGGTGCCTGTGCTCGCGCCGCTGACCTCGCGGACGGCGACGCCGTTTTCTTTCAGATACGCGATCAGTTCGCGCAGCCGCGCCTCGACGGCCTGCGCCGCCTGCTCGCGCTTCTCCCGATTCCCCTCGTGGGACAGGTGGCCCGCGTAGGCCTGAATCCCGTCAAAGACCAACCCGTCCGAACCTTCCAAGGCTTTCGCCAGCTTCAGAAATTCTTCCTTGGTGCCGACGCCGCAGCGGTTCATGCCGACCTCGTACTCGACGAGGATGTGCAGCGTCGCGCCCGCGTGCTTCGCGGCGTCTGACAGCGCGCGCACGTTGTCCAGATCGTCCACGCACACCGTCAGGCGGCAGCGCTTTGCGAGTTGGCTAAGGCGCGCGATCTTCGCGCTGTCCACGATCTGATTGGCGATCAGCATGTCCCCGATCCCGACGCTGACGAGGTCTTCCGCCTCGGACAGCTTCGCGCAGGTGATGCCCTTCGCGCCCGCCTCGATCTGCATTTTCGCGAGGGTGGCGCACTTGTGGGATTTGTAATGGGGCCTTAGCGCGATGCCGGTTCCCTTCAAAAGCGCGTTCATCGAGCGCATGTTTTCTTCCAGTGCGTCCATGTCCAGAACCAGCGCCGGGGTTTCCAGCTGAGAAACGTGCATGCGTTGTTCCTCCTGAGCCATGATGCATACGCAATCATTCGACGCGCGGCGCGCGTTATCCTGCCCGGCTATCAAGGATTGGGGTTCAGTATTCCCCGGCGCACTGGAACACGCCTTCGCCCTTCAGGGTGCTGTCAAAGAATTCCAGAATGACCCGGTTCATCGTCTGGATCACTTCGCGCGGGTCGGCGGTGGCTTCGCGCCCCCCATCCAGCGCGCGGACCAGGATTGGCGAGAACAGCGCGAAATCGGTCAGACTCAGGTGCTGGGTGCCCCTGAAGTACGCTTCATAGGAAGCGGGGGCAGTCGCGGCCGCGAGCCGGTTTTCGACGTACTCCGGGTCGTTCCCCTCGATGGCGTTTTTGTACAGGAACTCGGAGTAAAGCTGAAGGATCGGGGCGGGGTAGGGCGCGGGGTTCAAGGTCAGGCGCCCGTCCGCGATGCCAGTCAGTTCGCACATCATCGGCGCATCCAGGTTGACGACCGCGCCGATGTCGCCGCGCGCCCTCGCAAGCCCCGCGGCCGCCGCGCCGCCCAGCGAGTGCCCGAACGCGCCGATCTTCGACCGGTCGATTCGGTCGTAGACGCCGCCCTTGCCCTTTAGCGCTGAATCGACGGCGAAGCTGAGGTCGCCGACGCGGACGTCCATCCATTTCTGAAACGTCTTCAGGTTGTCCGCATGATTGCTCCCCAGCGCCATGTATTCCGAGATATAGCCCCGGTCGATGAACGTGCGCCTGCCGAGATCATCCACGGTGAACAGCGACTGGTACGGGTGATCGACGGACATGACCGCGTAGCCGTGGCTGGCGAGTTCCCGGAAGGTGGACTGGTTGCTGGTGCGGACGCCGCAGAAGCCGTGCGAAAACACGATCAGCGGGAACGTGCCGCTGGTAGTGTCCGGGTACCAGAAGGTGACGTTGACTTCGCGGCGCTCGCCCGCTTTTGAATAGGGCTCCGCGCGGCTTTCGTCCGCGTAGGTGGCGTTTTGGGTCGCAACGGCGTAGGGCCCTGTCGCCTCGATGGGGCGGTACTGCGGGAACAGGATGGCGGGCAGGATTGTAATGGCAAACAGGAGAACGCCGAGAACGCCCGAAATGACCGCCCTGCCGGGTCTGAACGGCTTTGCTTTACCGCGGATCATTCGAACAACGCTGATCGCCGAGAGGAGCGCGAGCAGCGCGAAAAGGAAAATCCAGCGGAAACCCCATTGGAAGACACCCACGATCAAAAGCGCGGACAGCGTGCCCAGCGCGGAAAACCGGAGAATGCCTTGCAGCTTCGTCTTTTTCGACCGGGTGATGAAGCAAACCGCCGTATAAACGATCTGGAGGAGCACGGCGGCGGCCAGCGCGAGAATGCCCGTCATTTGGAAGCCCCCTTTCGTTTGTGAACGGCGACATCATAGCGCCGCGGGGTCTCAGCCGTCAAGGAAAACGGGGGTAAGTTGCGCGCGGGGGCGGCAAGTTGCATTACTGCCGGTTTTGCAGTGTCTTCAGCTTCCGGTTGATCTTTCGGGCTTCTCCCCCGTCCAGCGCCAGGCGGATGACCGTCGCCGCGACGTAAACCAGAAGCACCATCAGCATGAAGAACATCGCACCGCCCAGGTCATGGATGTTGCCGTTTAAAAGTGCGAAGCCGGTCAGCACGCCTTCCAGAAGGATCAGGTGCAGCGCGCGCCGAAGGAGCGTTCGTCTCAAATCCAGTTCCTTCCGGGAATAGAGCACGAAGCCCGGCAGCGTGCCGATGAGCCCCGCAATAAGCGGCGAGTAGAACATGGAAAACCCAAACATCCGCCCCGGCATCAGATAGGGGCCGATGATGGCGGTCGCCGCGGTCACACAGGTGGTGATAACGAAGAACTGCGCCGCAAGCTGGCGCAGGAAGCCTCGAAAGTTCATACCGCACCTCCCGACAGGATTTCCTTCAGCGCCGGTACGTACTGGCGGGATATGACGACTTCTTCACGGTTTTGCAGCTTCGCCGAAAACCGTCCGTTCAGGATCGGGCGGACGCTGTCCACCTTCATCAGATTCAGGATCACCGACTTGGAGCACCGGAAGAACTTCTGCCGACGGTAAGCCTCCTCAAACTCGTAGAGTTTCAGTTTTAGACCTCGTCGCTCACCTGATGGCAGTGGATCAGCACCTGTTCAGGCTGACCGCGTTCGACCTTCAGGACGGAAACCTTCATATCGTCACCTCCGTCGGGCTGGGGTTCGGATCAGCATGGTTGGGCGGATCAGTTTTGCCCAGTTCGGCGGAAATCCTGAGCGCGACGACGATTTCCGCGATGATCAGAACAAGGTTTATCATAAGCGGCAGAGCCCGGTTCAGCCCCGCGAGCTGCCCCGCGAGGAAGCCCGCGGGTGTGCTGACAAGCAGGATCGAAGCGACGATCAGGCTGTTGATCCGCGCCCGCTCCGCGCCGGGGATCGTCACCGACATCATGGATTCCATCATTGGCCCCAATACGGCCAGCCCAAACGCGTCGCACGCGGCGGAGAAGAACACCGCAATGACCGCGGCGGTCGGCTGGAAGGCCATCAGCGCAATCAGCCCAACCCCCTGCGCCGAAAGGCCCAGAACGAGCGGGTGACGGATTCGCGTCAGGCGGATGCGCGGCGTGACTGCGAGAAATACCATCAGCGTGATGGCCGACTTGACCAGCGGGAACACGGACATCCGCGTATCTCCGACCGCGAATTCTTTCGAGACGAACAGCGGCCAGAAGTTCGACTGGATCGTGTTGTAGCACGTCGTCAGGATCATCAGGATCACGCACAACCGCAGGCGGCGCTCGTTCAGCGCGGCGCGGAAAGCGGGCCATCCGATAAGGGCGAGCCGGGTCAGGGACTGCCCCCTGCATTCCGCCTTCCGGTTTAAGCCGATGGGGCGTTCGCGGCTCAGCCGGTACAGCGCGAAGAACTTCGCCGTCATCAGGATCATGGCGGCGACATACAGAACGCGCATCGCGGGAACCAGCGTGAAGCGGCCGATCACAAGGCCGACGAGCGGGGACAGGAAGCCCGCAAGAATCCCAATGATGCTCAGGATCGTGTAGACGTGGATCAGCCGCCCACAGTCTTCATCCTCCACAATCATGCAGCTGAAGCCGTTGCCCATCACGCGCCACATGCCGTTAAGAAGCGCCGCGAGCGCGAAGTGCCAGGGTTCCCGCGCGAGCGCCCATAGCGCGCAGGGAACTGTCCAACTGACGAGGCCGAACAGAAGCATCGAAGCGCGCCTGCCGAATTTGTCCACGATCGCGCCGGACAGAAGCCCCCACAAAAACTCGGACGCGAGGCTGAGGCTCGCGACGAGGCCGATTTCGGTAATCTTCAGCCCAAGTGAGGCCATATACAGGGAAGCGAACGGCAAGAAGAGGTTTAACGGAACCGACCAAAGCGGCTCGGTCATGACCAGCGCGCGCTGATTCCCCTTCAAGGTGCGCAGTGACCGCCACAGGGCGCGGGCAGCATTCATATTCAACTTTCCTCCTGTGTATTT
>CAZNPZ010000079.1:0-8969 GCA_964575255.1 uncultured Oscillospiraceae bacterium
CAGGCTCTCCGGCACATAGGCGCGGGACGCCGCGGAGCACTTCTGCCCCTGGTACTCGAACGCGCCGCGCGCGAGCGCGGACACCAGCGCATCCACATCCGCCGACGGGTGCGCGAACACGAAGTCCTTGCCGCCGGTCTCGCCGACCAGCCGCGGGTAATTGTGGTAGGTGCGGATGTTCTCGCCCACCATGCGCCACACGCCGCTGAATACCTCGGTCGAGCCGGTGAAGTGGAAGCCCGCCATGTCGGGGTCGGTCAATACGTACTTGGAAAGGTCGGTACCGCGGCAGGGGATGAAGTTGATCACGCCCGCGGGCAGGCCCGCCTCCTCAAGTAACTTCATAAAGTAGTAGTTGGACAGGACCGCCGTGGACGACGGCTTCCACAGGACGGTGTTGCCCATGATCGCGGGCGCGGTGCACAGGTTGCCGCCGATCGATGTAAAGTTGAACGGCGACACCGCGACGACAAAGCCGTCCAGCGGCCTGTACTCCATCCGGTTCCAGACGGCGGGGGTGCTGTTGGGCTGCTGCTTCATGATCTCCTGCGCGTAGTAGACATTGAAGCGCAGGAAATCCGCCAGTTCGCAGGCGGAGTCGATCTCGGCCTGATAGGCGGTTTTGCTCTGCCCCAGCATGGTGGCGGCGTTGATCTTGTCGCGCCACGGGCCCGCGAGAAGGTCGGCGGCCTTCAGAAAGATCGACGCGCGGTGTTCCCAGGGCATGTCCGCCCAGGCGGATTTCGCGGTCTTCGCGGCCTCGACGGCGGCTTTCAGTTCCGCTTCTCCGGCGTTGTGGAAGCTGGCCAACACGTGCCGATGGTCGTGGGGCATCACGATTTTTCCCAGTCTCCCGGTCTTGACCGCCCGCCCGCCGATGATGACGGGGATTTCCACTTCCATCGCCGCCTGCCTGGCGAGTTCCGCCTTCAGCGACGCGCGCTCCGCGCTTCCCGGCAAATACCCCTTCACCGGCTCGTTCTTGGGCTGCTCGATCATGAAATACCCGCTGCTCATCAAAACCCCTCCGCTTTTCATCAAATCCCAAAAGCCATTCGGCTATGAACCACCTTGCTCTTCCAGAAACTGCCCGCTTGCGGGCAGTTTCAAGAGGCGGTCCAGGGGCACTGCCCCTGGCGGGGCGCGGGGCGGAACCCCGCATCGTTCTTTAGAAGCTCTGCTCCGTCCGGTCGATGATCTCGTCCTGCAGCGCGCGGCTGAGGTTTCGGAAATAGTCGGAGTAGCCCGCGACGCGCACGATCAGGTCACGGTATTCGTCCGGGTGCGCCTGCGCCTCGCGCAGCGTCTCGCGGTCGATCACGTTGAACTGGATGTGGTGACCGTCCAGGTCAAAGTAGGCGCGCACCAGATCCGCCATGTGGTCAAGCCCCTTCTCGCCCGCGACGACGGGCGGCGTGAACTTTTGATTGAGCAGCGTGCCGCCGGTCAGCAGGTGATCCATCTTGGCGGCGGAGCGGATCGCGGCGGTCGGGCCGTGGGTGTCCGCACCCTGCGTCGGGGAAATGCCCTCGGACAAGGGTTTCCCCGCCTTGCGGCCATTGGGCGACGCGCCCATGACCTCGCCGAAGTAGACGTGGCAGGTGGTGGGCAGCATGTTGACCCGGTAGGTGCCGCCACGGGTGTTGGGCCGGCCGGTGACCATGCCAAGGTAGCTGTGAAACACGCGCCGCATCAGGTCGTCGGCGTAATCATCGTCGTTGCCATACTTGGGCGCGCGGTTTGTGACCTGCGCGTGAATCCAATCGCTGCCCTCGAAGTTGGCTTTCAGCGCGCCCATCAGCTGCGCCATCGTGAAGGTATGCTTTTCGTAGACGTGCAGCTTGATCGCGGCCAGACTGTCCGCGATGGTGCCAATGCCCACGCCCTGAATGTAGCTGGTGTTGTAGCGCGCGCCGCCCGCGTTGTAGTCCATGCCTTTTGCGATGCAATCGTTCGTGATGACCGAAAGGAACGGCGCGGGCATGTAGCGCGCGTAGATCTGCTCGATCACGTTGGAGCCGCGCACCTTGACGTCGATCAGGTGCTTCATCTGCCGCTCAAACGCCGCATACAGCGACTCGAAGTCGGTAAAATCCTCGGCCTTCCCCAGCTTCAGGCCGATTTGCTTTCCGGTACGCGGGTCGACGCCGTCGTTCAGCGTCAGCTCCAGGACTTTGGGGATGTTGAAGTATCCGGTCAGAATATAGGCTTCGTTGCCGAACGCGCCGGTCTCCACGCAGCCGCTGGTGCCGCCCTTGCGCGCGTCCTCCAGCGTTTTGCCCGCGCCCACCAGTTCCGAAACGATCGCTTCGGTGTTGTAGAACGCCGGCTGACCCCAGCCCTGCCGCGAAATCTCGCACGCGCGCTTCAAAAAGTGGCGCGGCGTCTTGCGGCTGATCTGCACGTTGGAGGAGGGCTGCAACAGCCGCATCTCGTCCATGCAGTCGAGGATCAAATAGCTTACTTCGTTGACGCCGTCGGAGCCGTCCGGCGCGATGCCGCCGGTATTGATGTTGGCAAAGTCGGTGTAGGTGCCGCTCTCCTTCAAGGTCACGCCCACCTTGGGCGGCGCGGGCTGATTGTTGAACTTGACCCACAGGCATTCGAGCAATTCCAGCGCGCGTTCGCTGGTCAGCTTGCCGGCGTCGGTATCGGCTTTGTAGAACGGGAACAGGTGCTGATCCAGCCGTCCGGGGCTGTAGGCATCCCAGGGATTGAGTTCCGTGGTCACGCCCAGGTGCACGAACCAGTACATCTGGATCGCCTGCCAGTAGGTCCTCGGCGCATGGGCGGGCACCACCTCGCAGTTTTCGGCGATCTGAAGAAGTTCCGCCTTCCGCGCCTCGTCCTTTTCATCGGCCGCTTTTTCGCGCGCGAGCTTCGCGTAGCGCGCACCCAGCAGCATGATCGCGTCGCAGGCGATGTCCATCGCGCGAAGCTGCTCGGCCTTGGGCTGCGCGTCTTTATCAGTCAGCGGGTCAAGCGCGGCTAGCGCCGCCTCGATCTCCGCTTTGTAGTCCAGAAAGCCCTTTTCGTAGATTTTGTGGGAACCGACGGTATGGCCGGGGCCGCGCTGCTCCATGAACTCGGTGAAGATGCCCGCCGCATACGCGTCGCGCCACTCCTGGGTCATTGAGCGGAGCAGTTTTTCCCGGATCGACCGGCCTGACCAGTAGGGGATGACGGTCTCCTCCTGCGCTTTCAGCGCGTCTTCGGTGACTTTGAAGGAGATCAGTTCGCGCGCGTCCATGATGCGCATGTCCTCGAGCGTATGGCAGCAAAGCTCCGGGAACGTCGGGGCCATCTGCGGGCCTTCGGCCTTTTCGCCGACGATCAGCTCCCCGTCGCCCAGGTACAGCGCGCGGTTCTCCATATAGCGGTACAGCGCGAGCGCCCGCAGTTCCGGGATCGAAACCTTGCCCTCGTACTGTTTGTAAGTCTCAGTTTCGATCAGTGCGCGCTCCATCGAGATCGCGGGAACGGTTTCCATGCTTTCCGCGCGCAGTCTGCGAATCCGCGCGTTCATGCCCCGTTCCTGTACGGCCGCTTCCATGCCTTACGCCCCCTTATCCGCCGACTTCGACGCGGTCAAAGCCCGCGCCGCGCCAGATTGCCAGAATTCGGTCCATCCATTCTTGCGTTGGCGCTTCAAACCGCGCCTGAGGCCGCCCCAGCCGCTCCGCCTTGTCGCTGCCCACCCGGTGGTAGGGCAAAAGGTTTACCGGAACCGGCCCGCAGGTTTTGAACGCATATTCCGCGAGCGCCGCCATTTCCGCCTCGTCCGCGTTGAAGCCAGTCACCACCGGCACGCGCAGGTTCAGCTTCGCGCCCGCCGCGGCCAGCTTCTCAAGGTTCCGAAGGATCGGCGCGTTGCCCGCGCCGGTAAAGCGCCTGTGCAGCGTTGGATCAAGCGCCTTGAGGTCGTAGAGAAAGAGGTCTGCTTTATTCAGAACCGCTTCGAACTTCGCCCACGGCGCGTATCCGCAGGTGTCAACCGCCACCGAAACGCCCCGGCTCTTCAGAAGCGAAAGAAGCTCCTGAAGGAACTCCGCGTCCTGCGACATGACCTCGCCGCCCGACAGCGTGACGCCGCCGCCCGTCTGATCGTACAGCCCCTGATCCCGAAGCGCGAGGCGGAAGATCTCCTCCGCCGAATAGGCCATACCCACCTGTTCCCTGGCCTCGAACGCGCAGACTTCGGCGCACGCGCCGCAGCCGGTGCACCGCCCCTCCGTCGGGCAGACCGCCGCGCATTTCCCGCAGTGCGCGCAGCGATCCGGGTAGATCATGATCTCCGGCTCGAACGCCTGGCTCTCCGGGTTGTGGCACCAGAGGCACCTCAGCGGACAGCCCTTGAAGAACACGGTGGTGCGCACGCCCGGCCCATCATGGAGAGAAAACCGCTGCACGTTGACAACCAGCGCCTTGCGCAAGATCGCACCCCCGAAATTCACGCTGGTGAACGCTCAACCATCGATCCGCCAGCCCTTACGCTGAATTTTACTACTATAAATGGCGCTCTGTCAATCTCCCGCAGAAAAATTCACTGGCATGAAACCATACGTGTTTCCTGCGCGCGTTACTCTTGACAGCGCCCAAGAAATGGGCTATAGTGGCGTCAAAGAATGCGGGGGGATCGAATGAATCAGAACGCGATGATCGGCGCGCATATCCGAAACCTCAGGCTCGCGAAAAAGCTGACGCTGAAACAGCTCAGCGACGACTCCGGCCTGTCGGTGGGGTTCCTGTCCCAATTGGAGCGGGGCATGTCCTCCATCGCGATCGACACGCTGGCGCGACTTGCGCACATCCTGGGGGCGGATCTCTCCAGCTTTTTCAACGTCGTGAAAGGCCCCGGCCCGGAGGCGGTGGTGCACGGGTTCGACCTGCGCGCGACGCCCGTCTCCCCGCAGATCATCCAGTACATGCTCTCCAACGACCCCGCCGGGTTTGAGATGCTGCCCCGTCTCTTCCTATTAATGCCCTGGGACGAGGAAGAGCAGATTGAGATGTACAGCCACGAGGGCGAGGAGTTCACCTATGTGCTGGAGGGCATCGTCACCGTGTACCTGGACGGCGAGCGCCACACGCTCTACCCCGGCGACAGCATCCAGATTCGCTCCAACCTGCCGCACAACTGGGTCAACCTGACCAACAAGCAGGCGAAGCTCCTGTCCATCAACTTCCCCAACCCGTTCAGAATGGAGATGGAAAAGGGCGAACTGCCGTGAGCGGGCTTGCCGATCCGCCTGAGCGCCGTGGTGCTGGACTGCCCTGACGTCAAAGCGCTGCTTGATTTCTATGCCCCTCCTCCTCGGCTGGGGCAAGGGGTATTCGGAGGGCGACGAATGGGCCGAGATCGAGCCCGCCCCAGGCGCGACGGTCATCGGCTTTCAGAAGAACGTGGACTTCAGTATTCCGACCGATGGACTGTCTTTCTCGATCCGGTGGGGCATCCGTTCTACTTTGTGTGGCATGGATATTCGCGCGACAATGAGGTCGGCGAGCGCCCGGAACCCGATGACGGGTTTCAGGCGCTCGCATTGTTCCGTGAAACGCGGCCTGGTATGCGAAAAGACCGCGGTCCGCATGCTAAATTCCGGTGAACGCCGATATAGTAGTTGATTCCTCTGGCACCTCTGAATTACAATGGGCGAAATCATGTTCTCCATAACGATCAGAAAGGGGGATGAATATGGGTTTGGGTGAAGAAATTCTGGTCGCGCTGTTCACCATGTGCATGGTTTTCGTGCTGCTGGCGGCGATCTATGGGCTGATGAAACTGACATCGCTGGTTATCGGGCAATACTTCAATAAGTCCACCAACTGAAGAAGCGGCGGCGCGCGCCGCATGGAGGGTATGAAATGTTTGAACATGCGCTTGAAACCATCTGGATCACTTCGGGTTTTGCCGCGCTGACCTGGCAGCATCTTCTGATGATCGCGATCGCGTGCGTTTTGATCTACCTCGCGATCGCCAAAAAGTTCGAGCCGCTCTTGCTGCTCCCGATTTCATTCGGCGTGCTGCTGGCCAACCTTCCGCTTGCGAACCTGATGGGTTCGCCAGTGGGCGAGGAGCCGGGCGGGCTGCTCTATTACCTGTATCAAGGCGTCAAGCTGGGCATCTATCCGTCGCTGATCTTCCTGGGTATCGGCGCGATGACCGACTTCGGCCCGCTGCTGGCTCGCCCGTCCAGCCTGTTCATGGGCGCGGGCGCACAGCTGGGCATCGTGATCGCGTTCATCATCGCGATGCTGCTGGGCTATACGCCACAGGAATCCGCTTCCATCGGCATCATCGGCGGCGCGGACGGCCCGACCGCCATTTACCTGACCACGCGGCTGGCGCCCCACCTGCTGCCCGCGATTGCGATCGCCGCCTACTCCTACATGGCGTTGATCCCGCTGATCCAGCCACCGATCATGCGCGCGCTGACCACGAAGAAAGAGCGCGAAGTCGTGATGGCGCAGATGCGCGACGTTTCGAAACTGGAAAAGATCTGCTTCCCAATCGTCGTGACCATCTTCTGTGTGTTGCTGCTGCCCGCCACCGCGCCGCTGATCGGCATGCTGATGCTGGGCAACCTCTTTAAAGAATCCGGCGTGGTCGAGCGCCTTTCGTCCACCGCGCAGAACGCGCTGATCAACATCGTGACGATCTTTCTGGGCGTTACCGTAGGCGCGACCGCGAAGGCGGAGACATTCCTCACCTGGCAGACGCTGGGCATCATCTTCCTGGGGTTGACCGCGTTCTGCTTCAGCACCGTAGGCGGGCTTCTCTTGGGCAAGCTCATGTACAAACTTTCCGGCGGCAAGGTCAACCCGCTGATCGGCTCGGCCGGCGTGTCGGCGGTGCCGATGGCCGCGCGCGTCTCGCAGATCGAGGGCCAGAAGGCCATGCCCGGCAACTACCTGCTGATGCACGCGATGGGCCCCAACGTGGCGGGCGTCATCGGCTCCGCGATCGCGGCGGGCATCCTCCTGTCGCTGTTCCAGAGATAATCAAGAAATCCCAAAACGTGCAGGCTCTGCGGATCACAGATTCGCAGAGCCTTGCTGTTATGGAAATGAAAAACCGCCCATTTCAGGCAGACCCGACCGACCGGACTGAACGGGCTGCATGAAACTTCGGGCCTTCATCGCACATTTCGTCTGCATTCTACATACAATTGCATTGGGCACTCAGCAAATGCACGATTCCTACGGCTGTTATGGCTGTGTGAAAGGAGTAATTATGGATTCAAGCAATGGCTGGAACCCTTGTCAGCATCACCACCAGGAAAAAGACCATTGCCAGCCGGACAATCCGCCATGCTGTTCCAATCGCTGCAGCCGCATCGGTGAGGATTTTGGTCCTGCCCCCTTTGTGGTAAACATCGAGATGGCTACCCTGGAAAATCCGTTCTTCAGGAGGGCGATCTGGACGGGGGAGCATCTTCAGCTCACGTTGATGTGCATTCCTCCGCGCGGTGAAATCGGCTTGGAAATGCATCCTGACCTGGATCAGTTCCTCCGTTTGGAGCAAGGTCAGGGCAGGGTCATGATGGGAGAAACGCGCGACTGCCTGAATTTTCAGCGATATGTTTCCGCGAATTATGCCATTATCATCCCTGCCGGAACATGGCATAACCTGGTCAACACAGGAAACGAACCGATTAAACTGTACTCCATCTATGCTCCTCCGCAGCATCCCCCAGGAACCATCCACTGCACCAAAGCGGACTCAGACGCTGCCGAATAGAGACATTCGAGATTGATTGATTCACAGCCATAAACCGCCTAAAGGACTGCCGCCTTGGTGGCAGTCCTTTGGATCATCCATTAACCGCGCGTGCGGGCACAGCCCTTGTGGTATGGCGGTGTCAAAGTCGTGATCGTTTGTTGCTTTTACCGCATTCTTTTTCATTACAAACCTGGGGCGGCTTCTTGCCGGTCAAGCGCATCACCGTACTTGGGTCACAGGAGCGTCAACGCAAGTGAGAACAATCCTGCGGATATCGAGGTCGCAGCAGTCGTCAAAAGGAAAAGCCCTGAAACCCATTGGTTTCAAGGCTTTTGGTGCGGTCGACGGGACTTGAATTATCATAGGGGCGTTTTCTTCGTGATTTCATGTGTTGGCCGGTTCGCGGAAACCTTGAATTCCAGGCATTCTGCGGCACTTCCGTCCCATGTGTGACAAAAAATCTAAAGGGTAAAGGGTAATCTAAAGGGTGAACTAACCATGAACTCTGCCCCGCTTCTTCAGCCGCTCGTACAACACCCCGCCGACCGCCTGCATGATCTGGCCCATCATCTCCGGTTCCCTGAACATACGGACGAAGAAGTCCTCGTTCTGCTCATACCGCGCGGCGGCCATCTCCGGGAAATCCTTCTCGAAGAGAAGCATGAAGGTCTTGCGGTCGTTGTTCGCGGCATAGCCCTGCCACTTGTCGCTGCCCGCGTAGTCGTTCTCGATCTGGAGGAGCACCTTGTCCATCTCGGTGAAGTTGGTGCCATACTTCTCGTTGATCTTCTCGATGATGACGGTCAGCGGGTCCTTCTTCTTCTCCTTGCGCCCCGCTTCGCCGGTGATGGGCGTGAAGCCCTCATCGGTGCCCTCCAGCTGGATGCCGCCCTCGAAGTCCTTCTCCAGCCGGTAGTATTCCAGCATCACCTTGTCGTCCACTTTCTCGTTGGCGGCGTCGCCCTTAGGCAGCATCATCGCGAGGAACTTCGCGTACACGCTGAACTTATGGATGTCCTTATCGAACATCCGGCAGACCTGTGTAATGAACGCGTAGATGCGGTTAAACCGCGCCAGCGTGGACTTGAACAGTTCCTTCTTCTCATCCTCCAGCGCCAGGTAGCGGTCCATAGCGGGCTTCAGCGCGCCCTGCAGCGCGCCCAGGTCGCCCGCCGCCTGATCCTTCCGGGAGAAGAAGATTTGCGCAAACTTGTCGATCTCCAGCTGCTGGTACACCCGGTATTCG
>CAZNPZ010000080.1:0-8883 GCA_964575255.1 uncultured Oscillospiraceae bacterium
GCCGCGTCCGGGTCAACCGTCGGTTCGGGCGATGGCGTCGCGTCCGGGTCAACCGCCGGTTCGGGCGATGGCGTCGCGTCCGGGTCAACCGTCGGTTCGGGCGATGGCGTCGCGTCCGGGTCAACCGTCGGTTCGGGCGACGGCGTCGCGTCCGGGTCAACCGTCGGTTCCGGCGTCAGGGTTGCGTCCGGGTCAACCGCCGGTTCCGGCGACGGGGTTGCGTCCGTACGGTCCGCGACTCCGGAGAAATCCAGTCCGCCGCAGGCGTACCCCGCTGCACTGTCGTATGTCACGGCGTACCATCGCGATCCGTCCAGGCGGCGGACGACGCCGGTCACCCGAACCTGCGCGCCTTCAGGCACCGTACCCACGACGCTGCCTATGGGTGATGGCGCGTCATACAGGTTCAGGTCGAAAGCGGCCAGCGCCGTTCGGCTGAGCGCGACCAGCACGCCCTCCGGCAAAAGGTCGTCGGTCAGCCCGTCGCCGTACACGTCTTCCACGCCGAGGCTTTGCATTTCCTGGGTCTGTCCTTCAAGCTTCGCGTAGATCTCGTCGGCCTTGTCCGAAGAACACCCCGCGAGCAGCGCGCACGCGGTGGCGACCGAGGCGATGGCCAGGATCTTCTTCACAGTTTCCACCCCCATCCGTCAAAAAGACTTGTGAGCTTACCCCAGAAAGAATTATCAACCTGCTGCGCCTCGGCGGCGGGCTGTTCCGCCTCGGGCGCTTTGATCTCGTCAAACCGGAGCACGAACTGCACCAGCTTCACACTGTTTCGCGCATCGACAAAGGATACGGGCGTATAGTCCTTGTTTTCAAACTTGGAGATTGCCTTGTCCACCGCGTCGTCCACCTGCGTATCCATGTCCCCGGTCTGGCTCTTTAGCTCTTTGGTGCCCTCGTTCAGTTTGCCAGTGCCCTTGTCCATCAGGCTCATCTTCTCGTCCAGTTTCGCGATGCCCGCCTGAAGCGCCTGGTAGTTAGTGTCAAGGCTTATAAGGCCCGCGTTCAAGCTTTGCACCGCGCTGTCAAAGGCGGCGTACTGATCCGACGCGCCGGAGGCGGAATCCGCCGCTCCGGAAGTTTTGATCGCGCCGGCCAGTTGCTGCATCGGGGATACGAGCGCGGTGACGCCGCCGGAGATCGTGTCCGCCGCCGTATGAAGCGCGTCCACCGCGGCCTTCACCTGGGCGAGGCTGCCGTCAAACGCGCTGTACTGGCTGTAGAGCGTGCCCAGCCCGCTCTCAAGACCCTGCAGCGTGCCAATCAGCGTCCGCCCGGAGGAGATGTACTTTGAGAACTGCCCGGACAGGTCGGAATCCGCGGCCACCACGGAGATCAGTTTGGAGACGTTCGAAATGTCGCCGGAGCAGCTCTCCGCCGCGTCTTTCAGCGCGCCGATGGCCGTTTTGATGGCGCCTGAGCCTTCAATCAGCGCGTCCAGCTGCGTACTCAGCGTGGAAAGACCCGCAGCCAGCTGATCCGCACCGCCCGAAAGCTGCGCGCCGCTCTCGCCGATCGCCCCCGCCGATGCGCCCAGCTGCGACAGCCCCGACGACAGCGCCTTCAGGCCGGACACAACGCTCGTGGACTTCGCGGCAAGCTGCCCCGCGCCCGCGGACAGCTTCATGATGCCGCCGCCGATCAGGCTCGCGCTCTGGCTCAGCGTACTCGTGCCCGCGTCCAGCTTGCCGGCGGCGTCGTCCAGAGTACCAGCGCCGCCAGCCAGCTTTCGGATCCCGCTTTGAAGGTCGGAAACCTTGTCCTTGATCTCGGAGGTGTCGATGGAGTCGACGTCCACATTCAGCGGGATGCCGTTGGCGGAGATCGCGTCAAGCGAAAAGTCGGCGACGTCGGCGGTGAAGGTAAATGCCTTCTCGCTGCCGGGCATCAATAGGCAGGTCAAGAGGATATCGCTGCCCTGCGCGGCCACGGTGGAATCGGGCGCGGACACGTTCTTGCACTTTGCGCCGTCCAATACCACCTGCGTTTGCAGCGTGTAGCTGTCAAAGTAGCTTGGGTCAGCCGCCGGGTTCTTCCGGATGGCAAGGGACAACTGGAGGTGCCCGCTCGCGCCGCCCAGCGCCTCCGGCGCAACAGGCCGCCCGTCCAGCGTGTAGGAGATATCGATCAGCCAGGGAAGCTGCGCGCCGGGCAGCACGCCCTCGTAGTAAAAGGAACCCGCGTCCGCCTGCGCGCTCACCGCGTCCCCATTGACCTTGAGCGGCGCAAGGCTGGACAGATTGGTCACGCTTTCGTACCGGCCGTAGTCGGTGACTGTCCCGGCGGTGGCGAGATCGAATTTGTTGACCACCGCCACGCGGCTGACCGCGCCGGTGGATTTCAAATTGGCATAGACAACTTCGCTCTTCGTATCAGCCGCCGCAAGCTGCGGGATCAGAAGCGCCGTGATCATCAGAGGGATCAACTGCTTTTTCAGGGCTCGCATGGAGTTCTTTCCCCTTCCGGTAGAATTTCGCGCGAATGGTCGTGATTCGGATGATTGGATCCAGAAGCATCATCAGCGCGGGCAACATCAGAAGCACCATCGCCGTCGAGATGATCGCGCCGCGGCCCACCAGGATGCCCAGCTGGCCCACGATGTCCACACTGGACAGCGCGCCCAGCATCAGCCCGCCCACCGCCAGGATCGACGCGGAGGTCAGGATGGCCGGGGTCGCCCGCGCAATGGCGGCTTTCACGGCGTCCCGCGCGCGCATTTCGCGCCGCGCCTCCAGATACCTGGCGGTAAAGAGGATCGCATAGTCGACCGTCGCGCCCAGTTGGATGGCGTTGATGATCAGCGAGGCGATGTAGTACATCTGCGCGTTCGAAAAATACGGGATCGCCAGGTTCATGTACACAGAGGACTTGATCGTGGCCAACAGCACGAACGGCAACAGCAGCGACCTGAAGTCCAGGAGCAGCACGAGGCCGATGGAAAGCAGCGCGATCTTGTCCACCAGTATGTCGTCCTTCTGCACGGTGTCCCGGATGTCGTAGATGCTGGCGGTGCCGCCGGTCAGGAAGCACTCGCCGGGGTAGTAGCGCTGGGCGACGGCGCGCACATCTTCCACCAGCTTAAAGGCCTCCGGGCTTTCAAGGTCGATGTCCGCGGACAGGATCGCCCGGTCGTAGTTGGGGCCGACCAGTTTGTCAACGGCGGAGCGCCCCACGAAGTCCACCGGCACGGTCGCGTCCACCTTGGAAGCGTAGGAGATGATGGAAGAGACACCGGGGAGGGTCTCAATCTCGTCCAGCATTTCCTTCTCCCGCGCCTGGTCGCCGCCCCTGACCATTAAAACCATCAGATCCGACTTGTCATAGAGCGCGTTGATCCGGTTCTCTTCCTGAACGATCCGGGTGGCGGGGTTTGTGATCATCTGCGTATTGCCATACAAAAAGTCGTTTTGCTTGCTCGCGAGGTAGCTGGGTATCACCACAAGCGCGCCTATCAGAAGCGCGATCGGGATTGCCGCGCGGGAGACGAAGTGTCCGAATTTTCGCATCTGGGTGATGATGGGCTTGTGGTGGGTTTTCTCAAGCAGCGGGTGACACACCATCGTCAGCGCGGGCAGCATGACCATCACGCACACCAGGCTGATGAAGATGTCCTTGGCCAGCACGATGCCCATGTCGAAGCCGATTTTGAACTGCATCAGGAGCATCGCCGCGAAGCCGCAGATGATCGTGAAGCTGGAAGACAGGATGATCACGAATGTCTTGGTCATCGCCTCCGCCATCGCGTCCCGGACGTCCATCCCTTTTTGCCGGTTGTGCTCGAACGCGTCCAACAGGAAGATCGCGAAGTCCATCGAGATCGCCAACTGCAGGACCGCCGAGCAGGAATTGGTGATGAAGGAGATCTGGCCAAGGAAAAGGTCGGTGCCCTTGCCGATCATGATCGCGACGCCGATTGCCGCGAGGAACAGAAGCGGCTCGAACCAGGATGTGGTGGTGAAGATCAGGATCCCGAAGATGATCGGAACGATCAGCGCCATGATCTTGGCCACGTCTTCCTTGACCCGCTGCCGTGTCTCCACGATCTGGACGCTGTCGCCCGACATGCTGTTTGATTCGCCGATGATGGCGCGAACGGATTTCAGCGCGCCATCCGCCAGGTCGTCGTCCACATAGGCGGTGATCAGCGCGTTGCCGTCCTTGTACCAGTCGTCCACTGTATCCGGGTCCAGCATGTTCAAAGGTTGCATCACGTCCACGCTGTCGTCCAGCCAGGTGACGTCCTTCACACCTTTCACGCCCGCGATTCTTTCTTTATACGCGAGCGCTTCCGGGATCGAGACTTTTTCCAGCAGCACGCGGAGGTTGGCGGGTTTGGAGGCGAATTCGTCCTCCATCAGCCGGAGGCCGACCGTGGATTCTGCGCTGTCCGGCAGATAGTCGGTCAGCTTGAAGTTGATCTTCACAGACTGGCTGGCGATGAAGCTCACGATCAACGCCGCGGCAAACGCGCTCAGCACCAGCCACTGGTGCTTCAAAATGCCCTGTGCGATGCGCCGCATCCAATCAACACCTTTCAAATTCTAAACAACAGTTGATTTTTCGAGGTGTGCCCATTATAATATTGGTGGAAGGGATTTACAACAGACAAAAACTCCACTATAGTTTATTAATCAACGGGAGTTTATTTTTCTGTTCAGGATTGGAAGCGTTAAATATGGGTGAACGAAAAGTCGACCGCCGCATCGGGAAGACCCGCCGCCAGCTTCGGCACGCGCTGGCGCAGTTGATGGCGGAAAAGCGCGTGCAGGACATCGCCGTCAGGGAACTGACCGACCTGTGCGACCTCAACCGGGGTACGTTCTACATCCACTACAAAGACGTATTCAACATGGTGGACGTCATCGAGAACGAACTGATCGAGGATTTTGACCGGGTGCTGTCCGCGTTTCCGGTGGAAGAGGTGGTCACGCGCCCGCTTCAGCTGTTTGAGCAGGTCTTTGAACTGATCCGGGAGAACAGCGACATCGTAAGCGTGCTGATGGGACCCAACGGTGATCTGAAGTTCATCAATCAGATCAAACAACTGGTTCGGGATCGGTGCGTCGCCGCCTGGCCTGAGATCTTCGCCGCCGGGCCGGTGCAGTATTCCGAATACTTTTCCAGCTTCATCGTCTCCGGCTTTGTCGGCCTCATCGACGCATGGTTCCTCCGGGGCATGGTGGAAACACCCGCGGAGATGGCGCAGTTCGCCGAGGGGATGGCCATGCCCTCCAGCCGCATCCTCCGATTGAAGAATGAACACGGCCAACCAAGACCGACCTGACACCACAAAAACGCGCGTGGTCGTTCCCTACCGGGACAACCACGCGCGTTTCATCTTCCGATCAATAAGCCATTCAGGTTCCTGTTCTCCGGGGGCATCGGGGGTCAAAACCCCCGATTGCGCGGGAGGCCGCGAAGAGGCCTAACCGCGGATCAAAGCTGCCGAAGAGCGGCGTGTACGCCCGAAGGCTGCTTCCGCTTTGCGCGCAAGCCCGGCCATGCGCGTTAGCGCATAGGGCTTGCGCCGTTCCCAAAAGCAAACGAAAGCCGCGAAGCGGATTTCGTTTGCCGCGCGTCTGCGCGTCAGATCTGTGAATTGAAGATATTCCGGAGATTATACACCACGTTGGACTCATTCGCGCGGGTGGAAGAGGCTTCGTTGATGTTGCTGAGCGCGGATAGACCAGTCATGTCGGCTTCGGCGCCGTAGCCGATCGTGTGAATCGGGATGGACAGCCCCTGCACCACCGGTGTGATCTGTTCAAGCGAATAGCCGCGGTTCTGCGCGCCGTCACTGAGCACGAACAGCATCAGCTTCGCATTTTGCAGTTGCGCTTTCTTCTCAAGCAGCAGCTTGATGCCCTCCAGCACCGCGTCGTAGGTGCCGGTGCCGCCGCCGGCGACCAGATCCTTGACCGCGCCGTTGAAGTACGCCTTCTGCTTGCCCTCGAACACGTCGATCGGCAGGTCGATCGTTACGCCGTCCGAATAACTGATCAGGCCAACGTAGTTCCCCTCGCCGATGTACTGCGCGGCGTTTAGAAGCGAGTTTTTGAGTTCCATCAGCGGCGTCCCGTCCATGCTGCCGGAAGTGTCGGCGACAAACACGGCCACGACAGGCTGCCCGCCGTCCTTATTCTCCTTCCACACCTTCTGCGCCGCGTACAACTGCCCGCCGGAAAGGTTCAGCGGCTGGCCCACGTACTCGTTCAGCGCGTTGAAGCCATAGCGGACGGCGTCCTTCTGCGCCTCCGGCGCGAGGCAGTAGTCGACGAACAGCGAAAGCACCTGCCTCTGGTCATCGGTGATGCCCGCCATCGCATACACCGGGCTGTCGTGCCGGACACCGAAGGGCGTGAACACATAGTCGCTCAGCGTCGGCTCGACGGAGAACGCCTGATACTCCATGATCATCGCGTCCAGGATCCCCTTCTTCGCGCTTTCGCGCATCTGCGCGGTGGTGTACGCCACCGGCGGCACCTGCGCCTGGAACGCCTGCAGCTTTTCGACCGCCTTTGTGCTCAAAGGATCATTGGGGTCAAACGCCTGCAGCATCGCCGTCAGGATGTTGAGACCGGTCGAGCTGGCGTAAGGATTGGTGTAGCCCAGCAGCAGCTTGCCGTCCAGCACCGCGTTCAGGATCTTGGGCAGCGTGACCTCGCCGTTGTCCTTGGTAAACGTGTCGTAAGCCTTCTTGCTCATCAGGATGCCCGCGGTGTTGCCCGCAAGGCGGCTCGAGACCTTCTCATAGGAGACGTTGCTGGCGGTCATCATCTCCGCCCACAGTTCGTTGGTGGGTGAGAACGCCGGGGGCACGTACTTGCCGGTGGTAATGTACTCGGTCGCGAGGCCGGACGCGATCGGGCGGATGGAGACGGAGACCGACCGGCCGTTCAGCGAATAGTTCGCCTTGTTGAAGTTCTCCGCCACCAGGTTCAGCCAGCCGTCCATGCCGGAACCGGCTTTTTCGGTCGAGGCGACGATCTCCACATCGACCGCGCCCGTTCCGTACACGCTGAGCGGGTAGTTCGTGATGTCGGGCAGTTCGTCGGCGGGGTCGGTCAGCGTGGTGCCGCTGATGTCAAGGCGCGGGGACACCGTGCCAACGTCCACCTTGGTCAGAAGCGCGTTCAGCGTCTCTTTGGCCTGATCCGGCGTGAGCACGACCTGCGCGGAGTCTCCGCAGCCGGTCAGAAGGGCTGAGGTCAACGTCAGCAGCAGCGCGAGCGTTATGAGCCTTTTCATCCCCTGTTTTCCCCCTCTTGCGTTTACATCCGCATGCCGTCGCCTGACAGCGAACGGATCACATCCGTCATGATCTTGAGGTCCATCCCGTCCCGCCCGGCCTTCTTGGCCTCCACATACCGGACGGTCTCGGACAAGAGCGTCTCACACTGGTTGAGCGCCTCTTCGTTCTCGGCGAGGAAAATCTGCATGTGGCGGGCGTGCTCGTCATACACCGCCTTCTTGCGGCGCGCGTTCTCCTCCTCCGGGTCGCAGAGCAGCGCCCGGTTTAGGACCAGGATCAGCTTGCGGCACAGCGTCTGCTCGGCGTCGTCCAGCGCGCCCGCGGCCTGGCTCAATAATGAAAGCTCGTTGCGCTCCAGCAGTTCCGCCATCTTTTCCTTTTTGCGGGCGATGTTGTCCAGCTGGTCGATGCCCTGCGCGAGGAGCGGCTCAAGCTGTGGCCGCTCCTTGATGAAGCGCGTCAACTCGCCTCGGATCTCGTCCGGCTTCTGCGCCCGGTCGGGCGAGAACGTGAGCTTGACCTCCTGGAACGCGCGGCGCTTCTTCTCCTTCAGCCACGCGGCGAGCAGGGCGAGGTTGCCAAGAACCGAAATGGCGATCCAGCCGACCCATAAGGTCACGATCAGCCGATCCGCGCCCAGGATGCCGAACCGGATGATCCACTCCGTCCGGTCGATCTGAAGAAGCAGCCCCAACCCCAAAAGCAGGAGGGCTTCCGTGGCGATCAGCGCGGCCTTCCACCGCCAAGATTTATTCATGCCCATTCTCCTTCGCCGTGTTTGCCCCATTATACCATTGATTTAACCAAAAACGTAGATGAATTTCGCAAAAACCACGACTTGCGCGCTGAAAACCGCTTTCCCACGTTCCGCCGCTTATATGCAGCGGGAATCATCGCAGAACCGCGCCTGAACCGCTTTCTTGAACCCGGATGCCGAATATTTGATGCGCGCTTGAAGATATTTAATTTGAATTCCTGACATGGTTGGAATACAATGGCAATATACTCACGAAAATGTAGGGGAGGAAGCCACATGAAGAAGCTGTTTGCCCTGCTGCTCGCGGTTCTCTTGATCGCAGGTTCCGTGTCCGCAATGGCGGAAGCCGTCAAACTGGACAAGCTGACCCTCGAATTCGTACCCTCCAAGGACGCGGACGTGATCATCACCGGCACGAAGGATCTTCCGGATCTTCTGAAGGCCGAATTGCTCAAGCAGGGCTACGACGTGGGCGAAATCGACATCACCGTCGGCACCTCCTACGAGGCGACCGGCGAGGCGATGGCCGCCGGTACAATCGACATCGGCTGGCTGCCCGGCGGCACCTACGCGCTGTACAGCGACGAAGTGGACGTCATCCTGACGGCCACCCGCGCGGGCCTTTCCAACGATTCCACCGACCCGAAGACCTGGAACGGCGACGCCAACAAGACTACGCCCACCAATGAGCAGGTGACCTTCTACCGCTCGCTCATCTACGCCACCCCCTCCGCCTACGGCAAGGAACTGGCCGCGAAAGTCAACGCGGGCGAAGCGCTGACTTGGGATGACCTCAACAAGGCCAACTGGGCGGTGCTGAAGACCTCCTCCTCCGCGGGCTACATCTACCCCACCATGTGGCTGATGG
>CAZNPZ010000081.1:0-8677 GCA_964575255.1 uncultured Oscillospiraceae bacterium
GCGGCGCACCGACGGAAGGAAAGGATTGTTTTGGACATGAGAGCAACGGGCATTGTTCGCAGAATCGACGAACTGGGTCGTGTCGTCATACCCAAGGAAATCAGGCGGACGCTGCGCATCCGCGAAGGGGACCCGCTGGAAATTTTCACCGATCACGACGGCGAGGTCGTGCTGAAAAAGTATTCCCCGATCGGCGAAATCGCCGCCATCGCCAAAGACTACACCGATTCGCTGCACCGCACGCTTGGCCACATCGCCTGCATCTGCGACCGGGACATGGTGGTGTCCGCCTCCGGCGCGCCCAAGAAGGAACTGTGGGAAAAGTCGCTCAGCCCGGAGATCGACCAGGCGGTGCAGGCGAGGCAGACGCTTCTTTTAAACCTCGCGGACGGCGCGAAGATGCTGCCTATCACCGTGGGCGACGCGCCGGAAGGTTACACTGCCCAGATTCTGACGCCGATTTTGGTGGACGGCGAGGTGATCGGCGCGCTGATGCTTCTGTCCCGCGAGAACGGCGTCGTGATGACCGACATCGACATGAAGGTGGCCGAGACCACCGCCACCATTGTCGGTCGGCAGATGGAACAATAATCCTGTGTCCCCGATTGCGCGTTGACCCGAAGGCGAGTATAATGAAGCCTGTCACCACGCGAAAGGGGACGAACGCTTTGCACCCGATGACCATCGTCGGCTTGGGTCTTGAAAAGGAGGATCTGACCGACCGTATCAAGGCCATCCTGTCCGGCACGCAGCCGGTTCTTCTGCGCACGGCGCGCTGCGGCGCAGCCCGGTGGATGGAAGAACGGGGATTGCCTTTTAGGACACTGGACGCGCTGTACGAAACGGCGGTCGACTTTGACGGCCTGCAGGACGCGATCGTCTCGGAAGTCGAACGTCTTGCCGCGGGAGGGCCGCTGGTATACGGCGTCCTCGACCTCAGGGATGTCAGCGTTGAGCGCCTTTCGTCCCGAAACGCCAATGTTGTCCTGCTGGTTCCCGGCGTCCCGGTGGACGGCGTGTTGGCCGCCCATGCCGCGGGGCTGACAGACTGCCTCGCCGCCTGCGACTACGGGTCCTTTCAACCCAACGCCGACGCGGCCGCGCTGATCCGAGAGATCGATACCCGAGAGCTGGCCTCCGAGGTGAAGCTGAAGCTGATGGAGCGGTATCCCGAAGGGTCGAAAGCGCTGGTTTCGGACGGTGCGGAGGTTCGGGAAATCCCACTGATACAATTGGACAGGCTGCCGCACTACGACCACCGCACCGCGGCGTTCGTACCGGCGTCGCCGGAGCCAACCAGACTTTCCCGCTTTGGGTATGAGCAGCTGAACGCGATCGTCCGCCGCCTTCGCGCGCCGGACGGCTGCCCGTGGGACCGGAAGCAGACGCACCAAAGCCTTACGACCAACGTGATCGAGGAAGCCTACGAGGTGGTGGACGCCATCGAGCGCGGCGACATGGCCGCGCTATACGACGAGTTGGGCGACCTACTCCTGCAGGTCGCGCTGCACGCCGAGATCGCGCGGGAGCACGGGGAATTCTCCTCAGACGACGTGACCAGCGCCATCTGCCTGAAGCTGATCGCCCGGCATCCGCACGTGTTCGGAACCGAGCGCGCCGATACGCCGGAGGACGTGCTGGTGCTCTGGGAGCAGGTCAAGAAAAAGGAAAAGAACCTGACCACCCAGGCGGACGCGATGCGCGCGGTCACAAAGGGCCTGCCCCAGCTGATGCGCGCCGAGAAAGTGCAAAAAAAGGCCGCGGCGGTGGGTTTCGACTGGAACGACGCCAGCGAGGCGCTTTCAAAGGTCGCCGAAGAAACCCAGGAGGTTCACGAAGCGCTGATCTCTGGCGAGGGCGTCGAAGAAGAACTGGGCGATCTTCTGTTCGCGGCGGTCAACGTGGCGCGTCTGGCCAAAGTCGCGCCGGAACTGGCGCTGAAAGGCGCGATTGACAAGTTCCTCAGCCGGTTTGAGAAGACGGAGAAACTGATTCTGGACGACGGGAAGCGCATGGAGGACATGACGCTTGGCGAAATGGACGTCTACTGGGACAAGGTGAAGCGCGGCAATGTAAAAAATGGCAATTCATAGGCCCATTTGCAGGAAAAGCGCAGGGACGGGTCGAATACATATTAGAACCGTGCATATTCCGATGCAAAATTTGTGGAGGTGTTCCTTTCATGAACAAGGCTACTCTGATCGCGCAGATCGCCGAGAAATCCGGGCTTGAGCGCAAGCAGGCCGAGAAGGCGCTCGACGCCTTTGTCGATACCGTGACCGCGGCGCTCAAGGCGGGGGACAAGGTGCAGCTCGTCGGCTTTGGCAGTTTTGAAGTTAAAGAGCGCGCCGCGCATACCGGCCGCAACCCCGCCACGGGCGAAACCATTGAGATTTCGGCGTCCAAGAGCCCGGTTTTCAAAGCCGGAAAGACCTTAAAGGACGAACTGTAATCCTCTCAGGTTCACAACAAGCGGGGCGTATGCCCCGTTCTTTTTCGTACAGCAAGGAGGCAGCATGGCCAAGGACAAGCGCGAACCGGTGAAAAACGCGCAGCCGGAAACCCAGACGATGCGTCTGGACAAATATCTGAAGGTCTCCCGGATCATCAAGCGCAGGTCGGTCGCCAGCGACGCCTGCGATACCGGGCATGTGATGTTGGGCGGCAGGGAAGCAAAGCCAGGCGCCGTGGTCAAGGTGGGGGACATCATCTCGGTGCGCTTTGGCGAAAGGCTCACCCAGTACGAAGTGGTGACGCTCAATGAGCACGTGCTCAAGGCGGACGCCGCGGGCATGTACCGGGTCATTCCGTGATGGACGGCGTATGGGCGGTGGTGGTCGCCGCCGGGCGCGGCGAGCGGATGGGGTTGGGCTACAACAAGGCGTTCTACGTGCTTTCCGGCCGGTCGGTGCTGTCGCGCTCTCTGGACGCGCTTACCCGAAGCGGCTGTTTTGAGGGCATTGTCGTGGTCGTCGGCGTCGAGGATGAGCCACGCTACCGGGAACTGATGACATCCGAAGGTGAGAACCCGCTCGTCCGCGCGATTGTTCATGGCGGCGCGACGCGGCCGGAATCGGTTTGGAATGGGCTAATGCAATTGCCGGGCGGCGCGCGCATCGTGGCGATTCATGACGCGGCGCGCTGCTTCGTCCCGCCGGAACTCGTCCGGCGCACGGTGGAATCCGCTGAAGTTTTTGGAAGCGGGATCGCGTCCAGTCCCGTGACCGACACGATCAAACGAATCGACGGAAACGGCCTCGCGGTCACGACGGTGCCAAGGGACATACTTCGCGCGGTGCAGACGCCGCAGACGTTTCAGGTCGACCTGATCCGCCGGGCGCACGAACGGGCGCGGGCGGAGGGAACCCTGGACATCACAGACGACGCGGCGCTGGTCGAGCGCGCGTTCGGTCCGGTGCGTCTGGTCGAATCCCCCGCAGGTTCCAACCCCAAGCTGACCGGCCCGGAGGACGAGCGCGCCGCGCGGGCGATGCTCATGAGTGAGACGCGCGTTGGGCAGGGGTACGACGCGCATCGGCTCATCGAAGGGCGCGCGCTGATTCTGTGCGGCGTGGAGATTCCTTTTGAGAAAGGGCTTCTGGGTCATTCTGACGCGGACGTCGCCGCCCACGCTTTGATGGACGCGCTGCTTGGCGCGGCGGCGCTATCTGACATCGGCCACTACTTCCCGGACAGCGACCCCGGCTACAAGGGCGCGGATTCGCTGGCGCTTCTGAGGCGCGTCATTGAGATCCTGCGGGGTGACGGCTGGTATCCCGGAAACGCGGATGTGACCATCGTCGCGCAGGCGCCCAAGCTCGCGCCGTTCCGGGACCGGATGCGGGAAAACCTTGCGCGCGCGATGAATCTCCCGGTGGACAAAGTCTCCGTCAAGGCGACCACCACCGAAAAAATGGGCTTCGAGGGCCGGGGCGAGGGCATCAGCGCCACGGCGGTCGCAATGATTACCAAATGAGCGGGAGGACACATCAATGAGCATCATCCGGGACAGGAGCCTCGCGCCGGACGGCGTGAAGAAGATTGAATGGGTGCGGCGGCACATGCCGATTTTAGACCAGCTTGAAAAGCGTTTCGCGGCGGAGAAGCCGTTTGACGGCCTGGACATGACCATGTCCATCCACCTCGAGGCGAAGACCGCGCGCGCGGCGCTCCTTTTCAAGGCGGGCGGCGCGCGGGTGCGCATCACCGGCTGCAACCCGCTGTCCACGCAGGACGACGTGGCCGCGGCGCTTTCCGAAATGGGCGTGGAGGTGTTCGCCTGGCACGCCTCGACACCGGACGAGTACCACCAGCATTTGATCGAGGCGCTGTCCTCCGCGCCCAGCCTGATTCTCGACGACGGCGGCGACCTGACCCACATCCTGTGCGAGGAGCGGCCCGACCTTGCGAAAAACCTGATCGGCGGCGGCGAGGAAACCACGACCGGCGTGATGCGCCTGCGCGCACGGGCGGCGGCGGGTGGCCTCCATTTCCCGATGCTCTGCGTCAACGACGCGAAGATGAAGTACCTGTTTGACAACCGCTACGGCACCGGCCAGTCGGTGTGGGACGGCATCCTGCGCACGACGAACCTCGTCGTCGCGTCCAAGACCGTGGTCGTGGCCGGGTACGGCTGGTGCGGCAAGGGCGTGGCGCTCCGGGCGAAGGGGCTGGGCGCGCGCGTGGTCGTGTGCGAAGTCGACCCGATCCGCGCGGTGGAAGCCGCGATGGACGGCTGCGACGTGATGCCGATGGACGAGGCCGCGAGACTGGGCGACCTGTTCATCACCGTCACCGGCTGCAAGGACGTGGTCACGGCGGCGCACCTGCCGCTCCTGAAAGACGGCGCGATCCTCTGTAACGCCGGCCACTTTGACGTGGAAGTCGCGGTTGCGGCGATGCGCAAGGAAGCGGTCAACAAGTACGAGGCGCGGAAGAACATCGAGGCGCTGGAGCTTCCGGACGGCCGCACCGTCTACATCCTGGCGGACGGGCGGCTGGTCAACTTGGCCGCGGGCGACGGCCACCCGGCGGAGATCATGGACATCAGCTTCTCACTGCAGGCGCTGTCGGCGGAGTACGTGGTGAAGCATAAGGACACCCTGAAGCCCGGCGTCTACGAAGTCCCGGCGGAGATCGACGAGACCGTCGCCCGGATGAAGCTCGCCGCGATGGGGCTCGCCATCGATCATCTTTCGGACGAACAGCGCGCCTACATCCTGTCGACCGGCGAATAGGAGGCTTCCATGATCCGCATTGAAAACGTCCGGCTGTTCACCGGCACGGAGTACTTCCCGGATGGCTGCGTGCTGACCGACGGCTCCGCGATTCGTTACGCGGGCGCGGCTTCCGGCTGCCCGGACGCGTCAAACGCCCGGTCGATCGACGGGAAAAACGGCCTCCTGATGCCCGGCTTCTACAACGCGCACTGCCACGCGGCGATGACGCTGGAGCGCGGCGTCGGCAGCGACCTGAACCTGATGGACTGGCTCCACCAGATCTTTCCGATCGAGGATCGACTGGACGCGGGTCATGTCTATAATGGCACGCGGCTTGCGATCCTCGAAATGCTGCGGCGCGGCACGGTTGCCTTCGCCGACATGTACTTTTACATGGACGAGGTCGCGCGCGCGGCGGTCGAGACGGGCATCCGCGCCAACATCTGCCGGGGCTGCAACACCATTGAAGGGCTGGACGACACGAAACGGCTGTTCCGCGCGCACGACGGCGAGGGGGATGGGCTGGTTCGGGTGTATACCGGTCTTCACAGCGAATACCTGACCACGCCGGAGGTCGCCGCCCACGCGCTGGAGGTGGCAAAGGCGCTTGATACCGGCATCCACGTCCATGTGGCCGAGACGAAGTTCGAGACAGACGGCTGCATCAAGCGTCACGGGTTGACGCCGGTCAAGTATTTCGACCGGATCGGTTTCTTCAGCCGCCCGACCATCGCGGCGCACCTGGTACACGTGACGGACGAGGACATCGAAATCCTGGCCAATCGCGGCGTGTATATGGCGCACAACCCGGCCAGCAACTTAAAGCTCGCCTCCGGCGTCGCGCCGGTCGCGAAGATGCTGGGGAAGGGCGTCCGCGTGGCGCTGGGCACCGACGGCCCGTCCAGCAACAACGTGCTGGACATGATGGGCGACATGCGGCTCGCCTCGCTCCTCCAAAAGGGCGTGTTCGGAGACCCGCGGCTTCTGCCCGCGCGGGAGGCGCTCACGATGGCTACCCGCACCGGCGCGGAGGCGTTGGGATTTACCGACTGCGGCCTGATTCAGCCGGGCATGCGCGCCGACATGATCCTGTTGGATGGCAATGCGGAAAACATGCTGCCCGGCCCCGACCCACTGGCCGACGCGGTCTACTCCGCGCAGGGCATGAATGTAACGCTCACGATGGTCAACGGCCAGATCCTCTACGAGGACGGGAAGTTCACCACCTTCGACGAGCAGGAGGTCAAGCGCAAGGCGCAGGAGTCCGCGAAGGCACTAGGCGTTATCTGAAAATCGAAATGGAGCGAAGGGCGGTTGCCGGCCTTCGCTCCATGTTATAATTGTGCTGATGGCTAATAAATTGCCGATACTGAGGTTCCTTCCCTGTTCTGTCCAGATGGAGCCTTGTAGACCGTCAACATTGCGTCGGTTTCGATCGATTCGATAAGCTCCTTGCAATGCGGGCACACGATATCCTCGTGTTCTTTACCCGGCACTTTGACACCCGCTGGAATTATTTCTCCGTGGGCGGGTTTGGTCGTGGTGCCGGTGCCGACCGCGACGGCGATCGCGAAGTCGTAGCCGGTGGGGAAGTCCAGCCGTGCGCGGAACGCATCGCCCTGATCGGAGAGGACAACGATTTTTCTTACTTCTGAACACCATCGCCCAGTACCGCCTCAACCTCTTCAGGCGTCGAATCCCAGGTGATGGTATCCATGAAGGTAAATCGCGTGATCGGTTCCGACTTAGCATACCCCACTGACATCAGAAACATTACAACCATCAGGACTGACGAGACAATGATCTTTTTGTTCATTGCTACTCTCCCTACTCCGACCAATTAACGCATCCATCGTATCACTTAACGCCATAAATCGTCAATCCTTTTGTTGATTATAACGGTGGTTCAACACAAACGCAGGGATATAAAGAGACGGTTCTCTGTGTTGACGCATGCAAGATCATCATGACGCCAACAGGAGAACCGTCCCCAATCGTAGATGCAACGCGGCAACCCGCCGCCGTTACAGAATGATGCTGACCCTTCCCGGTTTCTCCGCGTGGGCGGGCTTGTTCACGGTGCCGATGCCGACCGCGACGGCGATGGCGAAATCGTAGCCGGTGGGGAAGTCCAGCCGGGCGCGGAACGCATCGCCCTGATCGGAGAGGAACGCCTCCCTCGGCATGCCCAGGATCACGCTGCCGAGGCCGAGGCTCGTGGCCGCGAGGGAGAGGTTCTCCGCCGCGATCCCGGCGTCCACCTGCTGAATGGACGGGGCGTTTTTCTCAAGCGAAATGAAGATTACCGTCGGCGCGCCGTAGAACACGTCGTAGGATGGGTCGCTGAACCGGGACGCGGCGTAGCTGGCGGCGTCCAGCATCGCGTGCGCCCGCGCGGCCTCGTTGATTTCGTCAAGCAGCGCGCGGTCCTGCACCACCGAGAAATGCCACGGCTGGCGATCCATCGCGCTGGGGGACTGAAGCGCCGCCGCGATCAGCGCGTCCCGCTGATCGCGTGTGATCTGCACCGGCGCGTAGCCCCGGATGGAGCGCCGATCTGAAATGGCCTGAAGAACCGGATTCATGGTTTATCCTCCAGAGAACTACAGATAATAGGGGAACTCGGTGAACTTCCAGGAGCCGTCGATCAGCTCCAGCACGTAGGTCAGGTCGTCGGTGGAGGTGACGTTGCCGTCCACGTCCACGTGGTTGACGGCCAGGCTGTAGGTGATCTTGTCGTCGGTGCGGTCGACGACGGTCAGCTCCGTTTCGCCGATGGTTTCGTCAATCGCGCGGTCCTCGGCGTCGGTGTACAGGTAGCCGTCGATCTCCTCGTACACGCCGCTGCCCAGCAGCTTGTTGGCGATGGCGTCGGAGAAGTAGGCGTGCACCTCGGCGTCCAGCGCTCGCTGTGTGTTCAGCCGCTCGTCCAACACCTGAAATTTCGTGCCGTCCGGGCTGGGCTTTTCGGGGTCGACATCCAGCGGCTGTGACTCAAACCAGCCGTAGACCTGCAGCGCGCTTTCAAACAGGTCTTCGTCCTCGTCCGGTTCGTCTTCGTCGGCGGAATCTTCGGCGTCTTCATCGGTGGCTTCCGTCCAGGTTTCGTCGGTGTTCGCGTCCTCTTCGTACAGCCATTCGGAATTGGGGCTGGCGGTGGCTTCCTCCGCGTGGACTATGGCGACGGGGGACAAGACCAGCGTTAGGATCAGGATCGCAATCAGCTTTTTCATTCGTGGTACCTCCGCGTAAAATGGGCCTCGATTGCTTCCATTATATAGACTTCCCGCGTTTGGAGCAAGTATGGGCGAAAATTTCCACACTCTTTACGTTATGATTGCCCCCGGACGCTTTATAACATTGACACGCGCCGTTCGGTCAGTGTATACTGGAGGACACAATCGAATAAGCCTTATCCAGAGTGGTTGAGGGACGGGCCCGATGAAACCCGGCAACCG
>CAZNPZ010000082.1:0-7750 GCA_964575255.1 uncultured Oscillospiraceae bacterium
ATCAGCATGGAGCCGGTGGTCACCGCCCCCGGTGACCCCAGCGCGCTGACGGAGGACGACCTCCCCGTCCTGATGGCGCAGTACGAAGAGCTCGCCAAAGAGATGATCCGCCGCGAGCGCGAGGGCAGGGGGTTCACCTTCTACCACTACATGATCGACCTCGGCCACGGGCCGTGCATCGTGAAGAGGCTTGCCGGCTGCGGCTCCGGCACCGAGTACTTCGCCGTCACGCCGCAGGGCGACCTGTTCCCCTGCCACCAGTTCGCGTCCGACCCGAAGATGAAGGTCGGAAACGTCTGGGACGGCGTCACCAATGAAGCGTTGACCGGCCAGTTCGCGCGGTGCAACATTTATTCCCACGAGAAATGTCAGGACTGCTGGGCCAAGCTCTATTGCTCCGGCGGGTGCGCGGCCAACGCGTACCACGCCACCGGCGACATCAACGGCGTCTACGACTACGGCTGCAAACTGTTTCAAAAGCGCATCGAGTGCGCGCTGATGATCAAGGTCGCCCAGGCGCAGTAACCTATCGCACGGGCGACCGGAGGGAGGATACGATGTCCATCTATGATTCGCTCCAGGAGGCCGTGTCCGGTCAGGTCGTCGTCAACACGCACAGCCATTATCAGGTTCCGGATGGTCCGCGCACGCTGGACGGGCTGTTCATGAACAGCTATGTGAAATGGCTGAACGTCCCGCTGGGCAATACTCAGGCCGAGCGGGCGGAATTTCTGGAAGTGGTTCGGCATAACACGTATTTCCTCTGGCTGGAGCGGTCGCTGCAGCGGCTGTACGGTTTCTCCGAGAAGCTGACCGCGAAGAACTGGGACGCATGGTCGGAGGCGATCACGCAAACCGGTCTCTCCGACAAGGCGATCCTGCGGGAGATCTGCGGCTATCAGGCGGTGATCCTGGACGCGTACTGGGATCCCGGCGCGGATCACGGGAAAAAGCTGTTCACGCCGACGTTCCGGATCAATTCCTTCCTGTGCGGCCATAGCGAGACGGCGCAGGATCACAACGGCAACAATGCGCTGAAACTGTACGGCGAGACGCCCGAAACCTTCGACGAATACCTCGTGTTCATGCGCAGGATCGTGAAAGAGAAGAAGGCGGCGGGCTGCGTGGCGATCAAGTGCGCCTCCGCCTATGACCGCTCGCTCGACTTTCAGAAGGTCACCAAGGCGCGCGCGCAAAAGGCCTACCGAGCGAAGGGCGCGAGCAAGTCGGACATCAAGGCGTTTCAGGACTATGTGTTCTTTGAACTTTGCCAAATCGCGGCGGAGGAGAACCTGCCGTTCCAGATGCACACTGGGCTCGGCCTGATCGACCGAACCAACGCGCTGGTACTCAGGGAGGCGATCGCCGAAAACCCCGGCACGCGCTTCATGCTGTTCCACGGCGGCTACCCTTGGATGGACGACATCGCCGCGATGGCACACTTCTTCCCGAACGTATACGTGGATCTGTGCTGGCTGCCACTGATCTCGACCGGCGCGGCGGAGCGGTTCCTGCATGAGATGCTGGACGTAACCACCGCGGACAAACTGATGTGGGGCTGCGACACTTGGACGCCGCAGGAGAGCTACGGCGCGCTGCTGGCGATGCGGGAGGTCACCTGCCGCGTGCTGGTAAAGCGGATCGAGCGCGGCGAAACCGACCTTGAAGACGCGAAGGCGCTGATCGGCCGCATCCTGTACCGGAACGCCGCAAAGCTTTACAAGGTTGGAGAGTAACAAATATCAAAAGGGAAGGCCGGATGACCCGGCCTTCCCTTCTTTTGCGATTACTCGACGCTCCCAGCGGCGCTTGCTTCCGGTGAAACAGCCTGCGCGGCGGGTGTTTCCGGTTTCGGCGCCCGACCAGCCCGCCGGTTGAGACGTCCCGGATCAGTTTGGGGATGTCGAGACCCACGGACGCCTTCATCGCCTCGAAGGTCTGCAGCATCGATCCAGTCATGTCGCGGGTCAGGCCGGTCGCCGCGCCCTCGCCGAACAGGATGATCTTGTCGGTCTTCGCTAGAGGCTCTCCTTTCGCGCGGGCGATCTCTGGCATGAGCCCGACAACCATCTCCAACAACCTCGGCCTTGCCCCTGAGCAGGATGGACGCGAAACGCGATCAGGATCGCCACAACAACAATTCCGAGACCAGTCCAACGGATGCCCGACAGCAGGAACCATTCTCCGAGAGCACCACAATCCTCCGCCACCAAGTTTCAAATTGGTATTAATCCGTCCAGACCAGCGCGCCATCCCCGGTCACATTCAGGTTCACGTCTCCGCGCGCGCCATGCGCAAGAAAACGAAGGATGTTGGGCCGGTCGCAGAAGTCATAGTGCGCCTCCGCCGCCTCGCGGCTTGTGCCGCCCATGACTTTCCGGCCGATCAGGCGGCCTCTGAGCAGCGTCTCGTCCGCGCGCAGCGCGACGGAGAAATCGGCGAGCTTCCGAAGATCAGAAAAACCCGGCTCATCCAACAACAGCCAATTTCCCTCCACCAGCGCGATTTCTCCGGTCACCGCCGTCGCGTTTTCCACGACATCGTGCAGCCTCCGGTCGTAGGCGGGCCACCGCACCGGCCCGCGCTTCAGCGCCCGGATGGACAATTCCATCTTCTCAAGGTCGTAGGATTCCGGGCTTCCCTTGACGCGGGTCATCGGGATTCTCTCCCCATCCCGCAGGATGGTATGCGATGCGAGGTAGGCGGCGGTGTGGTGGAATCCGTCCATCGGCAGCGCCTGAAGCACTCCCGGCGCGCGCGCATCCGCGAGGGACTGAAGCACGAGAGAAAGCGTGCTCTTGCCGACGCCCGGCGGACCGACGAGAAACGCCACGAGGCGTCCGTCCGTTTGCTCCTTCATTTGGAAGAGCCGGTCGACCAGTGGGCGGAGGATGGAATCCACCACGCCTTCTTCAAATCCCGCCTGAACAGTAAAACCGTTGACCTCAAGATTCATCGTCTGACGCGGCATTACGAACCTCCATGATATCCTTTCGGGAACTCACCATTTTCTGAAGTGCTCCAAAGCCGGAAAGCGTACCCGACGCGCCGACCTGCCCAACGCACACCGCGCCCGCTGCGTTCGCGAAGTCCAGGCATTCGGGCAGCGCATACCCCTTCTCCCGCGCCGCCAAGAAGCCGGATACAAACGCGTCGCCTGCGCCGGTGGTGTCAACAACCTCCGCCGGGAAACCCGGCGAAACGTATTCCGCCCCGCCCGACAACGCCACGCAGCCGTCCGGCCCGCATTTGACGACCACCGTCTCCGGCCCCAGCGCGAAAAGCGCCCATGCGGCGTCCATCGCCGTCTCACAGCCGGTCAGCCGCCGCGCCTCCCGAAGGCTTGGAAGAAAGATGTCCACATTCTTCAGCGCGGCGGTAAGGCCAGGCAGTTTCTCCGCGGATACCTCGCCGGTCACATCCAGCGCGGTCGCAAGCCCCGCCTCCTTCGCACGCCGGAACAGACGCGCCATGCCCTCCCCATCCAGCCCCGGAAGCCCGTTCGCGCTGCCTACGTACATCGTGGACGCGCCGCAAAACGCCGCGTCTTCAACATCCCGTTCGGACAAAAGGTGGCTCGCGCCGTGGTACGACACGAAACTGCGCTCACCGTCCGGCCGGATCAGAACCGCCGCCGCGGAAGTCGGCGCGTCCATTTCCACCAGATGCGTCTCGACACCCGCGCGCGTAAGGCTTCCGCGAAGCAGGTCGCCCAGTTCGTCCCGGCCAACCCCGGAGATGAGCCGCACCGGGACGCCCAGAGAAGCGATGTTCCCCGCCGCGTTGAACGCGTCACCGCCGCCGCTGAGTTTCACAAACTGCGCGCGCGTGGTGTCCCGCGCGAGCGTATCCTCGGAAACCGGCTTGATCAGCACGTCGCAAACCGCGATGCCGACGCAAAGGATCATGAAATCAATCCCCTCGAAAAACGCAAATGACCTTGCGCATATCTCCGATTATACCATTCGCACCGCTTGCTGCCAAGCCTTGACGAGGATGGAAGAATAAATGAAGAGACCGCTGCGCCGGCAGATCCGGTACAACGGCCTCTATCCATTTACTCAGTTTTACGCGGTGGCCTCCGCCGAAGGCGCCACCGTGGCTTCAGCCGCAGGTTCTTCGGTGGCCTCCGCCGCGGGCTCTTCCATCGCTTCAGCGGTGGGTTCCGCCGTCGCTTCGGCCGTCGCGGGCTCCAGCAGGTTTGAAAGCATCAGCGGCTCGCCGATGTAGGTGTACATCAGCGCCGCGGACCACGACCAGTGCGCGTTGGGCAGGTAGTTCTGCACGGTGTTGTCCGTGAAGTCGTAGTACACGTTGGAGTAAAGCGGCACTGTCGGCAGGTCGTCGCTGTACTGCTTCATCAGCTTCAGCCAGCGCTCGACGTAGGTCGTCTCATCACCCGGTGTCGTCTCGCGCAGCGTCTTGGCGAGCTTCAGGAGTTTCGCGTCCTTGATGCCGAACTGGTTGAGAGTGCCCTGATACTCCGCCGCGTCGTTGAACGCGAAGTAGGGATCGAACACGTAGGTGAAGTTGGTGGCGAACGCGAACATGTTGTAGGTTCTTTCGGTCTGGCGGTTGACGGCGGCGAGCATTTCGTTGAATTCTACGTCCGTCACCTTCACGTCAAAGCCGATGGACTTCAGGTTTGCGGTGAGCATCTCGTCCAGCAACTGCGCGGCCTGACTGTCCTTGAGCTTTGCGAAATGGATTTCAAGCGGCAGAAGCGTATGGCCGCCGCCCAGCGTGACGGGCTTCACAACCGGGTTCTCGATCTTGTTGTACGACTTGATCTCGTTGCTCTTCAAAAGCTTATACCGAACGGTGTCGGTACCCTCGACAAACTTGTTGCCCTTTTCATTGAGCGTCCAGCCGTCCTTGACAAGCAGCGCCTTCGCCGCTTCCAGGTCGAGCGGGTACGTGGTCATCAGGTCGCGCATCTGGTTGACGTAATTGGTGGTCATCCACTGTCCGAGGCCATAATAACTGTAAACTTGCTGGCCGTTTTCGCCGGTGAACGCCTTTGCGTAGGCTTCTTTGTCCAGAGAAAGGGCGATCGCCTTGCGGACACTGACCGACGCGGTCGGCCCCTGCTCGTTCGCGAAACCGATGAAGCCATAACCGGAGCGCAGGTAGTTCGAGATCTTCAGCGCCTGATTGCCATACAGCGCAACACCCTTCGCGATGACTGCGTTGTCGCTCATCTTGTTGATGATGTTGAACGTCCCGCCCTGCAGCTTGTCCAGCGCCTCGGCGTTCTTGACGGGCGCGAGCGTGACCTCATCGATCAGCGGGCGCTGCCCTTCGTAATTGCCCTTGTAGGCGCGGTTGGCCTTGAACGCAACCGTGGCGGTCTCCGAATCGTAGGAGACCAGCTGATATGGGCCGGAGGTGACCATCGGATGGCTCAGGTAGCCCGTCGCCGGATCCAGGACGGTCTTGGTAAGCAATTCGGAGGTGAACTCCGCCTCCTCGCCCTCATGCGGCTTGATGTAGGCGCCATCGCCGTCGTCGGCCACGGCAAAGCCCGGCGCGATCACGCGGATCGGGTAAGGCGTGACGTTGACATAGGTCATCTCGTAGAAATACGGCAAGTAATCTTTGTAGATGGTCAGGCTGAAGGTGTCCTGATCAATCAGCCGGACGCCTGAAAAGACGTTCTTCTTGCCTGAATTATACGCTGTAAACCCGGCCAGCTGACTGTAGCCCAGCGTTGCCGCGCCGAGCGCCTTCATCTGCGGCGCGCTCTGAAGCAGCACGCTGAACACGTAATCGCGCGCGTCGATGGGCGTGCCGTCGTTATACGTCAAGCCGGGATTGATGTCAAAGGTATAGGTCTTGTTGCCCGCGGCATCCACCGTGGGCTTGGCGACCGTCACGACCGAACTGTCCGGTACGTAAGTCGCTTCGTTTGTCCATGCGATGGTCGAATACCCATGCAGCATGGCGCGTACATCGATGTCGGAGGTGTTGTTCCCCCACATGTCGGTGAAGAATTTACCACTCACCTCGGTGCCCGATCCGATTGCCACCTTGGAGCCTTCCGCCAGTTTGCGGACAACCAGGTCCACCGCGGTATCCGCGAGGAGGTTGAAGGACTGCGCTGACGAATAGCCGTCGGACGGATCAATCGCCTTGGCGGTATATACGCCGACGGGAAGCGTATCAACAGTGGCGATGCCGGTTGAATCCGCTGTGTATTCGTAAACCACTGTGTCGGCCACGTCGCGCACAGTCACCTGTGCGCCGTTCAGGGGATTGCCTTCCCCGTCGACAACGCGCAGGATCAGCTTCACCGGCGCCTGTTCGGCCGCGGCTTGCGCGTCGCCAACCACCTCAGCGCCGGAAACCGCTTCCGCGGTGGCAATTGCCTGCACCGACACGAGCAGCATCAGAAGAAGCGCGATGATCTTTCTCATATTGGGATACCTCTTTTCGTACTGATGGGTCAAGCCTCTCTCTACGATTCATGCCCGGGATCCTCCGGTCGGCCGCTTTCGCGGCCGCCGGAGGAGTTTCCGGGCCATGAGCGCATTGTATGGGGAATGTGGATCAGTCGAAGCTGTCGCCGACGTTGGTTACCGTACCGCCCGCCAGCGGGATGCCGAGTTCGGTCAGTTCAGTGGTGGTGTCCGTCACAATTCCGGTGAAGCGGGTGCGGATGACCTGATCGCTGGTCACGTTGAGCCAACTGCCTCCGGTCCATCCGTTGAAGGTGTAGCCGGTACGGGACGGATTGCCAGGTGTTGTCGTGGATCCGCCGTAAGGCACCCGCGCCGTCTTGAGAACCGTGCCGTTGTAGTTCACGAATGTCACCGTGAAGTACTGCAGCGAGTTCGTGATCGTCAAAAGCAGCGTGTTCTGTCCACGTTCCGTGCTCAGCGTGACATTGTAGCCTGTCAGCGCATCCTCGTAGGCGGTATAGTAGATCGGTTCCCCATCGGTCGTGTGCGTCGGCTGATTCGTCCAGGCATCACTGGTCCAGTCATTCTCGCTGGTCAGTGTCGCGTCGCCGACGGTCTCAGTGCCCGCCTTCAACGTCACATGGACGCTGGTAGGTTTCGGACTGTTCGACGTATCGCCGGTGCCATAGTCCCAAATCTTGCGGATCCTGATGCTGTCGTACGTTCCGATCGAAATCGTCAGATCTCCCTTCGCGTACGTCAGCTCGTAGTTGTTGGTCACGTCCTCCGTGCCGTTCATCATGACCGCCGTGCCAGGAACCAACTGTTCCAAATAGGTTCCTGGGTACCTCTGTCCGCCGTCCACAATCAGGCTCGTCAGCGTATCCGTACCCTCAAGAGGCGTCCATGTCGCCTCACCGCCAATTGCGCTTCCGGTAAAGGTCGCACCCTGCGGGCCTTGCACCAGATCGTTGAAAACGTATGTCTTGTCCATCGCGGTGATCGTCACCGGGCCTTTCGGATCCTTGGGATCGCCGCGCTTGTGGATGGTCAGATCGCCCGGCTCATACGTCACATTGTAGTTGGACGTCATATCGGTCGCACCGTCCATGATGACCACCGCAACCGGTTTAAGTTCGTCGGCGTACGTTCCTGCGTTCTTCTGGCCGCCCGTAATGGTCACGCTGGTCAAAGCCTGCGATCCCACAAGGCCAGTCGAAGTCGCATGATCGCCAATTGAGCTTGTAATCGGTATGCCCTGCGGTCCCTGAACCGCTGCGTTGTACCATACCTCCATATCTTTTGCCGTTACCGTCACGGCCTTCGGCGTCACCGAAAGCGTGCCGTCC
>CAZNPZ010000083.1:0-7608 GCA_964575255.1 uncultured Oscillospiraceae bacterium
CCCTGACCCACGGCTTAGAAGGCCGTTGCTCTATCCGACTGAGCTACGGGCGCATGCTATCGCTCGAAGGCACAGGCAGCTTCATTCCCGCTGACGATTCATGATTATATCACCTGGGGCGTAATTTGTCCATAGCTTCACCAAAATTTACAGTTCTTCACAGACGAAGAAGAAACGGACACGGTCCATTCTCCCTGAATTCGATGATCGCGTAGCGCCCGTCCTTCAGCGCGCCCGGATTGACCAGGAGCGTGCCGTGAACCCACTCGGCGAGCGGCACATGGGTGTGTCCGTACACCGCGACAAGCGCGCCAAGTTCCGATGCGCGCAGCGTGAGCCTAAGCGGCGACAGCTTGACCTTCAGGAGGTTTCCGTGGGTCAGCAGCGTCTTCACGCCTGCGAACACTTCGGTACGCTCGTGTGGGTACTCCGGCACAGAATCACAGTTGCCGGACACCGCGTAGACGGGAAGCCCGGTGCGCTCCTCGATGCGCTTGACGTCGCCCATGCCATCCCCCAGAAATGCGACGGCGTCCAGGCTTTTCAGGATCGGGCACACCCGCTCGATGTTCTGAAGGCCGTTGTGGCTGTCGGATACGACGCCCAGTCTAAACATCCTTCTCCAGCCCCTCAATCAGCTTCTGAATCGCCCGCGCGCGGTGGGAAACGGCGTTCTTTTCCTCCATCGTGGCCTCGGCGAACGTCTTTGGGAAATCGTGGGACAGAAACAGCGGGTCGTAGCCGAAGCCGCCGCTCCCCCGGTATTCCCGCAGAATCTCCCCCTCGCAGGTTCCGCGCGCGACGAGCGGCGCTTTGCCCGGTCGGCACAGGGCCACCGCGCTCACATAGCGGGCTGTGCGGGGCGCAGGGGCATGCTCCAGTTCCTTTAAGAGCAGTTGGTTGTTCGCCTCGTCGTCGCCGTGTACGCCCGCGTAGCGCGCGGAGTACACGCCCGGCCTCCCGTTCAACGCGTCTACCTCGAGGCCCGAGTCATCCGCGACCGCGGCGCAGCCGGAAAGCCGCATCAGCGCCTCCGCCTTCAGAAGCGCGTTCTGCTCGAACGTCTCGCCCGTCTCCTCAACGTCCAGGTCAAATCCGGCTTCCTTCATTGAGGTGACTTCAAAGCGGTCGCCCAGAAGCAAACGCATCTCCTTGAGTTTCCCGAAATTGCCTGTGGCGATCAGGAGCTTGGGCTTCTTCCCGATGACTTCCGCCGCGTCCCCCAGCGCCTGCCGCTGAAGCGCGGCCAACCGCCGGATGCCCGCCTCCCCAAGCGTAATCAACGCGTCCAGCTGTGCGCGGTCAAACGCCGCGCCCTCCGCGCCGCCCTGTACTTCGACGAACCGCGCCGTGCCATCTGGTGAAATAGCCATCGCGAGGTTCATGTCCACCCCGGCGCGGCTGTCTTCCGCGTATTCCAGGTCGAGCAGCGGTGCATCGTCCACCAACCCCGCGCTGACCGCCGCGATCTGGCATTTGACAGGCGAATCCTGAATCTTGCCCGCGTCCAGCAGCTTTTGGACAGCGAAGCAAAGCGCGATGAAGCCGCCGGTGATCGCCGCGGTCCGCGTGCCGCCATCCGCCTGCAATACGTCGCAGTCGATCGTCACGGTTCGCTCGCCCAGTTTCGTCAGATCGCACCCCGCGCGCAGCGCGCGCCCGATCAGCCGCGAGATTTCAACAGACCGCCCATCCCTTTTTACGCCGTCCCTGGGCTTTCGGCTGGGCGTCGCGCCGGGCAGCATCGCGTACTCCGCGGTCAGCCAGCCCTGCCCCTTGCCCTTTAAAAACGGCGGCACGCCCTCCTCCACCGAAGCGGTGCAAAGAACGCGGGTCCGGCCGCACGAAATCAGCGCCGAACCCGCCGCCATCTGGGTAAATCCGGGGATGATCTCCACCTGCCTGAGTTCGTTGTCCTCTCGGTCATTGGTACGCATGTTCTAATCCTCCAGAATCGCCTCCGACTGGGTGCGGATGTACTCTTCCGCGACGGCGGACGCGTCGTTTACAAAGGTGGGAATCGCCAGCGTCTGCCGGCCGGGGTCGTAGGGTTCGCCCTCCACCTGGAGCCTGACTTCCTTGACGCCGTCGAACTGCCTTGCGGTCAGGACCAGCGCACGGAGCGCCGCGCGGCCGCCGTCGGAGTTTTCGGCGATCTTGATGAAGTCGCTGGTGAAGTTGATGGTCGCGATGCCGTTATCCACTTTCACGCCGATCAGTCCGCAGCCCGGCGGCAGCGCGCCTTCCAGCGGACTCTGCGCGCTGGGGCCTTTGGCCAGCTCCACCATGGCGGTTTCAAGGTCGTTGTTGCCGTAGACCATCCTGGTCACCGGTACGAGCAGCGCGCTGTTCTCGCCGGGGAAGTAGAGCTGCACGGTTTTTGCCTGATCGATCGGAAGCCCTTCTGCCGCACTCTCCAGGTTCAGTGTGCCCCGCTCGAAGGGTTTCCCAATCTCGGTACCGTTCGCAAGCTTTTCCACCTGCTGGCCGCCGATGGTGAAGGAGACCGTTTTGACCGTCGGGAACTCGGTCAGCGTCTGCACGACCGCGGCGACCATGTTGGCCTCGGACGCGGCGTCGGTCATCTTGAGCGCGGGCTTTCCAAGGTCGATGTGCGCGGTGCCGTCCTTCTGAATGTCGAGATCGATCGAAGTCCCCTCCGGGATTACGGTTCGAAGGCCGAGCCTCGCGGCCTCCATGTCGTTGTAGGCGCTCTTGACCATCATGGAAAGGGTTGCCTTCGCGATGCCTGGCTCCTCTGCAAGCGTCCGGGTAACCGGCACCAGATACCCATAGTTGTCCTGATAGTAGACGGTGGCGCGGACTTTGCCCTCCGGCGTGGGAGAAGCCGTCGACATTAGGTCGACCTCAGCGGTCGGCTCCGGCGCGGGCGACGCGGTCGCGTCCGGCGCTCCGCCCGTCGATTGCGAACTTCGCCACATCCCCCACGCGCCGCACAGCACGACCGTCAGCGCCAGCAGCACCACGCTGAGCACATAGGCCTTGCGCTGGTTCCCGCTGAATTTCATACCGAACCCTCCTCACGCTTGATCTCGGTCAAGCATATTCCGGGGGGTGGACAGGTAGAACGCGCGGGGATTACCGCCATTTTACCATAAAACCGACCCCATGGATTGCGCGGAAGCGCATTTTTCGATATAATTACAGGGAATTGTGATCCGGAGGATGATGTATGCCTTTTGACGGCGTCGCGCTGGGGTTTGTCGCGCGGGAACTAAATGAGTTTCTGGTCGGCGGCCGCGTGGACAAGGTGACCCAGCCCGAGCGCGACGAGATCAACCTTTCCATACGCTGCCGGGGGATAAACCGGGTGCTGCTGATTTCCGCCAGCGCCGGGTGCGCCCGCGCGCATCTGACGAGTGTGAAAAAGACCAGCCCGCTGGAGCCGCCGATGCTGTGCATGCTGATGCGAAAGCACCTGATCGGAAACCGCGTGGCGAACGTGCGGCAGATCCAGGGGGACCGCATTCTGGAAATCGACTTCGAGGGCAGCGACGAGCTGGGCGACCGGTCCATCAAAACCCTCGTGTGCGAGTTCATGGGCAAGCATTCAAACATGATGCTTTTGGGCTCTGGCGGGAAGATCCTGGAGTGCGTGCACCGCGTGACCGAGGAGATCAGCCGCGTCCGCGAGGTGCTGCCGGGGCTGACCTATGAGCGCCCTCCGGCGCAGGACAAGCTTCCCTATGACGATCTCTCCGCGCAGGCGCTGGCGGCGCGGCTCGCGGAAGCAGGCGGGCCGCTTCATAAGGCTCTGGCGGGCGTCGTCTCAGGCGTCGCCGCGGCGACCGCGCGGGAGATCGCGCTGCGCGCGGCGGGCGACGAAAACGCGCGCGTAGACCAGATTGATTTAGGCCGGGTGGCGGAGAGAATCGTGGGTTTTTTCACAAATCTCCCTACGATGGCCGCGCCCTCGGTGCTCTTTTCCGAGGATGGGACGCCGTTGGAACTGACCGCGTTCACGTTCCTTAGCCTTTCTGGCCTTGACGCGAAGCCTTTCTCCACGATGTCCGAGGCGATGGATGCGTTCTACGAGGCGCGCGACCTGACAGACCGGATCAAGCAGAAGTCCGCCTCGCTGCACCGGGTGCTGAAAAACAACGCCGAGCGGTGCGAGAAGAAGCTGGCGCTGCAGTTGGAGGCGCTGGAGGGCAGCCAGCGCATGGAGGAATACCGGGTGATGGGCGAACTGATCACCGCCAGCGCGCACCTGATTTCAAAGGGTGCGAAGGCGGCGTCCATCCCCAACTACTATGATCCTCAGATGGCCGAGATGACCATTCCACTGGAAGAGAAGCTGTCGCCCGCGCAGAACGCGCAGCGGTATTTTAAACTCTACCAGAAGGCGAGGAACGCGAGGACGCTGGCGGCGGCGCAGATCGAAAAGACCCGCGAAGAACTTGCTTACCTCGAAGGCCAGCTTGAGAACCTTCGGAAGTGCGAAACCGAGGCGGAACTGAACGAGATCCGCGAGGAACTGGAAAAACTCTCTTACGTACGCGCGAGCCACAACCGCAGGCAGATGAAGAAGCTGCCGCCATCGAAGCCTCTGCACTTCCTGTCCGGCACTGGCATCGACCTCTTGGTGGGCAAGAACAACCTGCAGAACGATGAACTGACCTTAAGCGCCCGGCCGAACGAGACTTGGCTTCACACGAAGGACATCCCCGGCTCCCACGTGATCGTGGTCAGCGAAAACCCGGATGAGGCGACGCTGCACGAAGCCGCGCTGCTGGCCGCGTATTATTCCAGGGCATCCGGTTCTTCCAACGTGCCGGTGGATTACACGCTGCGCCGATACGTCAAAAAACCGGGCGGCGCGAAGCCCGGCTTCGTGATCTACACCCACCAGCGCACACTATACGTGACGCCCAGCGCAGAGGCAATCGCGGCGATTAAAAAGGCGTAATCGAATAATCGTATTCAAAGTCCGGCAACGCCGGGCTTTTTTCATTGTCCCACTTTCCTGAACATGGTATAATTGCGGGGAAAACCATTTCGAAAAAGGAGAGCGTTCATGGAAAATATTCATTTCGGCCAATCCACGGTATCAGGGCAAACACCCATCAGAAGGAGAGCCATTCATGAACGCTCGAATCCGGAAGTTCTTTTCGTATTACCAGCCCTATCGCGGACTGCTCGTCCTTGACATTCTGTCCGCCGTCCTGTCCGCCGCCGTCGCGCTGCTGATTCCGCTCGTCATCCGCCACATCACCGGCGAGGTTCTTTCGGGCGATCCCACGCTGCTTCCCGGACGCCTGGCGCAGGCCGGGGGTATTCTGTGCGCCCTGATCGCGCTGGGGGCGGGCCTCACCTACGTGTACGACTACTACGGCCACGCGATGGGCGCGATGATGGAGCGCGATATGCGCGGCGAACTGTTCGACCACTACCAGAAACTGCCATTTTCTTTTCACGATGAACAGAAGCCGGGCGCGCTTTTGTCCCGGCTGACGAACGACCTATTGTCGCTCGCCGAGTTCTACCACCACGGCCCGGAGGATCTGCTGATTTACCTTATCAAGGTGGTCGGCGCGCTTCTGATTCTTCTATCGATCCAGTGGAAGTTGGGGCTGGTGGCGCTTTCGTTCCTGCCTGTGATGGCGCTGTTCGCAGTCCGGTACGGAAAAAAGCTCAATAGCGCGTTTCAACGGAACCTCGAAAGCATTGGCTCGGTCAACGCGCAGGCTGAGGAGAACCTGTCCGGTATCCGGACCGTGAAGGCTTACGCCAACGAGGTGCTGGAGCGCGAGAAGTTCCGCGCCGCCAACGACCGCTTCCTCGCCGGGCGAAAGGCCATTTATCGGAATGAGGCGGTGTTCTACGGCGCACTGGACGCCGCCTCGCGGCTTCTGACCGCGGCGGTGGTGATCGTCGGCGGGCTTTTGATCACGCGCGCCGCGCTGAACCTTTCTGACCTGGTCGCGTTCCTTCTGTACGTAAACTTCCTGGTGGAGCCCATCCCCCGGCTCGCGTTCATCATGCAGCAGTATCAGGAGGGCATCGCCGGGTTCAACCGGTTCCGGGACATGATGGAAGTGCCCGCGGAGCCGGACTGCGAAGGCGCGGCCATGCCGGAGCGGGTAACGGGGCTGGTGGAATTCCGCTCGATCGGCTTCCGCTACCGCGATGACGCACCGGAGGTACTGCGCGGCATCTCCTTAACCGTGAACCCGGGCGAGCTCGTCGCCGTCGTCGGCGACTCCGGCGTCGGCAAGACGACGCTTTGCGCGTTGCTGCCCCGGTTTTACGAGGCGTGCGAAGGTACGGTGCTGGTGGACGGCGTTGACGTAAAAAACCTGCCGCTTGAGGCGCTCCGCCGCGCCATCGGCGTGGTGCAGCAGGATACCTACCTCTTCTCCGGCACGGTGATGGAGAACATCCTCTACGGTAAGCCCGGTTCGTCGCGGGAGGCGGCCATTGAGGCCGCGAAAAAGGCCGACGCGCACGCATTTATCACAAATCTGCCTCAAGGGTATGATACCGAGATCGGCCACCGGGGGATTCGCCTTTCCGGCGGCCAGAAGCAGCGCCTGTCGATCGCAAGGGCGTTTCTGAAAGCCGCGCCAATTTTGATCCTGGACGAGGCCACAAGCGCCTTGGACGGCGCAAGCGAGCGCAGGGTGCAGGCGGCGCTCAGGGAATTCATGCGCGGGCGCACTGCGTTCCTGATCGCCCATAGGCTTTCCACCGTTCGCGCCGCCGACCGGATCGTCGTGCTTTCGGAAGAGGGCATCGCGGAATCCGGCACTCACGAAGAACTCATAAAACTCGGCGGCGTTTACGCAAGGATGGTCAGCGCGCAATAAGATAATGGGTATGCCAAAGGCCCGGCTGCGGATGCAGCCGGGCCTTTGGGTTATAGACGATCAATTGGCCGCTTCGGTCTTCGGGTAGATGCTGACCTGCTTGCGATCCTTGCCCAGGCGTTCGAACTTCACGACGCCGTCGACTTTCGCGAACAGCGTGTCGTCGTCGCCGATGCCAACATTGGTACCCGGATGAATCTTGGTGCCGCGCTGACGCACCAGAATGTTGCCGCCCAGCACGAACTGCCCGTCAGCGCGCTTGACGCCCAGGCGCTGCGCGTGGCTGTCACGGCCGTTGCGCGTGGAGCCCATGCCCTTTTTATGGGCGAACAGTTGAAGATTGATCTTCAGCATGATTTTTCCCTCCGCTGCATGTAGTCGATCCCGACCAGATCGGGGTACTGTTCCGAGATGTTCTGAAGGCCCTTTTCGAGCGTCCGGAGAAGCAGCTCGGTTCCTTCATTGCTTTCTTTGACGAACGCGCGAAGCGCGCCCGCATCCTCGTCCGCTGACCATTCCACCGGGATTTTCAGGACTTCTCCCAGCCCCAGAAGCGTGGTCTGCGTCAGCGCCGAAACCGCCGCGCACACGATGTCCTCACCTTCCGGCGCGTACCCCGCGTGCCCAAATGCCTCAAAGCCGTAGAGTTTCCCGCTCGCTTCGAGGAATCTGACGGTGGTCATCAGCCGACCTGAGTGATCTCGACCTTGGTGTAGGGCTGACGATGGCCCTGCTTGCGGCGGCTGTTCTTCTTGGAGCGGAACTTGTAGACCATGAC
>CAZNPZ010000084.1:0-7392 GCA_964575255.1 uncultured Oscillospiraceae bacterium
GTGGTCTCCCAGAGCTGCTCGGCGCTCATCTCGCCCAGACCTTTGTAGCGCTGGATGTCGGGCTTCGCGTCCCGGCCCATCTCGTCAAGCAGCGCCTGAAGCTGCGCGTCCGTGTAGACGTATCGCACGGTCTTGCCGCGCGTCACCTTGTACAGCGGCGGCTGCGCGATGTAGACATGGCCGTCCTCGATCAGGCGCGGCATGTGGCGGTAGAAGAAGGTGAGCAGCAGGATCCGGATGTGGCTTCCGTCCACGTCCGCGTCCGTCATGCAGACGATCCGGTGGTAGCGCAGCTTCTCCGGGTCGAACTCCACGCCGAAGCCGCCGCCGAACGCGGTGATCATCGCCTTGATCTCGGCGTTGGCGAGCACCTTGTCCATCCGTGTCTTTTCGACGTTCAGGATCTTTCCGCGCAGCGGCAGGATCGCCTGAAAGTGGCGGTCACGCCCGGTTTTCGCAGAGCCGCCCGCGGAATCTCCCTCGACGAGGAAGATTTCGCATTTCGCCGGGTCGCGCTCCGAGCAGTCCGCGAGCTTGCCGGGGAGCGCGGCGGACTCCAGCGCGGTCTTGCGCCGGGTCAAATCGCGCGCCTTGCGGGCGGCCTCCCGCGCGCGGGCGGCGGACAGGCATTTGTCGAGAATCGTCCTGGCGGCGGACGGGTTTTCCTCAAAGTAGACCGCGAGCTTGTCCGCCACCATCGAATCCACCAACGCGCGGACTTCGCTGTTTCCAAGCTTGGTCTTGGTCTGGCCCTCGAACTGCGGCTCGACGAGCTTGACCGACACGATCGCCGTCAGGCCTTCGCGGATGTCCTCGCCGGTCAGGTTGCCGTCATTGGGCTTTAAGATGTTGGCCTTGCGGCCGTAGTCGTTGATCACGCGGGTCAGCGCCGAGCGGAAGCCCGCGAGATGCGTGCCGCCCTCCGGCGTATGGATGTTGTTGGCAAAGCAGAACACGCTCTCGTTGAAGCCGTCGTTCCACTGCAGCGCGATTTCCACGGTGGTGGAGTCCTTCACGCCCTCAATGTAGAGCGGCGGCTTGAACAGCGCCTCTTTGTTCTTGTTCAGGTACTCCACAAAGGAGACGATGCCGCCCTCGTAGTGGTACACCTTCTGCTGCGCGGGCTCGGTGCGCGCGTCGTTCAGCTCAATCTTGATGCCCTTGTTGAGGAACGCCATCTCGCGAAGCCGCGTCCGCAGCGTGTCAAAATCGAAATTGCCGGTCTCGAAGATGCCCGGTTCCGGGTCTTCGCCCGTCCGGACGTCCGGCCAGAAGCGGATGGTGGTGCCGGTGCGTTCGACCGCGCCGATGATCTTGAGGTCATACAGCGGTTTTCCGCGCTCGTACTCCTGCTGGTAGAGTTTGCCGTCCTGATAGACGTTGACGCAGAGCTGTTTGGAAAGCGCGTTGACCACCGACGCGCCCACGCCGTGCAGGCCGCCGGAGACCTTGTAGCCGCCGCCGCCGAACTTGCCGCCCGCGTGCAATACCGTCAGGCACACTTCCACGGCGGGCCGCCCCATCTTGGGGTGAATGCCCACCGGAAAACCGCGGCCGTTGTCCTCCACGGATACGGAACCGTCGGGATGCAATGTGACGATGATGTGATCGCAAAAGCCGGCGAGCGCCTCGTCGACCGCGTTGTCCACGATTTCATAGACCAGGTGGTGCAGGCCGCGCTCGTCGGTGGAGCCGATGTACATGCCGGGCCTGCGGCGCACAGCCTCCAGGCCCTCCAGCACTTGGATTTGGTTCTCGTCGTACTGGTTATTGTCGGGTTTGATGGACATCCGGGCACCTCTTTGAAATTTTTCTTCTATATTATTATAGCACTTTTCTGCATTCCATGCCAGCCCCCAGTTCCCGAATGGAACATTTTACATGTTTGCCAAGCATAATCGCGTTTCGGCACAAGAAGCCCGCCATTGAACCTGAGAATTCAATGACGGAAGGCGAAAACTCCCCCGATGCGAATATTGCATCCTTGAGCGCGGGGTCATGGGGAGATCATCTCCCCTGCGGGGGTGCGGGGGCTTTCCCGCCAAACCAGGACAGCGCCCTCGGCAGCGTCCCTGCCGTTAGCCTTTCAACTCCGCGGCGATCTTTGCGGCCAGCGCGGCGTTGTTCAGCACCAGTTCGATGTTGGAGGCGAGGCTGTCGCCGCCGGTAATCCTTTGAATCCTGTCCAACAGGAACGGCGTCAGCGCCTTGCCGCCGATATGGAGGCGCGCCGCCTCGGCCACGGCGTCGTCAATGGCCTTGTTGATGATGGCCGGATCCATCGAGTATTCCTCCGGGATCGGGTTTGTGACCAGCATGCCGCCTGAAAGCCCCATGTCCCGCTTTGCGGCGAACGCCTGCGCGACTTCCGCAGGGGTATCCAGCCGGTAGTCGACCGGGAGGCCGCTCTTGCGGGTGTAGAACGCGGGCAACTCGTCGGTACCGTAGCCGATCACCGGCACGCCGCGCGTCTCCAGGTATTCGAGCGTCAGTTTCAGGTCAAGGATCGACTTGCACCCGGCGCAGACCACGACGACCGGCGTCATCGCAAGCTCGTCAAGGTCGGCGGAGATGTCCATCGTCACTTCCGCGCCCCGGTGCACGCCGCCCACACCGCCGGTCGCGAACACGGAAATGCCCGCGAGGCTCGCGATGATCATCGTCGCGGCGACGGTCGTCGCGCCATCCATGCCCTTGGCGACGAGCACCGGCAGGTCGCGGCGGCTGACCTTCGCGGCCTTCGTGCCCAGTTTGCCAAGGTACTCGATCTGATCGGCGGTCAGCCCGGCGCACAGCCTGCCGCCCAGAACCGCGATCGTCGCCGGAACCGCGCCATGTTCCCGCACCGTCTGTTCGACCCTCAGCGCTGTCTCCACGTTCTTGGGATACGGCATGCCGTGGGAGATGATCGTGGACTCCAGCGCCACCACCGGCTTCCCGGCGTCCAGCGCCTCCCGCACTTCTTTTGAAATCAGCAGATGCTTGTTCATGCCAAAGCCTCCAGACCTTAATCTTTATCCTCCGGCCATGCGTTGGCATGGCCGTCCGGGGTGTCCAGAGGGCATCATGCCCTCTGGCGGGGGACCGGGGGCAGCGCCCCCGGCATCTCCCCTTTCCCCTCGCCTCTCACGCCTCCAGCGCCTTCTGCGCGGCCTTAAGCATCGCGAGCGCGGCGGTCTCGCGGGGGGAAAGGCCACGGCGCAGCGCGTGGGCGACGGCGGCGGTCGCGGCGTCGCCGCAGCCGTTGAAGTTGACCGCGCGGACGGCCTGACTGGGCGACGTAAACATTCCATCTTGCCCAGCATACAGCATGCCGTCCCCGCCGAGGGACAGGTACACTTGTTTGACACCCAGGCGGAGCAACGCCCGCGCCATCGCTTCCGGCGCGCCATCCGGGGACAGCCCCGTCAGCGCGGCGGCTTCCGCGCGGTTGGGCTTGACCGCGGTCAGGCGGTTGAGAATTCCGCGCATGCGCGCCGCCTTGGGCGCGGACACCGGATCGGCCACCAGCGGTTTTTCGGCGCGCGCGGCGAGGAAGCGGAGCGCGTCCTCGGACAGGTTCGCGTCCAGCACGATCAGATCGCTTCCGTTGATCAGCGGCAGCCGCGCTTCGAGCGCATCGGGCGTCAGGAGCGCCATCGCCGCCATGTCGTTGACCGCGAGCCGGAGGCTCCCCTCCGGGCCGTTCACGCACAGATACCGGCAGCTGGAAGGCACGCAAAGCGCGCCGTCAAGACCGATTCCCAGCCGCGCGCAGTCCGCGCGCGCAAACGCGCCGTCCGCGTCCTGCGAGATCGGCGCGATCAACGCAACGTCCTCGCCCAGCGCGCGCAGCGAGCGCGCGATGTTGCGCCCCACGCCGCCCGCGCTCATCCGGACGACGCCGGGGCTAGAGTCCCCCGGCACAGGTTCATCAAAAGAGGTACCGATCAGGTCGATGTTGATCGCGCCTACGACAGTAATGTACCCCATGATGCCTCCTTGACGGAATCAACCACCGCTTCACTTTCCGGCGATGCCATCCCGCGCCGGACAGGCCGCGCGGCAGGCGTTGCATTCCACCGTGTCATAGCCCCGCGCGTTCTGGCCGAAGGCGTGCGCGCGGCACAGTTTCTGGGTCACGCGGCCCTCCGCGATCGCGTGAACCGGACAGCCGTCGATACAGCGGCGGCAGCCGTCAAGGCACACGCTTTCCGCATACGGGTCGCTCGAAAGCGCGCACTCAGCCAGCACCGCGCCCAGCGTCAGCCGGTTCCCGTAGCGGGGATTGACCAGCAGCGTGCTCTTTCCCAGCGTCCCCAGCCCCGCCTGAACCGCCGCGTGCTTCATCGAGATCAGGCCGCGCCCCTCGCGCGCTTCCGCGTCCCAGGAATCGTACGGACCGTCGGACGGCATCGGCACGGCGGACAGGCCCGTGATCCGCTCAATTTCCCGCGCGGCGTGGAACGCGATCTCATCGACGTAGTCGCAAGAACCAAGGTTGTAGTGTTCGTAGATCAGCCGCGGCGAAACCGCAAACAGTCCGCGCGGCAGCGCCACGCCGAAGGAGACGACCGTTTTGCACGCGCCAAATACATCCGTCGGGCGGAACCCCTCCGGCGCGCCAGAAAAGCGGTCGGTCGCCGCAAAGCCGCACACGTCCGCGCCCAACGCCAGAACCATTTCCCGGATCGCTTCTTTCATCCCGCAACGCCTCCAGTATCTTTCCCTGCCATTTTATCCCGGCGCGCGCGTAAAGTTCAAGGCGGATCAGATTAACAAACACCAACCTGTAAAAATCCGGCAAAGCGTGGTACAATGGCGGCGTAAAAAATCATCAGGAGGAATCGCCATGAGAAAACTGACCGCGCTTGTCCTTTGCCTGATGTTCGCCTTCGCGCTCGCGGCTTCCGCGAACGCCGAAGCGACGGCCTACACCGAGAATGTCGTCATGATCGACGGCGGCGACCACCAGATCCCGGCCACCGTGTGCCTGCCTGCCGAGGAGGGCAAGCACCCCGCCGTGGTCATGCTGCACGGCACCGGCTCGAACCGCGACGAAGCTGGCGGCGGCTACAAGACCGCCGCGCCCATCCTCGCCGAGAAGTACGGCATCGCGACCATCCGCATTGATTTTATGGGCAACGGCGACTCCACCGCCGACTACAAGGGCTACACCTTCGCCTCCGCCGTGGCCGACGCCATGGCCGCCGCCAACTACATGGCTTCGCAGGAAGGCGTGAACCCGGACGCCATCGGCGTCATGGGCTGGAGCCAGGGCGGCACCGACGCGCTGCTGGCCGCCGGGCAGCACCCGGAGGTCTTCAAGTCCGTCGTCACCTGGGCGGGCGCGCCCGACATGAAGCTGGACGGCTTCTTCGGCGAGGCGCAGTACGAGGAGGCAAAGAAGAACGGCTTCTTCGTGATGAAGTTCGACTGGCGCGACGACCTCGAAGTCAGCCTCCAGTGGTGCGAGGACGTGATGAACACCGACGTCCTCAACGTATTTTCCGCGTTCACCGGCCCGGTGCTCGCCATCGCGGGTACGATGGACACCACCGTCGACCCCGCCTGGTCGGACAAAATCGTCGCCGCGAACAAGAACGAACGTTCCAAGACCTTCCTCATCGACGGCATGGACCATACGTTCAACGTCTTCTCCGAAGAAGACCTGCATTCGCTCAAGAGCGCGATCGACGCGACCGGCGCGTTCTTTCAGGAATCGCTGGGCTGACACCCATCCGTATGAGGGCCGCCGTGCCGGGTCATCCCGGCGCGGCGGCCCATTTTTATGGAATATGCCTGTCATATTTCCGGGCGTTGTTCCGCGCCGCCGGTACGATAGGAAAAAACAGCGCCGGTTGGAGAGAATCGCCGGTAGTAACTATGACAAATGCGTTTTGATTCGGTAAAACTTTATCGCTTCGCCAAATGTTAATGATTCTTGCGGGCTGATCCGATATAATATGCGCTATGGCTTCAATATGCTGTTGAGTATGGCACTGTGAGGATCGAGGCGCAGGCAATATGATTCGATGTTGACATGCATCCGGGGATACGCGTAAAAGCTCGCGTTCTGAAGCAACACATGATGAAAGAGGGAAAAACCGATGAACAAGGGCAGGAAAGTCGCCATTTTGGGCGCGGGGAACGTCGGCGCCACCATCGCGTTCGCGCTGACCACCGCGGGGCTGGCCACGGAAATCGTATTGATCGACATCGCCTATGACAAGGCGCGCGGCGAGGCGATGGACATCATCCAGGGCACGCCGTTCTGCGCGCCAGTCGACATCTACGCCAGCGACGCCTCCGGCGCGCAGGACGCCGACATCGTGATCATCACCGCGGGCGCTGCGAGAAAACCGGGCCAGACCCGCATCGACCTCGCGCAGGGCAACGTCAACATCATCAGTTCCGTGATGCCCGAAATCGTGCGGCGCGCGCCCGACGCGGTATACATCGTGGTCGCAAACCCCGTGGACATCCTGACCTACCACATCGTGAAGCACTTTGGCCTGAAGGAAAGCCAGGTCATCGGCTCCGGCACGATGCTGGATTCCGCGCGGCTTCGCTCGATCCTGGCCGCGCACGTGGACGTCAACCCCAACAACGTGCACGGTTACGTGTTCGGCGAGCACGGCGACAGCTCGATGATCCCCTGGTCGCTCACCAACATCGGCGGCATGACGATGGACGAATACTGCGAGCATTCGTGCCTGCGCGCCGAGCGCTGCGGCAAAAAGGAATTGGAAGCCATCATGGACGACGTCCGCACCGCCGGGGCCAAGGTCATCCAGTTCAAGGGCGCGACCTATTACGCTGTCGCGCTGGCCGTCCGCCGGATGGTGGAGTGCATCGCGCAGGACGCGAACTCCGTCCTCACGGTCTCCGGCATGATCAACGGCCGATACGGCATCTCGGACGTGTGCCTGAGCCTGCCGTTTGTCATCGGCGCCAGGGGCATCGTCCGCGAGATTACCCCGCCGCTGACGGAGGAGGAACTGAGGCAGCTTCGGGCGTCCGGCGACGCGTTGAAGGCGGTCATCGCCTCGCTGGACTTCGGGCCGAAAAAGGCGTAAAAATTCATTCAAATGATCACCGGCGCAGGAACGCTGCGCCGGTTTTCTGTCCGGCTTGGGAACATGTGGGCGGATGAACGCGCCGCCCGGCGTCCTGGATATTTTTTAACTTGACAAGCCCTCCGATCAATGGTATTGTTCGACTGCATTCGCGTTTTCTGGAGGAGATGCAGATAATTACTGGCCGCCGCCTGAGGTTTCAGGCGGAACCCGCGATGGCGCGGTCGGCCGACTGCCCGCGGCGGCGGGGCCGCCTTATTGATGGAGCGACACGCTTCGATTTTATAAGTTGGTTACTTTATAACCGGCGCCTCGCGGCGCATCAACTTGTGAA
>CAZNPZ010000085.1:0-6650 GCA_964575255.1 uncultured Oscillospiraceae bacterium
GCATCGTCAAGCAGCTGGAAGTCGTCGAGGCGTTCCGCCAGAGCGGCAACAAGCCGGAGTGGATGATCCTGGATGTGGTGCCGGTGATCCCGCCGGAACTGAGGCCCATGGTACAACTCGACGGCGGCCGCTTTGCAACCGCCGACCTCAACGACCTGTACCGCCGGGTCATCAACCGCAACAACCGCCTGAAACGCATGCTGGAGATGGGCGCGCCCGACATCATCGTGCGCAATGAAAAGCGCATGCTGCAGGAGGCCGTCGACGCCCTGATCGACAACGGCCGCCGCGGCCGCGCGGTGACCGGCGCGGGCGGACGCCAGCTGAAGAGCCTGTCCGACCTTCTGCGCGGCAAGCAGGGCCGCTTCCGCCAGAACCTGCTCGGCAAGCGCGTCGACTACTCCGGCCGTTCGGTCATCGTGGTTGGACCGACACTGCAGCTCTACCAGTGCGGCCTGCCCAAGGAGATGGCGCTGGAGCTGTTCAAGCCCTTCGTCATTGAGCGGCTGGTCAACATGGGTTCCGCTGTCAACGTCAAGACCGCCAAGCGCGCCGTGGAGCGGCTGAAGCCGGAGGTCTGGGACGTGCTGGAAGAGGTCATCCGCGACCATCCGGTGCTCCTCAACCGCGCGCCGACGCTGCACCGTCTGGGCATCCAGGCGTTCGAGCCGGTGCTGGTTGAGGGCAAGGCGCTGAAGGTTCACCCGCTGGTCTGCACCGCGTTCAACGCCGACTTCGACGGCGACCAGATGGCCGTGCACGTCCCGCTTTCTATGGAAGCGCAGGCGGAAGCCCGCTTCCTGATGCTTTCGGCCAACAACATCTTAAAGCCCCAGGACGGAAAGCCCGTCGTCTCGCCGACGCAGGACATGGTCATGGGCTGCTACTATCTGACCCAGATCCGCGACGGCGCCAAAGGCGAGGGGAAGATCTTCACGGACACCGACGAAGCGCTGATGGCCTATCAGACCGGGGAACTGGCACTGCAGGCCCGCTGCCACATCCGCCTGAAGCGGTACATCGACGGGGCGTGGGTGAGCCGCATCGTCGAAACCACCATCGGCCGCGTCATCTTCAACGACGCGGTGCCGCAGGATATGGGGATGGTCGAGCGCAAGACCCCGGACGACATGTTCAAGCTGGAGATCGACACCGTCGTCGACAAAAAGCAGCTGGGCAAGATCGTCGATTCCTGCTACCGCGCGCACGGCGTCACGACCACCGCACAGATGCTGGACAAGATCAAGGCGCTGGGCTTCAAGTATTCCACGCGCGGCGCGGTCACGGTCTCGGTGGCCGACATCATCGTGCCCGACAAGAAGTACGAGATCCTCCGGGAGTCGGAGGAGCAGGTGCACAAGATCGAGCGCGAATTCAAGCGCGGCCGCCTCTCAGAGAACGAGCGGTACACGTCGGTCATCCGCATCTGGGAAAACGCCACCAACGACGTGACCAAGGAGGTCATGGCTTCGCTGGACGCGTTCAACCCAATCAACATGATGGCTCAGTCGGGCGCGCGCGGTTCGGTCAACCAGATCCGACAGCTGGCCGGCATGCGCGGCCTGATGGCGTCGCCGTCCGGCAAGATCATCGAGCTGCCCATCCGCGCCAACTTCCGCGAAGGCCTGACGGTTCTGGAGTTCTTCATCTCCTCCCACGGCTCCCGGAAATCGCTCGCCGACACGGCGCTGCGCACCGCGGACTCCGGTTACATGACCCGGCGCCTCGTCGACGTGTCGCAGGACATCATCGTCCGCGAGGTGGACTGCTTCGAGGCGAAGGGCGAGCGCGTCCGGGGCCTGATGGTGCAGGACATCGTGTCCGACGGCGAGAACATCGAAGCTTTCCAGGATCGTATCCGCGGCCGCGTCTCCGCTGAGGACGTAATCGACCCGGCGACCGGCGAGGTGCTGGTCAGGCTGAACCAGTTGATCGACTACGACATCTCCAACCGGATCGTCAAGGCCGGCATCAAGGAGATGAACGTGCGCTCGGTTCTGACCTGCCGAAACGAGCACGGCGTTTGCGCCCGCTGCTACGGCGCCAACATGGCAAGCGGCAAGCTGGTCGACGTGGGCGAGGCGGTCGGCATCATCGCAGCCCAGTCCATCGGCGAGCCTGGCACGCAGCTGACGATGCGTACCTTCCACACCGGCGGCGTCGCGACCGGCGACGACATCACCCAGGGTCTTCCCCGCGTCGAAGAACTGTTTGAGGCCAGAAAGCCCAAGCGCGAAGCGACGCTGGCCGAGATCTCTGGCGTGGTCTCCCTCGCCGTGGACAACAAGAAGCGGCGCGAGCTGGTGATCACCTCCGACGACCACGAGGTCAAGCGATATCCGCTGAACTATGGCTCCAAGCTCAAAGTGCAGGAAGGCGACCGCGTGTCGGCCGGTGACGAACTGATCGAAGGCTCGGTCAACCCGCACGACCTGTTGCGCATACTGGGCGTCAAGGCGGTGCAGGAATACCAGGTCAAGGAAGTCCAGTCCGTCTACCGTCGCCAGGGCGTCGAGATCGCCGACAAGCACATCGAGGTGATCGTCAGGCAGATGCTCCGGAAAGTCAAGGTGGATGACGCCAACGACACCGAGCTTCTGCCCGGCGCGCTGGTCGACATCTTCCGGTTCGAGCAGGAGAACGAGGCGACGATCCTGCGCGGCGGGCGCCCCGCGACCGCGAAGCGCGTGCTGTTGGGCATCACCAAGGCGTCGCTTGCGACCGATTCGTTCCTGTCCGCCGCGTCCTTCCAGGAGACGACGCGCGTCCTGACCGAGGCCGCGATCAAGGGCAAGACCGATCCGCTGCTGGGTCTCAAGGAGAACGTCATCATCGGTAAGCTGATCCCGGCAGGCACCGGCATGAAGCGTTACAAGAACGTGTCCATCCACGAGGCGTACTGAGGTTTGCTAAAGCGGGCTGTCGGCATCGCCGACGGCCCGCGGCGCGCCTTCATTTTTCGGTAAAACTGCGAGGAGACGCGCATATTCCATTATGCTGGCGCGCATAACGTGACGTGTGTCCGTTGAAACTTGTCATAACCCAGCGTTTACAAGATTTCATTTGACAAAATGCGGCCACAATGTTATTCTGAACTGGTTCGGGATCGGGGAGGGTTCGGTTTTATGCTGGAGAAACTTCGCCGCGGCGACAGGGTGGTTGGCTCCAAAAGGCTGGCGAAGGCCATTGAAGCCGATGAGATCCAGATGGCGTTCGTCGCGCTGGACGCGGACCTCCTGGTCACCCGGAAAGTCGTCGAGCTTGCGCGGAAAAAGGGTCTCCCCGTCGTCGAAGTCGATACGATGAAGGCGCTGGGCGAGGCCGCGGGCGTTGATGTGCCCACCGCGGCCGCCGGCATCAAAAAAGCTATTGTGTGACGAGGGTTGCGTCACATTGAATAGATCCATCCATTGAATCAAGGAGGTGCTTCCATGCCCACGATCAACCAGTTGATCCGAAAGGGTAGGGAAAAGGTAACCTATAAGTCCAATTCACCCATTCTGCAGAAATGCCCGCAGAAGCGCGGCGTCTGCCTGTCGGTGAAGACGCTCACGCCAAAGAAGCCCAATTCGGCGCTTCGCAAGATCGCGCGCGTGCGCCTGACCAACCAGATCGAAGGTACCTGCTACATCCCCGGCATCGGCCACAACCTGCAGGAGCACTCGGTTGTACTGATCCGCGGCGGCAAGGTGCGTGACCTGCCTGGTGTGCGCTACCACATCATCCGCGGCGCGTTGGACGCGGCGGGCGTTGCCAAGCGCATGCAGAGCCGTTCCCTCTACGGCGCGAAGAGACCCAAGAAGTAATCGGCCCTCGCCGCCTCATTCGCATGTCACCTTAAGGGTCTGAGGAACGCGGATCTTTTGGGCAGCGTGCGGATGGGCCGGGCTTTCCGGCAGCGCCAAATGCCGGGGGCGGGACGGACGATTGATCCAAGGTTTCAGACAAAACGTGCTTTATGAGTTTTTTAGGAGGGAAATACGATGCCCAGACGTGGTTTCATCCCCAAGCGGGATGTGTTGCCCGATCCGGTATATAAATCCGAGATCGTCACCAAGCTCATCAACCAGATGATGTACGACGGCAAGCGCGGCGTTTCGCAGAGTGTCTGCTACGACGCGTTTGAATCCGTCGCCTCCAAGACCGGCAAAGATGCCGTCGAGGTGTTCAACGCCGCCATCGCCAACATCATGCCCGTCATGGAAGTCAAGGCCCGAAGGGTCGGCGGCGCGACGTATCAGGTTCCCATCGAGATCCGCCCGGAACGCCGCCAGACACTGGCGCTCCGCTGGCTGATCACCTTCTCCCGCAAGCGCGGCGAGCGCTCCATGGCCGACCGGTTGGCCGGCGAGATCATGGATGCAGCCAACAACGCCGGCAGCGCCGTCAAGCGCCGCGAGGATATGCACAAGATGGCCGAAGCCAACAAGGCGTTCGCGCACTACCGCTGGTAATAATGAGCGATCGACGAACCATTTCAGGAATTTTTGCGCGAAAGGAGGCTTTCGACAATGGCGAGAACCCATACGCTGGATCACGTTAGGAACATCGGCATCATGGCCCACATCGACGCGGGCAAAACGACGACCACGGAGCGCATCCTGTTCTACACAGGGCGCGTACACCGCGTCGGCGAAGTGCACGAAGGCATGGCGACGATGGATTGGATGGAGCAGGAACAGGAGCGTGGCATCACAATCACGTCCGCCGCGACCACTTGCGAGTGGCGCGGCCATCAGATCAACATCATCGACACGCCGGGTCACGTGGATTTCACCGTCGAAGTCGAACGCTCCCTTCGCGTGCTGGACGGCGCGGTCGCCGTGTTCTGCGCCAAGGGTGGCGTGGAACCGCAGTCGGAGACCGTCTGGCGTCAGGCCACCAAGTATGGCGTGCCCCGACTTGCCTTCGTCAACAAAATGGACATCACCGGCGCGGACTTCCACCGTGTGGTGAACATGATGAAGGAACGGCTGCACGCGAACGCTGTGCCCATCCAGCTGCCCATCGGCGCGGAGAGCTCTTTTGTCGGCCTGATCGACCTGGTCAAGATGAAGGCCGAGATCTACGTCGACGAAATGGGCACCAAGCACGACGAAACCGAGATCCCGGAGAACCTCATGACCGAAGCGGAAGAACACCGCGCCAAGCTGGTGGAGGCGGTCGCCGAGACCGACGACCAGTTGATGGAGAAGTTCCTCGAGGGTGAGGAGATCACCAATGAAGAACTGATGGCTGGCATTCGTACCGCCACCATCCGCGGCCTGATGACGCCGGTTCTCTGCGGTACCTCATACCGCAACAAGGGCGTGCAGCCGCTTCTGGACGCGATCGTGGATTTCCTGCCTTCGCCCGTGGACATCCCGCCGGTCTCCGGCGTGGCGCCGGGCGACACCGATAAGGTGCTTGAACGCAAGGCGGACGACGAGGAACCATTTGCCGCGCTGGCCTTCAAGATCATGGCGGACCCGTTCGTGGGCAAGCTGGCGTTCATCCGCGTCTATTCGGGCGTCCTGACCGCAGGCAGTTATGTCTATAACTCTACCAAAGGCAAGCGCGAACGCGTCGGCCGCATCGTGCGCATGCACGCCAACCACCGTGAAGACGTGGAAGAGGTGCGCGCAGGCGACATCGCGGGCATCGTCGGCTTCAAGGATACGACGACCGGCGACACGATGTGCGACGACAAGAACCAGATCATCCTGGAATCGATGGAATTCCCGGAGCCGGTCATCCGTGTCGCGATCGAGCCCAAGACCAAGGCGGGTCAGGACAAGATGACGATGGCGCTCATCCGCCTCGCCGAGGAAGACCCGACCTTTAAGACCTACTCCGACGAAGCCACCGGGCAGACGATCATCGCGGGCATGGGCGAATTGCATCTGGAGATCATCGTCGACCGGCTGCTTCGCGAATTCAAGGTCGAAGCCACCGTCGGCCGTCCGCAGGTCGCCTACAAGGAGTGTATCCGCCGCGCCGCGAAGGGCGAGGGCCGCTACGTGCGGCAGACCGGCGGCCACGGCCAGTACGGCCATTGCTGGATCGAGCTCGCGCCGCGTCAACCCGGCGAAGGCTACGAATTTGTCAACAAGATCGTCGGCGGCGTAATCCCCAGGGAGTACATCGCCCCGATCGACGCGGGCATCCGCGAAGCTGCGATGAGCGGCATCCTTGGCGGCAACGAAGTGGTCGACTTCTCGGCGACCGTCTATGACGGCTCGTACCACGAGGTGGACTCCTCCGAAATGGCGTTCAAGATCGCGGGTTCCATGGCCTTCAAGGAAGCCCTACAGAAGGCCGACCCCGCGCTTCTGGAGCCGATGATGAAGGTGGAAGTGGTCGTCCCCGACGACTACATGGGCGACGTAATCGGCGACGTGAACGCGCGCCGCGGCCGCGTGATCGGCACCGACGCGCACGCCGGCCTTCAGTCCATCCACGCCATCGTGCCGCTTTCTGAGATGTTCGGCTATTCCACCGACCTCCGTTCGCGCACCCAGGGCCGCGGCACCTACTCCATGCAGTTTGAGCACTATGAAGAAGTGCCAAAGAACATCGCGAACAAGATTCTGGGCATTCGGTAAACATCGATCATTTGATTAGGGAGGAACCTGGAAATGGCGAAGGCAAAATTTGAGCGCAACAAGACG
>CAZNPZ010000086.1:0-6471 GCA_964575255.1 uncultured Oscillospiraceae bacterium
CCGCCGAAAACACACACCGTTACCGGGCCAATTGGATGAGGTGTGGCCAAGTCAAAGGCCACCGTCATCACACCGTTCACCTTGTTCAGACCGAAATCAAACTTGAGTCCGGCACAGCCCGTCTGCTTGTCGGGCTTGTCTGGCGGCAGGATTTCAACGTTATCTCCAATTATCACTGTCTGTTTGACGCCGTTGATCGTCACCGAGACGTTCTGAAGCATTGCTTCTGTTACATCGGAACAGATTGTCAGAACAAAATGGCTCAGATCCGCGAAAGTCGGATTGTCGGCCCCATTGGCGGTGATCGTGTAGACAAACCGCTGATTTTGCCCCGGCACAGGGTAAAGAATTGAACTCGGGTCCAGTGCAAAAATAAACGGCAAAGCAGGGTCTGCCTGTACGGTTGAATAATCAACTGTCGATGCACAGGGGGTGGCTGCAGCCGTCGCACAATTACAACTCATGTTGAATTCTCCTTCCAGAGTCATTGGATCGATTATCGAGGAAACCAACCGTTTCAATATATGCTGCGAAGCGGCTTTCTGACATATTCCGCAGACAAAGGAACGATACCCAAGTCATGTGTAGATGGGAAGACCGGGCCAATCCCTGTTTTGTGGTAAACTCGAAAAGCGGGACAAAACGCAGTTCCTGTAGTTAGGCTTGGCGTTGGTGACCATGCAAAGCATGCACGAGCGTTAGAAAAATTCCTTAAGAAAAACCGCCCTTTTCAGAGCGGTTGGCCATAAAAACCCGTCCAGAACTCAGTTCGGATCAATCTTATGTGTATGCCTTGTACTCCATTCGCCGAGCGGTGGCCTTCGCGGCCTCCTCGCCAAGGAGCCTTGAGACGAGGTGCAGGCTCATGTCAATCCCGGCGGAAATGCCGCCGGAAGTCACGATTGAGCCTTCATCGACGAACCGGACATCCCGCGCCACCGAGATGAGCGGATACTCCCGCGCCAGCCGCGCGATGTCCATCCAGTGGGTCGTGGCGCGTTTGCCGTCGAGCAGCCCCGCCTCCGCCAGGAGAAACGCCCCCGTGCACACGGACGCGATCAGCGGCGTCGACTTTGCGCGCTCCTTCAGCCAGTCGATCAGCGTGGCGTTTCGGATCTCGATCATCTCCGCACCGTATCCGCCGGGGACGATCATTACGTCGAAGTCCGGCGCGTCCTCAAACCCGCACTGCGGCAATACCGTAAGGCCGTTGCGCGCTTTGATCGGCTTTTCCTCCTGTGCGACGGTGACAACCTGAAACGCCTTTCCGAGGCCGCCCGGCGTTTCCGTCACCGAGAACACCTCAAACGGTCCGGCGAAGTCCAAGACCTCCACCTCGTCAAACAGCAGAATGCCGACGCTCCGTTTCCCCACGCCTCTAACTCCTTTCACAGGTTCAACCAGCCACTTCCATCAATAACACATATTATACCATTTTACCGTTTCGCGCAACCCCAACCGAAGGAGCGGGTTAAAATTGGCTGCTCGAAAGCCCAATGGACACGCGCAACCCGGCCAAATGACGTTGAAGGCCGCAACCTTTCTCCGGGGGCATCGGGGGCCTCAGCTCCCGATTGCGCAGGAAAGAGGCAATCTTTCCTGCGGATAAATGCCGCCGGAGGGCGGCGTGTACGGCCGAAGGCTGCCACCGCTTCGCGCGCATGTCCGTCCGTGAGCCGCAGGCTCACAGGACTTGCGCCGTTTCCATGCGGCGAAAAGGCGCTTAGCGAATTTTCGCCGCAAAGGAGCCCTGCGGCGTTTGCCGCAGGGCTCCTTCAAAGAAAAGTCGCGAAGCGAACTTTCTTCGACCCGCTTTAGCGGACGCTGAACAGCATCTCGCCGTAGCTGGGGTACGGCCAGACCTTGGCGGAGACCATCGGCTCGGCCTCGTCGACCGCGGCGCGCAGCGCGAGCATGCCGGCAAAGATCTCCTTGCGGGTGTAGGCGGCGGCTTCGGCGGCGCCCTCTTCCGGCAGCGCCTTGACGGCTTTGTCCAGCGCGTCGGCCTTGGCCAGGATCTCGGAAGCCAGCGCGCTCAGTTTGCCTGCGATCGCCTTCTCGGCGTCGGCGGGGATGGAAAGCGCAACCTTGGTTCCGGCGGTTTTTGCGAGCTCGCCGCTGTACTTCAGGATCGCGGGCAGGATATCGCGGCTGACCATATCCAGCATCGTCAGCGCCTCGATGGAGACCACCTTCACGTAGTTCTCCAACAGGATATCCCGGCGGGAGTGCACTTCGGCCTCGGTGAAGATGCTGTGCTGCTTGAACAGCGCGACGTTCTTTTCATCGGTCAGGTGCGGGATCGCCTCGGCGGAGGACTTCCAGTTGAGCAGCCCGCGCTTCTCGGCTTCGACGACCCACTCGTCCGAGTAGTTGTTGCCGTTGAAGATGATACGCGAATGGTCGCGGATCGTGTGGCGGATGAGCTTATTGAGCGCGGCGTTGAAGTCCTCGGCCTTTTCCAGCTCGTCTGCGAACAGACGCAGCGACTCGGCCACGGTGGTGTTGAGCACGGTGTTGGGGTCGGCAATGGAGAACGCGGAGCCCACCATGCGGAACTCGAACTTGTTGCCGGTAAACGCGAACGGCGAAGTGCGGTTGCGGTCGGTGGTGTCCTTGAAGAAGTGGGGCAGCACCGCGACGCCGATGTTCATCTCGTCCTTGGCCTTGGGGTTGTAGGCGGCCTTCGCGATCAGCGCCTCGACGATGGCGGTGAGTTCCTCGCCCAGGAACATCGAGATGATGGCGGGCGGCGCTTCGCTCGCGCCCAGACGATGGTCGTTGCCCGCGCTGGCGCAGGAGATGCGCAAGAGGTCCTGATGTTCGTCAACCGCCTTGATGACCGCCGCCAGGAACAGAAGGAACTGCGCGTTCTCGCTGGGCGACGCGCCGGGTTCCAGGAGGTTCGCGCCGGTGTCGGTGGCGATGGACCAGTTGTTGTGCTTGCCGGAGCCGTTGACGCCGGCGAAGGGCTTCTCATGAAGCAGGCACACCATGCCGTGCTCGGAAGCGATCTTCTTCATCATTTCCATCGTGATCTGGTTGTGGTCGGTGCCGATGTTGGTGTTGTTGTAGATCGGCGCCAACTCATGCTGCGCGGGCGAAACCTCGTTGTGCTCGGTCTTCGCGAGAACGCCCAGCTTCCAGAGGTTTTCGTCCAGATCGCGCATGAACTCGGAGATCCGCTTCTTCAGCGCGCCGAAGTAGTGGTCTTCCAGTTCCTGACCCTTGGGCGGGCGCGCGCCGAACAGCGTGCGGCCGGTATAGATGAGGTCGGGGCGCTTTTCGTACATGGCCTTGTCGATCAGGAAATATTCCTGCTCCGGGCCGACGGTGGTCACGACGCGCTTGACGTCAGTGCGGCCGAACAGTTTCAGGATGCGCATCGCCTGCACATTGATCGCGTCCATCGAGCGCAAAAGCGGTGTCTTCTTGTCCAGCACCTCGCCGGTGTAGGACATGAACGCGGTCGGGATGCACAGCGTGTTGTCCTTGATGAATGCATAGCTGGTCGGATCCCACGCGGTGTAGCCGCGCGCCTCAAACGTGGCGCGCAGGCCGCCGGAGGGGAAGCTGGACGCATCCGGCTCGCCCTGGATCAGTTCCTTGCCGGAGAACTCCATGATCACGGTGTCGCCACATGGGCTGATGAACGCCTCGTGCTTTTCGGCGGTGATCTCGGTCATCGGCTGGAACCAGTGGGTGTAGTGGGTGACGCCCTTCTCCAGCGCCCAGTCCTTCATGGCGCTTGCGATGACATCGGCGGTGGGTCGGTCCAGCGGCTCGCCCATCGCCAGCTTCTTTTTGAACGCCTTGTAGGTATCATGCGGCAGCCGGGCCTTCATAATGGAATCGTTAAACACCAGGGAACCAAAGATTTCCGGCATCTTGCTCATGAATCCAACCCCCCATAAATTTGAAAGGCCCCGCGGAGCCCAATCATAAGAGCTCCGCAGCGCCTTCGCTGCTGATGGAAATATTATATAGCCCGCCGTGGCGGCTGTCAAGAAAAGCGAATGTTATTTTGCACAACGCTTCGCGTTGCGTTGAAAATCCGTTATACGGCTTTCATCCGCGTTAAGTTCACTTCGCGGGCCTGAAATCCTTCGGATTTCGGTCGGCCCGCTGACTTGAGGTGTTGTTTCTGACCCCAGTGTTCGCACTGGCTATGGAAACGTCGCCGGGAACGAAGGAAGCAGGTTGCCTCAAGTTACGAAAGCGGCGACGATTTTTTCGGCTCTGCCGCACAAAACACCCCAGTGGGGCGTTTTTGAAACCCAGGAGCGGGGCAGAGCCCCGCCACCCGTTGGCTCTCGGCTGCTCCCCAGATCCTAGTCACCCCCGCCACGCGAGGAACGCGCGGGCGAGCGCCTCGCCGGCGCGGGCGTTGGGGTGGGCGTCCAGCGAGAATTTGTATTCTTCGCGCGCGAGGTGCGAATTGGGCTCGGGCTGGCCGAGGATGGGCACGGTGTCGAACACCTCCGCGCCGGGGACGGCCCCGGACAGAATCCACTCGTTGACGCGAAGCCAGGTATCAAGTTTTTCGCCTTCGAAGTCGAACGGCGGCAGCGTGAACAGCATGACGCGCGTCGCGGGATTCGCCGCTTTGAGCATTTGAACAATCGCGGTTAAATCCTGGGTGATTTCGGGAGCGGTACGGCCGCAGGTGCCGATGTCGTTGGTGCCCAGGCACACGGTGACCTCGTCCGCCGCCATGGCGCGGCGGAGCCACGCGCCGCCCGCGGCGGCGTCGTAGGCGCGCGCCCAGCCGCTTCCAAGGTTTAAAGCGTTCACCCTGTCAGGCAGGCGCTTTGCCACCTGCGCAGCCCAGAACATCTCCCGCCCGTCGCCGGTGCCGTAGCCCTGTGTGATCGAGTCGCCCAGAAACGCGATCACGTGATCTGACGGCGCGCGCCGGAGGAACAGCGAGGGCAGCGCGCAGCGTCCGTTGAAATCGATCGCGAAGCCGTCCGCGCGCGGGTCGTCCGCACCGCCGCCCCATTTTGAATACGCCGCCAGAATGGATTCGTGCGCGCAGGGGATCGCGGGCGTGTCTTGAAGGTTTGTGACCGTCCACGAGAACGCCAGATCGTGCCCCTCCGGGAGGTTGAAATCGATCTCGTCGCTCAGGAAGACTTCGCCCGGCTCGACCATTCTTGTGGGACTGCCACCGAATGTCACCGGCGCGGGCGCGCTATGCAGCGCGCCGTCCCGCCGGGTTCCGCCGTCCGAGAGGAACGCACCGTCGATGCGCCACCGCCCGCCCGGCTCGTCTGCGAGGCGCGCACCCGTCTCGCCGCGCGTGGTCTCCCGGACGTTTGAGACGCGAAACCGGAAGGTTTGCGCGCCGTACGCGCCGGGATCCATGTAGGTTCGGAACGAAACCGTCTCCGGGGCGGCAAACTCTGCCCCGTAGAAGCTGGAAACCACCGTGCTGCACGGCGTGATCACCCGGTAGCGCCTGAGAAGCTCATGGTCGGTCATGCGTAACGCCCCTTACTGCTTTTTTGTCTTGTGTCCGCGCCTTTGAAAATCCTGCCGCACTTCCTCGCCCCAGGCGTCGTCCAGCGCGCCTTCCGCCCGAAGCGTTGCCGCCGCCGCCGACACCGCGCGGAAGTTGAGATGCGTCCCCGCGCTGTCCGGGCAGTAGTTCTGCGCGCGGTCGGGCGCGATGCCCATCCTGCCCGCCGCGTCCACCGCGTCGATGTTCGCGCCCAGGAACAGAAACTCCCAGCCCTCGCGCTTCTTCTGTTCGATCAGCGCCCTGACCCGATCCAGCGTAAATTCGCGGCTGGCGTTCTCCAGTCCATCGGTGGTGATTACGAACAGCACCCTGCCCGCGCGGTACGCCTCGGATGTCTGCCGCTGCGCGTTGTCGATCTTTTCGATCGCGTGTCCCACCGCGTCGAGAAGCGCCGTCGACCCGCCCGCGACGTAGTCCTGATCGGTCAGCGGCGACACCGCGCGGATGTCCAGCCGGTCGTGCAGAACGAAGTCGCGGTTACTAAAGAGCACCGTGGTCAGCCGCGCCTCGCCGGGAAGCGCGCGCTGCTTTTCGAGAAAGCCGTTGAATCCCCCGATCGTGTCCGACTCCAGTCCCGCCATCGATCCGCTTCTGTCCAGGATGAACACCAGTTCCGAAAGATCGCTTCGCATGAGTACCCCTCCGTTCGTTTGATGAACGAAGGATACCATGTCTTTCCGCTCGCGAGGTCGCCCGGCGGGCGACAATTACTCAGGAGCCCAGAAGCGGCTGGTCGTAGTAGAACAGTGTCTCGTTGATCTCGAAGATGTCGTATCGACCTTCACGGAGGAAGTATTCCACGATTACGTCCAACTTCTGGCTGCGGGAGAGCGCGAAGCCCGCCCGTTTCAGAAGGTCTTCCGCCTCGCCGGGTGTCAGTTCCAGCGCGACCGCCAGCGCCAGCACGGTGCGCTTTGCGGGCATGTACATGGGGTTGGAGCGAATCT
>CAZNPZ010000087.1:0-6362 GCA_964575255.1 uncultured Oscillospiraceae bacterium
TCGCGGCGGCGGACGTGTTCGCGCTGCCGACGCTGAACGAGGGCTGCTGCAACGCGATCGTCGAGGCGCTCGCGATGGGGCTGCCGGTGGTCTCTTCCGACCGCCCGTTCAACGACGGGCTTCTGACCGAGGAAAATTCCATCCGCGTCGATCCGACCAGCGTGGAAGCGGTCGCGGCGGCGATTCAAACGCTCAAGGATGACCCGGAAAAGCGCGCGCGCCTCGCGGCGGGCGCGAAAGCGACCGGCGAGTCGCTCCAAATCTCCGCGCGCGCGGCGGGCATACTCAGATTTATGGAGGAAAGCCATTGAACCGATTCTGGAAGGTCGTGCTCATCCTGGCGGCAGTGGGCGCCGTTTTGATCCTGGGGCTGATGTGCGTGGTGTTCTACACCGAGAAGACGCCAAGGGAGCTTACCAAGCGGGACGCGATCATCGTGCTGGGCGCGAGGATCATGCCGGACGGCGAACTGTCCACGACGGTACTGCACCGCGTCCAGACCGCGCTCAAGGCCTATCAGGGCGGCTACGGGAAGCTGATCATCGCCTGCGGCGCGAAGGGGCGGGACGAGCCGGAGACCGAGGCGGGCGCGATGGCGAAATGGCTGACCGCGCAGGGCGTGCCGGCAAGCGACATCGTGGTCGAGGACATGTCCACCGACACCATCGAGAACCTTCAGAACGCCAAGGCGGAGATGGACGCGCGAGGGCTCAAAACCGCCATCGTCGTCACCAGCGACTACCACCTGACCCGCGCGCTGTGGCTGGCGAAAGATCAGGGCCTCGACGCCATCGGCGCGGCCGCGCCCGGCAACATTACCTGGGGGCAGCGGATCGAATCGCGCTTGCGCGAAAGCCTGAGCTGGGTCAACTACTTCTTGGGCGGTTTTCTCAAGGATCTCGCATTCTGGCGCTGACGCTGGCGGAAGAAATCTGCTGACGCATCTTTCTTCGGGGTGAGAAAAACCGGTTTCCTGATGCCAAAGCGTCCTCTCCTTGGGGTTTGGGGCCGAAGCCCCGATTATGAAAGGCAACCGGAGGGCGACATGTGCGGCCGCAGGTTGCCTATACCGCTTCTATGCGCAAGCCCGGCCATGCGCTATTGCGCATAGGGCTTGCGCCGTTCTATCATGCAAAGGAAGACCGCGAAGCGGGATTGCTTTGCGAAGGTTCCTGTGCATATCTTAACAATCGGTATGCTTGACAGGTGGGCGGGAGGTATGGTATATTTTATCACGTTAGCAAAGTAAAGCGCGGAGGGAATACGATGAAGAAGTTTTTTGCGATGCTGCTGGCGGCGATGCTGGTTCTCATGATGGCGGTTCCGGCGATGGCGGAGGACGGTTCGCTTCAGAAGATTCTGGACAAGGGCACGTTCATCCTGGGCCTTGACGACAGCTTCCCGCCGATGGGCTACCGCGACGAGAACAACGAGATCGTCGGCTATGACATCGACCTCGCGAAGGAAGTGTGCGCGCGCCTCGGCGTGGAGCTGGTGCTTCAGCCCATCGACTGGGACGCGAAGGAGCTGGAGCTGTCCAGCGGCAACATCGACTGCATCTGGAACGGCATGAGCGACACCCCGGAACGGCAGGAATCCATGTCTCTTTCGATCGACTACCTGAACAACAAGATGGTGTTCCTGGTCAAGGACGCGGCGATCACCGGCCGCGACGCGCTCGCGGGCAAGAAGGTGGGCGTGCAGTCCGGCTCCTACGCGCAGGAGCTTATAGAGGGCGAGGAGTACGCCGAGTTCTATAAAACGCTGGGCGAGGTGCTCGGCTACGCCGACTACCCGACCGCGATCATGGACCTTCAGAACGGCAACATCGAGGCGATCCTGATCGACCAGGTGGTCGCCAACTACCAGCTGGCGCAGATGGGCGACACCGGCCTCACCACCGTGGACAACCTCGCGGACGACTTCTACGCCATCGGCTTCCGCAAAAGCGATGTCGCGCTGCGGGACAAGGTCAACGAGACCCTGAAGGCGATGGCGAAGGACGGTGTGGTGGCCGAGATCTCGACCAAGTGGTTCGGCTCGGACATCTCGCTGATCACGGCGGAGTAGTTCAGGTCTTTCTGAAATTCATCCGGGCTGGCCGCCTTGGGCGGCCGGCCCGGATTCGTCGATGGGGTGATGTAATTGCTCATCAAGTATTTCAACGACCCGGACAAACTGATGAACATGACCGGGATCCTGCTGGGCGGCGTCGGGACGACGGTGTCGATTTTCTTTCTGACGCTGCTGCTCTCGATCCCGCTTGGGATGCTGGTGGCGGTCGGGCGCATGTCAAAATCCCCCCTTGTGTCCAAGCCGATTTCGTTCTATATTTATATCATGCGCTCGACGCCCCTGATGCTGCAGGTGATGTTCATCTACTTCCTGTTGCCGCAGGTGCTCCCCTTTAAGATCGACCGCTTCTGGGCGGTGATCTTCTCGTTTGTGATCAACTACGCGGCGTACTTTGCGGAAATCTTCCGCGGCGGCATCCTGGGGGTTCCGCCGGGGCAGCGGGAGGCCGGGTTCGTGCTGGGCTATTCCCGCGCGCAGGTGTTCTTCCGGATCATCCTGCCGCAGGTGACGAAGCGGGTGATCCTGCCGGTCACGAACGAGGTGATCACGCTGGTCAAGGACACCGCGCTCGCCTCCACCGTGGCGGTGGCGGAGATCATGTCCATCGCGAAAAAGCAGGTGTCCAGTTCTTCTTCCATCGAGCCCTACATCGTCGCGATGCTGATCTACCTTGTGCTGAACGGCGTCGCCGAGCAGGCCTGCAAGCTGGTGGAGCGGAAGCTGAATTACTATTAGGAGCGTTAAGACCATGCTGAAGGCCTTGGGCATCAAAAAAAGCTTCGACGGGCTGGGCGTGCTGGACGGAATCTCGGTCACCGTCGAAAAGGGCGAGGTGCTGGCGCTGATCGGCCCGTCCGGGAGCGGCAAATCCACGTTCCTCCGCTGCGTCAACCGGCTGGAAAGGATCGACGCCGGCGAAATCGAGCTGGACGGCGAGAAGATGTGCTGGATGGAACACGGGAAACTGCGCGAGGCGGACGAGAAGACGCTTGCCTCCATCCGCCGCAAGATGGGCATGGTGTTCCAGTCGTTCAACCTGTTCCCGCATATGAGCGTTTTACGGAACCTCACCGACGCGCCGATGTCGGTCTTAAAACTTTCCAAGGCCGAGGCGGAGGAGCGCGCGCGGGCGCTCCTTCAAAAGGTCGGGCTTTCCGACAAGGCGAAGGCCTACCCGCACCAGTTGTCCGGCGGGCAGGCGCAGCGGGTCGCGATCGCGCGCGCGCTCGCGATGCAGCCGGAAATGCTGTGCTTTGACGAGCCCACCTCCGCGCTGGACCCGGAACTGACGCAGGAGGTGCTTTCCGTCATGCAGGGCCTCGCCGCCGAACACATGACGATGGTGGTCGTCACCCACGAAATGGGCTTCGCGCGCGACGTGGCCGACCGCGTGATCTTCATGGAGAACGGCCAGATCGTCGAGGAAGGCCCGCCCGCGAAACTCTTCTCCTCTCAGAATCCCCGCACCGCCCGGTTCCTTGGCGGCGCGTGAGCTTGATCCGTTGATCCCAATCACCCTTGATTCCTCGCGCCTTGCCACCGTTAACCCGTACTGCTTCATTCGTTGCGGCGGCATGCGCGCCGTTCTACTTTGGTTCTTCCGTACTGCTGCCATCGTTCCCGGCGGCATGCGCGCCGGGAACGCGTTTGGGCTGCCAGTGGCGAACACTGGCAGCCCAAACATTTCATACGGTCAGCGCGCCGCCCGAAATCCCTTGGGATTTCAGGCGCACGCAGAATCCCTCGCGGTGATAAGCCGCGAAGCGGATTCCATCTGCCCGCCGCTATAGCGGCGGCAGTGGCAGCGGCTGATCCATCAGCTTCCTGCAGCGCGGAAGGCCGTTTAAGAGCCCCGGCAGCGCGCGCAGTGCGTCAAGGTCCATCGCGGCCAGCATCGCCGGCAGCGCGCGCTCAGACAGCGCCCAGTCCAGCGCCTCCAGCGGTGAACACGCCATCATGCGGGTGACGGCGGCGCAGTAGTTCCAGGTTTGATCCAGCGTGTGGCGGTCGAGCGTCCAGTTCCACTGCGCGAGGCCGGTTCGAAGCGCGTTCAGCCGGTTCTCCACCTCGCCGGGAATCTCGCCCGGCGCGAAGATCTTGCGAAGCGCGGCGACCGACGGCGACCGACCGGGTTCGGGCATGGTCCGGCTGCGCGGCTTCCACGGCGCTTCCGCGCCGGTCGGGCCCAGGCGGATCAGGAACGCGCGGTTCAGCAGCCTCGCCGACAGCGGCTTTCCGTCCGGCGCGTCCTGCGCGGTCAGCATCAGAACCACCGGGACGTTCCGGGCGAAGACGCGCTCCTGCAGCCCGATGATGTGCGCGCAGGGCACGTTGCCGTCACAGTCGTTCACGTCGTCAATCAGCGCGGCGGACAGGGTCATCCCGTCGGCGCTTTCAAGCAGCCTTTCGATCTCCGGGTCTTCGGCGGAGCGGGTCTGCACGAACCGGCAAGCGGGGCCGTTCAGCCCAAGCGCCGCGGCCAGCGTTCTTGCGAGACCGCTCTTTCCGGTGCCGGGCGCGCCGGACAGAATCACCGTGCCGCCGACCACGACCGAGGCCAGCAGGTTCACCGCTTCGTCGTTTGAGAGCGGATAGCCCGCCGCGTCCATCTGGACGCGCAGGTCGCTGATCAGCTCGCCGCCGGACGGCGCGTACACCTCCGGATGCCCCACCGGGCGATGGTGCGCGTCGGACATGCGCAATAAGAGCTCGCGCGCGTGGCTGGAGGCCATGCTGTCCAGCAGTTTCTCCTCCAGCTTCTCGCTGGTTTCCTCCAGCAGTTTCTCGGCGGCCTCCGCCGCCATGCGCGCCGCCGCCGCGGCCTGTTCGTTCTTCTCGACCTCGCGGCGCAGCGCTTCGTTCTGCTGTTCGTAGCGGGTGAACTCTTCCCGCCGCGCGTCGCGCAGTTCCTGCATCAGCGACTGGCGCATGTCCTGCCGCTTCTGGCGCAGCGCGTCGATCTCGGTGATCAGCTGAAGCCGGGACGCTTCCATCCGCTCGGCGACTTCATCCTGAACGTTTTGCGGCGCGACGTACCGCTCGCGGAGCGCGAAGCCGACCTCCTCGTCTTTTTCCAGCGCGTCCAGCAGGCTGTCACGCGCGGCGGGCAGCGCCCAGGCGCCCTTCAGCGCGTCCAGCGCGCGCTCTACCGGGCTTGCGACGGGCATGCTGGTGGCTTCCGGCGGTACCGGGTGGCCCAACTGGTCGCAGCGGGAGCGCCGCCATTGTTCGTCCACCACTTCGTTCAGGCTCCGCCCGCGCCGCGGGTTGAAGCCGGTCTGGCCGTCCAGCGGCTCGCGCAGCCGCCTGGCCACCGCTTTGGGGTAGCTTTCGTCGCGGGAAATCCACGCCTTCTCGGTGGACGCCTCCGGGGCGGGGGGAACCAAAGTGGCCTGCGCCGTCTGCGGGACGCTGGGCGCGGCCGCCATCTGCGGCGCGTCGACCGGCGTCTGCGGGATGAACGGCGCGACAATCTGGGGGACGACGGGCGCGATCGGCGTCACGGGCGCGGCGGGCGCGGGCTGCGGCGCCACGGGGAAGGGCGCGGCTTCCGGCTCGATCCGGGCAACGGGGATCTCGTGCGCCGCCGCGACGCCGAGCGCCGTGGGGTTCAGAAGCAGCGTAAACAGGCCGTCGGCGCAGGCGGCTTCATAGAGTTTTGCCTCCTCCATCGGAATGTCCAGGCGGGACATGCCGGGCGCAATGGACAGCGTGACGCAGCCGGGGATCTCCGGCGTCTCCGCCCAGACCCACGGACCGGACAGGCGCGCCTCCCGGCGCACCGCCACGTACTTCGTGCCGGGCAGCGGCGCGCGCAGCGTGATGACTTCGCCGTCAAACACGAGGCCTGCGTCCAGGACTTCCATCACCATTTCCGGCAAAAGCTGCGCGATCACGTCGGAATAGACGATGTGCGCGTTCCGCTCCGCGCCGTCCGGCGCGTAATTCTTGTTGGGGCGGATCTTGTCGTTTTCGTTTGGGTGCCGGCGGAGGTCCAGCAGGCAGTAGCGTCCGAGCGAGCGCATCCGGGTTTTGAACTGGCTGATTTCGTTTTTATCGGGGACGATTCGGATGAAGCCGTCCTCCGGATATTGAGCCGCCGTGCCCTCGTCGACAGGCTGGAACTGGTTTTCGCCAAGCGTGAGCAGCGGTTTTAATCGGAAGTAGGATTTTACCGGATTGTCCTCCTGGACGTACCCAATCGTCAGTTTTCCGGGCAATGACATGGAGCGTACTTCGCCTCCTTGTGTTTTCTTAATACGACCCTCAACATTATATCATAGTTT
>CAZNPZ010000088.1:0-6333 GCA_964575255.1 uncultured Oscillospiraceae bacterium
TTCAGGAACTTCTGCGCGGTTTCGGGGTTCGCGATCGCGCCGTTCTGCAGCGTTTCCACGAAACCCTTGATACTGGTCAGCGGCGTCTTGAGTTCATGCGAGACGTTGGCCGCAAAGTCCGTGCGCACCTGCTCCAGCCTGCGCAGTTCGGTAATGTCCTCCACCAGAGCCACTGCGCCAACCACCGCGCCATCCTTGGTCATTGGCGTCATGTACAGCCGCACCGGCATATGTGCCCGACCCATGCCGGTGCGCACTGCCACCTCGGTGGTATAGACGCCATCCTGCCCCATCGCTTCCATAAAAGCCGCGTCCAGTTTCACGTCGCGGGAGGCCTGGGAGAGCGGCACCGGGTCATCGATGCCGCCGGTGATGCCCAGCAGCTTCTTCGCAGACGGCGTCACGAGGATCACGTTCAGTTTCTCATCCACCGCAAGAATGCCGTTCTGCATGTAATTCATGACGGTAGAGAGTGCCTGATTCCGCGCCTTGTTCTTATACACGCTGTCCTGGATTCTGGAGAGGACTTCGTTGAACAGCGCGGTCTGCTCCACCGAATCCCCGGCGACGCCGGTAACGCGCGCGTCAAACCTGCCTTCTGAGAAACTGGTCAGCACGTTCAGCACTTTCCGTACAAAGGAATCTGTGCGGTTGATGGAGGCCTGAAACGCGAAGAAACCGACGAGCGCGATCACCAGCGCGAGCAAGACCAGCAGCCAGGGGTGCGAAGCCATCGCGTCGCTCATAGACGCCGCCGGCCGCGAAACCAGAAACAAGCTGCCGCCTTGGAGTTTCGTCGCCGCGTACAATTTCCAGACCGCGTCGGTTTTCGCCCGAAGCGGCACAACATCGCCGTTCTTTGCGGTCTTCGCGATCTGAAACAGGGGATCCGAGCTTGTGTCCGCTGCGCGCACGGCTTCCTCTGCCGGGATCAATCGCGCATCCAGCGAGAAGCCCGTTGAAAGTTGATACAAGAAATCGGAGGCATTGCCAGTCGCCTCCGCGTTTTCCGCCGCCGGGACGGATACGCGGCAAACGCGCGCCAACTCCTCCAATGTTGCCGCATCCATCGAGCCGCGCGCCGAAAGCGCGCAAACAAGCATGAATGCGACACAGAGTATAAAATTCAGTATGGTCGCACCGAGCGCAACCTTTTGCTTCATGTGTTGCCTCCGCGACCGCACAGAACTACAGCCTATTCTCCTGGCGATCGTTGAACTTGTAGCCGACGCCGCGAATGGTTTCGATGTAGTGCGCATCGTCGCCCAGCTTCTGCCGGATGTGGCGGATGTGTACGTCGACCGTCCTGGTCTCGCCGTAGAACTCATAGCCCCAGATGCGATCCAGCAGGAAGTCGCGCGTGAGCACCTTGCCGCGGCTGATGACCAGCAGCTTCAGAAGTTCGAACTCCTTGAGCGTCAGCGACAGCTTCTCGCCGTTGCGGAAAGCCTCGTAATTGCCCACGTCGATGGTGAGGCCACCGACGTGCAGGATGCCCTCTTCCTCGTTCTGGGGCGCAGCGCGCCTGAGAAGCGCCTTGACGCGCGCGATCAGCTCGCGCACGCTGAAGGGTTTGGTGATGTAATCGTCCGCGCCCAGCTCAAGGCCTAAGATCTTATCCACCTCGTCGCCCTTCGCGGTCAGCATGATGATCGGGATGTCGGCGGTCGTCGGCGCGCCTTTCAGCCTGCGGCAGACTTCCATGCCGTCGATGCCGGGCAGCATGATGTCCAGCAAGACCAGCGCCGGGCGCTCATGCGCGCACACGACCAGCGCGTCCTCGCCGGTGGCGGCGGTCACGACGCGATAGCCAGACGCTTCAAGATTGAACGAAAGCAGCTCCAGGATATGCGCCTCGTCGTCGACAGCGAGAATCAATTCGTTTGCCATATGCGTCTCTCCTTATTAAGAATAGTGGTACATATACTCCCGGCCGCCGGCCGGCGCTTATCCGAACTCCTTATCGGTAAGCAATTTGTTGAGCTCGTCCATGAAGGTCTGGATGTCTTTGAATTGGCGGTAGACCGACGCAAATCGCACATATGCCACTTCATCCAGCCTTTTCAGCCCGTCCATCACCATTTCGCCGATCGCCTGACTGGTGATCTCCTGATCGAAGCTGTTGTAGGCTTTCATCTCGATTTCTCGAACCAGCTTGTCAATCTCGCCGAGCGACACCGGGCGCTTTTCGCACGCCTTGATTATGCCCGCGCGCAGCTTTGCTGAATCAAATGGCTGGCGACTTTTGTCTTTTTTGATGACCATCAGGGGGACTGTGTCGATCTTTTCATAGGTTGTGAACCGCCGCCCGCAGCCCTCGCACTCGCGCCTGCGCCGAATGGCGGAGTTGTCTTCGGTCTGTCTGGAATCGATCACGCGGCTTTCCGTGCAATTGCAGTAAATGCACTTCACCGCCATCACCCCCTATGGTTTCGACGCCTCTATTATACACAACATGTAGCGTCCAGTCTAGGGGGTTGACGATTTTTTCTTAACATTTCTCGCTAGTTTCCGCCCAATATGCGTTTTTCGTCCAGTTCAACGAGAATGACGTCGTCCCCAATGCAGCGGATCTTGTTCCAGGGGATCACGAGGCCTTCGCGATCAGGCTTCAAAAAGCCCCAAAAACTGCAGGAATCGGGTACGACGATGGCTTCGACGCAGGCGCGCTCATTCAGTACCAGGTCTATGGGTCTGCCCAGCCGCCGTCCGTCGCACACGTTGATGACTTCTTTTTGCCTCAACTCGGAAAAGCTCATGGCGATCCCTCCCGTTCATCCTATGCGACCACCCGAAAAACCTTCCGTTTCTTGACAGCCGAGGAAGTGCCGCATATAATCGAAAACATGTTGTCCGATCCCGCGCGGCGCACATACTAGTATTCTGGCAATACTGTGAGTGGGGCTTTCGCATCCTGCTTGTTGGAGGGATTCGATGTGGATCATATTGCTTGCGGCGGCGGTTCTGATCCCCGCGCTGATCGTCCTGTTCTTTTTTCGTCTTGCCGCCGTGCGGACGCGAAAGGCATCGTTTCCGGGCCTGATGCCGGACAACGAGGTCTTCCGGGAATACATGAAGAATCTGGCGATGGATCGGGAATGGATTCTGGCGCAGCCGCATGAGAATGTTTCGATCCGAAGTTTTGACGGCTTGACACTTCAAGCGCGTCTGATTCACGACGCTTCCACCAAGCGGATCATCCTGCTGGCGCACGGCTACCGGTCGGCAGCGCTGTGGGATTTTCCGACAGTCGCCCGTTATTACCGAAGCATCGGCTGCGGCGTGCTGCTCATCGACCAACGCGCCTGTGGCGCGAGCGAAGGCAGGTACATCGGCTTTGGCGCGCTGGAGCGCTATGATGTGCAGCGCTGGGCCTGGTACCTCGCAAACCGGTTCCCGGATGCCTCCATTTACATGGACGGCGTTTCGATGGGCTCGACGACGGTGATGCTCTCGCTGGCGCTGGAACTGCCGCACAGCCTTCGGGGGGCCATCGCGGACTGCGGTTTCACCTCCCCCATCGAGATCATGCGGCACGTCCGAAAGTCCATGTTTCCGCAGAGCGGCGGCTGGGTGATCTGGGGTGTCGGCCTGATGTGCAGAATTTTCGCGCATTACGACCCGTCGGGCTGCTCGACGCTGGATGCGCTCAAGGCAACCAGGGTTCCGGTACTGTTCCTGCATGGGGACGCGGACAAATTCGTGCCGGTGGAGATGACGCTGGCCAATTACGAAGCCTGCGCGTCGGAGAAGCGACTTCTGATCGTCCCCGGCGCCGGACACGGCGAAAGCTATGTGCTGGACAGACCGGGCTGCGAAAAGGCGCTTCTGGAATTCTTTAAAACCTATGACGCATGATGGGGCCGGCACTTGACAGGTGCCGGCCCGAAGGATTTCAATTCAAATGTACTTTTTCATCTGCTGCAGCGCGGCCTTTTCCAGCCTGGAAACCTGCGCCTGCGAGATGCCGATTTCGTCCGCGACCTCCATTTGTGTCCGCCCGCCGAAGAACCGCTGGGAGATGATGTTTCGTTCCCGCTCCCCCAGGTGATCCATCGCCTGGCGGATCGACAGGGAGCGCACCCAGTCGTTCTCGCTGACGCGGTCGTCCCGCACCTGATCCATGATGTAGATGGCATCGCCGCCGTCCTGATACACCGGCTCATGCAGGGAGACGGGATCCTGGATCGCCTCCAGCGCGAACACCACATCTTCCTCGCGCGCTTCCATCTCCTTCGCAATCTGTTCGATGGTCGGATCACGGCCGAGCCTTGCCGCCAGCGCATCCCTGGCTTTGAGCGCCTTGTAGGCGGTGTCACGGAGCGACCGGCTGACGCGGATGGGGTTGTTGTCGCGCAGATACCGTCGGATCTCCCCGATGATCATCGGCACCGCGTAGGTCGAAAACCGAACCGGCTGGTTTGTGTCAAAGTTGTCCATCGCCTTGATCAGACCGATGCAGCCCACCTGGAACAGGTCGTCCACACTCTCTCCCCGATTGTGAAACCGCTGGATTACGCTGAGCACCAGCCTCAGATTCCCCTGAATGAATTCGTGGCGGGCTTCGATGTTGCCGGAGTGCACCTGCGGGAACAATTCCCGCATCCGTTCGTTCTTTAAAACCGGCAACGCTTTCGTATCAACTCCGCAGATTTCGACTTTGTTGATCGCCATTTCGCCACCTCCACAGCAACACAAGTATTGCCGGGAGGATTGGCTTTCATGCGGTCGAATCCCGCCGCCATGTACATAGACGGCGAGGATGCGTGAAAAACACGACACGAAAAAGGCTGTCCAGGCGTTTCACGCCGATGGACAGCCTTTTGAGCCAACGAGGGTCAACCTTTCCCCTTCAGGCACTCCTCCAGGAACGAGGAGATGTCCGCGTACACCCTGGCTCGGTCAGGCTCGTTCAAAATTTCGTGCCGCATGCCTTCATACACCTTGACCTTGACGTGCGCGTAGCCGACGTTCCTTAACAGGTTGACTGCTTCGCTCAACTTCTCGCGGCTGATCATGCAGGGATCTGACGCGCCGGATAAAAAAAGCACCGGCACGGGCCTTTGAGGGGCGGCCCAGCCTTTCGGGCTGTGTACCCGGATCAGGAGGCTCCTCAGCGCGTCAAAGCCGTTGACGGTGAAAAGGAAACCACAAAGAGGATCGCGGTCGTACTCTTCGACGGCGGCGGTGTCGGTATTGAGCCACGCAAACGGCGAAGCCGGGTTTTTGATCCCGCGGTTGAAGGCGCCGACAAATAACCTACCCAGCAGCGCGCTCCGGTACCGCTCGCCTTTGATCCGGGCGATCGAGGATATGAGGATTCCGGCAGGCGCGACGGCCGGCTGATAGGAAGGCGTTCCCGACAGAATCAGGCCGCTGAGATCCGTGTATTTCTTCAGGTATGCCCGCGCGATCAGCGATCCCATGCTGTGCCCCAGGAGGATCAGCGGAAGATCTGGCCAGCGCCCGCGCGCGTATCTGTTCACCTGCCGCAGGTCTTCCACCAGCGCCTCCGCGCCATCAGCGCCGAAATAGCCAAGATCGTCCTGACGAACGACGCTTTCGCCGTGTCCGCGCAGATCGTGCGCCACGCACGCGAATCCGCGCTCGGACAGGTACTCCATCAACGGCGCGTAGCGCTCCTTGTGTTCGGCCATGCCGTGGGAAATCTGCACGATGCCCAGCGGCACTTCCGGTACCGTTACGAGCAGGCTGAGCTTAAGTCCGTCGCGATCTGAGGCCAGCGTTGCGCGTTCGGTGGTCATCCTACCATTTCCTCTCTTGTACATTTTCGGTTCAATCGCGATGCGTTTGCCCTATATTGATAAACATCAAGGGGCGCGGCTTAGCCGCACCCCCGTCCTGCTCGAAATGTTACTCGACGCCCGCGAGGTCGATGCCCGCCTGGACGATATCCTCCGGAAGGCTGGAGAACATCGCGTTGATCGACTGGCTGTTGTAGAAGCGGATGATGGTTTCCGCGAACATCGGCGCCACCGAGACCGTCCGGAATTTCGGTTGACCAGCCACGTTGGGGTTGATCACGGTATCCGTCGAGAGTACCTGATCGATGGGGCTGTCGTTGATCAGCTTCACACCCTGCGCGGAGACGATGTTGTGGCTGAGCATCGCGCGGATGCGCTTCGCGCCGTGCGCCTTGAGCGCGTAGGCGAGGTTGACCAGCGTGCCGCCGGACGTCGTGAAGTCGTCGACGATCAGCGCGTTCTTTCCGTCCACGTCGCCAAGGATCTCCAGCACCTGCGGGTTTTCAGAGTGATCGGTGCGCTGCTTGTCGCCGATGGCGACCGGCAGGTTCAGGATCGCACCGAACTT
>CAZNPZ010000089.1:0-6217 GCA_964575255.1 uncultured Oscillospiraceae bacterium
CGGATATTGACCTACACCATCGGAAAGGACGCGGACCGGGCGCGCTGACGGACAGAGATATGACCAGCGGCATTGTGTTTGACATCGAGGAATTCGCCGTCTACGACGGGCCGGGCATCCGCAGCGTGATCTTCCTCAAGGGCTGCCCGCTCCGCTGCAAGTGGTGCCACAACCCGGAGAGCTTTTCCCCAAAGCCCCAGCGGCTGAAGAGCCGGGACCTGTGCATCCATTGCGGCGCCTGCGACGCGGTCTGCCCGCATCCGGACGGCTGTGCCGCCTGCGGCGCCTGCGTGGCCGCCTGCCCCCGGGGGGCGCTCCGGATCGCCGGGCGCGAAATGACCAGCGCCGAGGCCGCCCGCCGCGTGGCGAAAAACGCCCGGGCGCTGAAGATGAGCGGCGGCGGCGTGACCTTTTCCGGCGGCGAGGCGCTGATGCAGCCGGACTTTGTGGTGGAAACCCGGGGCCTGATTGCGGATTTGCACGCCGCCATTGAAACCTCCGGCTACGCCGATTCGGCGGTGTTCGAGCGCGTTATAAAGACCATGGACCTGGTGCTGATGGACATCAAGCTCGCCGATCCCGCCGCCCACAAAACGTGGACCGGCGCGGACAACCGCCCGATCCTCGAAAATTTGGAGCGGCTGAAGGCGCTGGGCATTCCCTTCCGGGCGCGGGTGCCGCTGATCCCCTCCGTCACCGACACGCGGGAAAACCTCACCGCCACCGCGCGCCTCCTCGAGGGCGCAAAGGCGCTGGAACGGGTGGAGCTGATGGGCTACAACCGCGCGGCCGGCGCCAAGTACGCGCAGCTAAACCTTCCCTACGAACCGGAATTCCCCGAAGATCAGGCGTCAAACTACTTTGTAAAACCATTTGCCGAACGCGGCATGGAGGTCGTCACCCTATGAGCGAACTTTGGAAGGAACTGTCCCCGGAGGAAACCAGGGCCGTCGAAAAGGCCATTCAGGACCCGGCGCTCACACTGGCCCAGCGGGCGGCGAAGCGGCTGAAACTGTTTCTCGAACGCGAGCGCATTGTAAAAAACCCCGGAGAGCGCATCTATGCCTGGCGCACCATTCCCTCCTTTCCGGACATCTACGCCCCCGGCGAGCGCGAAAGGCTCCAGGCGGGCCGGCACGTGCACGAGCAGGGCCGGGTGTGCAACATCTCCTCCGATTGGGCGGGCGTGCTGACGGAGGGGCTCCTGCCCCGCCGCGAGAGGACCACCCCCGAGGGGCGCACCGCCATCGACGCCGTCATCGCCTACGCCGACCGCTACGGCGACGCGGGGCTCTCCCGCGCCGTGCGCACCGGCGCGGCATCCTATCCCGAGGCGCTGAACGCCTTTCGCATCCTGCACTTTTCGCTGTGGGCGTCAAACGTCTACCACAATACCGTGGGCCGCTTTGACCAGTACATGTGGCCCTTTCTCAGGGCCGACATGGAAAAGGGCATGACCGAGGCCGAAGCCCTCACCCTGACGGAGGAATTTTTCCTTTCCTTCAACCGGGACAGCGACCTGTACACCGGCATGCAGCGGGGCGACAACGGCCAGAGCATGATGCTGGGCGGCTGCGACCGGAACGGCAATCCCGCCGTCAACCCGCTGACCACGCTGTGCCTCAAAGCCAGCCTCAACAACCGGCGCATCGATCCCAAGATCAACCTGCGCGTGGACAAAAACACCCCGGTCGAGCTCTACGAGCTGGGCACCCAGCTCACGCGCCAGGGCCTGGGCTTTCCCCAGTACGCCAACGACGATGTGGTCATCCCCGCGCTGGTGGACATGGGCTACGGCCTTGAGGACGCCCGGGACTACGTGGTCGCCGCCTGCTGGGAGTTCATCATCCCCGGCGTGGCCATGGACATCCCCAACATCGGCGCCGTGTCGCTGGCGGGCGTCGTTTCCGACGTCATACGGGAAAACCTGGCCGCCTGCGAAACCTACGAAGCCTTGGAGGAAAAGGTCCGCGCGGCCATCCGCGCCGACGCGGAAAGGACGATGGCGGGCCTCGCGCCCCTCTTCATGGAGCCCGCGCCCTTTCAGACGGTGCTGATGCGCGACGTGACCCACGACGTGAGCGAGGGCGCCAAATACAACAACTACGGCTTCCACGGCACCGGCTTTGCCACCGCGGTGGACCAGCTGGCCGCCGTCCGGCGGTACGTGTTTGAGGAGCGGGCCATTCCCCCCGCCGCGCTTCTGGCGGCGCTGGCGACGGACTTTCAGGATGCCCCCGGCCTTGCCCGCCTTCTGCGGGAGGACGCCCCCAAGCTGGGCCGGGACGAGGCGTGCGAGGAAATTGCCGACCGGCTGCTGGACGCCTTTGCCGACGCGCTGGAGCCGCTGGTCAACGAGCGCGGCGGGCGCGTGCGCGCGGGCACCGGCTCCGCCATGTACTATCTGTGGCATTCAAAGGCGCTGGGCGCCACCGCCGATGGGCGGCGGGCCGGGGAGCCCCTCTCCGCCAACTTCTCGCCGTCGCTGACGCTCCGGGACGCGGGGCCGCTGTCGGTCGTCTCCGCGATGGCGCGGCCCGGCCTTCACCGCGTGATGAACGGCGGGCCGCTGACCCTCGAGCTGCACGACACCGTGTTCAAGCACCCGGAGGGCGTGGCCAAGGTGGCGCAGCTGGTCAGAACCTACATCGCCATGGGCGGCCATCAGCTGCAGCTCAACGCCGTCTCCCGGGAGGAGATGCTGGACGCCCAGGTCAACCCCGATGCCCACCGGAACCTGATCGTCCGCGTGTGGGGGTGGAGCGGCCACTTCGTGCAGCTGGACAAGGGCTATCAGGACCAGATCATCCGGCGCAATTCCTACGGTGCGTAGCGGCGCGCCCATTGGACGGACGGAGCCGGCGCATGTGTGCGCCGGCTCCGATGGTTTTCCCGCGAACTTTGCCGATGAAAAAGGCCCGCCGGTTTCCGGCGGGCCTTCGTTTCTTTTTGGTTATTCCGCGGTTTCAACCACCAGGCGCCACTGACAGCCGACGCTTCCGTCGTCCAGCACGACCTTCAGCGTTTCGCCGTTCTCGCCGGGAATGGCCTTCCAGTCCGCGCCGGGGGTCTTGACCTGCCAGACGAGGGTGCAGGCGACGCCGTCAAAGCCGTAGAGTTTCGCGGTCAGCACCAGCGTGTCGCCGACGGTCAGGTCGGTGGCGTTCGCGGTGACCACCACGCTGCGCTCCGGAGCGGGGGTGGGTTCCGGGGTGGCTTCGGGCTCGGCGGTGGCTTCCGGGGTGGCCTCGGGCTCGGCGGTCACTTCCGGGGTGGCTTCGGGCGCCGCGGTGAGTTCCGGGGTGGCCTCGGGCGCCGCGGGGGGGGCTTCGGCCTTGGGGGTTTCCTCAGCCTTGGGGGTTTCCTCGGCCTTGGGGGTTTCCTCGGCCTTGGGGGCCTCAGCCTTGGGGGTTTCCTCGGCCTTGGGGGCCTCGGCCTTGGGGGCCTCGGCCTGCGCAGCCGGCGCGGCCGGCTGAACATCCTCGGCGAATACCGCGGGAGCGGCCAACACAAGCACCATCACGGCCATCAGGGCGGCCAGCAGCTTCTTCATGTTCTTCATTTTATTCTCTCCTCTCGCGTCTTGCGCCGATCATATTTTGTGATTGTGTATCGCCCGTTGCCGGGCGGTCTCTCTTCTTGATGGCTTTATTGTACGCGATGGGAGTTACATGAGGGGTTACAAGCGCCGGACGCCAAAATTTTTGGAATTTGGCCTGTTTTCCGGCGATGTTACGCCAGCGCCGGCGTTCCGCCACGGCAAAACCGCGTGCTTTGGGCATTTTCCCGCCGCTTTCGCGGGGCCGTGCCCGCCGTGCCGCCACGGGCGCGGGGGTGCGCATCGGGACATCCTTCCGGAATACGGGCTTATTTCGTAAACAAGATGTTAATTAATGTCCGCGACCCAATTTTTGGCGCGGCGCGACGGAATCCCTCGCCCTCGGATCGGGCCCGGGCGCGGTGACATTTCCACAGGCGGGCGGGGGGCGCTTGGTAACAATCCACAGGGCTGCGGTCTTAAAACGCCGGAGGCCCCGCGTTTGCGGGGCCTCCGGCAGCGATGCGGGCACTTTGCGCTACGGGGTGCCGAAGCCGCCCAGAAACCGGACGGTCTGGGGGTTGTCGGAGCCAAAGAGGCGATCGGGCGGGCCCTCCTCGACGATCCGCCCGCCCGCCATCAGGATTACGCGGTCGGCCACGTCGCGGGCAAAGCCCATCTCGTGGGTAACCACCACCATCGTCATCCGCTCGGCGGCCAGATCGCGCATGACGGCGAGCACCTCCTGGGTCAGCTGCGGGTCCAGCGCGGAGGTGGGCTCGTCAAAGCACAGCATTTCCGGCTGCATGGCCAGCGCCCGGGCGATGGCCACCCGCTGGGCCTGGCCGCCGGAGAGCTGGTGGGGATAGGCCTTGGCCTTTTCCGAAAGCCCCACCTATTTGAGCAGCGCCATGGCCCGGGCCTCGGCCTCGTCCCGGGAGAGCTTCAGCACCGCCACCGGCGCGTCGGTAAGGTTTTTCATCACGTTCATGTGGGGGAACAGGTTGAAGGACTGGAACACCATGCCCATCTTGCGGCGCATGCGGGAAAGCGTCTTATCGTCCGCCTCCCGCAGCCTTCCGTGCTCCATCCAGCACATCTTCTCGCCGTCCAGCTCGATTTCGCCGGCGTCGATGGTTTCCAGCCGGTTGACGCACCGGAGGAAGGTGGACTTGCCGCTGCCGGAGGGGCCGATCAGCGCCAGCACCTCGCCCTTTTTGACGGAGATGGAGATGCCCTCCAGCACGCCCAGGCCGTCAAAGCCCTTTACGATGTTCGTCGCCTTCAGCATGCGGCCCTCCTAATAGTAGTTCAGTTTGCGCTCGACCAGCCTGCAGGCCTGCTCCGCGACGCCGTTGAGCGCCAGGTAGATGATCATCGCCACGATGTACGGGTCCACCGACACGCTGGCGGAGGCCTGCTTCTTGGCGATGGTCAGCACCTCGGTGACGGCCACCACGGAGGCCAGCGCGGTATCCTTGACCAGGGTGATGACTTCGTTGGTCACCGGCAGGATCACCCGCTTGACCACCTGGGGCAGCACGATGCGGAAAAACGTCTGCGCCCGGGTGTAGCCCAGCACCGCGGCGGCCTCCTTCTGCCCCGGGGGGACGGCCTGGATGCCGCCGCGGAAGATCTCCGCAAAGTAGGCGGCGTAGTTGATGACAAAGGCCAGGATCACCGCCCAGAACCGGTCAAACCGGAAGGGCAGGATCTGCGGCAGCAGGAAATACAGAAACATCACCTGCAGCATCAGCGGCGTCGAGCGCATGATGTAGATGTAGAAGGCCACCGGCTTTGCGACGATCCCGTGCCTGGACATCCTGCCGAAGGCCACCAGCATGCCCAGCGGGATCGATAAAACCAGCGTCAGCGCGAACACCGACACCGTGGTGCCCACGCCGCCCAGCAGAAGCCCGGTCAGGTTGATGAGCTTTTCGGGATCGCTGAAGAATTTGCCCAGCATCGGGACGCCCCTTCCGACAAACCGGGCTGACCGCGCAGGCAGTCAGCCCGGATGCCCGTATTGATGTGCGGCGGATCAGTTCGCGCCGATCAGCGAGATGTTCTCGCCAAACCACTTTTCGGTGATCTCGTCCACCTTGCCGTCGGCGGCCATGGCGGCGAGGACTTCATCCACCTTGTCCCGCAGGGCCACGTCCTCCTTGCGGAAGCCCACCGCGTAGAAGTCGTCCGCCAGGTTGTCGATGGTGAAGAGGCTCTCGTCGCCGATCTGCTGAATCTGGTAGTTGGCCACCACCAGGTCGATCAGGATGCCGTCAATATTGCCGTTTTGCATGTCCATGATGGCGGTCAGGTAATCGGGATAGGCCAGCACCTCGCCCAGGGACTTGTAGTAGTCGGCGTAGGCGGGGTCGGTCTCCAGCAGTTCCTCGGCGTAGGAGCCGGCCTGCACGCCCACCTTTTTGCCCACCAGGTCCTCGCGGTCCTTGAAGGCGGGGTCCTTCACCAGAAAGACGATCTTGTTGTTCAGGTAGTCCTTGGACAGCGCCATGGATTCCTGCCGCTCCGGCGTGTCGCTCATGCCGTTCCAGATGCAGTCGATGTTGCCGGTGGCCAGCTCCATCTCCTTGGCGTCCCAGTCGATGGGCTGCAGCACCAGCTCCACGCCCAGCCGCTGGCAGACTTCCCGGGCCAGGTCGATGTCAAAGCCCACGA
>CAZNPZ010000090.1:0-5921 GCA_964575255.1 uncultured Oscillospiraceae bacterium
CGGCCTCGTCCAGTTCCCGCGGGATCGACGCCATGAAGCCCCGGTACAGGATGCATGAGAACGACAGGTTGAGCGCCACCTCAATCAGCACCATACCGCCGATGGACTTGTAGATGCCGATGCCCTGCATGACCCAGATGGTGGGCACGATGGCGGGCGGGATCATAAGGCCCGTCAGCACGATGAAGTTGGAGAAAGTTCCGAGTTTGTCGCGCTTGCGCTGCAACACGTACCCCGCCATCGAACAGACCATGACCATCAGAAGGATGGAGAACAGTGTGATCGCGATGGAGTTCCCGAATGCCCGAAGCACGATGCCGTTGTTGGTATCCAGTACTTTTTTATAGTTCTCCGCGATAGAGAACGCGCTGGGCCAACGGATGTTCATCATCGCCGCCTCGCCCCGCGTCTTGAAGGAATTCAAAATGACGAAGTAAAACGGCACGCAGTAGACGACGACGGAGAACAGGATCGCCAGCGCGTCGGCGAGAAATCGCTTTACGCCGAAAGTGTGCCTGGTCTGGTCTCTCTTTTTCACAGGTCCACCTCCCGCCGCGTGATGAAGTGGTACAGCGGGAACGCGAGCACCGAGATCAGGATGAACATCAGTACGTTGCCCAGCGTCGCGAGGCCGTAGTATCCGGCGGAATACTGTTTGTAAATGATCGACGCCAGAAGGTCTGTGGCAAAGCCCGGCCCGCCCTTCGTGGTCACCCAGATCAGATCGAACGTGCGCAGACCCCCGATGAACGCCAGAATGATGACCGAGTTCATCGCCGGACGGCACAGCGGCAGCGTGATGTGCAGGAACTTTTCCCATGTCGAGCCGCCGTCAATCGAGATCGCCTCGTAATACTGTTCGGGGATGGACAGGATGCCCGCAATGTAGATGACCGTCGCGATGCCGACGCCCTTCCAGACGTCAATCAGGATCACCGAGTAAAGCGCCAGGTTGACGCTGCCCAGCCAGTCTGGGCCCGCGACGCCGATCGCGGCAAGCGCGGTGTTAATCAGTCCGCGCGTCGGGTGCATCAGCGAACGGAACGTGATGCCCACGGCGAGCGTCGAGATGAGGTTGGGGAAAAACAGGATCGAGCGCAGCACGTTCCTGCTGCGAAGGAACGTCGAGCTCAGCACCGCACCGAAGACGAGGCCCAGCACCACCTTGATGCCGCAGGTCAGCGACGCGTAGATGAGCGTATTCTTAAAGCCAATGCGCAGCGAGATTTCCTTGAAAAACATCTTCAGGTTGTCAAGTCCCGTGAACGTCCAACTTGTCAGCGTCCAGGTGGTCATACTGAAGAAGAAGGACATGATGGTGGGCAGCAGGAAAAGAACCGCAAATATGATGCCGGCGGGTACCAGGAACCAGCCGGAGTACATTTGTCTCAATGCTTTGGGCAAGGCCTACACCTCCGTAGCAAGCGCGCCGGCTACTCCGGCGTCCGGAAATGGATTGCGCACAAGGTCTTCGGAATCTATCCGAATAGGGGTTCGGGGGCCGAAGCCCCCGATTGAATAAAGGCAACCGCAGAGCGACATGCGCGGCCGCAGGTTGCCTATTCCGCTTCCTCGCGCAGACCCGACCGTAAGCCGGAGGGAACCCTCCGGCTTACAGGACCTGCGCTCAGGCAAATGAAAGCCGTAAAGCGAATTTCATTCGCAAACGTTTGTTACCACCCGGCGAGGCCCAGCTGCTTGGCCTGCTTTTCGACGTCGGCGTCATACTCCGCGGCGCACTCTTCGGGGGTGCGCAGGCCGCCCATCGCCTCGATGCAGATCTGCGGCGAGTTGGGGCCTTTGACGGAGGTGATGAACTCCAGCGCCGGGGCGGTCTTGCCCGCCTCGAAGTAGGGCATCATTTCCAGTACGCCCTGATAGGCGGTGTCGGGCATCTTGACGCCGGAGACCACGTAAGGGCCTTCCGCCGAGGTGGCGGCGGCGTATGCGGCCAGGCCTTCAGGCGACACGAAGAACTCGACCCACTGAAGGGCGGTATCCACATTGGCGCCGTTCTTGTACACGTAGATGGAGTTGGGCAGCCACACGGTCAGGCCGTGGTCGTTCGGGTCATCGCCCGGCTGGCCGAACACGCCGATGTTGTCGGCGGCTTCGCGGCCGAAGTTCTTCTCGATGTTGGTGATGGCGTTGGTCAGCATCGGATAGTGGACGCCCTCGCCACTCGACAGCATCTGCAGCGAGTAATCATAGGTGTTGGTGTTGTAATCGGCGTTCATGAAGCCCTTCTGGTAGACTTCCGCCATCTTGGTGAAGGCCTTGAACGCGGCGGGATCGGTGGCATACTTGGCCTTGTTGCTGTTGAAGTCCGCGGCGAAGTTCGGGTTTTCCTTCTGGACGTTGTAGAAGTCGGCCAGGAGGATCAGCTGGCTGGTCCAGTCGTCGCCGAAGGAGGCGATGACGGCGGTCTTGCCGGCGGCCTTGATCTTCTCACAGTTGGCCATCAGGTCAGCCCAGGTGTGGGGCACTTCCAGACCCAGTTCCTTGTAGACGGCCTTGTTGTACAGCCAGGCGCCCACGAACGAAGAGCCGGAGGGAACGCCGTAGACCTTGCCGTCCACGGTGACAGTGACCTTGTAGGAATCAGAGAACGTGGACATGTAGGGCATATTGGTCAGGTCCACGAAATTCTGAGCAGGGTTGAGGGAGGACAAAAGCGATCCGGAGTTGAAGTAGCACAGATCCGCCATCTCGCCCGCGGCCAGACGGGTACGGACGACGTTCTCGCCCTCGGCGCCGCCGGGACGGACTTCGATCTCAAGATTGATCCCCAGCTTCTCCTTCGCCAGCGCGGCGACAGCTTCGATACCGGCCGTGGGCGACGTGTTGTCGATCAGGAGCGTCAGCGTCTTTTCCTCGGCAAACGCGGGCATGCTCATGGACGCAACAATCAGCACCAGAACCATCAGCAGAATGGACATTTTCCTCACCGGATAAACCACCTTTCCACATAGTATGTAATCAGATCATAACATGCGATGGGCGTCTTGTCGATGGAGAATCCAGCAAGAGGCATGGAGAAACCAATCCTGTTTCACAGATCCTCTCCGCCGTTCAGGGATCTCTTGGCGAAATCCGTAGGCGAAAGGCCGGTCTCCGATCGAAACACGCGGCTGAAGTACAGCGGGTCGCAAAACCCCGCCTCGCATGCGATCTCCTTCATCCGGCGGGTCGGCTCCCGTTTGATGAGTTCTTTCGCCCGTTCGACGCGGCGGCAGGTCAGATACTCCACGAAGGAACAGCGCGCATATGTGCGGAACAGGCGGCTGACGGTGGTCTGAGACATCCCCAGCGCCCTGCATACGCCTTCCAGCGTCAACTTCTCGCTCAGTTTCCTGCCAATATAGCCCGTTAGCGCCTCGAAGTCGGCACGAGCGTGGTCGCCCTCCCCGGCACGGGCACGGATATCATGTTCGTCAATCAGCCGGTCAAGCCGCGCGCGTAGTTCCTGAGGACTTGGCACGTTGCGTACGAGGAGTCCAGGTTCGGCATCGGGGCTCGCCTCCTCATCCAACGCCTGCCTGGCCTTCTCGGAGAACTCCAGTTTTAATGCGAGGCGCGTCAGACAGTCACGCAGTTCGATGGGTTTTACGGGCTTCAGCAAGTAGTCAGAAACACCGAATCGCAGCGCGTTTTTGGCGTACTCGAACCGCTCATACCCGCTGACAATGACCACCGGCACCAGCGGCCACGCGGCGCGCACCGCTTCGGCCAGCTTCAGGCCGTCCATAACCGGCATCGAAATGTCGGTGACGACGATGTCCACCCGGCTCCTGCGCATGAGCGCCAGCGCCTCTTCGCCGTTTTCGGCAAGGCCGGTAACTTCCATGTCCGGCAGTTCCCGCTTGACGAGCGACGTGAGGTACTCTGCGGACGCCGGTTCATCCTCCACGATCAGTATGCGGATCAATGGTTTCCCTCCTCATCAAGCGGCGCGCGGATCTCGACCTTGGCGCCCGACGCATCGCTGCTGATCGTCATTTTACAGGCATGCCCGAAGTGGAAGTGCAGCCTCGCGAAGGTGTTGATCAGCCCCATACCGCCGATGGACAACCCTTCCGAGCCCGGTCGGAACGTGCCCGCGCGCACTGCGGCCAGCTTTTCCTGAAGGTTTTTCAGAACTTCCTCCCCGAAGCCCTCACCGTTGTCGGCGACTTCCACCCGCCAGTAGACGTCGTCCGTCCACGCGCGCACCTCCACCCGCATCTGCCCGCCCTTGTGGGCAAACCCATGCTGAATGGCGTTTTCGGCCAGCGGCTGCAACGTCATCTTGGGCAGCTTCAGATTCAGCATGCCCTCCGGGATGTCGACTTCATAATCGAGCCGGTGGCGGAAGCGCTTCTTCATCAGGAGCAGATATGTTTCGAGGTGCGCTTTCTCCTCGCCCAGCGTAGCCAGCCGCCGCTCGGTACCGGTGGAATAGCGCAGCATGCCCGCGATGCCCTCACAGATGGACAATATCTCCTCGTCGCCGATCTGCATCGCGCGGTTCATGATCACGTTCAGCGTATTGTATAGGAAGTGCGGGTCGATCTGCGCCTGCAGCGCGTCCAAACGCGCCTCCAGCTCCAACCGCTGCGCGCGCATCTTTTCATCCACTGCGCCGCCGAGTCGCTCGCACAGACCCGCGAAGGCCTCGTTGAGCGATTTCAGTTCGTCCACGCTGTGCGGCGCGAGATGCCCTCCGAGGTTGTCAAGCACGGTCTGATCCATCGCTTCCTGTAGCGTGCGCAGCGGGCGCATCAGCCGCCGCGTGGCAAAGTATATGTAGCAAAAGGAGCCGGCCAGCGCCATCAGGCAGATCAGCGCGATCTGCACCGCGCCGGGCGCAATATCGCCGCGTATCGCGGAGGAATCCAGCGTCAGCCGCGCGTAGAGCCCGTATCGGTTCTTTTCGCTGGTGACCACGATTGCGCCCTTCGGTTCCACCTCCTGCCCTTCCGGCGCGTAGAACAATCCGCGCGCGTCCATCAGTTCCACCTGAACGCCCTCAAAGCCGCCCAGGGACAGAAGCTCATCCAACTCCACCCGCGCCCGCTGCACTTCAATGTAGCAGGTCACGCCAGAGACCGTCTTTAGGGCTCTCGCCGCGCCATACACCCGCTGCGATTGTCCGCTCCACGGGTCGACATACGGCGCGACCAGCAGAAGTTTTCCCTGAAGCTTTGACGCCTCATTTGTCCACGCAATGTCCCGGCTCATCTGGATCACGCGTTCGGGCGAAGGCGTTTGAACCCGAAAATTGCTGGAGAAGTAATCGCCGACCTCGTCAAACAGCACGATCTGGTGAAAATGCTTGTCCACCGCGTAGCTTTTAAAGAGGCGGTTGATCGTCGAAGCGCTGTCGGCCAGGATCAGGCGGTTGCGCTCCGCGTCGCGTCCCGGCATGGTGTAGTTTGAAAGCGCTGACAAAAAATCAGGGTCGGACAGCACAAACAGGAGCGCCACGTCGATCTGCTGGATGCGCGACTCCACCTGAAGCGAAAGCTTCTCCGCCACCGTATAGAGTTCATTGGTGGCCTTCTGCAGCGCCGTCCGTTCGTTGTAGCGAATGAAAAGTACGCCGGTCAGCGCGACCAGCGCGAAGACCAGCGCAAAACTCAAAATCAACAGCTTGACGTGTATGCGCAAACGGTACCTCCGAACATTCTCGAAGACGGGCTTTTCAGGCCCTGATCTCACTCAGGTGTTTCTTAATATTCTACGCATACTGTATCAATTGTCAAGATTTCGACAGCCCTACCAGGCGTTCCAATCATTGTTATCCCAGTACCATACGAACACCCTTCGCGCACGTGGCCATACCGCAGCCGGAAACCTTTTGCACAATCGGGACTGGTTTCTCAATTACGGGCAAGAAGCCGGAGTGCGCCGCCACGCTGCTTCATAACGACGTGCTCCCG
>CAZNPZ010000091.1:0-5912 GCA_964575255.1 uncultured Oscillospiraceae bacterium
GCGGGAAGCGCATGTACTCCGCCATGCCGCCGTTGACGTTGTTCTGGAAGCCGTACAGGTCGTGCTTCTGGCACATCCAGTAGCGCCCGGACTTGCAGAACTTGCACTCCCAGCAGGGTACGATCTGCTCGGACACCACGTGGTCGCCCACCTCGAAGCCCTCCATGCCGGGGCCGACTTCCACCACCGTTCCGCAGAACTCGTGTCCGGGGATCATCGGCGCCTTGATGTAGGAGGGAGAGCCGTCGCCGCCCCAGAAGGAGGGCGCGCCGTGGAACGCCTTGATGTCGCCGGCGCAGACGCCGCAGCCTTCCACTTTGACGATCAGGTCCTTGCCGGTCGCGCGCGGCACCGGGAAATCATTTACCAGCCTGTAGTCGCCCGGCGCGTAGGCAACCAGCGCCCGCATGGTCTTGGGAAGTTCCATAATATTCGCCTCCAAATTCTATTCACGCCGTATAACACGGCATATAGACTACCGGAAGGTTTTGAGGTTGTCAAGGTGTTCCGGACTGTGTCAAGGTTAACCCGGCGTAACGCGGATTACTTGGCGGCGCGGATGCGGTCGCCCGTCTCGACATCAAACAGGTGCGTCTTCTCGCCGCTCACCTCAAGCCTGACGATGTCGCCCCGGTGGAACCGGCGCTCGTCGGTCAGGATCAGCATCAGAAGGTTGTCACCCACGCGCACGCCGACGCGGCCCTCGTCGCCCAGGTTCTCGTACATCGCGACGCGCTCCGGCGTGCCCTTGGAGTTCTCGCCGCCGATGAACAGGTCCATCGGGCGCACGCCCATCTTGACAATGAAGCCATCGTGCACCTTGTCGTAGTAGCGGCGCGGCACCAAAATCCTGAGGTCGCTGCCCTCGAAAGTGAAGTAGAAATCGCCGTCGTGCTTGATGATCTTTGTCACGAGGATGTTCATCGGCGGCTCGCCGATGAACGCGGCGACGAATTCGTTGGCCGGGTCGTCGTACACCTCGATGGGCGTCCCGAACTGCTGAAGCACACCCAGATCCATGATCGCGATCCGGTCGGCGAGACTCATCGCCTCCAACTGGTCGTGGGTCACGTAGACCGACGTGCATTTGATCTCGTTGTGCAAGCGCTTGATCTCGGTGCGCATCGCCTGACGCATCTTGCCGTCGAGGTGCGAAAGAGGTTCGTCCATCAGGAGCAGTTCCGGCCTCCGTACGATCGCGCGTGCGATGTTGACGCGCTGCTTCTGGCCGCCTGAGAGCTTGACCGGCATCATGTCCAGCAGGTCTTCCACCTTGAGGAGCGACGCGATCTCCCGCACGCGCTGGTCGATCTCGACCTGGGGCAGGCCTTTCGCGCGCAGGTTGAACGCGATGTTGTTGTACACCGACAGCGGCGGGTACAGCGCGTAGTCCTCAAACGCGAGGCCGATGCGCCGGTCCTTGGGCTGCACATTGTTGACCAGCCGGTCGCCGATGTAGATTTCGCCCTGGGTGATGTCCTCAAGCCCCGCGATCATTCGGAGCGTCGTGGTCTTGCCGCAGCCGGACGGCCCCAGCATCGCGATGAATTCGCCGTCGTGGCATTCCAGCGTCAGGTCGTTGACCGCGAAGCTGTTGACGATGCGCCGCTTCTTGCCGCTGTTGTCATAGCGTTTGAAAAGGTTCTTAAGCGTCAATTTGGCCATGCGTCACGCCTCCTTTGCCTGCGCGGCCAGTTCGCGCACAGACTTTTCGTCATAGCGGCCGATGTAGTTCGTCGTCTCCGCGTCGAAGAACATGGCCCGGTTGATCTCGAAGGTGACGTAGACGTCCTGATCCAGCTTGACCTTGAGGCCGTTGGGCGCGATCATCCGAAGGTGTTTTTTGCCAATTTCAGCGATCAGCACCGACTTGTTGCCGATCGTCTCAAAGCTGTAGACCGTGCCCTTGATGGCGCCTTCCGTCGGCTCAAAGTGGTAGTGGATGTTCTGCGGGCGGAGGCCCAGGTGTACGTTGTTGTGCGTCATCTTGTCGAACCGGCTGAACAGCTCGTCCTCATGCGGCAGCTCGAACGGGCGCTGCGCCGCCTCCTCCCACTGGAGCGTGTAGCCGCCGGAGCACTGAATCAGGTCGCATTCCAGCAGGTTGATCTCCGGGTCGCCCATCAGCTGCGCGACGAACTCGTTGGTGGGCATGTAGTAGACCTCGTCGCCGGTGCCGACCTGGATGATCTGCCCCTTGTTGATGATGCCGATCCGGTCGCCCAGGCTCATGGCCTCCATGAAGTCGTGGGTGACGTAGATGGACGTGGTCTGGAAGTTGTGCTGCATCTCCTTGAGTTCGCTTCTCATGAGGTTTCGAAGCTTGGCGTCCAGGTGCGCCAGCGGCTCGTCCATCAGAAACACGTTGGGGTCGCGCACCAGCGCGCGCCCTAGCGCCACGCGCTGACGCTGGCCGTTACTAAGCTGACTCGGCAGGCGCTCCATCAGCATGTCGATCTTCATCAGCTTCGCGACCTTGGTGACGGCTTCCTTGATGTACGCCTCGTCCTTTTTGTAGCGCGGGCTGCGCAGCGGGAACGCGATGTTGTCGTACACCGAGATGTGCGGGTAGAGCGCGTAGTTCTCAAACACCATCGCCACATTGCGCTCGGCCGGATCCATCTGGTTGACGATGCTGCCGCCGATCTTGACCATGCCCTCGGTGGGCACCTGGATGCCCGCGATGTTGTTCAGGATCGTGGTCTTGCCCGCGCCCGCGGGCCCGAACAGCACAAAGAATTCCTTGTCCCTGATGGTCAGCGTCACGTCGTTCAGCGCGGTGATCTTGCCAAACTTCTTGGTGACGCCCACGAGTTCAATCTTTGCCATCGTTTGTCACCTATCCCTTCACGGCGCCGAAGCTCAGCCCGCGCACCAGATGCTTCTGGATGATGATCGCGAAGATGATCGCCGGTAGCGCCGAGAATGTGGCCGCGACCGCCATCTGGCCGTAGTGCACGGTGGATTGCGCCAGGTACTTGGTCGCCGCGACGGTGATCGGCTCGACCTGAATGCCCGCGAGCAGCAGCGGGAATGTGAAGCTGTTCCACGAGAAGATGAAGCACAGGAGCGCCGACGCCACGAGGCCTGGCTTGATCAGAGGCAGCAGCACCTTGAGGAAAATCTGCCACCACTGATAGCCGTCCACCTGCGCCGCGTGCTCGATCTCCACCGAGATGTCCTCAAAGTAGCCGCGAACAACCCAGATGATGAGCGGCATCGAGATCAGCTGATACACCCAGATCAGACCCAGGTACGTATCGTACAGACCCAGCTTCTGGTAGATCATGTAGAGGGGCAGCACCACCAGGATCTCCGGCGCGAACTTGAAGGAGAGGATCTGGAACGCGATGTCCTCTTTCTTCTTGAAGTCGTAGCGCGCGAAAGCGTAGGCCGCCGGGACGCCCGCCAAGACCGACACGATTACCGCGCCGCCCGACACGATGATGGAATCGAGGATGTAGCGGAAGTAGTTGGACTTCAGGAACACTTCCTCATAGTTGACCAGGGTCGGTGTGAACACGAACGTGGTGGTCAGCATCTCGGCGTCCGACTTGAAGGTCAGGATCACCATCCACAGCAGCGGGAACAGCGCGAAAATCGCGTAAATCAGAAGCCCGCCGTTTTTAAGAGCCGAGTACAGCCTGCGTTGAGCCGTCATGCGCCCGCTCCTTTCTGCGCCCGCGCAAACCAGCGCTTTTTCGGCGCTTCTTCGATTTCCTTGCCGGCCGCCTGATACTGCGACGTGCGCCATGCTTTTACGATTTGCTTGGCGACGATGTTCACGATGAACCACAAGACCAGGATGAACGGCAGGGCGCTTGAGAACTTCTGGTACATGTAGCCTCGGGTGTAGGCGGTGACCGACAGGCTCATCAGCGTATCGCCCGGGCCGCCTTTCGTGAGCGCGAAGATGATGCCGAATTCCTGCAGCGCGGCCATCAGGCGGAACAGAAGCGCGATCAGGATGCAGGGTTTGAGCATCGGGAGCGTCAGCGTTTTAAAGTTGAACCAGGCGCTGCCGCCGTCGATCTTGGCCGATTCAAACGGCGATTTGGGCAGTGACTGGATGCCGGCCAGAATCAGGATGATTACAAACGGGCAGTTGACCCACACGTCGATCATGACGACAGTCAGCATGGCGGTCCTTTGCGAAGCGCCCCACTGCATGCCGAATAGACCAAACAGGTTCAGGAATTTCTCAATGATGCCCACAGAGCTGGACAGCATCAGCTGCCAGATCAGCGTGCCGATGACCGGAGCCACCATCAGAGGAAAGATCAGCGCGACGCGTAAGATGCGGGAAAAACGGTTGTTGACGCCGCCAAGCAGCATCGCGATGCCAAGACCCAAGAGCATTTCCACCAGCGTGGACCAGAATGCGTACTGCAGCGTGACCCATACGCCGTTCCAGAACTGGCTGTCCTGGAACATGCGAATCCAGTTGCGAAGGCCGATAAAAGCGGCGTTGGGGCTTCTGAATGTGTATCCCGTCAGCGAAAAGTAAATCGCCATCGCGAAGGGGATTAAAATGCCGATCGTGATCAGGAACGCGGGCGCGACGATCAGGTAGGGCCTGAGGCGCGTTTTGAACGGTACCGTATTCAGATCGGCATTCGGCGCGCCGTTCTGCGCGCCGGAGGCTTTCTGCGTGACCAAATGGATTCAACTCCCTCCTGATGCCATTGAAGCGCCGGGGGTACGGAGGTTCGGGGCGAAAGCCCCGAACCTCCGCTTGCGACTCGGCAGGTTCGCTCAGCCGACCGCGAGGTCTTCCACCGCGATGTCGAGCTTCTCTTTCAGCGCCTTCATCGCGCCGGCGGTGTCGCAGGCACCGGTCGTCCGGTACTGTTCCACCAGATCCTGCAGCGTGGCGGCCCACTCGGTCGTGGTCTCGAAGAAATAGGGCTGCGGCGTGAACTGGATGGTCGCGTTCGGGAGCAGCACATCCAGCGCTTCCAGGTAGCCGAAGGACTTGCCGACGACGGACTTATAGGCGTCAGACTCGGCGACAGACTTGCGCGGGCTGTCGGCGCAGGCGCCTTCGGTGCCGGAGAAGAGCATGAACTCAGGGCTGGTGAAGTACTGCAGGAACAGCCACGCCGCGCCCTTGTTGTCGGAGTTGGCGTTCATGCCCATCGACCACACCCACACGTTGGACTTGATGTCCTTCTCGGTCAGGCCCGAGCCATCCGGCACGACGCCGGGGAACCAGCCCAGGTTGCCGCTCTCGGCGGAAGCGCCCGCCGGATAGTTCTGGAAGTAGCCGTTGCAGGTGGCGTCATACAGCATTGCCGTTACGCCCGCGCCCAGGTGAGAGCCAGCCTCGTACCAGGTGAAGGTCGCCCACTGCGGCGAGGAGCCTTCGACAACCAGCTTGACCCAGTAGTCGGTCATCGCGATGGCCTCGGGGCTGTCCAGCTTGCAGACCAGCTTGCCGTCCTCGATCGCGAAGTCCTTGGCGCCCCAGGTGGAGAACAGCGTCATGTAGCCCGGATGGATGGTCGCCCAGTTGCGGGTGCCGCGGACCGCGATGCCGTAGGAGCCGGTGCCGTTCCACTCCTTGAGGCTCTTGGAGAGCTCAAGCAGTTCGCCGGTGGTGGTGGGGAGCTTGATGCCCTTCTCGTCAAAGTACTTCTTGTTGTAGGCGATGTTGTTGAGCTCATAGCCCATCGGCAGCGCCCACTGCGAGCCGCCGCCCACCGGATGGCCGGGGACGCAGTCCCACGCCAGGGTGCCGACGACGCCGGGGTAGAAGTCCGCGAAGTTGTAGGTGGGCTCGGTCACGGCCGGGTCATTGAAATACTTCTCCAGCGGCTCCATGTAGCCGGCGGAAGCGTATTCCCAGACCTGATAGGCGCCGGTCATGAAGATGTCCGGCTCGCCGCTCTTGGAGGAAAGCGCGATGTTCA
>CAZNPZ010000092.1:0-5683 GCA_964575255.1 uncultured Oscillospiraceae bacterium
CGCATCCCGATGCGGGAGGGCGCGCGTTCGCTGAACCTCGCCAATTCCGTGGCGGTGGTTCTCTATGAGGCGCTTCGGCAGCGGGGCTTTCCGGGGCTGATCGGCGAGGGTCATCTGACGCAGGTAGCCGAAGGCTCAGACTGGCAGGACTATGTTTAGCGCAATCCTCAGAAATCCCGCGAGCGCTCGGCTTGTCTTTTCGCCCAATGTGTCGCTGTCGGCTTGACGTGCGCAGCATTTCAAGCCAAAGGCGTATCCCGAAGGGCCTTCTACGCCTCGGCTCCTAGCCTTGAACGAAAATCCTGCGTCGCTCCCTCACGTTATTTCTGCATCTTGCGCTGGGATGCATCCAATCTATCGCGCCGTACGTCTATTGAATACGGATATAAAGCGCCGCACAGGAGGGCTGACCAATGGCCAGATACATGACCCGGCGTGAAGTCGGGCGAAAGCGCGCCTGGTGGCGCGCGCTGAGCGGGCTCGCGGATTTTTTCGCGTCCATCGGCAGCTTCGTCGTGATCGTCCTGTGTGTGACGCTGATCACGACGCTGTTCACGTGGCTTCGCTCTGACTTTTCCCAGACGATGGCCACGCTGGAGACCGTCGCGGTCAGCGCCATCGTACAACCCCAGTCAATGGGCGGCAAGTAGCCTTTTCCACCGCCGGAGCATTTCGCTTCGGCGTTTCGTTATCGGGGAAAGGTCATGCTGGATGTATTGGAAGTCGCATTCGTATCACAGCCGTGCGCTACAGGCCCGGCTGTTATTTTTCGCCTGTCTGTGTTATAATAACCAGGATTCCTGGGCGTGGAGGTGCGGCTGTGGAGGGCTGGATGGAGCTGTTCGAGGCGGTTCAGACTTGCCGCCTATGCGGCCTGTGCCAAGGGCGCACCCACGCGGTGCCCGGAGAAGGCAACCCGAACGCGAGGCTGATGCTGATCGGCGAAGGCCCCGGCGCGCAGGAAGACCGGCTGGGTCGCCCCTTCGTCGGCGCGTCGGGCGAGCTTCTGACCCGCTACCTGCACGAGATCGGTATCGAGCGAACTGAGGTCTACATCGCCAACATCGTCAAGTGCCGCCCACCGGGCAATCGCACGCCCACCGCCGAGGAGGCGGAAGCGTGCCTGCCCTACCTTCGCATGCAGTTCCGGCTGATCCGCCCGCGCATATTGGTGCTTTTGGGCGCGACCGCCGCAAAATATACACTGGGCGGCGACGTGCGCATCCGGCGCGACCACGGCACGTGGACGGAGCGCAAGGGCGTTTTGATGATGCCCACGTTCCATCCGTCGGCGCTCCTGCGCGATCCGTCGCAGCGCGTCGACGCGTGGCACGATTTTCTGTCGGTTCAGGCGAAGTACCGACAGCTGGAGGATGCATGAAGAAGCTCAATCAGGAGATGACGAAGTTCTTCCGCGAGCTGTACGCGGGCGAGGACAAGGTGCTGGTGTTTGGCGAGGGCAAGCGGCACGCGAGGCTTGTGCTGGTGGGCGAGGCCCCCGGCGCGCAGGAGGCGCTGCTCGGCCGTCCGTTCGTCGGCAAGGCGGGCAAGAACCTGGACGAGTTTCTGGAGATGTCCGGCTTTCGCCGCGAAGATTTGTACATCACCAACGTGGTCAAATTCCGGCCCACCAAAGTCTCCGCCGCCGGACGCACCGTGAACCGCGCGCCGACCCGCGAGGAAGTGCAACTGTTCCTGCCGTGGCTGAAAAAGGAGATCGCGACCATCAAGCCCGAATGCGTCGTGACGATGGGCAATACCGCGCTCTCGGCGCTGAGCGGCAAGTCATCCATCGGCGCGGTGCACGGGCAGTTTCTCAAAGTGGACGATCTGACGCTCTACCCGATCTACCACCCGGCGTCGCTGATCTATAACCGCGCGCTGGCCGAGCCCTACCGGGAGGATCTTCTGAGACTGGCCCGGTGGCGCGAGGGACAGCCGTGATCGAGGTCGTCCGCGGGAAGCCCGACGGCCGCCGTCAAAACGGCGAGAGCGTCCGACTGGCCGCCATGAGAAACGGGCGGCCGGTCTTTTCGCTCGTGACCGGCGTCGACCGGCGCTTTGTCCGGCTGACCGGCGAGCGGCGCGGCTGGTTTTCGGCGCTACAGGGGGAGGACGATCCGGAGGCCGCGCGGGCGGTCTTTCAGGAGGCCGCAATATATCAACGCGGCCTGCGCATGCGAAGCGTTTGCGGGCCGGACGCGCCGGACGGGCGGTTCCATCCGGGACTTCAGGTAGAGGGGCCGGACGCCGCGACCCACCTCCACCGGCTGCTGACGGGATACGGTTTTCAGGTCTGCCGGGCGTATACCGCGTTCCGGGTTTCGACAGATTCGCTACCGGGCATCCGCAGAGCCGCGGAGCGCGCGAGGGCCTGGCACGGCTTTGAAGTGCGGCGGATGGGCTTTCAGAAAGCGTCCTGCCGCTCGATCTACGAGTTGTACGAGCCCAAGCGCGTCCTGTTTGAGGAATTCGCGGAGATTCTGGCCGGTATGCGCCCGCTGGAACTCTACGTCGTGAGCCGGGGTGGCATGGACGCTGGCTTCGCGATGACCCGGCGAGAGGGGAGGATCGACCGGGTGGAAACGGTCATGATCGCGCCACCTTTTCGCCGCGGCCCGGCGCTCCTTTGCCTGATGGACGCGATCCGGGAAAGGCTGGGGTCGGACGTTCTGACTGGGGCGATCGATCGCGAGAATGACCCGTCGATGCGCGTTGTACAGGCGCTTGGCGGTGAACCCTGCGCCGGTTGGTATGAATATGTGCTTGATTTAATTTAGAATTTACAATTTTCACGCCGCAGGGGGGTTCCCATGCGGCGCAATTTGTGTATGATATTACTTGCGTTTGCTCAGGCAAACTTCGGCTTTGTCAAGATGACGGCCTTCGCCTCATACATTGGCACAGTCAGCTTGATATGGGAGGATTATCTATGGCTTTGGTGAAGTGCCCGCGCTGCGAACTCAACTACATCCTCGACGGAGGAGATCTGTGCACAGTTTGTCGCAAGGAAGTGCACGGCGGCAGCGAGCAGGACGATATTGCCGAACTTTGCTCGGAATGCGGCGAAAACCCCGCGGTGCCTGGCGGCGAACTGTGCCTTTCCTGCCTGAAGGATATGGCGCGCAGACTATCGCCAACTTCGGGTGAGGACGACCTGGTTCCCGATGAAGCCGCGCTCGAAATCGACAGCGTCAGCACAATGGACGAAATCGTCATCGACATCGACGACGACGAACTTCCTGCCGACGCCTTCGTCGACGACGAGGAAGAGGAAGACGAGGACGAGGAAGCGGAGGGCGAGACCGACATGGCGTTCGACGGCGATGATCCGCTGGCGGACGAGGATCTCTCGCTGGACGCGTTGGCGGACGACGAGGACGATGACGATTTACGCGATCGCTGATCTGCATCTGTCGGATGGCGACAAGCCTATGGACGTATTTGGCTCGCATTGGTCGGGCCATTTTGCGCGCATACGGGCAGATTGGCTTGATACGGTCAAACCTTCGGACGCCGTGTTGCTCCCCGGCGACCTTAGCTGGGCGATGCAGTTGGAGGATGCGCTTTCTCATATCCGCGCCGTGAGCGAACTGCCCGGCCGTAAGATCCTTTTGAAAGGCAACCACGATTACTGGTGGAGCGGTATCGGAAGGCTGCGCTCGGTGCTGCCGGAGGGCATGTACGCAGTGCAGAACGACTGCGTGGCGCTGGAGGGCGTGCTGTTCGCGGGCTCCCGCGGGTGGCTTCTGCCCGGCGAGGGGACGAGCCCGGAAGATGAGCGCATCTACCGGCGGGAGCTTCAGCGGCTGGAACTGTCGCTCGCCGCTGCGAGAAAGCTGTCTGAAACCGCGCCGCTGATCGGCATGGCGCACTATCCGCCGCTCGCCCCCGGCAAAACGGACGCCGAGCCCGCGCGCCTGTTCGCGGAAAGCGGCGCGCTCCACGTAGTATACGGCCATCTGCACGGCCCCGCGCTGGCCTATGCGTTCCGCGGGTCGCTGGACGGTGTCTGTTACCACCAGGTCTCCTGCGACGGGCTGGGCTTCAGACTGCACGCCGTCGCCGAAATGTAAATCATAGGTTAAAAATTATGCATTGATGCCGCCGCGCTTCCGGGCGCGGCGGTTTTTTGCGTACAATGCACAACATCTTGTGCGATGGAAGGCGTCTGCGTACAAAATACTCCACGGCTGTGCTGTGGGGAAAATTCGCGAAAATCGTGGCAAATAGTGGCATGCTGTGTCAAACTGTGGTATAATGTGGCCAATCGTAGCGGCAAAGGAGGGGACGGGGGCATGGGCAGCGCATTTGCCGGCAACGTATCGCATACGATTGACCCCAAGGGCCGCGTCACCATCCCCGCCGCCTACCGGGACGCGCTGGGGGAAAACTTTACGATCGGCCTCAATAACCAGCTCTCCGCGATCGCGTTGTATCCCGCGTGGCGCTGGCAGGAGATCGAACAGGAGCTCAGCCGGATCCCGCCCACCGACGTGACTGCCATGCGCTACGTGCGTCTGATCAACGGAAATTCGTTCCCCGCGTGCGAGCTGGACGGCCAGGGCCGGGTACTGTTGCCCGCGATGCTGCGCACGAAAACCGGAATGGATAAGCAGATCCGCTTTGTTGGTATCGGATCGTGTCTGGAAATCTGGGATGAGGACAAGTACCTGGCCGAGACCGCGAGTGCCGAGGCCGACAGCGAATCGCTGCTTGAGTATGTCAATCAGCGCTACTATCAACCCAAAGCTTGACCGCCGGAACGGCTGTTCTAAACGGGAAGGGAAGGGAATAGAGTTGAATCGTATGCCAAGTTGCGCTTCGAACACAGGTTATGAAGCCGGCGCGGAGGATTGGTGGAACGATTTTGACCGCGGGACGCGCGCGAGGCCTGGGCGCGGAAGCGACGAACGCGTCTTTGAGAACCCCGGCTATGCCCGTACCCGCGAACGAGCGCCCCGCGCTGACCGCAGGAGCCGCGCGGACAAGCCGCGTCTCACCCGTTTTATGATGTATCTGACGGTAGTGGTACTGATTCTGGGGGTCGTCATGCAGGTGGGGCGGCTGGCGCAGATCGCGTCCTCGTCCAAGCGCATCTCCACGCTGACCTCTGAGATCAAAGACCTGCGCGGCGAGAAGGAAAACCTCGAGGTGCGACTGTCGATGCAGCAAAATTTGGATCGCATTCGTGACGAAGCCATCAACAAATGCGAAATGACCTACCCGTCGGACGACCAGATCCGCGTGGTCTCCCTGATGGGTTCCGGTTCCGAGCCACTGACGCAGACGGCCTCGACCCATGTGGAGGCATCGGGCGGAAATTAAACCAATCCAAACATGAATGTGTCGTCGCGTCGGGTCTTTACGCGTGAACCGTTGTCGCTCTCCGTTCAACGTAGCGCTGCTACGCCTCGCTCCGGTTCCCGGCCTCGTTTTCTACAATCCCTCGCCGCTTTGGACGCATTCGTGTCTTGCATTGGTTGACCGGAATCGGGGAGGGTGGATCACTTGGTCGTGACCGGTCCGGTCGTCCGCCGTCGGATCGCTGTGAGCATGGTGCTCTTCCTGGCGCTTTTCTTCGCGCTCGCCGCACAGTTGTTCAGGCTGCAGATTCTGGAAGCCGCAGAGCTCCAGCAGCGCGCGCAAACGCAGTGGACCAGCCAAAGCGTGATCGCGCCGC
>CAZNPZ010000093.1:0-5621 GCA_964575255.1 uncultured Oscillospiraceae bacterium
GACCCCTTGCTTGTAAGGCAAGTGCTCTCCCAGCTGAGCTATGCTCCCATGTTCCGCACCTGACCGCAATTCGCGGCGACAGATGGTATTCTACTAGAAATCGGAACCCTTGTCAATACCCAAACGCACATTTTTCCGGTTAAGAAAAGCATCGTATTTTTACTGTAGACATGAATCGACCGCTCATAACCCGTGGGAGGGGTGTCGAAGACCACGTTTCATCCAATCCAGCAAACTCAAGCGGGACCTGGTTTTCCCAAACGCCGTGCATGTCAGCCTACGGGGAAAGCGTTCCCGAAACGGTTCCCGCATGGATACGTCTGTGGATGTTTCAGGAAACCGGCTCCAAACCAAAATGCAAAGGTGCGAAGCAGACTTCTTTTGCGCGAGTTGACGCGCGAAATTGGCCGACCGGGTTGACCCGGTCGGCCGATTCTCGCGCTTTTAGCGCTGACCCGACATCGCGCGCTCCTGCGCCTCGATCATCTTCTTGACCATCGAGCCGCCGATGGAGCCGGCGTCCTTGCTGGTGAGATCGCCGTTGTAACCGTTCTTGAGGTTGATGCCCAGCTCGGTGGCAGTCTCATGTTTCATGTTCCACATCGCCTGACGGGCGTCGGGAACACTGATCTTGTTGCTGGAAGAATTGCTCGCCATTTCTTATCTGCTCCTTTCATGCTGTTCGCGTTCATCGCGATTACTGGGGGAACTTGGAAGAAGCCTGGTTCTCGTAATCGGTGATCATCTTCTTGACCATGTAACCACCGACCGTGCCGTTCTCGCGCGAAGTGAGATTGCCGTTGTAGCCCTGTTTCAGATTGACGTTCATCTGACTGGCGATCTCATACTTCATCTTTTCCAGCGCCGATTCGGCTCCTGGAATATTGACCCGATTCCTGCTCATCTTTTCACCTCCCGAACAAGTCTGATGTTAGTTTGACCTCGAACGGGCGTTTTAGACTGGTAGTTTTAAGCGTTCATCACAGTTTTTGGTTTCACAAATTCTTCCTGTGATGATGGATTTTGTCGAAAAGGCCCGCTCCGCGCATAAAGCGGGCGGGCAGATGGCGATTTCGGATGGGGTTTCAGCGGCAGGCGGCACGGATTGCCGCGGACATGAACTTCGCGGTGCCAACGCCGGCCTTGTCGATGTTCTTTTCAAAGCGCTCGTCGCTTTCGTACATCGCGGCAAGCCCCAACATGATCTCGTCCGAGCAATCGTAGAAGTAACGGGTGATCACGCCCTGCCATGTTTTGACCAGCGCGTTCGCCTCCGGGCTGTCTGGCGACGCGCCATCCTGATTCAGCTTCGCGAAGCCGCCAAAAACGGCATTCGTCTCCTCGTTGATGCGCGCCCAGTCCGCCTTGCCGTAAGCCGAGGCTTTCGCCTGGGACTGCCTGTAGGCGTCGGTATTGCCCCACCGCTCCTTCGCCTCGTCCGCGAACTTTTCCTTGGCTTCCTCAATTTCCGACATGTCAAATGCGTTCAATTCCATGATGACCTCTCCTTTCAACGCACGCCCCGCAAGGGCGATCAGCCGGTCAAGACGTTCCCGCCGCATCTGGAGCAGGGAAATCTGCCGCTTGAGCGCCTCTTTGGGGTCGTAATCGGGGGAGGAGCGGACGCGAAGAATCTCGTCGATCGAGAAATCCAGTTCCCTGAAGAACAGAATCTGCGCGAGTTCGTCAAGCACCTCGTCGCCGTACAGGCGGTAGCCCGCCAACGTAACGGTCGACGGCTTGAGAAGCCCCGCCTGGTCGTAATAGCGCAGCGTCCGCGCGCTGACACCCGCGATTTTGGCCAGTTCTCCGACGGTAAACATTCGCCCGCCTCCCTTCGGATGAGAGCATAAGGCATGACGCAGCGTCAAGGTCAATGGGCTGTAATGTTAATTCATCGCGATCTCTTTGAGCTGATCCGACAGCGATTCCTTCGCGAGCGCGATCACCTGACGCGCCTCCGCAGAATCAGGATGCCGAAGAAGGCTTCTGGCTTCTTCGTGCGTCTCGTGCAAAAGCCGACCGTCCGCGATCTGTGTGAGGCCGAAGGACGCGCCGCCCGACTGGCGGTAGCCAAGCACGTCGCCGGGGCCGCGCATTTCCAAATCCTTTCGCGCGATCTCGAAGCCGTCGTTGGTCTGGGTCATGAGTTTCAATTTCTCATTTGGCTCCGCCATCAGAAAACACCAGGACTCCGCCGCGCCTCGGCCTACGCGTCCGCGCAATTGGTGCAGCTGCGCGAGGCCGAACCGGTCCGCGTTCTCCACCACCATCACGGTGGCGTTGGGCACGTTGACGCCCACCTCGATGACGGTGGTGGACACGAGCACGTCCATTTCGCCGCGCCGGAACGCATCCAGCGCTTCGTCTTTCTCGGTGCTCTTCATTTTGCCGTGGACGAGTCCCACGCGAAGCCCTTTCAATGCGCGATCTCGCAGCGTCTCGTAGACCGCCTGCGCGTTTTGGGCGTCGATGGCTTCTGACTCCTCCACCAGCGGGCACACCACGTATGCCTGCCGCCCGGCGTCAACCTCTTTTTTGATGAAGCCGTACAGCGCCTCGCGCTTTTCGTCCGGCACCACGCGGGTCTTGACCGGCGTCCGCCCCGGCGGCAGCTCGTCCACCACCGAGATGTCGAGGTCGCCGTACAGGATCAGCGACAGCGTGCGCGGAATCGGCGTCGCCGACATCACGAGGACGTTGGGCGACTGCCCCTTCGCGCTCAGCGCGGTACGGTGGCGGACGCCAAAGCGGTGCTGTTCGTCGGTCACGACCAGGCCGAGGTTTTCGTACACGACCTTTTCGGAGACCAGCGCGTGGGTGCCGATCGCGACCCGCCACATGCCGCCCGCGATCGCCTCGTGCGCCTCGCGGTGCTGCTTGGGCGTCATGCTGCCGGTCAGGAGGCCGCACGGGACGCCCAGCGGCTCCAGTACCTGTTTCGCGGTCTCGTAGTGCTGGCGCGCCAGCACCTCCGTGGGGGCCATCAGCGCGCCCTGAAAGCCGTGCTTTGCGGCTAGGTACAATGCACCCATCGCGATCGCGGTCTTGCCGCAGCCCACGTCGCCCTGCACCAGCCGCGCCATCGCGGCCTCTTTTGCCATGTCTCTGGCAACCTCGTCCAGTACCCGCGCCTGCGCGCGGGTTGGGCGGTAGGGGAGAGAATCCCAGAAAGATCGCACATCTTCCTCGGAACAGGGGACGCGCGCCCCCGCGCCGCGCTGCCCGCGCAGAATCCACAGCCCGACCTGGTAGATCAGGAGTTCCTCAAACGCGAGCCGCCGCTTCGCGACCTCCAGCGCCTCCATGCTCTCCGGCAAATGGGCGGCGCGCATCGCGAAGTTGCGCTCGCAGAGGCCGTGCCGACGCCGGAGCGCCTCTGGCAGTTCGTCCGGCCACTGGCCTTCCATTTCCTGAAGCGCCTGTAAAACGATGTCCCGAAAAACCGCGCCGGGGATTCCTGCGGTCTTCCGATACACCGGCACGATGCCGCGCTCCTTCTCAATCGAAGGGCTGTTCAGGATCAGCCCGTTCTTGCGCTCGGCGCGCCCGTACAGAAGCACCTCGCGACCGTCGGTCAGCGCCTTTGCGAGCCACGGCTGGTTGTACCAGACCGCGCGAATCGAGCCGCTGACGTCCGTCACCTTCGCGGAGGTAATCGTCAGGTGCCCTTTTCGGAACGTGCGCGGCGACTCGATCACGCCGGACACTGCCGCGCTCTCGCCCTCGGTCAATGCGTCGATCGGCGTCACGCGGGTCAGATCGTGGTACTCGGCGGGGAGGCGCAATAAAAGCTGGCGGACGGTCTCGATGCCGTCCGCCTTGAGCGCCTGTAGCCGCGTCTTTCCGATGCCGCGAATCTGGGAGAGGCTGATGTCCATTATTCCACCGCGATCAGGTAGTAATACAACGGCTGCCCGCCTGAGTAGACCGATACGTCGCAGGCGTCGAAAATCTCCGCCAGGCGGTCGCGTAGCGCCTCGGCCTGCTCCTTGGGCGTTTCCTCGCCATAGTAGATGGTGATCAGTTCACTCTCGTCGGTCACCATGTCATAGAGCATCTGTTCCGCGACTTCCGTCGGGTCTTTGCCCAGCTGCACGATCCGGTTGTCCACGAGGCCCATGATGTCGCCCTCGTGAATCTCACGTTCATCAAAGGTGGTGTCGCGCACCGCGTAGGTGACCGACGCGGTGTGCACGCGTTCAGCCGCTTCCCGCATCCGCTCGGCGTTCTCCTCGCCGGAGAGGTCGGGCATGAACGCGATGGCCGCCGCGATGCCCATCGGCACCGACTTCGTCGGGATCACGAACACCTTTTTATCGGACAGCTCGCTGGCCTGTTGCGCCGCGAGGATGATGTTGGTGTTGTTGGGCAGCACGAACACCTGTTTGGCGTGCGTGTTTTCAATCGCCTGCACCAGTTCGTCGATGGATGGGTTCATTGTCTGGCCGCCGTCCACCACCTGATCCACTGCCATATCGCGGAAGATCTCGGTCAACCCCGCGCCTAGCGCCACCGACACCATGCCGAATTCCTTGAGTTCCGGCTCCGGCGGCATCTTCGCCATCCGCTCGCGGAACTCCTCCAGCATGTTGTCAATCTTGATCGCGTCCAGCTCGCCCAACTCCAGCGCCATCTGCAGCGCGCGGCCCGGCTCGTTGGTGTGTACGTGTACCTTGACCACTTCAAGGTCGCCCACCACCAGCACGCAGTCTCCGATGCGCTCCAGGCGCTTTCGAAGCCGCGCCACCTCGCTGTCCTTGAGGCCGGGCTTGGGGTGGGACACGATGAATTCCGTGCAGTAGGCATATTTGATCTCGCCGAGCGACTCGTGATCGTCAATGAACTCGCCGGGCAGCGGCGCAGCCTTGACGGGTTCGCCGGTCGCCTGTTCCACCGGCTCCCCGGACAGCGCGGCGTAGAACCCGGCGTAGACCACCATCAGACCTTTGCCGCCTGAATCGACGACACCCGCCTGCTTCAGAACCGGCAGCATCTCCGGAGTGCGCTTTAAAATCGAATCGCCTACGGACAGCACTTTGCGCATCAACTCCAGAAGGTCTGTGGTCTTCTCCCGCTCCAATTCTTCCGCGATCACGCGGGCCACAGTCAGGATCGTGCCTTCCTTGGGCTTCATGACCGCCTTGTAGGCGGTATCGGCGCCGCTGCGGAGCGCGCGGACGAATGTCTGCGCGTTCATCTCCTCCACGCCTTCCAGCGCGCGGGAGATGCCCCGGAGTATCTGGCTCAGGATGACGCCGGAGTTGCCGCGCGCGCCCTTCAGCGCGCCCTTTGCGACGGTGGAGGCGACGTCCGAGACGGTGGGGAAGGTGCGGGCGGCGAGATCCTTGACGGCGGTGGCCATCGTCTGCGTCATATTGGTTCCGGTATCCCCGTCGGGTACGGGAAACACGTTCAGCGCGTCAATGCTCTCGCGGTTTTTCGTGAGGAGCGCCGCGCCGGACAGGAACATGTCCTTGAGCATCATTCCGTCAATCGATTGAATCGGCAATAAAATTCCCTCCCAGCTCCCTACGGAACGATCGTCAAACGCGGATGTCCTCGACGGACACATTGATGCGGTTGACTTTGATGCCGGTCAGGTGCTCGATTTTGTATTT
>CAZNPZ010000094.1:0-5584 GCA_964575255.1 uncultured Oscillospiraceae bacterium
AACCCTCAACAAAGGTTTTGGAGACCCACGTGTTACCATTACACCATGCCCCTATGACCAGCGGGTTTTATTATACTGGTTTGCGAGGGGCGTGTCAAGATGATTTTTTTGAGTGGAGACAAGATTTCCCAGGGTTTCGCACTGGCCGCGGCGGACGGCGGCGAGGAGCGTCCGTTCCTCGACGACGCCGAGGGGGGTCAGGTGCGCGTCGTAGACGGCGATGCGGTGGACGCGGCGCGCGCGGAGGCGTCGCAGCGCGTCCTCGCAGCGGACATCCCGTCCGGCGGCGAGCCAGTCGAGCGGCATCATGCCCTCCGACTGCAATTCTTCCCGGCGGCCGAGGAGGCTCAGGAGCGCCGCGCCGTCCGCCGCGCACCGCTCGGACGGGCCGCTCATGAGTAAGTACAGGGCGCACAGCACGATCGTCAGGTTCACCTTGCGGGCGGCGGCGAACTGCCAGGCCGCGAGCAGCAGCAGCGCGCCGCCCAGCGCCTGTCCCAGCGCGACGCCCACCTTCAGCGCCTTCGCCGCGCTCATGCGCGCGCTCAGCGCAGCGGCCAGCACGCTGCCGCCGTCCAGCGGCAGCGCGGGCAGCAGGTTGAACGCGGCTAGCGCGAAGTTGACGCGCACCCAATCGCCCGCTGCGGCTGGGGGAACCACTCCGGTGTACGCGAGCGCCGCCGTGGCGGTCATCACGAGGAGGCTCATCACCGGCCCCGCGAGCGCCACCAGCACGACCTGCATCGGGCGGTAGCCCCACAGCCCCTCGATGCGCAGCGCGCCGCCGAACGGCGTTAAAAGCAGTTCCTTCACCATTACACCCGCAGCCCGCGCGGCCAGCGCGTGGGCCGCCTCATGCAGGAGGATCGACAGGATCACCGCGATCAGCGCGGGGGCGAGGCCGGTCAAAAGCAGGAGTGGTGGGATCAGGATCAGCGTCCAGTGCGCGCGGATCGGGAAACCCAGCGTTTTCGTCACTGGCCAAGGCGACCGGTCGGGTCCTGCGGCAGGCCGTCCTTGCGCAGTTCAAAGTACAGGCGCGCGTCGCCCGCGTCCGACGTGACGCCGATCTGATCGCCCGCGGACACCTGCTGTCCTACTTTGACGATGGATTCCGCCACGTAGGCGTAGACGGTCTGCTCGTTGTTTTCATGGTCGATCATCAGCGTCCACGCGCCGTCAGCGTTCTGTGTCGCGGCGGCGATCTGGCCTTTCAGTGCCGCGCGCACCGGCTGCGCGCCGCCGGTCTGGTACAATAGCCAGGGCTGGTTCATGTCGTAGGGATGGGAGAGCTGGCCGTTCACCGGCTTCACCATGTCGCCCGAGCCCATGTTCCAGAACACCAGCGCCGCGTCTGGTACAAGATCCCGCACGAAGTGCAGCTTGCCCAGCGATTCGTCGAGGTCAATCCGCATCGAGATCGCGTTTCGGACGCTTGCGACGGTCTGCTCCGTCCAGGGCTGGTTGAGGTTGGACAGCGCCAACAGCGTCAGGAGCAGCGAGCACGCGACCGCCGAGTTCCGAAGCAGCCGCTCGCCCGTCGTCCTGCGCGCGGCCTCCGGCTTGATCGGGGGGATCGCGCGCGGTTTTTTGGCGTTCGGGTGCGGCAGCACGCGCCAGCGGATGTGCTTCGGTTCAGCCGTGGTCTGGGTTTCCGGAACCAGGGATGTGTGGATGGTCACGCGGCTGCGCGTTTCCGGCATGAAAAATCCCTCCAGTCGGGACAATATATGTCCCGTCCGGAGGAGGTTATGAAGGGCTTGTCGCCATTCAGAGAGATACCGCGTGGTGGGGGATTTGCCGCGCCTCCAGCATGCGCCTGGTGCGGGACTGGCAGGTCAGGATCAGCGCCTGCCGGGTTGACGCGAAGTCCGCGACCACTTCCAGCATCCGCGCGGCGCGATCGTCGTCCAGTTGGGCAAAGCTGTCATCCAGGATCACCGGGCAGGGGCGGTCACCCATCAGAAATTCGATCAGCCCCAGCCTCAGCGCCAGGTAGATCGCGTCCGCCGCGCCGCCGCTCAGCCGGTCGGGGGAGACGGTCCGGCCAAACGCGCGCGCCTGCACCGTCAGGTCTGTGTCGATCTGGAGTTCCGCGTACCGCCCCAGCGTCACCCGTCCGGAGACGGACGCGATGGCGCGGCTGAGCGCGGGCGAGAGCTTTCTGCGCATGTCGTCCGCGGCGCGCTCGATGCGCGCTTTGGCCGCGTCCAGCGCCTCGGCTCTGCGGGTCAGTTCGTCCAGCTTTTCCTGTGCCAATTGGATCTCTTCATCGATTTCGGCGACCGTGCGGCAGGCGTCCTCGATCGCGTCACGGCGTGCGGCGCAGGCGGCCATCTCCTGACGGAGCGCCTGAATGCGCGCGGCGCGCCCGTTCACGGCGTCCGCCAGCGCGTCCGGGCTTTCATCAGGCTCCGGCGTCGGCACGGCGCTCGCGACCAGGGCTTCGTAATCGTCCGCACCCAGGCATTCCCGGAGCAGCCGCTTCGCGTCGTCCAGCGCGCGGGCGGTCTCACGCCGGGCGCGCAGTTGTGCGAGATGGGCGGTCAGCGCCTCTGTCGCGGCGGCGGCGTCCGGCTGTTCGCCCAGTCCGGCGGCGGCCAGCGCCAGGGACACAACGCTTGTCCGCGCAGAAATCTGCCCGTCCAGTGCCTCACGCTGTTCCAAGAGCGCCGAACGGCGGATCCGGTGCGCGCGATCCATCCCTCGTGCCGCCTCATAGCGTTTGAGCGCGTCCCGATAACCGTCAATGGCGTCGAATCCGGCGTTCGCCAGTAGTGCCTCGCGCTCGGACAGCGCGTTCTGAAGCGCCGCCTTGGCCTGTTCGGCCGCGGCGGAGGCGGCTTCCAGCGCGCGTTCTGCCCGCGCCCGATCCTCCAGCGCGGCGCGCAGCGCCGGGAAATCCTCCGGCGACGCCGCGCGAAGTTCCTCAAGGATCGCCGCGCGCTCGGCCGTTCCTTTCCAATATTTCCGATTCTGATAAAGACCCAATGCCAAGAGGACGATGCCGGGGACGGCCAACAGGAACGCCGCGGGGGAGAGAAGTCCCAGAAGAGCCAGCGCCGTGAGAACCCCTCCGGCGGCGGACAGTCCGCGCGCCGGGCGCAACGGGGGCAGCGTCTCATACTTCGTCATCAGTTCCAGCGCCCGCTGCGGCGGCACCGCGGGCGATGCCGGGAGCGCCCGCCGAGCGGCGTACTCCGCCTCGCGGCGGGCGGCGAGGTCGCTCTCCAGCATGGCCGCGCGCAGGTCGCTCCGCTCCAGCGCGTCGCTGAGCGCGCATGTCTCGTCGGTCAGTCCGGTCGCGTCCGCCTCCGCGCGGGCTTCCTCAATCTGTCCGTCCAGTTCCTGCAGCGCACGGGAAACGTCCTCCGCGCGCGCCACATGTTCTGACAGTAATCTCGATTCCTGAATCGCCTTTTCAATGAGGCTTTCGTCCGCGCCGCCGTTTGGGAGCGCATTCAGCGCTTCCGTGAGTTCTTGGACGCGCGCGCGGTACGACTTCGCGGTTTCCGCGCGCTTCCAGCGGACGAACCGCCGCGCCTGTTCGAGCGCCGCTTCGCCGAATTTTTGTTCTTCCTCCAGCGCCGCGATTTCCCGCGCAAGCTCGCGCGCGCGCGCGCCATCCGCTGCGGCGCGCGCGCGCCGCTCCGTCGCGCCCTGGCGTTCTTCGTTCAGTTCGCTCAGTTTCCGGGTCTGCTCGCCCAGCGGCGTGCCGCCGCGCCGGGGCGTACCCAGCGCTTCTCGCTCCCTGATGAGCCACCTGACCGCACCGGACGCCGAGAGGCCGCCGGAGCCGGTCTCGCTCAGCGCGTCGATCCGGTCGGCCAGTTCCGCGCCCAACGCATCGCCCGCGCGAACGGCCTGCTGCGGCACGTACAGCGTGCCCTCGAAGGCCGTCTGGCTGATTTTTAGGAAAAACTGCCCCGGCTCGCGGACGCGCAGCGATTGGTTGCCGGGCATCCGGTCAGTAACGTCGCGGCCCGTCGTGGCCTCGTACAACTTGACTTCATCCTTTAGAAAGTCGCGCTCCAGCCGGTATGCTTCACCTTCGTGCAGAAGCGTCAGCGAACCGAAGTACCTGCCGGGGTTGTCCCAGGGCTGGTAGCGGTCAAACGCGGGCGCGTACAGCCGCTTTTTCGCGTCCCGCCGGTAGAATCCGTACAGCATGCCGCTGACGAACGCCGCCAGCGTGGATTTCCCCGCCTCGTTGGGCGCTTCGATCAGGTTGACACCGGGTTCGAGCGGGAACTCCCGGTCCTGAAACCGGCCGAAGGATACGGGGGACAGCGTTTTCAGGATCATGCCCTGCGTCCCCCTTCCATCAGCGCGGCCAGCGCGTATTCCAACGCCAGATGATCCCGTTCGTTCAGGGATTCAGGCGGGCCGAACGAGTTTACGACCTGACCGATCAGGTCGTCCCGGTGTTCTTCCGTCAACGCCCGAAGGTCGTAGGACGGGCGCGTCCGGTCGATCAGGTACACCGTATAGCCGCCGCTTCGGAGACGTTCGGTCAGCGCCTCGGTGTCCGGCTTCGCGCCTGCCGTATGCGCGCCGGTCAGCGTCACGGAGTACAGGTTCTCTGCGGGGCGCGCCTGAAGTTCCTCGCGCAGGCGCGCTTCGATCCTTTCGTCGTCCGCGCCGGACGCGAGTTCCAACGTAAAGGCCTCGTACGTTGGCAGCGGCAGCGGGACGAACCGGTCGCGCACCGCGTCCGCGAGATCCAAGGCGACGAATCCGCGCTGGCCGGTCTCGTTTCGGTCAAGACCGATAAGCGAACCCGAATAGCGCACGCCGGGCGCGAGCAGGAGCGGCTGATGCACATGCCCCAGCGCGCAATAGTCGAACCGTTTCAGAAAGTCCAGCCGCGCCGGGAGGTATTCGCTCTCCGCGCCGATGGCGTCGCAGTGCAGGAGTAAAAGGTTTCTGGGCGCGCTCATGTCCAGCGGCAGTTTTTCCAGCGGGTTTGAGCGGATCGCCGCCTCCGGGAACGAGAATGCGTGCAGCGCCGTTTCATCATTCAGCATCGTCCGGCTGTAGCCGGGCGGCAGCACTGTCAATGTCTCAGACTTCAGCCTGAGGTACGGGCTGGATTCGTTCAGCGGGTCGTGGTTTCCGGCGACGGCGTAAACCTTCGCGTGCTTCAGCCCGGACAGGATGCCGTCCAGTTTACGAAGATCGGACGGCCGCGCCTCCTCGGACTCAATCAGGTCGCCCGCGCACAGAATATAATCTGCGCCGTTTTCGTTCGCGTAGTCGACCGTTCGCCGAAGCGCGTCTTCCAGCGCATCGCGCCGCCGCGCCGCAGCTTCGGAGCCGAAGCGGGACGAGGCGAAGCGCTTTCCAAAGTGCGCGTCTGCCATGTGAAGTAGCCGCATAACCGTTCCTCCGTCATGGTTTTCTACTACATTCGACAGGATTCGTCCGCTTTCCTGCCGCCGCCAGCAAAGCTTTATACCGGAACCGTGTTTTTCAAAGCGAATAAAAAGCCGCAGGCCACAAAATACTATCCCTGACTAGCGCCCGCTTGCGGCGCACCGACGGAAGGAAAGGATTGTTTTGGACATGAGAGCAACGGGCATTG
>CAZNPZ010000095.1:0-5424 GCA_964575255.1 uncultured Oscillospiraceae bacterium
AAGCCGTTCCAGCTGTTCATGCCCACGAAGATGCCCATCGCCGCGAACGAGGGCGCCATCAGCGGCAGCATGATGCGGCCGAAGATGCCGTACTCACTGGAACCGTCCACCCGACCCGCGTCCAGAAGGTCCCTGGGAATGCCGGAGAGGAACTGCCTAAAGAAGAAGATCGGCAGCGGCGCGGCCACGAACGGCAGTACCACGCCCCACACGGTGTCGATGATGCGCAGGTTCACGATCTCCTGGTAGAGCGGCAGCATGATGATCTCCATGGGTACCATCATGATGACGAGTACGCAGGTGAAGAACAGGTTCTTCATCTTGAAATCGTACATCGCGAAGCCGTAGCCAACACAGGCGCTGACGAAGAGCGTCATCACCGACTGCAGGATCGTGATCCAAACGCTGTTTTTAAACCAGATCAGGTAGTTGGTCTCGCCGGTGAACAGATATTTGTAGTTGTCAAACGACATCACGTCCAAATCCCAACGTACGTTCAGGCCAAAGCGCAATAGTTCCTTGCCCGGCTTGAGCGACGCCAGCGAGATCGCGTAGAACGGGAACAGGGTGACGATGGCCATCACCGTGAACAGGATCAAAAGAACCGCCGTGGTTGCGGTGAAGCGGAAGGGTTCCCTTGCGACCGCCTTTGTCTCTTTTTGTACCATCCCGCTCAATCCTCCTTCCGGAACAGCCCGAAGAATTTCAGCTGAATCAGGTTGATGATCATCACAACCACAAGCAGCGAAAGCCCGATCGCCGAGCCGAAGCCCAGATTGTTCTGTTCCCAGCCCTGCCGGTATAAGAAGCCAACGATCGTAAGGCCAATGCCGCCCGGCGAACGGTTGCCCGCGAACAGCATGTAGGACTCGGTGAACATTGCAAACCCGCCGTAAATGGAGATGGTCAATACGTAGATGGTGGTGGGTTTGAGCATCGGCATGGTGATGTGTTTGAATTTCTGCCAGGGGGACGCGCCATCAATGGCAGCGGATTCATACAGTTCCGTCGGGATCGACTGAAGGCCGGACAGGAAGTACAGGATGTTGACGCCCGTCCAGCGCCAGGTCGCCAGCACCACCATCGCCATATACGCGGTGCTCTGGATGCGCAGCCACTTGACCGGCGCGTGCCCGAAAATGCCGACGATCGTGTTCATCAGCGCGCCGGGAATCTCGCCGAAGATCAGACGGAAGATCGTGCCCGCCACCACCACGCTGGTCAGCGCGGGGATGAAAAACACCGACCGGAACAGATTCCTGCCCAGCATGATCTTGCTGTCCAAAAACACAGCCAGGATCATCGGAACCGGGATCAGCACGGCGAGCGTGAGCACTGTATAAACAAAGCTGTTCACCACGGCGTGGTAGAACTCCGCGTTGAGCAGCTTTGAGAAGTTCTCAAAGCCAATAAATTGCACCTGTCCGGGCAACACGCTCTGAAAGCTCATGATGACGGTCGAGATCAGCGGATAAATAAAAAAGATCACGAACACCAGCATGAACGGCAGCGTGAAAACATACGGTGCCACCGTTTGCGAGTACAGGAGCGAACGGAACCCCTTGCGGTTCTTCATTGCGGCATCACCCCTCGGTCAGAATGCAAACCCTTTGCGTTGCTTCCCCGGCGCACCCGACAGGGATGAATCCCCACGTGGCGCGCCGGACGGTTCGGGATTCTTCCAACGGTATGGAAACATGACTCATGATAGGCATCAGGCCGACCGGCCAAAGGCCGGTCGGCCAGGCGCGAAAGGTTGGTTATCCGACGACGATCTTGGCGTTCTCCTCAGGCAGCATGGTCTTCAGGTCCGCCAGATCCTCATAGGCGCGGAAGAGCACGGAGTTCTTCAGCGCGTCCATCGTGGGCGGCAGCGCCTCGGCGACATGAATGGCGGGAATCTCGTCCTTGATCTGAAGCAGCACGTCGAAGGGGTTGTTGATGTAGTACTCGGTGAACTTGTTGACATCGTCGCGAACTTCCGGCAGGGACCAGACTTCGGTGCGGATCGGGTCAAAGCCCAGCAGCTTCCAGATCTGGATGTTGCCTTCCTTGGACAGCTTCGCGAACGCCAGGAAGTCCATCGTCAGTTCGGGGTCCTTGGCCTGGTTGGTCACGCAGGTGCCGGTGCCGCCGAGGCCGACGGAACGGGGCTGGCCCTCTTCCCACACGGGCAGCGGCGCGATGGCGATTTCCTTCTTGAGGTCAGGCATGTAATCGGTGAAGCGGTTCATGTACCACATCGGCATGATGACCGAGCCGAAGGATTCGCTGTCCATCAGGCCGTAGTACTCCTCGGAGTGGTGGCCGGAGCCGGGCGCGATGGCCAGGACGCCTTCCTTGAGCAGCTCCTGATTGTAGGCAAGGGCCTTCTCCATTTCGGGGGAGGCGATGTTGGGGTTGCCGTCCTTGTCCAGAAGGTCGCCGCCCTGGGACGCGATCAGCGGCCACAGGTGCCACGGGTCGCCGGTCTCGACGGTGCCGAAGGGCTTGCCGGTGGCGGCCAGGAATTTCTTGCCTGCCTCATGATACTGATCCCAGGTCTTGATCTGGGTGTAGTCCACGCCGGCTTCCTTGCACAGCTTGTCATTGTAGTAGATGACGGCCGCGCCGATGTGGAAGCAGATGCCGTAGAAGTTGCCGTCCTTGGAATAGATGTCCACGCGGGAGCGGACGATGTTGTCAAGCTCCGGCTCCACGACGCGGTTGATCGGAACCAGCTGCGGCGTGCCCTTGAGGTAGTTGGCGAACTTGCCGATCTCGATGTCCACCAGGTCGGGTGCGCCGACGCCGGACTGGAGCGCGATGGTCAGCTTGTTGTGCATGTCGTCATAGGGCAGCGCCGTGGCTTCGAGTTCGATCGGCCGGTCGGGATACTTCTCATTCCATTCCTTTGCCATCTCCTCGTAGAAAGAGACGTGCAGTTCCTGGAACGTCCAGAACGTGATCTTGGTGGGTTCCGCCGCGGATGCGGTGATCGTCGCGAACGACATCAGCATCAGGGCCGTGAGCAGGATCGCCAGAAATCTCTTCATGTAGACTCCCTCGCCTTTCTCGTTGATTGGATTCTACGCCAACGCGCGTAACGCGCGCTTACGCCTTCCTAAAGCGCACCACATTCCAGGACGCCGGATGCAGGTTCAGCTGGTTTCCGTCCTGAATGGAGCCGGTGCGGATCGCGGGTTTCACGGTTCCGGGCAGCTTGACGGTGTTGACCGCGCGCAGGTCGTCGTTCTCCAGCACGATGTGCTCGAACGGTTTATATTCATCGAAACCCTTGAGGTCGAGGTCGACCAGCATGTCCTCGGTCAGGCTTCGGTTCACCGCGAACAGCGTGACCTCTTCCTTTTCCTCGTTGAAGACCGCGACGGTCTCCAGGTAGGAGACGTCGGTAAAGTCCTTTGTGTCGTGCTTCGGGCTCATCACGACCGGCAGAAGCGCCGTGCCGCGGCCGTAGAGCGAGGCGTGCAGGAACGGGTAGAAGATCGTCTGACGGCACGCGCCGCCGCCGTGCTCGGTCATGATGGGCGCGATGACGTTGATCAGCTGCGCCAGACACGCCATCCTGACCCGGTCGGCGTGCTTCAGGAAGGTAATCAGCACACAGCCCGCCGCCAGCGCGTCCTCGAATGTGTACACGTCCTCCAACAGATGCGGCGCCTTCTGCCAAGGCCGGTTTTCCATCTCGTCCTTGTCTGACGCGAGGGTGTGATACCACACGTTCCACTCGTCGAAGCTGAGCATCAGATCCTTCTTGCCGCGCTTCTTCGCCTTAACGTAATCGCAGGCGGCGACGACGGTCTTGATGAAGTGGTCGGTCTCCATCGAGCAGGCCAGGAAGTTTTCGGTGTCCCCGTCGCTATTCTGGAAATACTGGTGCAGCGACACGAAGTCCACCGCGTCGTAGGTGTGGGAGAGGGTCTCGACTTCCCAGACCGGGAAGGTGGGCATCTTGGTGTGGGAGGAGCCGCAGGAAACCAACTGGATCGTGGGGTCAATGACTTTCATCGCGCGCGCGGTCTCCACCGCAAGGCGGCCGTATTCCTCCGGCGTCTTGTGGCCGGTCTGCCAGGGGCCGTCCATCTCGTTGCCCAGGCACCACACCTTGATGTTGTGCGGGTCTTTCGCGCCGTGCCGGATGCGCAGGTCGCTGAGCGCGCTCCCGCCGGAGTGGTTGCAGTATTCCAGGAGATCCAGCGCCGCCTCGGTGCCGCGGGTACCCAGGTTGACCGCCATCATGATCTGGCTGCCCACCATCTTGCACCACTTCGCGAACTCGTTGACGCCGATGGAATTATCCTCCAGCGTCCGCCACGCGAGGTCCAGCCGTTTGGGCCGGTCTTCCACCGGGCCCACGCCGTCCTCCCAGCGGTAGCCGGAGACGAAGTTTCCGCCGGGGTAGCGGATGATCGGGATGTTCAGCTCTTTGACCAGCGCGGCAACGTCTTTTCGGAAGCCGTTTTCATCCGCTTCGGGATGGCCCGGCTCGTACAGGCCGTCGTACACGCAGCGGCCGAGGTGTTCCACGAAAGAGCCATACATCCGGTCGTCCACGTTTCCGATCTGGAAGGCCCGTTCGAGGGTAACGCGTGCTTTCATCATGCTTTGTAATCCCCCGCTGTGTTTGATCGATTAATCTAATGGTTGATCGATTAACCTGATTGCACATGGAGTATATCAAAAAACAGAATCGCTGTCAATACTGTTATTTCAAGCCAGAAGAATTTATAAGATATGCTCATTATGTAAATGATAATCGATAAGACGTTTTCTCCGATTCGATTAATGTTTTTGTTAATCAATTTACATCCAGGTTGTTGTGTCGGTTGTGTGGCGACGATATGGCGACAGTTTCCGCACGCGCGATCCATATATTGTGAGAGCGCCGCCACCGAGCCGCTTGACCCCGTTGTACAACATGTACAACCGGCGCGCAAAAAGCCCGGTTCCCATAGCGTCCGCGGATGCCCTGGGAACCGGCGTGTCTTGTGTCGGGATATGCGGAACCGGTCGCGCGGCTACGGGCCGTATTCCGCGGGCAGAAATTTGCCCTCAAGCGTCAACAGCATCATTTCGACCAATTCCTTGGGAAGGAAGTCCGCGCCGGCCTTCGCCGCGCCCTCGAACACCTCCAGCATGCCGCTAAGGTACGGCCCGGAGCAGAGCAACGGCGGCCGCGTGAACTCGCGGGCGTTGTTCGGGGTCAGGCGCATCGCGCTCCTCAGCCCCTTGCCAACCTCGAAGTCGAACATGATGTCGCGGACGATCTACGTGATCTCAATGCCCCACGCTGGGCGGATCGTCATCCGTAGTGATCGCGGACGGCGGACATGGTTGAATCCTATATGGATCGCCTTTTGAAAACGCATGCAAAAAGCACGCAAAACGTGCAAATCGTTTGGCTGTACCGCCGATTCAATGAAA
>CAZNPZ010000096.1:0-5230 GCA_964575255.1 uncultured Oscillospiraceae bacterium
CCCTGGCTTCTTCGTCGGTCTTGGCGGTGGTGACGAAGATCATCTCCATGCCGCGAATCTTGTCAACTTTGTCATACTCGATTTCGGGGAAGATCAGCTGCTCGCGTACGCCCAGCGCGTAGTTGCCGCGGCCGTCAAACGCCTTGACGGATACGCCGCGGAAGTCGCGGACGCGGGGCAGCACGATGTTCATAAGCTTGTCGGTGAACTCGTACATGCGGTTGCCGCGCAGCGTAACCTTGGCGCCTACGTTCATGCCGGCGCGGACTTTGAAGTTCGCGACGGACTTCTTGGCCTTGGTCACCAGCGGCTTCTGGCCGGCGATCGCGGTCAGCTCGGCGATGGCGACTTCCATGGCCTTGGCGTTGTCCTTGCAGTCGCCCAAGCCCATGTTGATGACCACCTTTTCCAGGTGGGGAATCTCCATGACGTTCTTGTAGCCGAACTTCTGCTTGAGGGCAGGAATAACTTCGGCGGTATACTTCTCCTTGAGTCGTGCCATTGTCAGTCCTCCCTCCTCTACTGGTCGATCTGCGCGCCGCAGTTTTTGCGTTTGCAGATGCGAACCTTTTTGGTCTTGCCGTCGATCTCAAGGAACGTGTGCCCGATGCGGGTGGGTTCCTTGCAGGCGGGGCAGACGAGCATTACCTTGGAAGACGGAATTGCCGCTTCTTTGTTGATGATGCCGCCAGGCATGCCCTGTCCGCGGGGCTTCTGGTGGCGCTTGACGATCGCCACGCCTTCGACGACCACGCGGCCGGTGGCCGGGTAGGCCTTCTGGATCTTGCCCTGCTTGCCCTTGTCCTTGCCCGAAATCACGACGACCGTGTCGCCGGTTTTCACGTGCAGCTTGGGATTCGCCTTGGGTGCGTTCATGCTTCGTACCTCCTACAGCACTTCGGGCGCCAGCGAGATGATTTTCATATAATCCTTCTCGCGGAGCTCACGCGCGACGGGCCCGAAGATGCGGGTGCCGCGGGGCTGCTTGGCGTCGTTGATGATGACCGCGGCGTTGTCGTCAAAGCGGATGTAGCTTCCGTCCGGACGGCGGTACTGCTTGCGCGTCCGCACGATGACGGCCTTGACCACATCACCCTTCTTGACGGTGCCGCCGGTCGTGGCCGACTTGACCGCGGCGACGATCACGTCGCCGATGCCGCCGGAACGGCGGAACGATCCGCCCAGCACCCGGAAGCACATGATTTCCTTGGCGCCGGAATTGTCGGCGACCTTTAAGCGGGTTTGCGGCTGAATCATTGTAATCCTCCTTGTCGTGTGCCCCGGTCTACTTCGCCTTTTCGACGATCTCTACCAGGCGCCAGCGCTTGTCTTTGGACAGCGGTCGGGTTTCCATGATGCGCACCGTGTCGCCGACGCCGCAGGAATTCTCCTCGTCGTGGGCCTTGAACTTTTCGGTACGGTTCATGATTTTCCCATAAAGCGGATGCTTAACGCGGGTGCGGATCTCGACGACGATGGTCTTGTCCATCTTGTCGGAGACGACGACGCCCACGCGGGTCTTGCGGATACCTCTCTGCTCGGCCATTTCCATTTTCTTCGCTTCCTCCTTTCGCATCACGCTTTAAGCTCGCGCTGGCGGATGATGGTCTTCATGCGTGCGATGTCGCGCTTTACGTGCTGAATCGCGGAGGTGTTCTGCAGCTGTCCGGTGGCCAGCTGAAAGCGAAGGTTGAACAGCTCGGTCTTTTTATTCTTCAGATCGGTGTCGAGCTGATCCGTCGTCTTGATTTGGAGTTCCTTCAATTCGTTGGTTTTCATTGCTCTTCACCACCCGACTCGTTCTTTTTCTCGCGCACGATGAATTTCGTCTGGATGGGCAGCTTGTGTCCGGCGAGGCGGAGCGCTTCGCGGGCGACTGCTTCTTCCACGTCCTTCATCTCGAACAGCACCCGGCCCGGCTTCACAACCGCGACCCAGTACTCAGGCGCGCCTTTACCGGAACCCATTCGGGTCTCGGCCGGCTTCGCGGTGACCGGCTTATCCGGGAAGATCTTGATCCAGACCTGGCCGCCGCGCTTGGTGTGGTGGGTCATCGCCTGACGGGCCGCCTCAATCTGGTTGGAGGTGATCCAGCCGGGCTCGGTGGCCACGAGGCCGAAATCACCGTAAGCCAGGAAATTGCCGCGCTGGGCCTTGCCCTTCATGCGGCCGCGGAAAACCTTGCGGCGCTTGACTCTCTTGGGCATCAGCATGACTTATTTCCCTCCTTCAACCCTCCGCGCGGGCGCGGGGGTCGCGGTCTTCTTGGGCTTGGGCAGGATCTGCCCCTTGTAGATCCACACCTTGACGCCGATGCGCCCGTAGGTGGTCTTGGCTTCGCAGAAGCCGTAGTCGATGTTGGCGCGCAGCGTCTGCAGCGGGATCGATCCCTCGTGGTAACCTTCGGTGCGGGCGATGTCCGCGCCGCCGAGGCGACCCGCGACGCTGGTCTTGACGCCCTTCGCGCCGGCCTTCATCGCGCGGCTAATGGACTGCTTCATCGCTCTGCGGAAGGACACGCGCTTTTCCAGCTGCTGCGCGATGTTCTCTGCGACCAGCTGGGCATTGGTTTCGGGACTCTTGATCTCCAAGATGTTGAGGTTCACCGACTTGCCGGTGAAGTCCTCCACCTGCTTTTTGAGCGTCTCGACGCCCGCGCCGCCCTTGCCGATCACGATGCCGGGCTTGGCGGTAAAGACGCTGACGGTCAGCTTGGTGCCGGCGCGCTCGATGTCGATGTGGGAGACGCCCGCGATGTTCAGTTTGTCCTTGAGCATCTTGCGCAGCTTGTAATCCTCGATCAGGTTATTGGAAAAATCCTTCTTCCCAGCGTACCACTTGGTGCTCCAGTCCAGGATGACACCGACGCGCGCGCCGTGGGGATTAACCTTCTGGCCCATTGGTTTCCCTCCTGTTATCTCGTCTTGCCCGTCACTTCGCAGCGTCCAGGACGATGGTGATGTGACTGCTGCGCTTCAGGATCACGTCGGCCCTGCCGTGGGAACGCGCCCAGTAACGCTTCAGGGTCGGGCCCTGATTGGCGTAGACCTCGGCCACGTACAGGCTTCCGCGGTCCAGCTGCAGGTTGTTCTCGGCGTTTGCGATGGCCGAACTCAGCAGCTTCTCGACGACCGGCGAGGCGCTCTTCGGGGTGTAGGCCAGGATGGCCAGTGCTTCGTCAACCGACTTCCCGCGGATCAGGTCGATGACGACCTGTACTTTGCGGGCGGAGATCCGGATATATTTGGCGGTGGCGCGGGGGCGCTTGTCGGCGCTTTGCTTGTGAGCCGCGGCCTTCTCGCGTGTTCTGGTTGCCATAAATGCTCCTCCTCCTTACTTGCGCGCGGACGCTTTTTCGCCGGCATGTCCGCGGAAGGTGCGGGTGGGGGCGAATTCGCCCAGCTTGTGGCCCACCATGTCCTCCGTCACGTACACGGGAACGTGCTTGCGGCCGTCATGGACCGCGATGGTGTGGCCCACGAAATCCGGGAAAATGGTGGATGCGCGCGACCAGGTCTTGATGACCTTCTTATCGCCGCTCACATTCATGGCCTTGACGCGCTCAAGCAGCACCGGCTGGATGAACGGGCCCTTCTTGATCGATCTGCTCATTTCTTACGGCCTCCTTGCGTGGCGATACCGGTCACTTGCCGGCTCTCTTGACGATCATCTTGTTGGAGTACTTGCGGTGCTTCCGGGTCTTGACGCCCTGGGTCTTCTTGCCCCACGGGGACATCGGAGCCGGCATGCCGACCGGGGAGCGGCCTTCGCCGCCGCCGTGCGGGTGGTCGCAGGGGTTCATGACGACGCCGCGGACGGTGGGGCGGATGCCCAGGTGGCGCTGGCGTCCGGCCTTGCCGATGCGCACGTTCATGTGGTCGGTGTTGCCAACCTGGCCGATCGTGGCGCGGGCGTTCATTGGCACCTTGCGGACTTCGCCGGAGGGCAGTCTCACCTGCGCGAGTGTGCCTTCCTTGGCGATCAGCTGGGCGGCGGTGCCGGCGGAGCGAACCATCTGGCCGCCCTTGCCGGGCTTGATCTCCACGTTGTGCATCAGCGTGCCCAGCGGGATGTCGGAGATGGGCAGGCAGTTGCCGGGCTTGATGTCGGAGCCGCTGCCGCTGGTGACGGTGTCGCCCACCTTGAGGCCCAGAGGCGCCAGGATGTAGCGTTTCTCGCCATCGGCGTAGTGGAGCAGGGCGATGAAGCAGGTGCGGTTCGGGTCGTACTCGATGGTGGCGACTTTCGCGGGCACGCCGTCCTTGTTCCTGCGGAAGTCGATGATGCGGTACTTGCGCCGGGCGCCGCCGCCCTGATGGCGAACGGTGATCTTGCCCTGCTTGTTGCGGCCGGACTTGTGGCGCAGGTCGGTCGTAAGCGATTTTTCCGGCGTGGACGTGGTGATCTCCTCAAAGGTTAGCACCGACATGAAGCGCCTTGCGGGCGAGGTCGGCTTATACACTCGAATGGCCATTTCGCGTTCCTCCTCCTTTATTGCGCCATGCCTTCGAAGAACTCGATGCCCTTGGAGGCCTCGGTCAGCGTGACGTAGGCTTTCTTGCGCTCAGGGCGGCGGCCTTCGGTCTTGCCCTGCCGCTTCAGCTTGCCCTCGACGCGCATCGTGTTGACCGATTTGACCTTCACGCCGAAGATGGTCTCCACCGCCATTTTGATCTCGGTCTTTCCGGCGTCAATGGCCACTTCGAACGCGTACTTCTTCTCGTTCATGCCGTCGTAGCTCTTTTCGGTGAGCACCGGGCGAAGGATGATGTCGTACGGACTCTTCATTATTCGTACACCTCCTCGGCCATCTTCACGGCGCCCAGCGTCGCGATGAATTTGTCGTGGTTCAGGATGTCCAGCACGTTGAGGCTGCCGCTCTCGCGCTCGATGAACGCGACGGTGACGCCGGGGATGTTGGCCGCGGCGCGCTTCACGTTCTCGTCGACGCCCTGGGTCAGGATCAGCGCCTTGCGGCTCGCGCCCAGCGCCTTGAGCATGGCGGCGATTTCGCGGGTCTTGACTTCTGTGAGCTCCAGCTTGTCGAGCACGATGAAATCGCCGTCGACGACCTTGGAGGTCAGCGCGGACTTCATGGCGAGTCTACGCACTTTGCGGGGCACGGACATCGTGTAGTCGCGCGGGGTCGGGGCGAACACCATGCCGCCGTGGGCAAACTGCGGCGCCCTGCGGGAGTGATGGCGCGCGTTGCCGGTGCCCTTCTGGCGGT
>CAZNPZ010000097.1:0-5092 GCA_964575255.1 uncultured Oscillospiraceae bacterium
GTCACCGTGCCCACCTTGATGCCCTTGGGAAACAGCGTGTCGACGCCGGAGGTCAGAACCACGTCTCCCGGCGCGACGTCCGAGACCGTGGGCAGGTAGTACATGTTGCACTCCGGGGTCTGCGAATACGTCTCGATCTTGCCGCGCATGACGCCGTTGTCGCGGGTGCGCTCGATCAGGCAGGCGACGGCGGAGCGCGCGTCAATCAGGCTTAAAACCCTGGCGTAGTTCGCGCCAACCTCGAACACGCGGCCCACCAGCCCATCGCCAGTGACCACCGCCATGTTCTGGGTGACGCCGCTTGACGTACCCACGTCGATGACGAACGTGTCAAACCATACGCCCGGATCGCGGGCGACGACCTTCGCGGGCACAGGGTTCTGCCCGGCGGCGCTTTCCTTGGCGGCGAGGAGGCTCTTCAGCCGGTCGTTCTCCAGCGCCTCTTCCTGCATGCCCACGATTTCCAGTTTCAGGTCGGTGATCTGGCGCCGGGCATCCTCCAGATCCTGACCCATTTTGACGTAGTCCCGGACGCCCAGCGCCACGTCGCGAAGGTATGTGGTGGCGGAATTCACCCAGGTCACCACCGGGGAGAAAAGTGAACCCGCCGCGTTTTCGGCGAGGGATACGCGCCCCGGCTCTCGCATCAGAAGGAAGAAGACCAGCGCGAGCACCGCCGCGAGCACCAGCATCGCAAACGCGATGCGCCCCCATCGGCCGCTTTTCTTCTTTTTTTGTCCCATGCGCTGTTTGACCGTCTTGGCCATCGTTCACTTCTCCTAAAGATAAAGGATGCGTCGGCTTTACCCTTCGACCGAGCCCGCCTCGACCGCGAGTTTCAAAAGCCGGTCGTCCTCGGCCAGACGGCCCAGGCCCAGCGCCACGTCGTCCTGCGGGTGTTCGTCGACGGAGACGGGAAGTTCCAGCTTCGCAGACAAAAGCTCCGGCAACCCCTGCATCAGCGCGCCGCCGCCCGAAAGGCGGATGCCGTCCTCTGCGATGTCCGCGGCCAGCTCCGGCGGCACGCGCCCAATGGCGTCGCGCAGCGCGTCCACCAGCACGCGCACCGGTTCCCGAAGCGCCAGCGCCAGTTCGCGGGTAGTGATGGGCACGGTGACCGGCTTGCCGGACTTGGCGTCGCGACCTTTCAAAAGCACCGTCTCGCCCACCGGCTCCCCCGGCGCGACCGCGTAGGTCGGGAAGCGCGTCGCCAGCGCCTCGGCGTGTTCCGAGGCCTCCAGCCGCGCGAATTCGCTCCGCTCGAACGGCTCCAGATCCTCCGGGTCGTCGCTGTCCACGTCATACTCCGGGAGCAGCGCCGAGCCGATGTCACACTTCAGATCTTCCGCCGTGCGCAGACCGATCAAAACGTTCTTGCGCCTGCGGACGAAGCGCAGGATCGCCTCGTCGAAGGACAGGCCGCCTGTGCGCATCGAACGGGCCGCGACCACGCCGCCCCTTGAAAGCACCGCGATCTCGGTCGTGCCGCCGCCCAGTGTCACGATCATCGCGCCGCGGGGCGTGTCCACGGTAAGCCCCGAACCCAGCGCGGCCGCGAGCGGGGCGCGCACGAGTTGCGGGTTTCGCGCGCCGGTGAGCTTTGCGACCTGTGAAAGCGCGTCCTTCTCCACCTTGGTCAGGCCCTGCGACATACTCATCATCAGCATCGTCTTGTCCAGCGATTTCCTGCGCCCGATGACCTTTTCGAGGAATGCCAACGTGATCAGCGCGGCCATGTCCACGTCGGTCACCGCGCCGTCCATCACCGGTGAAACCAGCACCGCCTCGCCTGACGAGCGGCCCAGCATCGCCTTCGCCTCGTGCCCGATGGCGAGGACTGACTCCGGGTCGGACCTGAGCGCCAGCACCTGGGTAGGTTCACGCAGCACGACGCCCTCCCCGCCCAGGAAGACCGTGGTGTTGCTGGAACCGAGGTCGATCCCCAGGAAGTTGCCGGTCAAGAGGCCCATCAGCGCGCCCTCCTCCGTATCACAGGAATTTTTTCAGCATCAGGCCCACCGAACCCACCGGGAGGCCCATCACATTTTCAAACGAACCGTGAAGCTCCGTCACAAAACCGGAAGCGCCGCCCTGGATGCCGTAGGCGCCTGCCTTGTCCATCGGCTCGCCGGTCGCGACATAGGCTTCGATTTCCTCTTCCGTCAGTGCCCGGAACACGACGCCGGTGCGCTCCGCGTGCAGCGCCTGCCGCCCGGTGGCGGCATCCAGCAGGCATACGCCGGTGAACACCTCGTGCTCCCGGCCCGAAAGCCTGCGAAGCATCATCCGGGCCTCTTCCCTGTCGCAGGGTTTCCCCATCGCCTCGCCGTCCACCGCCACCAGCGTGTCGGCCGCGAGGATAACGCCCTCCGCCAGTCCTTCCGCGGCGGCCATCGCCTTTCTTCGCGCGAGGATCATGACCGCTTCGCGCGGCGGCGCGTCCACCCGCTCGTCCACATCGGGCGTGAGCACCGTAAACGTTAGTCCCATCCGCGTCAGAAGCTCCAGCCGCCGGGGCGAGCCGGACGCCAAGATAAGTCTTTGACGCGCCGCGGACGGTTCCGGTTTCGACATGGTCATTCCCCCGCCAAAAATCGCTTCTAGTTATTATAGCATACTTGTTTGGACTTGCAAACCGCGGCCTGTAAAGGGTCTGAAATTTGTCATGTTGATAACACAGTGGCGCGCGCCGTCGGCGTGGTGTTTTCTATTGGAATTAACCTTTGGGGCATTGACATGAATGGCCGGCGGCGTTACACTGATAAAAATGAATGACTGTATGCAGGTCATTCATTGGATAGAGGCGCGGGCCTCATAAGTAGCGCGAAAACAGCCCCTCAAAGGGCGCGGACGTTCGCGTGAAAGGGTCGGCCCGCCGAAGCGGTTCCCCGTTTGAGCGAGGGGTCGCTGGATGCCGGCAGAATATGTCGTCGTCTGTCACAATGAACGCATTGTGGAGCGCTATCGCATACGCCGCGTAGAGGCGGCCGAAGTGATTGAGCTTCGGTCGCTATTTTTATTATCGGGAGGGTTCATCATGAAAAGGACTCTGATTCTGGTTCTCGCGGCATTGATGCTCTTCGGCGCCAGTGCGTCGACCGCGACGCTGCGCGTCGGCATGGAGTGCGACTACGCCCCCTTCAACTGGACGCAGGCCGATCCGAGCGACACCGCCGTGCCCATCGCCGCGGGCGGATACGCCGATGGCTACGACGTGCGCATCGCCAAGATGATCGCCGATGGTCTGGGCATGGATCTCGAAGTGGTCAAGACCGCGTGGGACGGCCTGCCGATGGCGGTGCAGTCGGGCGACATCGACGCGATCATCGCGGGCATGAGCCCCACCGCCGAGCGCCAGCAGACGCTGGACTTCTCCGATCCCTATTATGAGAGTGATCTGGTGGTCGTCGTGCGCAAGGACAGCCCCTTCGCCGCCGCCACACAGCTTTCCGACTTCACCGCAGCGAAGATCACCGCCCAGTTGAACACCTTCCACTACACCGTGATTGACCAGATCCCCGGCGTGGACAAACAGACCGCGATGGAGACCTTCCCGGCGATGATTGTGGCGCTCTCGGCAGGCGCGATCGACGGCTACATCTCCGAGCGCCCCGGCGCGATGGCGGCGGTGGGTTCCAACCCGGATCTCGCGTTCGTCACTTTTGCGGACGGCAAGGGCTTTACCGCCTCGCCGGAAGACATCGCGGTGGCGGTCGGCCTCAAGAAGGGCAGCGAACTGACCGCGAAGATCAACGAGATTCTCGCCGGAATCACCAAGGAACAGCGTTTGGCGCTCATGGACGCGTGCATCTCGGCGCAGCCGCTCTCCAAATAAGCGAAGAAAACCCGCTTCGCGGCTTTTCTTCGGTGTAGATGGAATCCGCTTCGCGGCGTTCATCTGCATCGGAAAAGTCTGCTAAGACCTGAGATCCTCACGGATTTCCGGGCGGCTCGCTGACTTGCGGTACGATTTCCTCCACCAGCGTGCGCACTGGTGGAGGATATGCGTTCCCGACGCACATGTCGCCGGGAACGATTGAAGAAGACGATGAGGTTGTCTGGAAAGGACGATGGGGTTTCCAGAAGGCGGCAGCGTGCAACACGCATCGGCTGGCAGTATCTATTCATCCATCAAAACGGAAGCATTGTACTTGTAACGAGCGGAGGTTTTCTCAGTGCCCACGACCTTCTTCGGCTGGGTTGGTTACATCCTTGAGCAGTACGGGTCGCTGTTTGTCAGCGGCACGGTTACGACGCTGATCGTGGCGCTGACCGGTACGGTGCTCGGCTTTGGCATCGGCCTCCTGGTCGCCATCGCGCGCTCCACCGAGCCCAGGGACGGCGCGGGCTTTTTAAAACGCGCGCTGGTCCGATTCTCGCACGGGCTGCTGGGCGCGTACATCGAAGTCTTCCGCGGCACGCCGATGATCGTGCAGGCGATGGTCATCTACTACGGCGCGATGCAGTATCTGGGGCTGAAGCTCCCCAACCTCGCGGCGGCGATCCTGATCGTGTCGGTCAATACCGGCGCGTACATGGCGGAGATCATCCGCGGCGGCATCATCTCGGTGGATTCAGGCCAGACAGAGGCGGCGCATTCGATCGGCATGACCCATTGGCAGACGATGACCTCCGTGGTACTCCCGCAGGCGATCCGCAACATCATGCCCTCGATCGGCAACGAGTTCATCGTCAACATCAAGGATTCCAGCGTGCTCAACGTGATCTCGGTATCGGAGCTGTTCTTCCAGTCGAAGTCCGCCGCAGGCACCTACTTCAAATACTTTGAGGTGTTCTTCATCACCGCAGTCATCTACCTGATCCTGACCTACACCATCACGCGGCTGCTCCGCTGGATTGAGCGCAGGATGGACGGCCCGGACAACTACGTTGTTCTCGGCAGCCAGACCGACAGCAAGGCGGTCATCCGGGTACGGAAGGGGGCGAAGCCATGACCGGCCCGATCATCCGCGTGGAACACCTGAAAAAGAGTTTCGGCGACCACGAGGTGCTGCTGGACGTCAGCATGACGGCGGAGAAGGGCGACGTGGTGTGCATCATCGGCGCGTCCGGCAGCGGGAAATCCACGCTG
>CAZNPZ010000098.1:0-5078 GCA_964575255.1 uncultured Oscillospiraceae bacterium
TCGCCCGAGACGACTGATCCGGACTCGCGGCCGCCCGCCGAGGTGCGCCTTCATGCGGAAGCCACCGCGCAAAAAGACAACGTCCGCTTGCGCGCGCAACCCTCAACCCAGGGACGTGTGGTCGATACAGTCGACCGTGACACGGTCCTGTCGATTGTGAGCTGCGTCAGCATGCCGGACGGCGACTGGTACGGCATCTCTTGGCAAGGCGACAAGGCGTATGTCCGCGGCGATCTGATCGCACTGTCCAACAAAGCCTCCGATCTGCCCCGAAACACTGCCATACCGATTATTACCCCTGCGCCGGACATTGCCTCCGTGCCGGAAACCACGGCCATGCAGGACGGCACGCCCGCACCGGATATCACGCCCGCACCGGACGGCACGCCCGCACCGGACGGCACGCCCGCACCGGAACCCATACCATCGCCAAAAACGGCGTCGCTTCCGGAACCTTTCCCTTTACCGGATGCGTCGTCCGTACCCGAATCCGCCTGAGGCGTAGTGGGTACTGCTGGATGAAGGACTCCATGCTCCCAAGCGGCCGTAAATGATTGACCACTTGAGGACGCTATGACAGCAGCGCACCGACCTGCCCGGCGATGTCGTCCGCGGTCATGCGAAAGTGCTTTTTGAGGTCGTCCATCGAGCCGACCTGCCCGAACTCGTCCCAAACGCCGATGCGCTTAAAAGGGACGCCGCCGCCTTCTTCCGCGAGCACTTCCGCGACCGCGGAACCCAGCGCACCGATCACGTTGTGGTTTTCGATGGTGACGAGCCCGCGCGTCTCCCGCGCGGCTTTCTTGACGGCTTCCGAGTCGACGGGCTTGATGGTGGAATGCGACGCGCCGCTGGGCGGCCTGCGCGCCGCCTCGCTGCTGGGACCGAGCGGAGAGGCGATCAACCTGTACGAGTTCAGGCGCGAGTGGTGATCAGTCGGACAGTATAAACCAGGCGCCCCGCCGTTTTAGGAAAACGGCAGTCCGAATGTATAGCCGCACCCGGACGATCATCAGGCGGTCACGCGCAGCGTCCGTCCGGCTGTTTCGGCAGACGGCGCGTATCGGGCTGTTGCGCTTCCCCCTCCGCCCAGGCCCGGAATCGAATATCGGCAATCATCGCGCCGGTTGTTATACCAGATGAAAATGTGAATTTCTCCAAAGAACCGGGAGGTGTTCATGCGAAGCCAGGAACCGAGGGGAGCGTAGCACTACGTTAAGCGGAGGGTGACAGCGCCTTGCCCGCAAAGACACGGTTCGAGGAGTAATGAGTATTTTGGATTGGTCTATGCACAATGCGGCGGTTTCATCCGGGGTTCGCCCTGGGATCGACCGCCGTCCGGTTCTGTTGGCGGTATTTGGATGGCGACTGGCCGAACGCCCGCCTGAACCGTTCGTTGAAGTGGGAAGTGCATTCAAACCCACATTCCAGCTGGATGTCGAGAACGCGCATGCCGGTGTTTCGGAGGAGTTTGGCGGCTTCCGATAGCCGGATCGCGTTGACGTATTCCGATGGTGTGACGCCGGTAAACCGCTTCATCGCGCGGCAGAGTGTTTCCTGGCTCCGGCCGGAGAGCGCAACCATGCGCTTGATGCCTGACCGCGCGTTGTCCGGGGCGCGCATCTGATCCATCGCGCGCGTCAGCCACAGCGGAGCCTCCGTTCCGGAACCCGCGAACCCCGCGAGGTAGCACAGCGCGTCCAGAAGAACGCCCATCAGAAGGCCGCCCGCGGGCAGCCGGGAAGGCGAAGCCGCCGCGTCGGACAGGAACTGGATCCGCGCCTCCAGCGCGCGCCGGAGCGCGGGCGGAACCGTCCCCATCCTTACGTCCGGGAGTTCCCCGCCGCAGGTTTCAAACATCCGGCACGCCGCCCCATACGCATCCGGATGGAACGCGAGGTTGATGAACGCGGTCTCTCCCGCGCCGATCCGTCGGAAACAGTGCGTATCCTCCGGGCGCACCAGCCACATCGTCCCCTCGGATAGCGGCTGCTCCGCCCCGTTCGTCAGGTGCTGTACGCGCCCAGCCGTTACAAGAAACAGTTCAAAAAAATCATGCGCATGCCAGAATGTCGGCGCGTCTGTGGACAGGCGCGTCTCGGCGACGTGATACCCATGGGCGTTGAACAGTTCACAACCCTTCAGAATCCGCATGCGCATCCCTCCCGGAATGTCAATATACCATCATTATATGCCGTATTCAAGTAGAATCGCGTCAACTGGGCGGATATAATTGGGATAGCAACCCAAGGGGGCGGATGAACATGGACTGGACCGAACGGACGACGCGCGCGCTGCCCTCCGCGCGATCCGCGCGTGAACAATTGGAATTCCTGCTGGCTTTTACCCGCGCCCACGAAGCCCTCGCGGGCGACCCCGCCGCGCGGGAGGCCGAGTGCCTCCGGCTTCAGTTTGAGGCGCAGCTGCTGCCGCCGCGCGGGAACGATCTCTTGGTCGGGCGGCGCACGGAGTTCGCGGTCGGCTTCGCGCCGGAGCGGCTGGTCAGCGGCGTCGGATACTATTGCGATGAGGCGCGGCTGGACGCGCTTCAAAACGATCCCTCCCTGGGCGAGGCGGAGCGGGCGGAGATCGAAGACTTGCGCGCGTACTGGCGCGGAATGACCACCAACGAAAAAATCAAGGCGTGCTACACGCCGGAGATGCGGGAAACGCTGACCCACGGCCCGCTGGACAAGGAACCGGGCGTTGGGTTCCCGCTGTACCGCATGGCGGGTTCGCAGGCTGACCCGGAGGCGCTCTTGTGCCTCGGCGTCGGCGGCCTGAAACGGCGTATGGAAGAAAAAATGCCGGAAAATCCGCCGCTCTTCGGCGCGCTCGTCGCCGCGCTGACGGATTTTGCCGACATCTGCCAAAGGTACGCGGCTCAACTTTCACTGCTGGCGGAAACGGCGGACGCCGTTCGCGCCGCGCGGCTTACCAAGATGGCGGAGAACCTTCGGTGGATCTCCGATCGCCCGCCGAAGACGATGTGGCAGGCGATGCAGCTTTCGTACCTCTACTATGTGCTGGCCGGTTCGTTCAACTACGGGCGGCCGGACGAGTACCTGGGCGGGTATCTGGAAGCCGACCTCGCCTCCGGGGAACTGAGCGAGGAAACGGCCTGCGCGCTGGTGAAAAACCTGTGGGAACTGGTGATCGAGCGCGGTCCTGCGTGGGACGGGCGCATCGCGCTGGGCGGGCGAGGCCGTAAAAATGAGCCCGCCGCCGACCGCTTCGCGATGCTGGGGCTGAAAGCATCCCACGAACTTCGGGACATCCTCCCTCAGTTGACGTTCCGGTTCTACGACGGGATGGACGCGCGCTTGTACGACAAAGCAATCGAGATGCTGGGCGACGGCGTGACCTACCCAATCCTCTACAATGACGACGTGAACATCCCCGCCGTCATGAACGCGTTCCGGGTGGATGAGGAGACGGCCGCTCGCTATCTGCCGTTCGGCTGCGGCGAGTACATTTTGTACGGGCAGAGTTTCGGCACGCCCAGCGGAGCGGTCAACCTGCTCCACTGCCTGAACGGATTCATCGCGTCAGGCGCGCTGTCAAGGTACGACGACTATGAGCGTTTCTATCAGGCGTATCTTTCCGAGCTGGGGCGGTACATTGCGCTGCTCGCGCGGCAGGAGAAGCTGGAGTACGACGTATGCACGGAGGAAGCGCCGTTTCTGTACTTCACGATGCTCTATGGCGACTGCGTGGAACGCGCGAAACCGATGTTCGCGGGCGGTGTGAGGCATCTTGGCGGTACGCTCGAAACCTACGGCAACACCAATACGGCGGACAGCCTGACCGCGATCCGAAGATATGTCTATAACGAAAAGCGCGTGGGCGCGGAGGAACTGAGGCGCTCGCTTGAAACCGACTTTGACGGGCGGGAAGACCTGCGCAGGCTTTTGCTCGCCGCGCCCAAGTTTGGGAATGACGACCCGGAGGCGGACGAAACCGCGTCCAGGCTGCACGGCGACGTGTGCGGCATGATCCGTAGAAGCGCCGCGCCCGCCGGGCTAGACTCCTACCTGAACGTGACGATCAACAATTCGATGAACACCACGTTTGGCCTCACAACCGGTGCGTCCGCCGACGGGCGGCGCGCGCATACGTTCATGGCCAACGCCAAAAATCCGACCGGCGGCATGGATCGGAGCGGCATTACCGCGACGCTGAATTCGCTGGTCAAGCTCAAGTGCGATCAGCACGCCGGGTCGGTGCAGAACATGCGCTTCACCCGCGAGATGTTTACGTCGCTTCTCCCCAAGACGAAGGCGCTGCTGAGCGCATACTTCGCGGGCGGCGGATCGCAGGCGATGGTGACGGTAATCGGACACGGAGACCTCGAAAACGCGATGAAGCGCCCGGAGGATTACCCGAACCTCCTGGTGCGCGTCGGTGGTTTCAGCGCGCGCTTCATCGACCTCGACCGGGATGTGCAGCTGGAGCTGATCAGCCGCACGCTGTACGGCTGATGGGTGTCGTCTTTGACATTCAGCGGTGCTCGATGCACGACGGGCCGGGCATCCGCACGACCGTGTTTCTGAAGGGTTGCCCGCTTCGCTGCCTGTGGTGTCACAACCCGGAATCGCAAGCCTTCGCGCCGGAACTTGCGCTGTTTTCCGACAGATGTACACAGTGCGGCGCGTGCGAGCGCATCTGTCCCACAGGCGCGCATCGGCTTACCAATGGCGTACACGCACTGAACCGCGAGGCCTGCCAACTCTGCGGGCGCTGCATCGAGGCATGCCCAGCGGGGGCGCTTAAAATATTCGGAGAAACCATGAGCGCCGAGCGGATCGTGGACACCGCGATGAAAGACGCTGCGTACTACAAAGAAACCGGCGGCGGGCTGACCGTTTCAGGCGGCGAACCCTTCGCGCAGCCGGATTTTCTCATGGAGATTCTGGAACTCGCGAAGCGGCGGTCGCTGAACACCTGCGTCGAGACAAGCGGGTACGCGCGCCCGGCAGATATCCTGCGCGCGATGCCGCGCATCGACCTGTTCCTCTTTGACATCAAGGCGACGCCGGAGGATCACAAGAAACTGACCGGCGCGGACAATGGCCGCA
>CAZNPZ010000099.1:0-5062 GCA_964575255.1 uncultured Oscillospiraceae bacterium
GAATAAGCCTTATCCAGAGTGGTTGAGGGACGGGCCCGATGAAACCCGGCAACCGGCGCGTGGCGTCCGGTGCCAATTCCCGCGGCGTGGGGTTTCCCGCGCCGGAAGATGAGGCGCATGATCAAAAGTGCGTTCTCACGAATGCGCTTATTCTTTTGGAGATTACTTACCGGAGGTGCCCCATGAAAACCCTGTTTACGTCCGAATCGGTGACCGAAGGCCACCCGGACAAGGTGTGCGACCAGATCGCGGACGCGGTGCTGGACGAAATCCTCGCGAAAGACCCGACCGCCCGCGTCGCCTGCGAGTGCTGCGCGACCACCGGCCTCGTGCTGGTGATGGGCGAAATCTCGACCAGTTCGTATATCTCCATCGCCGACATCGCGCGGCAGAAGATCCGCGAGATCGGCTATGACAACGCCGCGTGCGGGTTTGACGGCAACGCCTGTGCGGTGATGGTGTCGGTGGACGAGCAGTCCCCCGACATCGCGCAGGGCGTCAACAACGCGCTGGAGGGCCGGGCGGATAACCAGTTTGACATCGGCGCGGGCGACCAGGGCATGATGTTCGGCTACGCCTGCGACGAGACGCCGGAATTCATGCCAATGGCGATCGCGCTGGCGCATAGGGTCACGCGGCGTCTGGCGGAAGTCCGAAAAAGCGGCCTCGTGCCCTTCCTCAGGCCGGACGGCAAGGCGCAGGTGACGGTGGAGTATGTGGACGGGAAGCCCGTCCGCGTGGACACGGTGGTGCTGTCCACCCAGCACAGTCCGGACGCCACGCATGAGCAGATCGAGCGCGCCATGATTGAGCACGTCATCAAGGCGGTCATCCCGGCGGCGCTTCTGGACGGAGAGACACGCTACCTGATCAATCCGACCGGACGGTTCGTGATCGGCGGGCCGCAGGGCGACTCCGGCCTCACCGGCCGCAAGATCATCGTGGACACCTACGGCGGCTACGGCCACCACGGCGGCGGCTCGTTCTCCGGCAAGGATCCCACCAAGGTGGACCGCTCCGCGGCCTACGCGATGCGGCACGTCGCCAAGAATATCGTCGCTGCGGGCCTCGCGAAGAAGTGCGAGGTGGGCGTGGCCTACGCCATCGGCGTCGCGAAGCCGGTCTCGCTGTTCGTGAACACCGAGGGCACTGGAAAGCTCCCAGACGACGAACTGGCGAAATTGGTGCTCGCCACGTTTGACCTGAGGCCCGCGGCCATCATCGCGGCGCTGGACCTCCGGAAGCCGGTGTACGCGCAGGTCGCCGCTTACGGCCATTTTGGGCGAAACGACCTCGACCTCTCCTGGGAGAAGCTTGATAAGGTGGACGCGCTGCGTAAAAAGGCTGGTTTATAATCATCAACACGACGCCCGTGCGAGCACTTCGCACGGGCGTTATTTATTCGACGATCACGGTCGTCCCGGCGGCGCAGTGCTCGAAGATCCACTTCGCGTCCTCGACGCTGAGCCGCACGCAGCCGTGCGAGGATTTCGTGCCCAGTTTCTTGACCGAGCCCTTGATCAGCGTGGACTCGTTTGCCTGCTGGTAGAGCACCGAATGGAACAGTACGCCGCCCGTGATCCGGAACGCGTACTGCGCCCAGCAGCCGTAGGACGGGAAGTAGCACCACCGGGCCACGGGGCCTGTCGCCTTGTACGTGCCCGCGGGCGTTGGCGTGCCGTCCAGCCCCGTCGAGCAGACCATCTCGCGCTCGACTCGCGTATAGGCTCCGTCCTCCCAGGCGTAGGCGGTGACGGTCTGGTTCTCTGTGTTGATTTTTAGCTGGTAATCGTAGAGCGGCATGTCGTTCGCGACCGCTTCCGAACTGAACAGCGCCTTCTGCGTCGCGCGGTCGGCCTCGCCGGTTTCGGGCAAGTCGTTCGCGCTTTGGAACAGCGACACAGCCGATGCGGTCTTGCCATCGTAAATCCCGTCTATGGCGTGGTCTGTAAACTTCAGGCTGGTCAGCCGCCGTTGCACGCGCCGTACCTCGCCGCCGTCGTCGCCCGTTTTCAGCGCCTTTCGGAAGACTTCGATGTCGGGGTCATACAGCCGCGTACGCTGGGGTTCGTCCAGTGCCCCCGTCACTTTGTAGGGGGAGCCGGGCTCGTCCTCGATGTCGTCCTGAACCCCGACCGCGGCGGTATTGTTCGGCACGCCGTCTTCCACCACCGCGTAGTTTTGAAACGCCTCGATGGCGTCGATGTCGTCATAGGTGGTGAGCGGCTTGATGGAGAGGGTTCTTGCGGCATCTTCCTGAATGTCGGTGATCACTTCGAGCGTCGAGGCGGGCAGGCTCTCGGTTGGCGTATCGGACGACAGCCGGTTCAGATACCGCTGAAACTCGCGCACTGCCTGGCTGTAATCATCTTCAGAACCTGTCGCAACGAGAAATCCCAGTTCGATCAGCCGGGCTTCATCCGCTTTCCGAATTTCGGCCGGGGATTCCGTGACCGGATAGAACGCCTCGCCCGATTCGGCGCGGGCGAGAGGCAAAAGAGTGAAAAACATCATTAGAAAACACAGAAGCCTGCGCATGATGATTCTCCTACTGTACATGTGTGGCTTCATTATACTGAACTCCGCGCGATCTGGCAAGGAACAAGGTTTTCCGGCAATGGAAGTTTGCAGTGATTCTCCTGTCACATGGTCATTGCGATGTCCCGTATCTTCTGCAAAAGGCGCTCCACTTCGGCTGTGGCTCTTTCTTCGGCATAGAATCCCGCTGAAAGGGTCAATGCATCTTCATAACTACCCGCGCCCAGCAGGAACGCCGGCGCGTGCATGGCAGGCAGCAACGGCAGGATGTTTAACACCTCTGCATTGCCAAAATGCATTGCGTCTGGACAAATCAGCCCCAGATTGGACAGGATTGGCGCCGCCGTCCCCATATGTCGGCTCTTCCTCCCTTCGCTGAGTAGAAGAGCCCTCGCTTTCTCATAGGGTAAGGTTCGTAAACAGGCCATCATCGCCGCGCTGGACAGGCCGGCATGGTTCGACTTCATGAGCGTCGTCTGCCGGTGCACGTCCGCGAGCGACCATACGGACGATTCCTTCGGGGAAACGGTGACACGAACCGTTTCCATCCCTGACAGGTTGCATGTGATGGGTGCGGATACCGTTTCAAGGTAGCGGCGAAGGTCAACCGTCATATGGATCTCGATCGGAGTTTCTCCGGAGATCGTGTCAGACAGCGCTAACGCATACGCATAAAGCAGGCGGTCATTGACCGTGACGCCGGGGCGTCGCACGGCGGACAGGGGCATTGAAGTCCATCGGTACTGCACCTTGCGCCCGTCCATGCCAACGTACGGAACCGTCGCAATCGGGTCGGCGCCGGGCGTTTCTCTCCTGAGCGCCGAGCGATAGTCGGGCAGACCGCACCTTTCAAAAACCTGCCTGTCCGATCGATCCTGAGGCATACGCTCCGGCGTCGTACTCCCGGCAAGGCGCAGGTTATAATACCGGTTAAGCAGTTCAAAACATCTCTTTGCGCCGCCGCCGTCGGTTGCCGCGTGGTTTAGCCGTATGCATAGCGCCTCCTGGCTGGGTGTTGAGATCAGCCGCACTTCCATCTGCCTACTCCGCGCGGAGGGTTCCTGTAATAATACGTCCAGCCCTTCGCTCAGGCTCTCAGTATCCATCTGCGTGAACCAGTCGGCGTCTCCAGTGGGAATCCAGACAGGTGGATCCTGCTTGTCGTCAAATCGGCAGCCCAAAACGGGTTGCGAAGCGACCAAGTCCGCCGCCGCCTGGCGCAAGATTTCCGCGTCCGGCTTTCCGGAGAGTAACGCCGCGAAGCACACCGTGCCATTTCCGCTCACCTCATGAGAGAGATGGTTGGCCCAATCCTGTCCTGTGGTCTCCAGAACGTGCTCTGCTTTCATTTGTTCAGGCACTCGCTTTCTCCGTTAAGAGTATGCTGTCCAGTAGCGCGGCTTCCGGTGACGCAAACCGCCGCATGGTAATCTTGTACAGGCACAGCCCCTGAAATGCCGCCCAGTACAACTGTGCCAAATGTCGGGGATCACCTGCCTTCACCGTTCCCTGTGACTGGCCTGCCTGTATCAACTTTTCTAGATGGATAAACGGCTGGGCAAAACCCGCCGTATCAATCACAGCTCTGCCCAGAACAGATATGGAGTCACCCGCGAGCCCAGCCTGCAGCATCAGAAGAAAGTAGTAAGCGGTCTTATCATCCCGCTGAAGCGTCCGGCAGATCATCTTCGAAATCAGACGAATCTGATCTGACGCGTTTGTCTCGCCCTGCCCGCAGGACATCAGCGCGTCCGCACTGCCTTTTAACGCCATGTTGACCAACTCGGCGAACAGTTCTTCTTTGGATGCGAAATAGTGATAGAGAAGCCCGAGGCTGATCCCCGCCTCCCGCGCAATTTCCGTCACGCTGGTGGCATAAATCCCTTTCCGCGCGAAGAGCAAGAGGCCCGCGTCAAAGATTCGTTCTCTGGTTTGGTCTTGCATCTTAAGAAACTGAGCCTTCGTTCGTGGACACATGGCAGACACCGCCTTTATGATTGAAAGCAATTTCAATTATAAAACCCGGACTGGATTTTGTCAAGTTTATGGTGCAGCTTCACACTTTGTATACACGCCAGTGGATTTGCCAGCGCCGCCCGCGCGTGGTATACTAAAACCGAAACGAAGGGGTGAATGGGTACGCTGGACTTTCAAAGCGCGCGCCATTGGGCGCAAGCACTGCTTTCAGAGGTATTGACAGACGGCGCGGTGGCCGTCGATGGCACGATGGGCGGCGGCGGCGACACGCTGTTTCTTTGTGAGCGGGTGGGGGAGAAGGGCCATGTGTACGCGTTCGACGTACAGGAGGACGCGCTTGTCCGCACCCGCGCGAAACTTCAGGAAGCGGGCGTTGCGGATCGCGCGAGGCTGATCCACGCCGGACACGAGCGGATTATGGAATTTGTGCAGGACCCGGTCGACGCGGCGGTCTTCAACCTGGGCTGGCTGCCGGGCGGTGACAAGACGGTGACGACGCGGGTTGAAACGACGCTTGCGGCGCTGAACGCCTGCCTCCCGATTTTAA
>CAZNPZ010000100.1:0-4452 GCA_964575255.1 uncultured Oscillospiraceae bacterium
AAGCGGTCTTGGGGGTGTAGGCCAGGATGGCCAGCGCTTCGTCAACCTTCTTGCCGCGGATCAGGTCGATGACCACCTGAACCTTGCGGGCGGAGATGCGGATATATCGGGCGGTGGCGCGGGGGCGCTTGTCGGCGTTTTCCTTGCGGGCCGCGGCCTTCTCGCGTGTTCTGGTTGCCATAGTGATTCCCTCCTCCTTACTTGCGCGCGGACGCTTTTTCGCCGGCATGTCCGCGGAAGGTGCGGGTGGGGGCGAATTCGCCCAGCTTGTGGCCCACCATGTCCTCCGTCACGTACACGGGAACGTGCTTGCGGCCGTCATGGACCGCGATCGTATGGCCCACGAAATCCGGGAAAATGGTGGAAGCGCGCGACCAGGTCTTGAGGACCTTCTTATCGCCGCTCAGATTCATGGCCTTGACGCGCTCAAGCAGCACCGGCTGGATGAACGGGCCTTTCTTGACGGATCTGCTCATTTCTTTCGGCCTCCTTGCGTGGCGATACCGGTCACTTGCCGGCTCTCTTGACGATCATCTTGTTGGAGTACTTGCGGTGCTTGCGGGTCTTGACGCCCTGCGTCTTCTTGCCCCACGGGGACATCGGGGCCGGCATGCCCACCGGGGAGCGGCCCTCGCCGCCGCCGTGCGGGTGGTCGCAGGGGTTCATGACGACGCCGCGGACCGTCGGGCGCACGCCCAAATGGCGCTGGCGGCCGGCCTTGCCGATGCGCACGTTCATGTGGTCGGTGTTGCCGACCTGGCCGATGGTGGCGCGGGCGGTCATCGGGATCTTACGCACCTCGCCGGAGGGCAGGCGGACCTGGGCGAGCGCGCCCTCCTTGGCGATCAGCTGGGCGGCGGTGCCGGCGGAGCGGACCATCTGGCCGCCCTTGCCGGGCTTGATCTCGACGTTGTGGATCAGGGTGCCCAGCGGGATCTCGGAGATCGGCAGGCAGTTGCCGGGCTTGATGTCGGCCGCGGAGCCGCTCGTCACAGTGTCGCCCACCTTGAGGCCCAGCGGGGCCAAGATGTAGCGCTTCTCGCCGTCGGCGTAGTGGAGGAGCGCGATGAAGCAGGTGCGGTTGGGGTCGTACTCGATGGCGGCGACCTTCGCCGGAACGGAGTCCTTGTTGCGCTTGAAGTCGATGATGCGGTACTTGCGCCGCGCGCCGCCGCCCTGGTGGCGCACGGTGATCTTGCCCTGGTTGTTGCGGCCGGCCTTGTGGCGAAGGTCGGTCAGCAGCGAGCGCTCGGGCGTGAACTTGGTGATCTCCTCAAAGGTCAAAACCGACATGAAGCGCCTTGCGGGCGAGGTCGGCTTATACACTCGGATGGCCATTTCGCGTTCCTCCTCCTTTATTGCGCCATGCCTTCGAAGAACTCGATGCCCTTGGAGGCCTTGGTCAGCGTCACGTAGGCCTTCTTGCGCTCGGGGCGGCGGCCCTCGGTCTTGCCCTGGCGCTTGATCTTGCCTTCGACGCGCATCGTGTTGACGGAGGCGACCTTGACGCCGAAGATGGTCTCGACCGCCATCTTGATCTCGGTCTTGCCGGCGTCGACCGCGACTTCAAACGCGTACTTCTTGTCGCTCATCGCGTCGTAGCTCTTTTCGGTGAGCACCGGGCGCAGGATGATGTCGTAGGGGCTTTTCATGCTTCGTACACCTCCTCGGCCATCTTCACGGCGTCGAGCGTCGCGATGAATTTGTCGTGGCTCAGGATATCCAGAACATTCAGGCTGCCGCTCTCGCGCTCGATGAAGGCGACGGTCACGCCCGGGATGTTGGCCGCGGCGCGCTTGACGTCCTCGCTGACGCCCTTGGTCAGGATCAGCGCCTTGCGGCTGGCGCCCAGCGCCTTGAGCATCTTGGCGATTTCGCGGGTCTTGACCTCGGCCAGCTCGAGCTTGTCGAGCACGATCAGGTCGCCGTCCTGGACCTTGGCGGTCAGCGCGGACTTCATGGCGAGCCGACGGACCTTGCGGGGGACGGAGAAGGTGTAGTCGCGGGGCTTCGGGGCGAACACCATGCCGCCGTGGGCGAACTGCGGCGCCCTGCGGGAGTGATGGCGCGCGTTGCCGGTGCCCTTCTGGCGGTAGATCTTGCGGCCGCCGCCCCGGACTTCGGAGCGGGTCTTGGCCTTCTGGGTGCCCTGACGCTTGGCGTTCAGCTGCGCCCGAACGACGGTGTGCAGCGCGGTTTCGTGAATTTCGGCGCCGAAGGTGTTTTCGGACAGTTCGACTTCGCCGACCTTCGCGCCCTGCATATTGACCAGTGCTACTTTAGGCATTGTTTACGTCCTCCTTCCGAAAAGCCTTCAGCCCTTGACGGCATTGCGCACCATGACCAGCGCGCCGTTCGCGCCGGGCACCGCGCCCTTGATCATGATGAGGTTGCGTTCGGCATCCACCTTGACCACTTCAAGGTTCTGAACCGTGACGCGGTCGCCGCCGTACTGGCCGGGCATGTGCTTGTTTTTGAACACGCGGGACGGGTCGGAGTTTGCGCTCATGGAGCCGACGCCGCGGTGATACTTGGAGCCGTGGGCCATCGGGCCGGTATGCTGGTTCCAGCGCTGGATGGTGCCGGTGAAGCCGTGGCCCTTGCTGGTTCCGATCACATCGACCTTGTCGCCCGCGGCGAACACGTCGGCCTTGATCTCATCGCCCACTTTATAGGAAGAAATGTCCGAGAGCCGGAGTTCGCGCAGGTAACGCTTGGCGGGCACGCCCGCTTTTTCAAAGTGGCCGAGCTCGGGTTTGTTCTTCAGTTTCTTCGCCCGCGCCTCGGCGAGCTCGCCGAAACCTACCTGAACAGCCTCATAGCCGTCGCTTTTGGCGGTTTTGACCTGCGTAACCGTGCAGGGACCGGCCTCAACGACGGTGACCGGCATCAGACGACCATCCGCGAGGAAGATCTGCGTCATGCCAATCTTCGTTCCGAGAATTGCCTTATCCATCGAAGTGTTGCACCTCCTAAGTTTTCAGAAAGCCTCGCCCTTACAGCTTGATCTCAATCTCGACGCCGGCCGGCAAATCCAGCTTGGTCAGCGCGTCGACGGTCTTCGAGGTGGGGCTCAAAATGTCGATCAGGCGCTTGTGGGTGCGCAATTCAAACTGCTCGCGGGAGTCCTTGTGCTTGTGGGGCGAGCGCAGGATCGTGACGATCTCCTTCTCGGTCGGGAGCGGGATCGGGCCCGACACGCGGGAGCCGGTGCGCTTGGCGGTCTCGACGATGCGCTGGGCGGACTGGTCGATGACGCCGTGTTCGTACGCCTTGAGCTTGATGCGGATCTTCTGGTTGGCCATAGTGTCTCCTCCTTGCTGAACTCATGCACACGCTGCCGGGCGTGTCCCTTTTATTTTTTTGCATATCCCGCTCCCCGCGGGATATGCGTCGACGCGGCATGAGCCCCGTCGCCCGATCATCGGACTGGTCCCCGGAAATTCCCGGGCATAACGCCCGCAACCTCCCGGTTCATCCCTTGAGAATCCGCCCGGTTCCCCCGGCGAATCCCCTGCAAACCGGCATTTGCAGCCGCGCGAAAACAGCGCAGCATCAACTATTATATAGAATGATGGCCTCGATTGCAAGTTATTTTCGCGTTTCACTGTTAAATTTTCATGACCGGCGCCTCGCATCACAATCATTTAACAATTAAAGAAGCGGAGCCGCGCTCCGCGCTGGTCGCCGCCGGTTGTATCGAATCACGCGATGGTTTGCCTGTGTTTTTCATCCAATCTCCAGGAAATGGAATACATCCAATACCCGATAAGCCGCGCACCTACATATAAGACGACAAGGGCAATCGAAATTATGAAAAGAAAAAACCATCCTTCCTTCCAATCCAATACCTCGCGCAGCCAATGAAACAGCAGGTTCAGAGGGCCGGCTGTGATACCACAGCCAAAAACGATCAGCATCTTTGTCCAATCTTTGATTTTCATAGTCCGGCCGCATTCTTTGCATTGAAAGTCACGGCCCGCATCCCAGACGCTGAACTCTTTGAAGGATTTCTTCTTAAAACACTCACACATGCTCTCGCTTCCTTCTTTATACATCACCCGATTTTCATTATACCCTTGTTCAAACTCCATTTCAATCGAAAAATGAAACGCCGAGACCGCTCCTGTTCCCGCCTTGCAGCGCTTCGTTTCGCTACCAGCTTGTCGCCGATATTCTGACCCCGAAAATGGACGCGCTAGCGGACATTTTCCTCCGAGGGAGTCCAGAGGGATTCAATCCCTCTGGCGGGTTTCCAAAGGGCGGAGCCCTTTGGCGTCCCCCTCCCCCGCCTATACGAAACCGGAGCCGCTCCTTCCGAAGCGGCTCCGCGCGTTTGTCTGCGTTTACCTTACTCGATGACCTTGGTGACGACGCCCGAGCCAACGGTGCGGCCGCCCTCGCGGATGGCGAACCGAAGCCCCTCTTCGCACGCGATCGGCGTGATCAGCG
>CAZNPZ010000101.1:0-4067 GCA_964575255.1 uncultured Oscillospiraceae bacterium
CAGGGATGGATGCCGGGTTCGGCGCGACGCATTCGCAGGAGGCGATGAACTCGTCGTACACGCAGTCGCCTTCCGTGATGGTTAGCGTGCCGCTGCGCCCCGGTACCGCCTGCGTCGTCACCCGCTCCTTGGGCCGGCAGATGGCCGGGTGGGTCAGCACATGAATCCCGTAGTCGGTACACTTCACGCCGTTCCAGGCGAACCAGTCGGCCATCACTTCACCCCCATCCCTGCGTACTGGGTTTTGTTGAACTGCGCCAGTTCAATGGCGAGGCTGCGCACATCCTTTTCATCCCGGACGTAGAGCTTGTCCACCTGAACGGTCACGCTCTGGTCCTGATGATAGGTGCGACGATTATCGTAGGAAGAAGTGCTGCCAGCGCCCGCCTGCGCCGCGCCAGTCAGGTATCGGGCAGCGTTCCGGATGATTCTTGCCTGGACTTTGCTCTCGAGAATCGTGCCCTCGCCGATGCCCCGTACCATCATCCGGCCGACCTCGTCCCGGAACACTTTCGACGGGGACTGGATCTTGAGCTTCGCCTTCGCGGCGCGTACGGCCGCTTCGGCCACAATCCGCATCGCGTGCGCGACGAGGTTCTGGCCGCTCAGGATACCTGCCGCCATGCCGACCATGGCGTTCCTGCCAATGGGCTTCAGCATATCCGCAGCCAGTTCAGTAGAAAATGAGGACTTTGCATTGGCGGCGACAATCCCGGCTGCCGAGCGGAACCCATACGCCATCATGCCGACGGCAACGCCCGCGGCCAGGTCGATGCCGACCGGCCGCGTCATGGCGGAGGGCGAGTGGGTCTGTGCGGCGGTACGCAGCGCCGTTTCGATGGAAGAAGCGACGGTGGCAGCGTCTCCGGTCCAGCCATAGGCGGTCATGCCGCTCGCGATGCCGGCAGAGATATCGTTGCCGACGCCCAGGTACTCGTCCGCGGTTCGCACGACGGTGCGCATTGCGTTCAGCTGCTCCCGCACTTTCGCTTCGGTACCCGCGTCCAGCGTGCCGCTATTGAGCGCTGTCATCGCCTGCGCGATGTAGGTGGAGATGTTTTCGAGTTCCTTGGGGTTGAGGCTATGCAGCTGCTCCAGCACCACCGATTTGCCCTGTTGCGCGCTCAGCGTTTCGCCGGCAACAGCAAGCTCTTCTACGCCTTGAACGAGGCTGGTGATGGAGGTAACTTTGTCGGCGGTGCTGGACTTCAGCCAGTCCGGGAGGAAGTTCTGGGGTTTCGCGCTCAATACTTCTTCCGCATTCTGCACGCCCTCGGGGGAGCCGAGCTTCGGCAAGACCTGCACGTGCAGCACGCCGTTCTCGTCAGTTCCCAGCACCAGGTCGGTGGCCTTGATTTGCGCGACGGCTTCGGGTGTGACCGGGATCGAGACGCCGTGCCCGTCGTAGAGCGCCAGGAGGCCCGCGTCAAACTTGTCCTTGAACGCCTGCGCCGCACCCTCCATCATGCCGACTTTCATGACCTGGCCGTCGAGGGGCACGGGGTTCGCCGCGCGGAAATCGGCCGCGGCCCGGGTGTCAATGGGCGTCAGCTGTACGGTGCCGGTGACGGTCGCGGAGAGCGTCGTGGTCAGCGTGGATGTGTCGGTCTTGAACTGCGCCCACGCGGCGGCCGCGCTGGTGAGATCAAGGTCCACCAGCACGCGGCGCACCTCATCCGGCAGCGCTTCGTTGAGCATGGCGGAAAGACCTTCGAAGGACCCGGCGTTGGCTTTTAAGAAATCGGCGATGGACGCGTACCCGCCCAGAACGTCCTTGATGTTCAGGTTGGGGAACAGCTTCTGCGTCTCTTCCGGAGTAAGGCCACCTTGCTGGACCGCGTCCTGGATCTGGGTCAGGATCGCCAGGTACGAGGCCAGTTCCCCCTCGTCCATCCCCTTGGCCAGCTCGTCCAGTTGCGTCAGGATGCCCGAGGTGTTGCCGCCCTGGGCGGACGCGATCTGGAACTCGGACAGGAGACCCACCAGTTTCCGCAGCTTCTCGTCCGCGCCGCCCAGCGCATCGCTCTTAAGCAGCGGCTCTACCAGCTGCGACAGCGCCTCCGCGTATTCCCGGGCGCCTTCCAGCTTCGCCTGGTTATGCTGCTCGTTCAGCGCGTCCAGCGCTTTTCGCTTCTCCGCGCCGTCCTGCATGGCGGCGATGACCTTGTACTCGGCGGCATAGGTCTCTTCCAGCGCGGCGTTGTACGCGGCGCTGCCCTGGGCGGCAGCTTTCATGGCGTCGGCGTACAGGTCGATGGACGCGGCGCCGCCTTCGGCTTCAAGCCGCGCCTTTTCGGCTTCCACGCCCTGCAGGATCTTCTCGTACCCGCCGGATTCCCCCAGCGCGTACTCCAGCTTGATCTGCACCCGCTGGGTGACGATCTCCTCAAGCCGCGCCTGGTCTTTATCGGTCAGCTCGCCGTTCCGGCGCTTCTTCAGAAGGGCCTGGACTTCCTTGTCGTAGGCGTCGAGCTGCTTCAGCGCCTCATCCGAGCGCGTATCCTTCACGCCCAGCCCGGAGAGGATCTTCTGGCGCTCCTCCACCGCCTGCCGAAGTTGGTCGCTGTCCGCCTTGAACTCATCCACATAGGACTTGACGATCTCGGAGGTTTCCTTCTTGCCATCGGTCCATGTGGTGTTGAGCCGGGAGAGCCAGTCCTTCGATTCTTCGATCCCGCCGAAGCTGTCCGGGGTCAGGCCGAAGCGAGATAACGCATCATTTCCGGTATCAAACACGGTGGTTGCCTGCTGCTCAGACCACGCCTTGGCGGTCTCGGCCATGCCCTGGAGCGCTTCGCGGGCTTCCCTGGCGCCGGAGGCGTAGTCGATCCAGCGGTATGCGCCGTACAGCGCCGCCGCTGCGACCGCCGCGATGCCTACAGGCCCCAAGAGGCTCCCGCACGCGGCCAGCACGCCCTTCATCCCGCCGCCCGCGGAGACCGCGGTGGTGATCAGCTTTCCGAACCCGGTGGAAATGGTACCGACAGCGGTATTGAGCTTTCCCAGCACCAGAATCCCCGGCCCGATGCCCGCGACCCACGCGGCCGCGGTGATCAGCGCCTGCCGCTGGCCTTCATCCAACTCCATGAGGCTGTCCAGCAGGTCGTCCGCGCCGGAGATCATCTTCCCGATCGTAGGCGAGAGGTCGTCACCGATCGCCTGCCCGAAAAGCTTCACCTTGTTGCCGAGGATGGTAATACGGCTCTGGGTCGTGGCGTAGCGGGTGGCGGCTTCCTTCGTCAGCGCGGTATTGCGCGTCCACTCGTCGTTCGCCATACCCAGCGCTTTTCCAAACAGCTCGTTGGCGTTGGTGGCGCGCAGCAGCGTGTCCCGGAGCCGGACTTCCGCAATGCCCATGCCCTGCAGCGTCGCGATCGCGCTGATGCCTGACTCGTCCATCCTCGATAGGCCCACAATGAAAGCCTGGATGGCGCTCGCCGCGTCGGTCTTCCACGCCTCACGGAATTCAGACGCCGTCATGCCGGCGACCTTCGCGAAATCGGCAAGGCCGTTCTTTCCGGTCTCCGCGGCCAGCTGCATCTCAACCATGATCTTGCTGAACGCGGAACCGCCCGCTTCGGCTTCAATGCCCACCGACGCCAGCGCAGCCGCAAAGCCCAGGATCTGCGATTCGCTTAAGCCCACTTGCGTGCCCGCCGAGGCGAGCCGGGTCGCCATGTTGACGATGTCCCGCTCCGTGGTGGCCATGTTGTTGCCAAGCTCCACGATAACCGACCCGAGGCGCCCGAAGTTGTCCTGGGCCATGCCGGTGACATTCGCGAACTGGGCGAGCGCCGTCGCGGCTTCTTCCGAAGCGAGGTCCGTCGCGTTGCCCAGGTCGATCATGGTTCTTGTGAACGGCGTCAGCGCGGAGCTTTTGATGCCCAGCTGGCCCGCGTTCTCCATGACCGCGGCGATGGCGGTGGTGTCCGCCGTCACCTGCGTGGACATGGCCTTCACATCGGAGGCGAGGCGTTTATACTCGCCCTCAGTCGCGTCCACGGTCTTCCGGACGCCGGCGAACGCTTCCTCGAAATCGATGGACGCCTTGGCGGCGGCGACGCCGA
>CAZNPZ010000102.1:0-4037 GCA_964575255.1 uncultured Oscillospiraceae bacterium
TTTTGTAGAAATGGATACATCAGCATATCCCATCAACCAATATCCCGATATTGACGCCATTATGCTCAAGTTTGACATTCAGCATGACTTACGTCTCAAAGATAAAAATAAACTAATTGATGAATATTTTAGATATAAAAAAGAGAAGATCAAAGAACCAGATCACGGCATTATTGGTGCAGTTCTATTTTACAACTCATTAATGGGTCGAGATGCCGAGATGGAACGGATAGCTGATACTGCGATTATGTTCTCCGAAAAACCGCTATTTGGAAAAGAGAATAGAGATAATATTGGCCTCTACGTGGAATGTATAGCGCGGCACAATATGTGGTTCGCTTCAGATAAATCGGATCAATGCGACAATTTTCTGATGGACGTATAAAATTGGGGAATTGCTTGAAGCGAAATTTCAATGAGAGCGGTTGACAACCGCAAAAAAACCTTCTATAATCGCAGGGAAAGGCGCGGAAGGATTGAGTAGCGTTCAAGTAGGCCCACAGAGAGCCGGGTTGGTGGGAACCGGCGGCGGAAGGGAATGCGAACATGGATCCGGAGCCTCTGCGGCGAGCAAAGTGTGAGCCGCAGACGGGCGGTCCCGTTACAGGCCGGGCCGATGACAGTCGGCCAAAGGCCCGCGCAGGCGGGCGAAGCAGGGTGGTACCGCGTTACGACGCCCCTCGCAGGAACGCGAGGGGCTATTTTTATCGATTGTTGGCAGGAGGAATTTTTCATGGCAAAGCCCACGTTCTATATCACGACGCCGATCTACTACCCCAGCGACAAGCTGCACATCGGCAACACCTACACCACCGTCGCCGCCGACGCGATGACCCGCTTTAAAAAGCAGACGGGCTACGACGCGTATTTTCTGACCGGCACCGACGAGCACGGTCAGAAGATCGAGCGCAAAGCCGAGGCCGCCGGGAAGACGCCCAAGGCGTTCGTGGACGAGATCGTCGACGGCATCAAAAAGCTGTGGGTCGCGATGGGCATCGAATACGACGACTTCATCCGCACCACCGACGAGCGGCACGAAAAGGCCGTCCAGAAGATCTTCAAACAGTTCTACGATCAGGGCGACATCTATAAAAGCGAGTACGAGGGGCTGTACTGCACGCCCTGCGAGGCGTTCTGGACGCCCACGCAACTGGTCAACGGCTGCTGCCCGGACTGCGGCCGCCCTGTTGAGCCGACCCGCGAGGAGAGCTACTTCTTCAGGATGAGTAAGTATCAGGACTGGCTGATCGAGCACATCGAGAGCCACCCGGACTTCATCCAGCCGCCGTCCCGCGCCAACGAGATGTTGTCCAATTTCCTGCGCCCCGGCCTTCAGGATCTGTGCGTCAGCCGCACCTCGTTCAAGTGGGGCATCCCGGTGGACTTCGACCCGAAGCACGTGATCTATGTGTGGATCGACGCGCTCTCCAACTACATCACGGCGCTCGGCTACGGCTCGGACGACGACTCGATTTTTCAGAAGTATTGGCCCTGCGACGTGCACCTGATGGGCAAAGACATCATTCGCTTCCACACGATCTATTGGCCGATCATGCTGCACGCGCTGGGGCTTCCGCTGCCCAAGCAGGTGTTCGCGCACGGCTGGCTGATGTTCGGCGCGGACAAGATGAGTAAGTCCAAGGGCAACGTGGTTTACCCGCTGCCGTTGGTCGATAAGTTCGGCGCGGACGCGCTGCGCTATTACCTGCTCCGCGAGATGCCGTTCGGATCGGACGGCAACTGCACGCTGGAGACCATTCTGACCCGCATGAACGCCGACCTCGCAAACGATTTGGGCAACCTCGTCTCCCGCACCGTCGCGATGATCGAGAAGTATTTTGACGGCGTCGTGCCTGCGCCGGGCGAGGAGACGGAACTTGAAACCCCGCTGATTGAAAAGTTCCGCTCGCTTCCGGGCGAGTACGAGAAGCACATGAACGAATTGCAGTTCTCCGTCGCGCTCTCCGACGTATGGAAGCTGGTGGGCGAACTGAACCGCTACATCGACCTGACCACGCCGTGGATCCTCGCCAAGACCGACGAGGGAAAAGAGCGGCTGAAGACGGTCTTGTACACCCTGGCGGAGTGCGTGCGCGGCGTCGCGATCCTGATCACCGCCGCGATGCCCCAGACCCCGCCGCGCATCTTCGAGCAGCTTGGCGTGACCGATCCGGACCTCATGACCTGGGAGAGCCTGGCGGAATTCGGCAAGCTGAAGCCGGGTACCCTTGTCAAAAAGGGCGAGGCGCTGTTCCCGCGCATCGACATCCAAAAGGAACTCGCGGAACTCTCCCCCAAAAAGGAGCAGGAGCCAATGCCGGAACCTGTGAAGGCGGAACCCGCCAAGGCCGAAGCGCCAAAGGCGGAGGAGCATGAAACGCCCAAGGAGATCGGGATCGACGACTTTTTGAAGGTGTCGCTCCGGACCGCGAAAGTGCTCGCCTGCGAAAAGGTGCAAGGCAGCGACAAGCTGTTAAAATCGACGCTGGAGGTCGGAAGCGAGACCCGGACGGTGCTCTCCGGCATCGCGCAGTACTACACGCCGGAGGAGATGGTCGGGAAGACCGTCGTACTGGTCGCGAACCTCGCGCCCCGCAAGATGCGCGGCGTGATGAGCCAGGGCATGCTGCTATGCGCCGCCGATGAAAACGGGAAACTCAAGCTCGCCACCATCGAGGGCGGATTTGAAAGCGGCATGGAGATCCGGTAATGAATCTATTTGATACCCACTGCCACCTGACGGATGAACGGTTTACCGAAGACTTCGATCAGGTGCTGACCCGGATGACAGAAGCGGGCGTACAGCGCGCGGTCGTGATCGGCGACGCGTCGGACGACGACGCGCCCGCGGCGCTCGCGCTTAGCGAGCGGTACGACAATTTCTACGCCGCCGTCGGCGTGCATCCGCACGTGGCGTCGTCATGGGACGACGCGCGCGCCGCGCTGCTCCGGGGGTATCTCGCGCACCCGAAGGCGAAGTGCCTGGGCGAGATCGGGCTCGACTACCACTACGACCTGTCGCCGAGAGACAAGCAGCTCGAGGCGTTCGAGGCGCAGCTAACCATCGCGCTGGAGATGGACAAACCCGTCGCGCTGCACATCCGGGAGGCGCACGGCGAGGCGACGGAGATCCTGCGCGCGCGTTCCCGCGAAGGGAAGCTGCCCCGATGCCTTCTGCACTGCTACTCCGGAAGCTGGGAGAGCGCGAAAACCTACCTTTCGATGGGCTGCTTCATTTCGCTGTCCGGCTCGGTCACGTTCAAAAACGCGCCCAAGCTGCATGAAGTTGCCTTGAATGTCCCGCTGGACAGGCTGCTCATCGAGACCGACTGCCCCTACCTCGCGCCGGAGCCGATGCGCGGCAGGCGCAACGAGCCTTCGTTCGTCGCCCACACCGCTCGGAAGGTCGCGGCCCTTCGCGGCATGGACGCGGAAACGCTGGCGGAGGCGACGACTGCAAACGGGGTGCGGTTCTTCCGACTGCCCGCGTAAAACGGGCGTGAAATTCACCGGAATGTTTGAATCCCTTCCCGGAACGTGCTACAATATGGTTAAGTACGCGCCGGGAAGGGCTTCTTGCGCCCTTTCACGAAGATTGATACCAATGCGGAATATGGTTTCGTCCAAAGCGGCGAGGCATTTTGGATGCAGGGCAAGGAGCTGGAGCGATACGTAGCAGCGCTACGTTGAGCGGAAGGCGACGCAGCCGTTGATTTCCCTCAGGGAAAGCAACCTTTCTGCGCGAAAAGGTCCGGCGCGACGACGAAAAATGGATTGGTATAACACGGAGGGAACACGATGGCTCGCACCAAGGCGGAAATTCTGGAAATGCTCAACGCGCCGGACAGGCTTCAAAACCTTGAAACGCTGGTAAAGGAAGTCAAAGAAGGCAAACTCCCAACGCCGGTCACCGGCCGGGACGTGAACAACCACATCCACACCCAATACTCGTTCTCGCCCTATTCGCCGACGGCGGCTTCGTGGTTCGCGTGGCAGGCGGGGCTTTGCACCGCGGGCATCATCGACCACGACTCGGT
>CAZNPZ010000103.1:0-4000 GCA_964575255.1 uncultured Oscillospiraceae bacterium
TCCTTGCCGACTTCCATTGTCCCTTGTGATTTTGGACTATTATTCAACAGGCTCCATTTTACAGGCGGGCGAATGTGCGTTGGCTCGAACGGGCCGCCTGAAATGATGGAAGAGAGGGAATGCCATGTCTGATTACCGCTTTGAGACCTTGCAGATCCACGCCGGGCAGGAGACGCCCGATTCGGCGACCGACGCCCGCGCGGTGCCGGTGTACCTGACCAGCTCCTATGTGTTCAAGGATTCCGCGACCGCCGCGGGCCGCTTCGGCCTTTCGGAGGGCGGAAACATCTACTCGCGCATCATGAACCCGACCACCGACGCCTTTGAGAAGCGCATCGCCGCGCTGGAAGGCGGTGTCGCCGCCCTGGCCACCGCGTCGGGCGCCGCGGCCGTCACCTACGCGATTCAGAACATCGCGCGCGCTGGCGACCACATCGTGTCCGACCACGCGATCTACGGCGGTACCTACAACCTGTTCGCGCATACATTGAAAGAGTTCGGTATCGAGACCACTTTCGTAAACGGCTCCAACCCAGACAGTTTTCAAAACGCGATCCGGCCCAACACCAAGGCGATCTTCATCGAGAGCCTCGGTAACCCCAACTCCACGATCGTCGACATCGAGGCAGTCGCGGGCATCGCGCACAACAGCGGCATCCCGCTGATCGTGGACAACACGTTCGCGACGCCGTACCTGCTGCGCCCGATCGAGTTGGGCGCGGATATCGTGGTGCATTCGGCGACCAAGTTCATCGGCGGCCACGGCGCGGCGATCGGCGGCGTGATCGTGGACGGCGGCAAGTTCGACTGGGCGGCGACGGGCAAATTCCCCGGCCTGTCCACCCCCAATCCCAGCTACCACGGCGTGGTGTTCACGCAGGCGGTCGGCGCGCTGGCCTACATCATCAAGGCGCGCGTGACGCTACTCCGCGATACCGGCGCGACGCTGAACCCGCTGAACTCCTTCCTATTCCTTCTGGGGCTGGAGTCGCTGTCTCTTCGCGTCGAGCGGCATGTCGCGAACGCGCTGAAGGTGGTGGAATACCTGAAGGATCATCCCAACGTCGAGGCCGTCAACCATCCGTCGCTCCCGGAGCACCCCAATCACGCATTGTACCGGCGGTATTTCCCGAACGGCGCGGGATCGATCTTCACTTTTGAGATCGCTGGCGGCGCGGACGCGGCACGGAAGTTCATCGACAGCCTGAAGCTGTTCTCGCTGCTTGCGAACGTAGCGGACGCCAAGTCGCTGGTCATCCACCCGGCGTCCACCACCCACTCGCAGATGAACGCCGAAGAACTCGCCGATTCCGGGATCAAGCCGGGCACGATCCGTCTGTCCATCGGCACCGAGCACGTCGACGACATCATCGCAGACCTTCAGCAGGCGTTCGAGAAGACGTTCAGTTGATTCTATGGAACAGTGAAACCGGGGTTGACTTGCTCAGCCTCGGTTTTTGCGTATGAAAAAGGCGGGCCTTTTCGCGAAGCCCGCCTGAGATCATCACCCCAGAGAGGGTGTCGGGAGGGCCGAAGCCCTCATGACGTAAATCAAATCCAGCGATCTGCGCGGTGGATTTGGCTTTCCCCCAAAGGCCGAGCATGCCCGGCCGACGGGGAAAGCGATCCCGAACCGGTTCCCGCACGGAAATTCCACAGAATTTCAGGGAACCGGCCTCGTTCCAAATGCAAAGGAAAGATGCGAAGCAGATTTTCTTTGCGCGTGTCGACTTTGTCGACACGCGGTGGATTACGCCTGCGCGAACATCGGGGTGGAGAGGTAGCGTTCGCCGGTATCCGGAAGGATCGCCACAATCAGCTTTCCGGCGTTTTCGGGCCGCCTGGCCAGTTCCGTCGCCGCCCACACCGCCGCGCCCGCGGAGATGCCCACCAGGAGGCCTTCCTTCTGCGCCAGCGCGCGTCCGGTCGCGAAGGCGTTCTCATTTTCAACCGGGATGATCTCGTCATAGATGCCAGTATTCAGAACCTTGGGCACGAAGCCAGCGCCGATGCCCTGAATCTTGTGCGGGCCGGGGTTGCCGCCAGACAGTACCGGGGAGGCTGCCGGTTCCACCGCGACCACCTTGATCGACGGGTTCTGCAACTTCAGGTACTCGCCCGCGCCGGTGATCGTGCCGCCGGTGCCGACGCCGCCCACCAGGATGTCCACCTTGCCGTCGGTGTCCCGCCAGATTTCCGGACCGGTGGTGCGCCGGTGCACCTCCGGGTTGGCCGGGTTCACGAACTGGCCGGGGATGAAGCTGTTGGGCGTCTCCTTCGCCAATTCTTCAGACTTTTCAATCGCGCCCTTCATGCCCTTTGCGCCTTCGGTTAAAACCAGTTCGGCGCCGTAGGCTTTGAGCAGGTTCCGCCGCTCGACGCTCATCGTCTCCGGCATGGTCAGGATCAGCCGATAGCCGCGCGACGCGGCGATCGCCGCGAGGCCGATGCCGGTGTTGCCGCTGGTCGGCTCGATGATCACCGAACCGGGCTTGAGTTCTCCCGCCTGCTCCGCCGCGTCGATCATCGCGAGCGCGATGCGATCCTTGACGCTGCCCGCTGGGTTGAAGTACTCCAGTTTGCCGACGATCGTAGCCCGTAGTTCACGTTCCCCGTTGTAATTGGTCAGTTCAAGAAGCGGGGTGTTCCCGATCAGATTTGCAATGCTCTTTGAAATACGCATGGGGTTAGCCTCCTTCCCAATGATGGGTTCTCCCTGAAATCCTATTATAACCCTATGAAATAATGATATTATTGTAGCGCGTCTTGGCGCGCTTGTCAAGCGGTGTCTGGAATTTTACAGGAGCGTACGGGTTGACACAGGCGCGGCGCTGCGGTAGGATAGACGAAAACGCGCCGCGGCATGCGTGGCATACGAAAGGGCGAGAACGATGGAACGAACATGGAGCCGGGACGAAGCCTGGGCGTTTCTTAACAAGTACAATCAGGAAGAGTTCCACCTGAAGCACGCGACGACGCTGGAAGGCGTCATGCGCTGGTACGCATGCCAACTGGGCTACGAGGGCGAGGCGGATTTCTGGGCGATGGTGGGGCTGCTGCACGACCTGGATTTTGAGATGTTCCCGGATCAGCACTGCCTGAAGTCGCAGGAGATCATGCGCGAGGCGGGTCTTGACGAGCGGCTGATCCTTGCCACCGCCAGCCACGGCTACGCACTGACGGTAGACATCAAGCCCGAACACGAGATGGAAAAGGTGCTCTACGCCGTAGATGAACTGACCGGACTGATTGGCGCGGTTGCGCTGATGCGGCCATCGAAAAGCGTTCAGGATCTTGAGGTCAAATCGGTCATGAAGAAATTCAAGACGCTCAGCTTCGCGGCGGGTTGCTCCCGCGAAGTCATCCAGCGAGGCGCGGACATGCTGGGCTGGCCACTTGAAACGCTGATCGAAAAGACAATTCTGGCCATGCGTACGCTGGAGGCTTGACAGGCTTTATGCCGATTGGCGGACATTGACTCCGGCATGCCGTGCCTCATGAGGCACATGCGGAATCCGGAGGCCATTCTATCTGGTGACCCCGTCGTTACTGCCGCTTCTGTGCGTAAATCCCGCCGTGGCCACTTTTCTCACTTGACGGCGGTGTCCGCTGGTACAGACGGAATGAGTTTCTATCGGATTTTGTCAGAAATTTACGTGTTTTGGGTATTTACAATGGCGCGAGTCTTTGCTATAATATGTTGCGTTGACCGCGCGGGGCATTAGTACAGTTGGTAGTACGCTACACTGGCAGTGTAGAGGTCAGGAGTTCGAGTCTCCTATGCTCCACCAGCAAACCCACCAGAAAATGGTGGGTTTTTGCTTTATAATTGAATGATATTGCACAATTTCTTATGCCCGTACAAGCCATCGTTCCTGTTTTGACCGCAATAAATACCGCAATTAGGTTTTTAGAGGCTTTCTCGCGCTAAAACTGCCGAGTTATGGGTTGCGATGATCAGAGTCCTGCCTGCCAGCAAATTCCAGGATCGTGTCGTAGG
>CAZNPZ010000104.1:0-3993 GCA_964575255.1 uncultured Oscillospiraceae bacterium
AATGCCTGCGCGCGTTCTGGGTGGGCGGGCTGATCTGCTGTATCGGGCAGGCGATTACGATTTTCGGGGAAGAGGTTATAAACCTCAACCTGATCGCGAGGGCCGCGTTCACGCCGTCGGTCTTGGTCTTTCTGGGTACGACGCTGACTGGGCTTGGTATTTACGACCGGATCGGCGAATACGCGGGTGCGGGTTCCATCGTGCCGATCACCGGGTTCGCCAACTCGGTGGCCGCGCCGGCGATGGAATTCCGTCGCGAGGGGCTGGTGCTGGGTCTGGGCGCGAAGCTGTTCCTGCTGGCCGGGCCGGTCATCACCTACGGCGTGACCGCGTCGATCGTCATCGGCCTGATCTACTACGTGGCCGAGAGGTGGTTCTCGTGAGGCGCGCGGGCAGGCGGACGTTCGTCTACGAGGGGCGGCCTACCCTCCGCGCCGCCGCCACGGTCGTCGGCCCCAAGGAAGGGCAGGGGCCGCTGGGCAGGGACTTCGATCAGGTGCTGCCGGACGACCTCCTCGGCATGAAGTCGTGGGAGCAGGCCGAAAGCGAGATGCTCAGGCGGACGGTGGAACTGTGCGCGGCCAAGGCGGGGATGACCGTAAAGGCCATCGACCTGATGCTGGCGGGCGACCTTCAGGATCAGATCACCGCGTCTGGCTTTGCGGCGCGCGCGCTGGGGCTTCCATTCTTTGGCCTGTACGGCGCGTGCTCAACGTTCATTCAGTCGCTGGTTCTGGGCGGCGCGCTGGTGGACGGCGGGCTCGTCACCACCGCCGTCTGCGCCGCGTCCAGCCACTTCTGCGCGGCGGAACGCCAGTACCGCTTCCCGCTGGAACTGGGCAACCAGCGCCCGCCCTCCGCCCAGTGGACGGCCACCGCCGCGGGCGCGGCGCTGGTCATGCACGGCGAGGAAGGGCTGTGCCGCCTGACCTACGGCACCGTCGGGCGAATCGTAGACTACCAGATCAAGGATGCCAATCACATGGGCGCGGCGATGGCTCCGGCCGTGGCGGACACCATGACCACCCACTTCAAGGATACCGGAAGAACCCCAGCGGACTACGACCAGATCGTGACCGGCGACCTGGGGATCATCGGCCGGCAGCTTTTGATCGACCTCATGTCGGAGCGCGGCATCCCGCTCCCGCCGGACAGGCTGACCGACTGCGGCGCGTCGCTGTACGGGCCTGATCAGGACGCCCATGCGGGCGGCAGCGGCTGCGGCTGCATCGCGTCGGTGCTCTCGGCGCACTTCCTGCCGATGCTCTCCGGCCCGTTCCGGAGCATCCTTTCTCTGGGATCGGGCGCGATGCTCAGCCCGGCCACCACCCAGCAGGGGGAGAGCATCCCCTCGATTTCCTACGCGGTAGCGCTGGAGGCGATGTGATGGACACGTTCTGGCTGTTCGTAAAGGTGTTTCTCGTGGGCGGCGCGCTGTGCGCCGTCGGCGAGGTGCTGATTTTAAAGACCAAGATGACCAGCGCGCGGATCCTGGTTCTCTATGTGGTCGCCGGGGCGATCCTGACCGCGGTCGGCCTCTACAAGCCGCTGGTGGACTTCGCCGCCGCCGGGGCGACCGTGCCGCTGACCGGATTTGGCTATTCGCTCGCGATGGGGGCGATCGACGCGGTGCATAAGTACGGGCTGATCGGCGCGCTGACCGGCGGCCTGACCAACACCGCCGCGGGCATCGCCAGCGCGATCCTGTTCGGGCTTCTGAACGCGCTTCTCTTCAAGCCCGCCGCGAAGCCCTGAAAATTTCCCAGCGATTCATCAATCTGAATAGAAATATGGCGGCATGGTTTTCCAATCGGAAACCATGCCGCCTCGTAATAAAATCGATGGAAGGTCAGAAATCAGGACAGCGCCCGCTGGAATACCGATTCGATGGCGCGCTTGGACGCGACGCCCTCATGCACCTTGACGCCGTCCACATAGTAGGTGGGCACAAAGTAGTAGTCGTAGCTGTTCGCGAACGCGCGCTCCCGCCGCTCCTCAACCTTTTTGATTTCCACGGCGGCAAATTCCGGGTGTTCGCGCAGCGTCTCTTCCATCCACTTGTCCGCCTGACGGCAGAAAGGGCATCCGTCCATGTAAAAATACAGAACCTGCTTCATTCGCTGCTCTCCTTGAACGCTTCTTTCGTCCTCAGTGTGCGCACAGGCGTCCGATCGTAACCCTCGGCTTCAATGCATAATCATAAACGCGCTTGAAGGCCGCGAAGCGGATTCTAGGCGATTTTACATGAGCACCGTATTGTTGATCGTCAAGGAGAACGTCGCGCCCAGGAATTCCGACGCGCCCTTGCACATGAACATGCGCGTCGTGAAGATCTTGAAGTACTCGATCACCGGGCAGATCGAGGTGTCGATGGTGATCTTGAGGCAGATCTCGTCCCGGTCGTCGTATACCTCCAGCCAGGACTTGGTGACCGCGTAGTTGACCCGGTCGTGGATGTCGGCGCGGAAGCCGTCCGTGTCGGGCGTACGCACGCGGGAGCGGCGCACGTCGCTCTTATCCGCCAGGATCAGCGCCGCCGATACGCGGTTAACCGCCATGCCGCTGCCCTCGTCGTGGTTGCCGATCGCGGAACACACGACGGCGATTTCCTCCGGCGGCATGCCCAGGCCGTTTAAAATCTGGAACGCCAGCGTCGCGCCGGTCAGCGCGTGGTATTCGCGATTGACCATGTTGCCGATGTCGTGCATGTAGCCCGCGATGCGGGTCAGCTCGACCTCCCGCTCGCTGCCGCCGTAGCGCTTGATGACCGAGGCGGCGCAGCCGGAGACCTTCATCGCGTGCGCGAGGCCGTGCTCGGTGTAGCCGATCACGCCCAGCGCGTCGTTGGCCGCCGTGATGTAGGTGTGCACGGCGGGATGATCCTTGATGTCCGTAAAAGTGACCATAGTTTCCTTTCTATTGGTGCGTGTTCAGGGTTTCTCCGCACGCATGGCGAGCAGCGCCGCGCCGATCATCCCCGCGTCGTTGCCCAGTTTCGCGATTTCCACCCGCGCGTAGGGCATGGTTTTGTAAAAGACCAGTTCAGGCAGCTTCTTTCGGACCGCGTCCAGGAGGAACGATCCCGCCGCGCTGACGCCGCCGCCCAGCGCGATGACCTCCGGGTCGTAGACGTTGATCATGGTGGCGAGGCCCGCCGCCAGGTAGTACACGTATTCGTCGAACACGGCCATCGCGCCGGGATCGCCCGCCTTCGCGCAGTCCATGACCAGCTTCGCGGTGACGTTCTCCGAGATGCCCGCCGCTTCCCGCGCGATCATTCCTTCCGGCTCCGCGGCCATACGCTCGCGGCCCATTCGGATCAGCGCGGTGGCGCTGGCGTAGCGCTCCCAGCAGCCGCGGTTGCCGCAGGTGCACAGGACGCCACCCAAGACCAAGATCACGTGGCCGATCTCGGTGCCCACGCCATGCGCGCCGGAAAAGGGCTTGCCGTCCAACACCACGCCGCCGCCAAGGCCGGTACCCAGCGTCACGAAGACACTGGAGCGCGTGCCCGCCGAAATGCCGATCACGTGCTCGGCAAACCCGGCGACGGTCGCGTCGTTGGCGACGAAGACGGGCTTGTCGATGTAGGAGCGCATCCGCTCGACCAGCGGCACGTCGTGCCAGAAGAGGTTGGTGAGGAACGGCACGACGCCGTCGTTGTTGATGACGCCGGGGATGCCGATGCCGACGGAATCGATGTCGGAGAGCTGTAAGCCCGCCTTTTCCATCAGTTCCAGCGAAAGCCCCGCCATGTCGCGGATCGTCGCCTCGTGCCCGCGCTCGACGCCCGTGGGCCTCGACCCCTTCAGAAGGATCTCGCCCTTTTCATTCACGACGCCCGCCTTGATGGTGGTTCCGCCCAGATCGATGCCGATCGCGTACATGTCCAGTCCTCCGTATCAATCAGTCCGCGTCGCCCGACTCGCACAGCGCGCAGCGCATGCGCTCGATCTGGCGCTCGTTGAGCGTCCGGGCGGCGTTGAAGCCGTT
>CAZNPZ010000105.1:0-2913 GCA_964575255.1 uncultured Oscillospiraceae bacterium
ACAGGTCGCTTCCCGGAGACTGGCCTTCCGCCGCCAGCCGCGCCTTCTCCGCTTCTACCGCCTGGGTGATGCTGTCATAGCCTCCACCCTCGCCGGTGATGTAGCGTAGCTTGATCTCTACGCGCTCCTGCACGATCTGTTCCAGGCGCTGTTGATCGTCTTCGGTCAGCGTCTTGTTCCGGCGCTTTTTGAGGAGGGCCGCAACCTCCTTGTCATATGCTTTGAGTTTTTTCAGATCAGCCACAGTGGCCTTGTCGTCTTTGACCCCGTACTTCTCCTGGGTGGCCTGACGCGCTTTGATCGCGTCCCGCACCTCGTCTGATCCGGCGGTAAACTGGCCGATATACTCGTTCACGGCCGTTTTCGAATCTTTCGTGCCGTCGGACCAGACTTTGCGGATCGTGGCCAGCCAGTCTTTCGCGGCGTCGACTCTGCTGGAAAACGCCGATTCGTCGATGCCGAACCGCGAAAACGGATCGTTGCCGGTATCGTAGATCGTCTTGGCCTGGCTCTGCTGCCAGTCTTTCGCGGTGTCGAGCATGCCCCGCGTCGCTTCCCGTGCCGCCGCGGCCCCTGAGGCGTAATCGTACCACTGGTACGCGCCGTACAGTGCGGCGGCAGCCACTGCTGCAATGCCTGCAGGGCCCAATAGGCCCTTAAGCGCAGCGAGCATCCCCGTCGCACCGCCGCCCGCTTCGACGGAGGAGAGCAGCAGCTTTCCGAGCGCGGTTGATACGGTGCCGATACCGGTGTTGAGCTTGCCTACCAGCAGGATGGCAGGGCCGATCGCCGCGATCCAGGCGGCGGTGGAGATCAGTGCCTTGCGCTGGCCTTCGTCCATTTCGGCAAAGCCGTCCAGGAAATCGCCCGCCCCGGCGATCACGTCCTCCATGGTGGGCAGCATCACCTCACCGAAGGTCGCGGCGGTGAGCTGAGCGCGGTTGTTCAGCATCTTCAGCCGGTTGGCCGTGGTGTTGTAGCGCTCCGCCACCCGCGTCGTGATGGCGCTGTTGTCCCGCCATGCCTTATTGGCAATGGACTGGGTAGAGTTCAACAGTTCGGTGGCGTTCACCATGCGCAGGGTCGTATCCCGGAGCCTAACTTCCTTGAACCCGATGTCCTGCAGTGTGGAGATGGCGCTGACGCCTTCGTCATCCATTTTTGCCAGACCTTCGATGAACGCCTGGAACGCTGCCGCGGGGTCGGACTTGAAGAGGCGCGCGAATTCGTCGGCGGTCAGGCCGGACACTTCCGCGAAGTCCGTCAGCGACTTCCCGCCGCTTTCCACGGCCAGTTCCATCTTGATCAGGGCCTTGCTGAACGCCGTGCCGCCCATCTGGGCTTCAATACCCACCGACGAGAGCGCCGTCGCGAATCCGATGATCTGGGGCTCGGTCAGGCCCACCTGCTTGCCCGCGGCGGCAAGGCGCATGGCCATCTCCACAATGCCGGCCTCGGTGGCCGCTGAATTGACACCCAACTCCAGGACGGCGCTACCCATCCGCTCGAAATACTCGTTGGTCTGCTTATCCCCAGTGACGCCCATGATGTTGGCGAGCTTGGCCAGGTTGGTCGCGGCGTCTTCGGCCGAGAGGTCGGTTGACACTGCGCCCAGGTCCGTCATAACAGAGGTGAACCCTTCGATGGCATGATTGGCGACGCCGAGCTGCCCGGCGGCTTCCGCCACGGCGGCAATCGCCTCGTAATCGGCAGGCTTGACGAGTGTCATCCGCTTGATAGAGGCGTCCAGTGCGGCATACTCGTCCTTCGTCATGGAGACGGTTTTGCGCACCCCGGCGAATGCGTCCTCGAAGTCGATCGCCGACTTGATCGCATAAGCACCGAGCCCGGCGATGGGCGTCGTCACATAACGCGTCAGGTCGCGTCCAACCGGCGTGAGCGCCTTGCCCGCGGTGGTCGCGCTCTTGCCGAACGCGGTCAGGCTGTCGCCTGCGGCACGGATTGCAGACTTCGCGGCGGCAAGCTGCTTTGCCAGCTTGCTCATTTCGGTATTCGTTTCCCGGACGGCGGCGGTAGCGTTGTTCAGGTTCGTCCGCGCCTGAGTATAGTCGTCCGCGGCTTTCTGCATGGCTTTCCCGGTCGCCACGACCTGGCCTTCGAGCTTGGTGACTTCTGCCGATGCCCCTGCATATTCTGCGGTGAGCGATTCGAGATTGGATTCCGCGGCAATCGTGGCGGAATCGGACGCGCCGAGCGTGGTGCGGTACGATTCCACCTGACGGGTGGCCTTCTCGACCTCACCCTTCAGCGCAGCCTGCTTCGTGCGGGCAGACTCCAGAGAGGCGCTGAACTTGCCGTGGTTCGTCACAGAGGACTGCAGTTTCGCATCCGCCGCCGTCAGCGCGCGCTGGTACTGTTCGACTGCCTGGCGCTGGCTTATGAGCTTCTGCCGCAGCGAGCTGATCTGGGAGCCCAGCACACTGGCCGACTTCTCAAAACCGTCGACCCCGGCAGATGCGAGCTTGAACCGGCTCTCCGCTTCGGCGATCTGCTTGTTGACGCTCTTGATGTTTCGCGTGAAGTTGTCCGTGCTCAGAGACAGCGAAACTACCAGATCTCGAAGCGTCTCGCTCATGCATATCCCCCGTTCGGTATAATGAAAAACACCGCGCTATTGGCGCAGCGGTGATGGATTGTCCGGGTCAGGCCACACTTCGTCGATAAACCTGCGTTTGGGCGTTTTTACGGCATTTGATCGGTTAGCGTCCCATGCACGGACCTTGAAAAATCCCAACATGTCCATACCGTCGATGTCGTTCATGTGCCAGCCGGCACCCAAGAGCTCATTGTAGGTGGCGTAGATGTAGTCCGGCAGCGTCAGGACGCCGTCTCCTCCCGCGCTGCCGGCGTAGGGAACTCGCTGAGCACTTCGGTGGTCTGGGTCTGCACCGC
>CAZNPZ010000106.1:0-2559 GCA_964575255.1 uncultured Oscillospiraceae bacterium
CCAACGAGTACTTCGAGCGCTTGGGCAGCACGGTTCTGGAAGTCGGCGTCAATTCTGCTGCTACCGAAGCCAGCGTGGTGGAGATGGCGATGCGCCTGGCCGCCGCGGGCAAACAAGTGGGCCTGACCGAGCCCCAGATCATCGGGTTCGCGACGGCGCTCTCGTCGGTCGGTATTGAAGCGCAGATGGGCGGCACCGCGTTCAGTAAGGCGCTCATCAAGATGGAGCTGGCGGTGGAGAGCGGCGGGAAGGCGCTGAAGGATTTCGCGAAAGTGTCCGGCCTGACCGCCGACGAATTCACGCGGCTCTTCAAGTCCGATCCCGCGGCGGCCTTCGAAGCGTTCATCGAGGGCCTGGCAAAGATGGACGACGAGGGCGTCAGCGCCATCTCCACACTGCAGGACATCGGATTCAAGGAAGTGCGGCTGCGGGATACCACGCTGCGCATGGTCAACGCGACGGAGCTCCTGAACTCCACCCAGTCCATCGCCAACAAAGCCTGGAAGGACAACAGTGCCATCACCACCCGGGTAGCAGAGCGCTACAATACCACGGCCAATCGACTGAAGATGCTGAACAATCGCGCGCAGTTGACCGCCGCGACGTTCGGCGAAGTCATGCTCCCGACCATGGAAGATGTGATCGCCGGGGCAGGCGATTTCCTGGACGGGTTTGCCGCTATGGACGAAGGCCAGCGCAAAGCACTGATCTCCACCGCGACCTGGATCGCGGCGATCGGACCTACGATTCTGCTCGTGGGCAAGCTCAACACCGGCATCGGCGCGGTATCGACCAAGCTCGGGAAGCTGCTGCTGGCGTCAACGGAGGCCGGAGGCGGCGCGACCGGCATGCTCGCCGCGCTGAAAGGGCTACTCGGCCCGGCGGGCATCGCAGCAGTTGCCGCCGCCGCGTTGTACGGCGCGTACCAGTGGTACGATTACGCCTCGGGGGCCGCGGCGGCCCGGGAAGCGACCAGGGGCATGATCGACACCGCAAAAGACTGGCAGCAGAGCCAGGCCAAGACGATCTACGATACCGGGAACGACCCGTTTTCGCGGTTCGGCATCGACGAATCGTCGTTTTCCAGTGGTGTCGACGCCGCGAAGGACTGGCTGGACACCATCCGCAAGGTGTGGTCGGACGGCACCAAGGACTCGAAAGCCGCTGTGAACGGGTACATCGACCAGTTCAACGCCGGGTCGGACGAGGTGCGGGACGCGATCAAGGCGCGTCAGGCCACCCAGGAGAAGTACGGGGTCAAGGGTGACAAGACCGCGACCGACGACCTTAAAAAGCTCAAAGCATATGACAAGGAAGTCGCGGCGCTCCTCAAAAAGCGCCGGAACAAGACGCTGACGGAGGATGACCGGCAGCGGCTCGAGCAGATCGTGCAGGAGCGCGTTACGATCAAGCTGCGCTACATCACCGGCGAGGGCGGCGGTTACGACAGCATCACCCAGGCGGTGGAAGCGGAAAAGGCGCGGCTTGCGGCGGAAGGCCAATCTCCGGGCTCCGATCTGTACGGCGACGCGCTGTCCGCGGCTGCCACCGGGTACAAGGCCCAGGTCGATTCGATCAACCAATCTTACACCGACCAATACGCGGACATTCAGGCGATCACCGATGAAAAGGAGCGTCAGGACGCGCTCGACCAGCTGAACCTGGAGCATGTCGAACAGCTGAAGGTTGCCCGCGAAGCGTACAACAAGGTTCTGGGCGAATACACCGCCGAAGCGTTCAAGGCCCCGGAAGTGCAGCAAGCGCAGGCGGACATGGAGAAGCTGCGGCAGATGATCGCCACCTTCCAGAGTGATGGCGTCGTAACCGGCGACGAGTTGACACAGCTGAAGACATTCACGGACTCCCTGGACGAGGGGAAGCTCGCCAGCTACCTCGCGCTCCTCAAGCAGATCGACGAGGGCGGGCTGGGCGACCTCAATCTGGGCACTGAAAGTGCGCCCATCAAGGCCAGCGATCTGCTTGGAGGGTACGACACCGTCGCGGCATTCCTTCAGGCCAACAGTGGAACGTTTGAGGGCCTCGCCGGCATGTTCGGAGCGGCGGACGCGGAAGCGAACCGCGTGCTGCTGGACATCGGGATTACGCCGGAGGGGCAAATCGTGAAAGACTGGGTAGACGCCCATGAGAGCTTCACCCTTACCGGGACGGCCAGTCTCGACTTCACGGGACTGGATCAGGCGACATTGGACGCGTTCTATGCGGCCAATCCCGACAAGAAGCCCAGCGTCGTCATGGACGTGGGGCTCAAGACCGGGTGGGCGGAGGCGCTCAGGGCAGCCTATGCTAACGGCACCCTTCAAGTGTTCGGCGCGGACGGCGTACCACTGACCGTTACCCCGGAAGTGCTCAAGCGCATTGGCCCCACAGACATCTTCCTCGAGGGGATGACCGACGAAAACGGCAACGCGGTACTGGGCGTGATCATCACGCAGAAGCTGGGCACCAAGGAAGCCGTGGACGCCGCGGATACCCAGCTTACAAGCGTACCGGACAACTTCCTGCCCGACTGGCTGAAGTCCAGCACGAGCGACAAGGTGA
>CAZNPZ010000107.1:0-2544 GCA_964575255.1 uncultured Oscillospiraceae bacterium
TTGCGCCGATCAATAACCTGAACGCGAAAGGCGGCACGGTCGCGTTCAAGGTGGCTGGCGCGCCAGTGTATGGCGATGCGGTGGCGATGAGCGAAATCTCGGCGTACAGCGCGACGGTGTCCGGCGTCATTGGCGGCGGGTCCATCAGCTCAGCGGGGTACGTTGTCGCGGCGACGCTGACCGACCGGTACACCGCATCCTCCGCGGAGGCGGAACTGGCCAGCAGCAAGATCTATTTCGACCTGCATTCCTCCGGCGAGGGCATGGCTATCGGCAAAGTGGCGGAAACCGCGAGCCTGTTTGACGTGGGGCTGGCGAGTCGGTTCCGCGGCGCGGTGAGTTTCGACGTCGCACCGGGATTTGCGGATGCTGCCGCGGCGCGTGAAAAGCTGGGCATTCAAATGGGCACGGTGTCGACCAGCCTGCCGGTGAACGCAACGAAAACAGGGGTTGTAACGTTCCCAAATGCCTACGCGACGGTGCCGCTCGTTATGCTCACGATGGACTATCTCGGCTCGGCGGGGACGGGAACGGTAATCAAGCTTTTCGTGGTTGGCTGCACTGCGACCACGTTCACGTGGTACATCGCAAGTTCCGGTTCCTCTGCGGTGGCGTGCAATGTCTGGTGGGTTGCGTTTGGGGAGCCGGTTGCGGAGTAGCTGTTCGGGCGGTGGGCGTGTTTCCAAAGTTGGAGGTGTTGGCATGGATTCTTTTCTTGATCGGCTCCGCGGCGTGGCCACGGAAAGCCAGGACGGGCGCGGCAGCGCGGATGATCATGACGTTGAACTCGTCCGCGACGGGCGCGGCCGGATGGTCAATGTAAAGACGGGCGCGTTCATGTTCGCGCCGGTTGAGGTCGAAGAGGAAGGCGGTGAGAGCGAATGAACACGATCCGGAAGGGCAGCGTCGGCGATTCGGTCAAGACGCTACAGACGCTGCTGGGGATCACGGCTGATGGCGTGTACGGCAAGGCCACGAAGGCGGCGGTGGTCACTTACCAAACCGCGCACGGGCTGGCCGCTGACGGAGTTGTCGGTCCGGCGACCTGGGCGACGCTCATGAATGCCGAGCCGGTCCTGGGCGTACGTCCGCCCGACAACAAGCAGTACGACGCGCGCTGGGCGCGGGTGCTGTACACTGCCTGTGGCAGTAAATCGCAGACGGTCAAATCCTCCGGCTGCGGCCCGACGTCCATGACGGATATCATCAACGCCTGGTTCGATACCGGCGTCACGCCGGCCGACCTGTGCAAGCTGGCCGTCAAGAACGGGTATCGCACGCGGAACAGCGGCACGGCGTGGGGCTTCTTCGCGTTCATGTCCTCGCGGTATGACTTCCCGCGGTTCCGCTCGACGGCGACACACTCCGAGGCGATCGCGGCGCTGGCGCAGGGTGCGCTGATCGTCGCGTCGATGGGCCGCGGCTACTGGACGAAGGGCGGTCATTTCATCTGCCTGTGGAAGTGCGACCAGGAGTACATGTACGCCTGCGATCCCGCCAGCGCGACGCGCAAGCGCCAGAAGCTGTCCGACTTCAAGCGGCAGGTGAAGCGGTACTTCATCTTCTGGCCGCCGGCTGACCTGGGCGCGTCGGACGATGTGCCGGTGATCACCGAGCCTGTGTCCGTCGAGCCGGTGCTGCCGGTGCCGCCGACGCTGTCGGTGCCGCCGACGCTGTCGGCTGTCACGGTCACGAACGGCATCTACGATATCTCGAAGTGGCAGGGTAAAATCAATTGGGCGAAGGTCGCCGCGTCCGGTCTTGTGAAGCTGGTTATCATCCGGGCCGGGTACGGCCAGGAGACGGTCGATCCGCGGTTCGTGGAAAACGTCGAGGGCGCGATCCGGTACGGCGTGCCGTATGCGGTCTATTGGTACAGCTACGCGAAGGCTGCGGAAGGACAGAGCGCCGTGCAGCGCGCGCGGAACGAAGCGGACAGCTTTTATCGCGTCACGTCGAAGTACAGCCCGCGCTTCTGGCTGCTCGACGCCGAGGAAAGCTGTCTGACCGGCGAAGCGATCAACGCGTTCCTCGTGCGTATCCGGGCGCTGTCCGGCGGGAAGGTCGGCGTGTACATCGCAAACCATCGATTTGCGCAGTACAAGGTCGACACGTCGCTCGCCGACTTCGTGATGATCCCGCGCGGGAATCGCATCCAGCCAACGCACCGGCCGCTCGACCTGTGGCAGTACAGCTTCGGTTCCCGCGTGCCGGGCATCAGCGGGAATGTCGACCAGAGCAAGATTCCGGAATGTGGGCGGTTCCCGCTTGAGTGGTTCCTCGCAGCGCCGGAGCGGGCAGTCGCTGACGTCAACGACTAAAGAAGTAGCCATGGGTGTGGGCTGCTGGATCAACGAGAGGTTCGAATAGGAGGTTTTCTCATGAAGGATAGTTTCATTTCCTCACTCGTCGCCATTGGCGCGGGCATCACTTCGACGCTGCTGGGCGGCTGGGACAAAAGCCTGGAGATCCTGCTCATCTTCATCATTATGGACTACATCACCGGCGTGGGCGCGGCGTTCAAGACCAAGACGCTCAAGTCGT
>CAZNPZ010000108.1:0-2399 GCA_964575255.1 uncultured Oscillospiraceae bacterium
GGGCAGCATGTCGAAGGTCTTGCTCTTGATGCCCGCCAGTTCCAGAAACTCCGTATCCATCGGGCAGGGACAGGCGGCCAGCACCTTGACACCCTTCCGGCGAAGTTCAAAGCGGATCGCCTTGGACAGGGCGGATACATAGGACTTCGTCGCGCAGTAGACCGCCATGCGGGGCGTCGGCGCGAATGCCGCGATGGAACTGACGTTGACCATCACGCTCCCCCTCCCCATGCATTTGAGCGAAATGTTGGCCACGGCGGTCATCGCCCGCACGTTGACGTCCGCCATCATTGTCTGGCTCCGCCAGGAGCCGTCCGCGAAATCGCCCATCCAGCCGAGCCCCGCGTTGTTGACGAGCAGCGCGATCTGCGTACGCCGCTCGGCCAACAGCCGTTGATACTCATCAAAACTGGCCGGATCGGATAGGTCCAGCGGAATGCAACGTACGGTTTTTCCGGGCAGCTTCGCCTTGAGTTCCTCCAGCTTGTCCAGCCGCCTTGCGATCAGCCAGTATTCCTCGATCTCCGGGAAAATCTCAAGCGCCGCCAGCGCATAGGCGCGCCCCAACCCCGCGGACGCGCCGGTGATGACCGCGATGGACATTTTATATCCCCCTTTGCATGCTGTAGGTGAATCTTATGGTCGAAACTTCAATCTCCGGGTGAGGGTGGAGAGGGCCGAAGCCCTCTCCACGTTCCATCAAATCCGGCGGCGTGTACGGCGGATTTGGCTTTCCCCCAAAGGTCGAGCGTGCCCGACCGACGGGGAAAGCACACCCGATCCGGTTTCCGCACGCAAACGCCCGCAGGCGTTTGAGGAAACCGGCTCGTTCCCATTCGGATGAAAGATGCGAAGCAGATTTCATCCGCCCGCACGTTAGTGCGCCTGAAACCCCTCGCCCAACGCCTCGCGCACGTCGGTCGCGATCATGAACGCGCAGGGGTCAATCCCGCTGACCAGCGTCCTCAGTTTCAAAGTTTCGCGGCGGTTGATCACGCACAAAAGCACCGAGCGGTCCTCTCCGGTGTACATGCCCCGCCCATTCAGGCTGGTCACGCCCCGATCCATCGAGCTCAGGATGGCGCTTGAGATCTCCTCCGCCTTCCGGGAAATGATGAAATACGCCTTGGCCATGTTTGGGCCTTCCAGCACCCTGTCCAACACCCGCGCCATCACGTAGGTGGAAATCAGCGCCAACAGCGCGCTCTGAACGTCGAACACCACGCCCGCGGCGGTGATGACCAGCGCGTCCACCAGAAAGACCGCCGCCGAGACCTTGACGACCTTCAGCCTTTTATGGATCAGCATGCCCAGCATGTCGCTTCCGCCGGTGGTGGCCTCGCCCAGCATAATCAGCCCAAAACCGGCGCCGCCGACCGCGCCGCCGAACACCGACGCGAGCAGCCGGTCATTTGTCAGCGCGTCAAAGGGCATGTAGTCGATCAGCATCGAAAACGCGAAAGATGCGAGGAGCGACCGGACGCCGAATCGCCAGCCCATCGACCGCATCGAAAGCGCGAACAGCGGGATGTTGAGGATCAGCGCGATCAAACCGACGTTCCACCCGAACAAGCCGTTTAATATCTGACCCACGCCGGTAAAACCGCCTGGGGCGATCTCGTTGGGGATCAGAAACACTTTGTACGCGAGGGCGCTGAGCACGAGCCCCGCCAGGATCCTGCCCCAGTCGAACAGTTCCGTCCGCACCTGCTTAACCAAAAAGCGCGCTCCCCTTCCAGGCCGAATACCGCCATTATACCACATATCCTGCCAATTTCAAAGCGAGAACATCCGCTGGAAAGAAGGAAAGCACGGGAATCGTCGCGTTGGGAATCCGCAGCAATACCAATTCCAAACATGAATGCGTCGTTGCGTTGGTCTTTTTCGCATAGAGAGGTTGGTTTCCCTTCGGGAAACCAAGTCGCTACGCGGCCGCATGATTCCAATGAATTTGAATCATGCGGCTGAATCCGCTCAAAATGCGCTGCCATTCCTCGCTACGGCTCTTGTGCTGCATCGAAAAATCCTCACCGCTTTGAACGCATTCATGTTTCGCATTGGTATAAAGATGCAGATTTTCAACGCGACGAAGTTTACTCTTCAACCGCGAGTGAAACCCGGATCGCATCGTTTACCTTTTCCATGACGTCCTTTGGCAGCATGCCGATGCGCTCCCGGAGCCTTCGCTTGTCGAGCGTGCGCATCTGCTCCGCCAACACCACCGACGGCCGCGCCAGCCCCGACCCGTTGACAAGCACATGGGTGGGAAGGCGCGCTTTTTCGATCTGGCTGGTCAGCGCAAGCACGACGACGGTCGGACTGAAGCGGTTGCCCACGTCGTTTTGCACCACCAGCACCGGCCGCATCCCGCCCTGTTCGGAGCCGACGACCGGATCCAG
>CAZNPZ010000109.1:0-2397 GCA_964575255.1 uncultured Oscillospiraceae bacterium
GCGGGCAGGACGACCGCTTCGTGCCTGGCAACCTGGGCATTGCGGATTCGGGTCAGCATATCCGCGATGGGATCGTTCATGATCATAGTGTAACCTCCTTCCGTTGGTGCCGCGTTACCAGCTGGCTTTCTTCATCCCGGGGATTTGGCCCTTGTAGGCCAGCTCGCGGAAGCAGATTCGGCAGACGCCATACTTGCTCAGCACCGAGTGCGGCCTCCCGCAGATGCGGCAGCGGGTGTAGGCGCGGGTGGAGAACTTGGGCGTCCTGGTCTGCCTGACCTTCATGCTTGTCTTGGCCACGCTTCATATCCTCCTTTAGCCTTGCGCGAAGGGCATGCCCAGCAGGCTGAGCAGTTCCCTGGCTTCTTCGTCGGTCTTGGCGGTGGTGACGAAGATCATCTCCATGCCGCGGATCTTGTCCACCTTGTCGTATTCGATCTCCGGGAAGATCAGCTGGTCGCGCACGCCCAGCGCGTAGTTGCCGCGGCCGTCGAACGCCTTGACGGACACGCCGCGGAAGTCGCGCACGCGGGGCAGCACCACGCTCATGAGCTTGTCGGTGAACTCGTACATGCGCACGCCGCGCAGCGTGACCTTGGCGCCGACGTTCATGCCGGCGCGGAGCTTGAAGTTGGCGATGGATTTCTTGGCCTTGGTGACCAGCGGCTTCTGGCCGGCGATGGCGGTCAGCTCGGCGACGGCGGCCTCCATGGCCTTGGCGTTGTCCTTGCAGTCGCCCAGGCCCATGTTGATGACCACCTTCTCGAGCCGCGGGACCTGCATGACGTTCTTGTAGCCGAATTTCTGCTTCAGGGCGGGTGCGACTTCGCCCTGGTACTTATCCTTCAATCGTGCCACTTTGCTCTCCTCCTCGGTCAGTCGTCGAAGGTGGCGTTGCACTTCTTGCACACGCGCACCTTGCGGACCTTCTCGCCATCCTGGACAACCTGGTGGCCGACGCGGGTGGCCTTCTTGCAGCTGGGGCAGACGAGCATGACCTTGGAGGCCGGGATGGCGGCTTCCTTGTTGATGATGCCGCCGGGCATCCCCTGTCCGCGGGGCTTCTGGTGGCGCTTGACCATCGCGACGCCCTCGACGACCACGCGGCCGGTGGCGGGGAACGCCTTGTTGATCTTGCCCTGCTTGCCCTTGTCCTTGCCCGAGATCACGACGACGGTGTCGCCGGATTTAACGTGGAGCTTGGCTTTCGCCTTGGGTGCATTCATGTTCGTACCTCCTACAGCACTTCGGGCGCCAGCGAGACGATCTTCATATAATCCTTCTCGCGGAGTTCCCGCGCGACGGGCCCGAAGATGCGGGTGCCGCGGGGCTGCTTGGCGTCGTTGATGATGACCGCGGCGTTGTCGTCAAAGCGGATGTAGCTTCCGTCCGGACGGCGGTACTGCTTGCGCGTCCGCACGATGACGGCCTTGACCACATCACCCTTCTTGACGGTGCCGCCGGTCGTGGCCGACTTGACCGCGGCGACGATCACGTCGCCGATGCCGCCGGAACGGCGGAACGATCCGCCCAGCACCCGGAAGCACATGATTTCCTTGGCGCCGGAATTGTCGGCGACCTTTAAGCGGGTTTGCGGCTGAATCATTGTAATCCTCCTTGTCGTGTGCCCCGGCTTACTTCGCCTTCTCGACGATCTCGACCAGGCGCCAGCGCTTGTCCTTGGACAGCGGACGGGTTTCCATGATGCGCACCGTGTCGCCGACGCCGCAGGCGTTCTCCTCGTCGTGGGCCTTGAACTTCTCGGTGCGGTTCATGATCTTCCCATAAAGCGAATGCTTGACGCGGGTGCGGATCGCCACCACGATGGTCTTGTCCATCTTGTCGGAGACCACGACGCCCACGCGGGTTTTGCGGATACCTCTCTGCTCGGCCATTTTGCTCGCTTCCTCCTTTCGCATCACGCTTTGATCTCGCGCTGGCGGATGATGGTCTTGACCCGGGCGATGTCACGCTTGCACCGCTGGATGGCGGACGTGTTCTGCAGCTGCCCGGTGGCCAACTGGAAGCGAAGGTTGAACAGCTCCGTCTTCTTGTTCTTCAGATCGGTGTCGAGCTCGCCCGCGGTCTTGTTCATGAGTTCCTTCAATTCGTTGGTTTTCATTGCTCTTCACCACCTGACTCGTTCTCGTTTTCCTTCATGATGAACTTGCTCTTGATGGGCAGCTTGTGGGCGGCCAGGCGCAGCGCCTCGCGGGCGACGGCCTCGTCCACGTCCTTCATCTCGAACAGCACCCGGCCGGGCTTGACGACGGCGACCCAGTACTCGGGCGCGCCCTTGCCGGAACCCATTCGGGTCTCGGCGGGCTTCGCGGTGACCGGCTTATCCGGGAAGATCTTGATCCAGACCTGACCGCCGCGCTTGGTGTGGCGGGTCAT
>CAZNPZ010000110.1:0-2293 GCA_964575255.1 uncultured Oscillospiraceae bacterium
TAGGTGAGCACGTCCACAGGCTCGGGGTAGTTGGTATGCTCGTAATCGCCGTTCTTGTCATAAAGCCGCAGATTGAATACCACCACGTCGCCGTTTCCGAATTCGGAGATGTTCAACGGCGGGCGCACGTAGAACTTCGTGAGGGCCCCACCCTCGTGGCTGCCGCCGTCGCCATAGCAACGATGGCCGTTGATGGTCACGTCGGGTGCGCCCGACCAATCCCAGGTGTGTGAACTGCCCGCGAGATCGCCTTCGAACTTCACATGGAACTCCAGCCGGTTGACGTAGGAGCAGAAGTTGGCGCCGGTGATCGTCATGGACACGCCGTCCTTCTCCCGGGTCAGGTTCAGCGGCGTCAGGTCGTAGCCGACGTCCTTGGGGTACCGGCCGTACAGCTTCTCGTGCATCTGTCGGGCCTGATCGACCCACAATTGCATCTCGGCCTCGTCCTTGGGCAGTGCGACCGTCTTCTCCTTCCAGTTGTACTTGAACGCCACATCCTTGCGTTTCCCGGGATCGCCCAGCTCCAGCGCGATGGAGATGATGGACTGCTCCGGCAGGTTGCGCGGGTCGCGCCCCAGCGGGTATTGGTAGACCGCGGTGTAATTGCCGCCCTTGAGTTCGTCGCTGTCCGAGCTGCCCAGGCTCACCATCATGCCATCCACCGTGACATTGTTGGCCCAGAAGCTCATCGCCGCCATCTTGGGGTTTTTCTCCCTGACGCCGCCGAAGGCCGCCGTGAAGTACAGCTTGTCCTGGGCGTAGGACATCTCCGAGATCGCCCAGTCGCAGCCGTAGGCGCTGCCGGTCAGACCCACCGGCACGGCGTTCGCCTCCATGGATTCCAGTTCGTCCTTCTCGTGCCGGTAGTTCTCTTCGAGGAGCATCATGCTTTCCTTGGCCGACTTGGCGGCTTGCGCATGGGCTTTCGCCGGCTCGAAGGCGAAGGGGATCAAAAGCTGCTTCCCGTCGATCACGGCCTTCAATTCGAGCTTCCTGGGCTGGTCCCACTGCCAGTCGTCCACGTCGAACCACAGCCAGGTGGTGGGCACGCCGCCCCACAGCTGCGAATTGCTGCCGGTCCATTCGTCCGCCCACTCGGCCTCGGTCAGCGTGTGCCCGTCTTCGTCGCGGTACGCCTTGAACTGCTCGTCGATCCGCATCGGAATTTCTCTGCCGTCCACGACCAGCGAGAAGTCCACCCGGCTGGGGTCGAAGGGGGGGATCTTCGAGTAGGTGAGCGTCAGGTCCAACTCTCCCTTGGTTCCCTTGTTGTACTTGTCCACCGGCATGGTGCGCACCGAAGCAACCGAGAGCGTCACATCGCCAATCTGCGCGGATGCGCCTTCCACCTTGTGCGAGCGCGACCAGCCCTCGCTGTCCGCAATCAATGCCTTGAGCTTCTCGTCCTCCGGCTGCGCCTGCTCGGCCTCGATGTCCGCCACCACCTGGCCGAACAGCCGCTGGTAGAGCTGCGCCGCCGCCCGGACGATCTGCGGCGCGGTAAATGCCAGCAACAGCGCCAGCGCCGCCGCGGCGGACGAGGCCGCCAGCCCCCTGTTCTTAAGCGTCCCGCGCTTTCTCCCGGGAAGATCCTTCAGCGTCCTCTCGATGGCCTCGTCGTATCGCCCGCCGGGCGCGTAGCGCGCGGCGCGGATGCGGGCCCTCTCCTCGATCTGTCTATTCGCCATGGTCGTAGCCCTCCAATATGCTCCTCAGCTTCGCCCGGGCGCGAAACAACCGGGTTCTGACCGTCGCCTCGCGCAGGCCGGCCGCCCTCGCGATCTGCGCGGTGGGCATGTCCTCGAAGTAGAACAGCACCGTGCAAATGCGCGTCTTTTGATCCAGCGATTCGATCGCCCGCCGGATGTCCAACCGCTCGTCGCTTCGTCCGCCTCTGGCGGGCAGTTCCGCGAGAAGCGGCGCGCCGGATCTTCGCTTCCTGGCCATGTTGATCGCGGTGTTGATCGTGATCCTGGTCATCCAGGTGGTGAAATAGGCTCCGTCGCGCAGCCCGGGCAACTTCTTCCACCCCGCCAGGATCGCCTCCTGCACGCAGTCCTCGGCGTCCTGGTCATTCCGGAGAATCGCCCGCGCCGCCGCGTAGAGCGTATGGCTTGCGGCGCGCACCAGTTCGGCAAACGCCTGCTTGTCGCCCGCTGCCGCCCGCTCCGCCAGGCGTCCGGCCTCAACTGCCACCATCGTCGGCCTCCCGCATCGTTTTTGAAGTACTTCACCCATTAGACAACGGGCAAAGGGAATCCGCTACACAAAATAAAAATTTCCGGCGCCC
>CAZNPZ010000111.1:0-2237 GCA_964575255.1 uncultured Oscillospiraceae bacterium
ACCGACCGAAAGGAGGAACATCAATGCAAGCCGCCACAACCGCACAGCGCGCTTTGCAGATCGATCCGGAGTTTGAGAACTTGCTGCCCGCGCTTACGGCGGAAGAATCGGCGGCGCTGGAAGCCAGCATAGAAGCCGAAGGGTGCCGGGACGCGCTGATCGCATGGGGCGACACGCTGGTGGACGGACACAACCGCTACAAAATCTGCAACCGGCGCGGATTCGCGTACAACGTCCGGCAGATGGAATTTGACAGCCGCGAGGACGTAATCATCTGGATTTGTGACAACCAGAACGCGCGGCGGAACATCACGGAAAATGACAAGACGTATCTGCTCGGCAGGCGCTATGAGGCGGAGAAGAAGAAGGCAAGGAACCCCACAGGCCGCAACCAGTATTCGGAGGATTGTCCCCAGAGTGGGGACATACCGATCACTACCAATCGAACCGCTGAACGCATCGCCTCGGAGCTAGGCGTTGGCAAAAACACCGTTTTGCGCGCGGGTAACTTTGCAAAAGCCGTGGACACCCTCGCCGCCGAATCCCCGACGATCAAGCGCAAGATTCTTTCCGGCGAAGTCAAGCAAGCCCGGACCGCGATTGTGGAGATCGCCGCGAAGCCGGAAGCGGAACGCCGGGAAGCGGTTGAAAAGATGGAGCGCGGGGAGATGGTGGAAGTCAAGGCGAAGGCGGAGAAGCCGCCCAAGCCGGAGAAGCCGGAGCCGACCGAGAAGGAATGCGCGACGTGCGGGCGGGTGCTACCGATTGACTGCTTTTCTACGCAAGGCGCCGGATACTGGAGTCCGCATTGCCGCGAGTGCCGCGCCTTGCAGAAGTCCACCGGAAAAACCGTGAACTACAAGGAGGATATGAAGGCCATCACCCGCGCCTATGATTCGCTGGTAGACGTATCCGCAAAGCCCGAATACACGCTCGAGGACATTTACGAGGAAATCCGCGTGAACGCGGCTCGGCTAATCGAATCGGTTGAAATCTCCTTTCAACAGCACCCTGAACTGTTCAACGATACGACCGACTATACCGCATTCAACGAGGTCATCAAGGAAGTTTCCGTAGCCATCGACAATTTAAGGAGGAACTAAGGTGGAAAACAAGTTTGAGTATAAGGTGATCAACAGCAAGTTTATCACGCATGACGACCGATACCAGCGCCCGACCAACCTCTCCCGCGTCGCCCAGATCCTCCGCGAGTACGACCCGAACAAGGTTAATCCGCCGAAGCTGTCTTTCCGGGACGGAAAGTACTACGCCTATGACGGCAAGCACACCATCACGGTACTCAAGACGCGCAACAACAACGAAGACCTTCCGATCCTCTGCAAAGTCACCTATGGCTTGACGTGGCAGGAGGAAGCCGCGCTCTTTGAAGATCAGAACGGAATCTCTCGCAAGGTTGAGTTTACCGACAAGATGCGCTCCCGGTTCAATCGTGGCGAGGAACGAGAAACCAACGTCGTCCGGCTGGCGGAATCGATTGGTTTCTATGTGGACTTCAAGAAGGGCAGCGCCCGGAACCATATCGTCGCCGTTGTCGCGCTGGCGAAGGCTTACGACAGCCTCGGCCCGGCAGAATATGCCAACGTCCTGTCCATCATCAAGGCCGCATGGGACGGCGAATCAAACAGCCTGCGGCAAGAGATCATCGACGCACTCTCGATTTTCTGCAAAAATTACGCGGGCCAGTACGACCGCGCCATGCTGATTCGCAAGCTGAAAGGCGTTCCGGCCATCGAGATTATCCGCAACGGGCGAATGAGCACCGCCAGCGGCTCGAAAAAGTACGCCCAGCAGATCGTGAACATCTACAACAAGAACATGAAGAACCGGCTCGACGACGTGAGATAGGAGGCTGCACAATGACCCAGCAGGAACGCACCGCCGACATGGTAGCCCGCTACGGCGAGGCCGTGAAGCCCACGACCGCCGGACGCATTCTTGACCGCGACCGATCCACCATTCTGCGCATGGTTGCGGATGGCCGTCTCGACGCAGCCTGCGCCGGTACGATGGTGGACGTTCGCTCCATCGCCCGGTACATCTGTGAACCCGCCGCTGAGGATACCCGCGCAAGGCTGCGCAAGGCCGGGAACACCGCGACGAGGTGGGCCGTATGACCGCCTCCAAACGCGCCGCCCAACTTGCCGTCCTCGCGCTGATCACCCGCGTCTGCGACAACACCGACCGGATCGAGGCCCGCGCGAACGGGCAGGACATCG
>CAZNPZ010000112.1:0-2172 GCA_964575255.1 uncultured Oscillospiraceae bacterium
GATTATTATGGTTCCCGGAAGGGAACAGGAAAGGATTTGAATGCAACAAAATGCAATCTATACTGATGCAAACTTCCAATGGGGGAACGAAAAGGAGGACCCTTTTGATTGTTGCCCTATATCCTGCCGAAAGGCAGCATCGCCCTCTATTCTATACGATACTCCTTTATTTTCTTCCAAAGCACTTTTCTGCTGATGCCGAGCTTCCGGGCGGCATCGATCTTTTTTCCGTGAGTTTCGTTGAGCGCGGTGAGGATGCGATGCTTTTCGAAGCACCTTACGCTCTCTTCGAGCGACAGGTTCTTCCTTGCACAGGGGCCGCTGATCATCTTGCCCGCGATTTCTTCAGGAAGATGAACACATTCGATGGTGGCACTGTTCTTCGACAGGACCACGGCCCGCTCCACGGCGTGCTTGAGCTCACGCACGTTGCCGACGTAATTGAATGACAGAAGGGCTTCGTAGGCCGAACGGCTCATGGTGAGCTCAGGCCGGTCGTACCGTTCCTTGAAGTGCTTCAGGAAATAGTCGATGAGGCATGGGATGTCCTCCCTGCGATCCCGAAGCGGTGGAATGGAGATCGGCACCACGTTGATGCGGTAGAACAGGTCCTCCCGGAACGTACCGGAGGCAATGGCTTCCCTGAGATCCTTGCTCGTGGCGTAGATGCCCCGAACACTCACGCGGATCGGGACGTTGCCGCCGAGCCGCGTGATCATGCCGTCCTCAAGCACGCGCAGGAGCCGCGGCTGGAGCGAGAGGGGAATGTCGCCGATCTCGTCAAAAAAGATGCTGCCCCCGTCGGCGAACTCGAGCTTGCCCTTGCGTGTTTCGGCGGCGCCGGTGAAGGCCCCCTTCTCGTAGCCGAACAGCTCGGACTCGAAGAGCGTGTCGGGGATGGCCGCGCAGTTGATCTTGATGAAGGGCTTGGCACTCCGTTTGCTCATGCGGTGCACGGCGTTCGCCACGAGCTCCTTGCCCGTGCCGCTCTCGCCCAGGATGAGCACGGGCACGTCTGTGCCGGCCACAACGGATATGCGGTCGAAGACGACGCGCATAGCCGGGCTCTCCCCCGCGATCTCGTCGAAGCCCGTCTTATCACGCAGCGCCTCCTTAAGGATCGTCACTTCCTCCTCAAGCTTCTGGAAGTTGAAAAACCTCTCCACCGTTATGAGCAGCTCCTCGTTCGAGAAGGGTTTGGCGATGTAGTCGAATGCGCCCGATTTTATGGCATGGACTGCGCTCTTCACGTCCGCGTAGGCTGTGATGATGATCACCCCCGCTGCGGGTGCTACCGCACGCGCCCGTTCGAGGATCTCGAACCCATCATGAAGCGGGAGCTTCAAATCAGTGATAATGAGCTCGAATCCGCCCCTTGCCACGGCGTCGAGCCCTTCCCCGCCGTCTGCGCACACCGTCAGCTTGTAGCCCTGGTAGGTCAGGAAGTGGCTCATGCCAAGCCGCATGATCGGGTCGTCTTCAATGACAAGAAGGTGTTTCTTCAATGACGTTAACCTTTCTCAAGGCGGGTCAGCCACCGGCAGGCGCACGATTAAGGTCGTGCCCTTCTGCGACGTCGCGACTGTGATTTCCCCTTTGTGTTGTTCCACGATCGCCTTGCTCACTGAAAGCCCCAGGCCCGTCCCCTCACGAGGTCCTTTGGTCGTGAAAAAGGGATCGAAGATGCATGGCAGGATATCGCGGGGAATGCCCGGCCCCGTGTCGCTGATGGAGACGAGGCACTCCGAATCGCTCTGCACCGTTTCAACCGTCAGGACGCCGGCACCGTTCATTGCCTGGACCGCGTTGATGATCAGGTTCAGAAACACCTGCTCGAGCTTGCCCGAATCCGCAACGACCTCGGGATCACTCTGCGAGAGCTTTTGGACAATCCGGATCCCCTGCTTCACCACCGTATACTCGGCAAGCTTCAGCACGCGCTTCACCACGCTATTGACCGGCAGGCGCGTCACGGTGAGCGAGGTGTTCTTCGCGAAGTCGAGCAGGTGCTTCACCGTGCTCTGAATTCGATCGAAGCCCGAGTTAATCACCTCGATGTGCTGCCGCCTCGTTTCCTCGCTCATCTCCGTCTTCATCAGGTTGTTGAAGCAGAGGCTGATACCCCCTAGGGGGTTATTGATCTCGTGGGCCACGCCCGCTGCGCTCTGGCCG
>CAZNPZ010000113.1:0-2027 GCA_964575255.1 uncultured Oscillospiraceae bacterium
AAGCGCGGTGCGGACGGCCTGATCTCCGCTGAAGACGCCGCCACGTATGACAAGATGGAAACCGAAGTCGTGAACCTGGGCAAGGAGATCGAGCGGCTGGAGCGCCAGGCAGCGCTGGATCTTGAACTTGGCAAACCCATCGCATCGCCCCTCACCAATAAGCCTGGTGCGCCTGAGCAAAGTGAAAAGACCGGCAGGGCGTCCGACGCATATACGTCCGCGTTCTGGCAGGTCATGCGCAACAAGAGCGTCTCTCACGACGTGTACAACACACTCAAGATCGGCGAAGACGACCACGGCGGCTATCTCGCCCCGGATGAGTTCCAAAGGACGCTCATTGAAGCGCTCGAAGAGCAGAACATCTTCCGGCAGCTCGCCAAGGGCATCACCACCTCTTCCGGCGACCGCAAGATCCCGGTCGTGGCAAGCAAGGGCACGGCCGCGTGGATCGAGGAGGAAACCGCCTACCCTGAGAGCGACGACACCTTCGGCCAGATCTCCATCGGCGCGTATAAGCTGGCCACCATGATCAAGGTCAGCGAAGAGCTGCTGAACGACTCGGTGTTCGACATCGCGTCCTATGTCGCCCGGGAGTTCGCCCGCCGCATCGGCGCGGCCGAGGAAGAGGCCTTTTTCACTGGGAGTGGTATTGGCAAGCCCACGGGAATCCTGTCGGAAGCCGGCGGCGCGCAAACCGGCGTAACGGCGGCGAGCACGACGGCCATCACCATGGACGAGGTCATGGACCTGTACTACTCGCTGCGCGCACCCTACCGGAGAAACGCCGTGTTCCTCATGAACGACTCCACCGTGAAAGCGCTGCGCAAGCTCAAGAACGGCAACGGCGACTATCTCTGGCAGCCCTCTGTCGTGGCCAACGCGCCGGATACGATCCTCGGCCGGCCCGTGTACACTTCCGCGTTCATGCCTGCCATTGCCGCGGGGAACAAGACGATTCTCTTTGGCGACCTCTCCTATTACTGGGTGGCGGATCGTGAGGGCCGCTCGTTCAAGCGGCTCAACGAACTGTACGCGGCAACGGGGCAGGTGGGATTCCTGGCTTCCGAGCGCGTGGATGGCAAGCTGATTCTGCCCGAAGCCGCGAAGGTGCTGGCGCAGAAGACCGCCTGACGGGGAGGAAGCGCAATGGACGATTACCAGACGAGGAACTACACCGCGCACGGCGGCCGGGAGACCGTCATCGGCGGGAAACTGACCTTCCTGCCCGGCGCGGAAGTCTCAGGACTGGGTGAGGCGCTTTCCCTGCCGAAGGCGCCTTTCCTGCCGGACAGCGAGGCTGCGACGGTCACAGCGCTCCGCGCGGACTTCAACGCCCTGCTGAGCGCGCTCCGCACCGCCGGCCTCATGGCGCCTGAGGCGGTGCCGGAATGATCGTCACTGTACCAGAGCTAAAGGCGCACCTGCGCATCCAGCATGACGAGGAGGACGCGCTGCTCGAGTCGCTGCTCAGGCAGGCGCAGGCAGCCGCCGAGGACTTTTGCCGCACGACCTTTGGCGGGAACGCGCCGCAGGCCGTGCGGCTGGCTGTGCTGCTCATGGCCTCGCATTTCTATGAATGCCGGGACAGTTCGGAGAAGACGGGCTACAACATCATGACCGCCGCGTTCCGGGCGCTGCTCTATCCGCACCGCGCCATTGAACAGATGTTTTAGGATCGCCCATTCGCGCATTGAAGGAGGTCATCTCATGCGCAGCATTCCGCATCCGGGCCAACTCCGGCACATGGTCAAGATTGGGCGCACGGTGACTGCTGCCAACGAGAACGGCTACCCTGTGGAAACGGATGAGACCGTCTGCCAGGTCTGGGCCGCCGTTGAGGACGATTCGTCCCGGTACGTCATTGCCGGAGACGCCGAAACCGCAGCGCGCGGGCTGTGTTTCATCATCCGCTGGCGCGGCGATGTTCAGCCCGGCATGTGGGTTCGATTCCGGGACGAGAAGCACGGGATTACGAAGCTGGGCGAGTATGATTTCAAACGCCGGTACCTCAGATTGACCACGGCGTC
>CAZNPZ010000114.1:0-1969 GCA_964575255.1 uncultured Oscillospiraceae bacterium
TATTAGCCCAGAATGAATACCTTGTCAGTCCCGTATCCCTCCGGTGGTAGCTCTGCCGATGACAGGAGTCGGAGAATCAGGGAAGGTCATCAAAGGGCGAAATATTAGGAGGGTTCTTTCATGCTCCAGGACAAAACCTTGACTTGCCGTGAGTGCGGCGCGGAGTTCGTTTTCACCGCTTCTGAACAGCAGTTCTACGCTGACAAAGGCTTCCAGAACGAGCCCGGTCGTTGCCCCAGTTGCCGTGCCAATCGCCGTCAGGCGAACGGTGGCGGCGGTTCCCGCGGCGGTGATCGCCCGATGTACGACGTGGTTTGCGATGGCTGCGGCCGTCCGACCCAGGTGCCGTTCCAGCCGCGCGGAGACCGTCCGGTCTACTGCCGCGATTGCTTCGAACAGCAGCGCCAGAGCCGTTATTAATCCCTAAGCGACAAGCGGAGCAGCGCAGCCGAATGGTTGCGCTGCTCTTTTACGGAAGGCGAAGATTTTACAAATGTACAGCGTCCTGGTCAACGCCGCTGCGGTGCTCATCGGCGGCCTCATTGGGCTATTGCTCCGCGGCGGTATTTCCGCGCGATTCAAGACCATCATCACCCAGGGGTTGGGGCTGTGTGTTCTGCTCATCGGGGTTATGAACGCGATCAAGACCGCGGATATGATGTGCGTAATCGTTTCCATTGTGCTGGGTGCGGTTCTGGGCGAGGCGCTCAAGATCGAGCAGCGGCTGGACAAGGTCGGCGATTTCGCGCAGAAGCGGTTCGCGGGTTCCGGCGACAGCCGCTTTTCGGAGGGGTTTGTGACCGCGACGCTGCTTTTTTGCGTGGGCGCGATGGCGGTGGTTGGCTCGTTGCAGGCGGGCCTCACCGGGGATGGCACGACGCTGCTCGCGAAATCCGCGCTGGACGGCGTCGCGTCGGTCATCTTCGCGTCGGCGATGGGGCCCGGCGTCATTCTTTCGCTGGTGCCGCTGACGATCTATCAGGGCGGAATCGCGCTGGCGGCGCACATCGTGGGGCCGGTATTGTCGGACGCCGTGATCAACGAAATGAGCGCGGTGGGCGGGCTTTTGATCGTCTCGCTGTCGCTCAACATGTTGGAGCTCACCAGGACGCGCATCCGCGTGGCCAACCTGCTGCCGGCCATCTTCCTTCCGATCGCGTATCTGCCGTTCTACCAGTGGATCACGAAAGCGTTGACCGGAGGCTAACATGCAAAAAGGCATGATCAGCACGTTTCTGCATTTGAAAGGGAACCCGCGCGCCTCTGCCTCCATCCTCCGGCCCATCTTGTTGGTCAGAGACCCGCTGATGACCGACGCGAAGATCTGCTTTACCATCGAGATCGAGGTGACGTAGCCGATTTCCGCCAGCGAAAGTCCCAGTCCCAGCATGTACAGTGAGATATCTGGTGCGTACAGGTTGTAGGGGATTCCCCACAGAGGTTCTGAATTCCTGGGGTCTGCTTTTGACCGAAGGCTGCGATGATGAACTGGTGGTGCGTTGTTTCTCACTGACTCAGCTGATGGGTCTGCTTGCGGCGTTCTTCACGCCTTTTTCAAGCTGGCGGTGGATACCTTTGGCGTCGTGCCCACAATGCGCGGGCTGTACCTGTTTGCCGCCGTCATGATGACCGGAAAGTTCGTGATCCTCTTCCGCGTCGGGACAGAGACGGAGATGGGGAAGAAGCGCATGGCCGAGACGCGGGACAAGTCCGTCTGGCAACTGCTTGGTGGGTGTCTCGATGTATTTCTCAATATGATCCGCGAAAAGCGGATGATCCTGGCCATTGGCATTCTGGCTGTGTTCCAGGTCGTTTCGGCACTCAACACCAATTTTTGGTCGATCTTCATCACGAAGAAGCTAGGCATCGCCGACGGCGATCTGGCGCTGTATACCACGCTCAAGTCGCTGGTCATCATGGGCTTCGTTTTCCTCGTCGCAGAGCGCATGCGTTTCAGCCGCTTCAAAAA
>CAZNPZ010000115.1:0-1968 GCA_964575255.1 uncultured Oscillospiraceae bacterium
TTGTCCCCGGCCTCCACGGTGGCGTTGTCCCCGGCCTTCACGGTGGCGTTGCCCCCGGCCTTCACGGTGGCGTTGCCCCCGGCCTTCACGGTGGCGTTGTCCCCGGCCTCCACGGTGGCGTTGTCCCCGGCCTTCACGGTGGCGTTGCCCCAGGCCTTCACGGTGGCGCTGCCCCAGGCATGCCAGATTCCTTCGTGCACCTCATGCGCACCAGACCAAAGAACGTGCTTTTCACACCATTCCCTTACAGCAGCCTTGATGCGAGGGGCATCAATTTCCTCCATGTGCCAATCGGGCAGGATGTCCTGAACGACTTTCAGCCGCCAGCCCCCCACATCGCTGGCCTTGTTGCCGTCGGCGGGAGAGAGCTCAAAACGGACGAATACCGTGTTGGCGGTGTCGTAATCGTCCCGAATACCAAGCTCTTTCAGCATCTGGTCGTGGCTGTCATGGTCCGGCACATATACCCGGTCTTTTAAAAGGATCCCAGACTTGAATTCACACATTGATTTTTCTCGCTTTCTCTGCTATAATGCAGGTGTCGTTTGTGTTCCGCCCCTTTTCACGCGCCAACGTGAGAGGGGCCTTTTTAGTCGGGCTCCACATCCAGCCACCCTTCCGGCAGCCCGTCCGCCGGGGGCTTGTCCGCCAGGTACTCCGCCCAGCACCAGCCATACTGCCCTGTCCACGCGATATAGGCCCAGCCCTTGTACTCGTCCAGCACTTCCACGGCCTCGCCACGGTCTAGCTGATACAGCCAGGGGGAGTGTGGGTTGGGCTCCTCGCGGACGTTGAGGGGGTCGGTCGCGGTGCAGACGTACATGGTCTGGCCCTCCGCGCGGGCACCGGCGACCAGGAGCATCAGCAGGGGGAGAATAGCCAGCGCCAACGCCAGCGGCTGCACGTAGACCGGGAATCCGCTGGGGCCGGGGATACGGTCTGCCCCACGCTCAAAACGTTTCATGAGTTTGCTCCTTTCACACGGCCACCCTGGCCGCATCCCTGATGTACTCCAGCGCGTCAACCTTGACGAACCCCACCCGGCTCAAGGCATGCACCTCATGGATCCGCTGCTCCCCCAGGTACAGAGCCCACACGCACCAGGTTCTCATGGAGTTCCACACCTGCCGCAGCTGGTACCGGCTGTCCGGGTTGTAGATGTAGCGGCGCGTGCCGTTGCAGTCAGCCAGCGTCCACATGGATTATCCCTCCTCTCATTCCGGCCCCTCCAGGGCCTCTATCTGTGCTTCCAGTATCGCAATCTCCCTGGTATCGTCCCGGGCTATGGCGGCATACAGCGCCGCGTACAGGTCGGGGAGGGTCATGGGGCTTGTCCTCCGTCAGCTCAAAGCCCAGGATGTTGAGCACGCAGTAGATGTCGTTGTTCGTGGCCGCCTTGTTGAGATTGACGCACCCGCCCACCAGGTCGGAAAAATTAATCCAGCTGATGTCTCTTCCGAACGCCTCTCGCGACAGCTCTTCCGCCATTTTGTGCTTGGCGGGTAGGTAGTCCACGTCTCCCGTTTTCTGATACTTTTGGATCACCCTGATAAGCTCGTCCACCTTGCCCTTGCTAATGGTTCTCATGGTATGTCCTCCTTTTTGCATTTAATCACCATGCACTCGCCGGACACGACGCGATGGAATTCGTTTGCCAGCGGGATCAGAGCCTTCCGGGCCTCCGCGCACTCCTGGTCATCGATCACCACGCGGCACAGGTGATAGGCCAACTGGCAGAAGATACGCCGCCCAATCCTGGCGCGGAGAGAGCCGCACCAGAGCGGCCAAGAAGCAAAGTCCAGGTTGGCCCTGGTCAGGTTGGCCCTGGTCAGGTTGGCCTCGGTCAGGTTGGCCCTGGTCAGGTTGGCCCAGGCCAGGTTGGCCCCGGTCAGGTTGGCCCTGGTCAGGTCGGCCCCGGACAGGTCGGCCCTGGTCAGGTCGGCCCTGGTCAGGTCGGCCCTCGTCAGG
>CAZNPZ010000116.1:0-1934 GCA_964575255.1 uncultured Oscillospiraceae bacterium
ACTTCTCCGCGCCGGACTTGTCGTCCATATCGGTGAGGGACAGCGTTTCCGAGTAGAACTCCTCGCCCACTAGGTCTTTGAACAAGGTGCTTTTTCCGATGCCCTGGGCTCCGTCGAACACCAGAACGCTATCGAACTTGGTGCCGGGACGGTAGATTCGGGCAACCGCCGCGGCGAACGTCTTCCTGCTGACGGCGCGGACGTAGGGTGTGTCATCGGCCTGCAGGCAGCGTACGAACAGCGTCTCGATGCGCGCTATGCCGTCCCAAGGCGGCAAGGCGTCAAGGTAGTCGCGGATCGGGTGGAAGCGCCTGTCATCGGAAGCCTTGGTAAAGCACACATCGTGGTTCCGGCTGGAGAAGGGCAGATAGCGGACGTCGATGAGGGCTTTCATCTGCGCCGTGTCCGCGTCGCGCCAGTACTTGTTGTCGGCGGGCCTGTCCCACGGCACGTCACCCGTGACCTGTACCCGGTTGGCGAGCTCGTTGTAGCCAAAGCTAGCCAGGTCGGGATCATTGTTGAGGATCAGCATCAGATTCCACACGCTGTTTTCCAGCAGCTTGCTTCGAGGCATGTACTTGAGGAGGGTTTTCCAGTCCTTTACCTCCGCCCCGAAATCTAAGAGCGCTTCGGCCTGACGCTCCGCGTCCAGCGTCAGTTTCACCTGATCCTGCGCCAGGGCAAATTCGCTCATCGCTTTGAACGACGCCTTCTCGTCCAGATCGGGGAACTTATGGGTCCGCACGAGGTCGAAGGCGTTCAGCAGCTTCTCGCAAGCGGGGTCGGAGGCATGGTGGGAGTAGGCGAATTTGCCATCGTAGAGGACGACGCCGGCGCTGGAGTCGGCGGGGATGTAATCGTATCGCCCGTCCACTGCGGACGGCTCGTACACTTCGGGGAGAAACGTCGCGATGGCGTCCTCAATGGAATAGCTCCGGCAGAAGGCGCCTATGACGCCGCTCTTCGTGAGCGGGTCCTGCTGCCGCGTGATCTCGTGCCGGATCACCTCCGACTGCCGGGAGGACGTCGGCCACAAGGTGACGTCTCGCCAGTCAGAGTACATGGAGAGGTACTTGTCGGGGGCGAGAGGCGCGCCATCCTTCTCGATGAACACGAACTCGGCGTTCGAGGGGCAGGACGCCCAGTACATCAACTGGTTTGCCAGATAGGTGCAGTCATCGAAATAGTCCATGCCTATCTGCCGCGTGACCATCCGCATGAGCGCGGGGTACTCGTCCTCGCGAACCTCGCGAGCGAACAGGATGATGATGCGGTAGCGGGGCGTTTCTGACGTGTGGCTATGGGTGGAGTAGAGGAAGTACTGGACACCGTCCAGCGCCGCGTCCAGCGCGGCGAGGAACGCGGGGCCGTCCGCGATGTGGTCGGCATCCAAAGTGCCGATGCCGCGCGCAAGGACGTTTCCGTTCTTGCGCGATCCGCCCTTGAGCCAACCGCCGATGAACCCGCCAACGTCCTTCAGATCGTCGCGCTGCTCCTTGGGCAGCTTCGGGTACTCTTGGATCGTTTCAGAAGTGCGGATGGGCGTGCGGTTGCGGCTTACGAGGTAATCCCAGGTCTGCTCCTGGTTCTTGAACTTGCGGTCGGTCTTCCGGTTGCAGACCGCGATCTTGATGTTCATTACATCGCCTCCTCCAGGAACGCCTCCCAGGCGGTGATCGGGTAGCTGTTCACGGTGCCGAAGCGCTCGTCGTTGGTTTCGCACGACCGCACTTCGATCGCACGCGCGCGGCAGTAGGCCGTCAGGCGCTTGCCAATGGCCTTGCACTGCTCAAGGCTCCAACCCATCTTGAAGGTCCGGTTATACTTCGCAACTGGGAAGAATTTAAGCGATGTGTTCAGCGCGATCTCGAGGGTTTCTTTCTCCTCGGCCAGTGCGAAAATCTGGCGCTCGGCTTCCAGAGCACGCCGATGGG
>CAZNPZ010000117.1:0-1737 GCA_964575255.1 uncultured Oscillospiraceae bacterium
GAGGCGGCCGTTACGTGAGTGATGAAATCCTCTGGATTGTGCGCTTGCGCGCCTGAGAGGCCGCGGCGGAGATCGTAGGTGGCGGCAGGCGTACACAGAAGGTACCAATCCTTGTCCAGGAGCGCGGGGTCGATCTCCAGCACAGGCCTGGCCTCGCGCAGAGTGGCGGTAACGTTCTTGGATTCCCGACGCTGCAGGGCGAAAGCGCGGTAGGATATGGCGGCTGTGTAGAGCTCATACGCGTCAAGCTGCTCATCATTGAGCACGGCCGTCGCTTTCTTCTTCGGATTCTTGGCCATAAGCTCAGCCGCCCCGGTGTCCTCGTAGGCGCCAACGTGGTCCTGGATGTCCTGTTGGGCCTCCGCCAATTGCAGATCCGTCAGCGCGTGCGCGACATGCTGAGCGCCTGGCTTTGTTTCGCGCCAGTAGGTGCCGTTGTAATGGATGTAGTCGGTGGCCGGAGAGTATCGGAGTTCCCCACGAAAGACTTCACCGAGCATGCGTGCCTGGCCGACGTCCGTGTAGTCTTCGGGCTTGTACAGATATTTATCGGCGTTGTACTCGTCCGGCGGCACATAGCCCTCCTGCTGCGAGATCCGGTCGTAGAAGCCCTGTGCGCTGCGCCAGATCGTGGCGAGTTCCGCGTCCTCCAGCGGCGGCTCGCACTTCTCAGCCTCCTCCAGGAAGGCTTTGTACGCCTTTTCGGTATCCCCGTAGCGCTTGATCACGCGCCCGGCAAAGTACGACAGGGTGGCGTTCCGGCTGCCTTCGTGGATCGTGCGCGTATAGGCCGGGGCCACAGCTTCCGCGAAATCACCTTCTGTATCCGAGTAGTAAAGGTCCAGGCATTCGTTCAGGCTGAGTGTCCCGGGATAGAACGCGACCTTGGGGTCGGGCGTGCCAAAGAAGAACCGCGCCGCGTCCAACGCACCGGTGTCGAAGAAGGGGAACAGGCGGTTGACGCGCTTCTTGAGATCACCATACGCGACGTCGTCGGTCATCTCCTCGATCGGGAAGAAGCAGTGGAATTTCGGCCGCGGCGATTTCCCGCGCTTGGAAATGTTGTGGTGTCGGCTGAAATGCACCGCGAAAGTCGTGTCCGGAAAAGCCTGACGGATATGGTCCGGCGTGACCCAGTCTTCGGGATTTTCGGAGTGGTCGTTGTCACAGTCCATTCCGAGACAGTCCGATCTGGTGAAATTATCGTTCGAGCGATAGTTGCGCTTATACTGCACGCTGACATAATCGCGCGCGGCGGCTTCCCGCAGGGACGCATCATCCATGACCAGCATCTTGTGTGGGTAGATGCAATTTGTCTCCATTCCAACGCAGTCTGCATGGTAGAGCGTAAAGCCGTTCATGTGACCACCTCCTCACATTCTTTGGTAAAGTACCGGATCCGCTGGCCCTTGCGCATAGCGCGAGCGATCTCAATACCCATGCCCCTCGTAATCGCGTCCCCGAACACCCAGAGCTCCGCGCATTTTGACAGAAGCACGATGTCCATGAACAGCGCCAGATCGCGCTCGGCCTCGTCATCGTCTTGCATGAACTGGGTGAACAGCAGGTGCGGCGCGATGGGGATGCAGCCGCTGTCAACTGCAAAGCGGCAGTAGCGCCGGGCGCTCAGGATGTTGGCATCGGTGTCTCCGGAGTAGGGTGAGCACACGTAAATAATCGGTCGGAACCGGGCTTTTCGCAGTTCGGCTTCGATGTTGGTGAAGGCCGCAAAGACCG
>CAZNPZ010000118.1:0-1577 GCA_964575255.1 uncultured Oscillospiraceae bacterium
TCGTAGATGCCGTTCGTGACCGTGACAGCCGACAGCGTCGGCGGCACCGACAGCGCCGGTGGCACCGGCAGCGCCGGCTCGACGGTCACAGGCTCGGCGATCACCGGCACATCGTCCGACGCACCCAGGTCGGCCGGCGGCCAGAAGATGAAGTACCGCTTCACCTGTCGCTTGAAGTCCGTCAACTTCTGGCGCTTGCGCGTCGCGCTGGCGGGATCGCAGGCGTACATGTACTCCTGGTCGCACTTCCACAGGCAGATGAAATGACCGCCCTTCGTCCAGTAGCCGCGGCCCATCGACGCGACGATCAGCGCACCCTGCGCCAGCGCCGCGATCGCCTCGGAGTGTGTCGCCGTCGAGCGGAACCGCGGGAAGTCATACCGCGAGGACATGAACGCGAAGAAGCCCCATGCCGTGCCGCTGTTCCGCGTGCGGTAACTATTCTTTACGGCCAGTTTGCACAGGTCGGCCGGCGTCACGCCGGTATCGAACCAGGCATTGACGATATCCGTCATGGACGTCGGGCCGCAGCCGGAGGACTTGACCGTCTGCGATTTGTTGCCGGTCGCGGTATACAAAACGCGCGCCCAGCGCGCGTCGTACTGCTTGTTGTCAGGCGGGCGCACACCCAGGACCGGCACGGCGTTCACCAGCGTCGCCCAGGTCGCCGGACCGACGATGCCGTCAGCGGCCAGCCCGTGCGCGGTTTGGTAGGCGACCACCGCCGCCTTCGTGTTCTTGCCGAACTTGCCGTCAGCCGTGATCCCCAGCAGCGTCTGCAGCGTCTTGACCGAATCCCCGACGCTGCCCTTCCGGATCGTATTCATTCGCCCTCACCGCTTTCGTCCTCGGTTTCGACCGGCGCGAACATGAACGCGCCCGTCTTTGCATTGACCATCCGGCCGCGCCCGTCGCGGACCAGATCGATATCGTGATCATCCGCACTGCCGCGCCCGTCCTGGCCTTCCGTGGCCACGCCGCGGAGCCGATCAAGAAAAGAATCCATGCCAACACCTCCAACTTTGGGAAACACACCCACCGCCCGAACGGTTAACCTGCCACCGGTTCGCCGAACGCAACCCACCAAACATTGCACGCCACCGCAGAGGAACCGGAGCTTGCGATGTACCACGTGAACGTGGTCGCAGTGCATCCAACCACAAACAACTTAATTACCGTGCCCGTCCCCGCCGAGCCGAGATAATCCATCGTGAGCATGACGAGCGGCGCCGTCGCATAGGCGTTCGGAAACGTTACAACCCCTGTTTTCGTTGCGTTCACCGGCAGGGTGGTGGACACCGTGCCCATCTGAATACCCAGCTTTTCACGCGCCGCGGCAGCGTCCGCGAATCCCGGCGCGACGCCGAAATTGACCGCGCCATCAAACCCAACCGCGCCCTCGAAATTGACCACACCCCGGAACCGGCTCGCAAGTCCTACGTCGAACAGGCTCGCGGTCTCCGCCACCTTGCCGATGGCCACGCCCTCGCCGGAGGAATGCAGGTCGAAGTAGATTGTACGGCTGGCCAGTTCCGCCTCCGCGGAGGATGTTGTGTACCGGTCGGTCAGCGACGCCA
>CAZNPZ010000119.1:0-1515 GCA_964575255.1 uncultured Oscillospiraceae bacterium
CGAAGCTGGGCGAGTATGATTTCAAACGCCGGTACCTCAGATTGACCACGGCGTCTTCCAACGGGGTGGGCTGATGAAGAAAGTACAGGACGCGTTGAAGCCCACCGGCATCCCTGCATTCCCCGGCGCGTGGAAGCCCACCGCGTCCCAGCCGACTACTCCGGCGCAATACATTGTCTACACGACGATGACCACCGAGGATGGATACTGGGACGACGATCTCAGGCGGTATCGGCTGTATGTTTACCTGAACCTCTGGAGCGAGCCCGATCCTACCGATGCCGTCCAGATCATCCGCGCCGCCATGCGCGCGGCGGGCTTCGCCATGGCAGAGGAAAACGAGCGCGCCTCGCCCGACGAGGAAGCGCGCCAGTACCTCGTCTCGTGGACCTGGGTGGGATGGACAGAGGCGGAGGCATCGCCATGAGCCTGGACGTGAGAGGCGGAAAAGAACTACAAGAGGACTTCGCCCGGATGGCCAACCTTCTCCGCTCAGGCGAAGGCGGAGGCGCAGTCAGTCGGATGCTCGAAGCTGCCGCTCAACCGATTCTGGAGCAGATGGTTCACAACGCCAGCAGTGATCCCCGCCCGCGGTCCGGAAATCTGCGCGGTGCGCTCCGGATTAAAAAAGCATCCAGGCGGCGCGGCGCTCGGGTGACGATAGGCGTTCATGCCGCTGAGGGTGGGGTGCCGTATGCAAATCCTGTGGAATTTGGCCACGGCGGGCCGCATCCCGCGCCGCCGCACCCCTTCGTCCGCCCAGCCTTCGATGCGAAGGCAGAGGAGGCCTATGAAGAACTGAAAAAGCTTCTGAATGAAGCCCTCGACAGACGAGGGCTTTTATGATACTGATTTGCGAGACAGGAGGAACCTTCCATGCCTGAACCGACTGCATCCCCGGCGGTTGCCAGCACCATTGGTCTGAAAAATGTGGTGATCGCGCCGCTGACCACCGATACTGAAGTCACGCTTACCTACGGCCCGCTGCAGCTGCTCGCCGGCGCGATCGACGCGCAGATCGCCCCGGAGAACGCCGATCCGGAAGTACAGTACTATGACGATGTGGAAGGCGATGTCGTATATCCCGATCCCGACGTCAAGCTGACCATGGAGATGGCGGACATCCCGCTGGCGCTCCAGGAGATGATCCTGGGCAACACCATTGATGACAATGGCGTGCTTCTCCGCCAAGCGGGAGATTCGCCGCCTTATTTCGCGCTTGGGTTCAAAAGCGAGAAGGCGGACGGAACCTACCGATACGTGTGGCTGTTCAAGGGCCGCGCCAAGCCTGCGACCGAGCAGTACCACACGAAGGAAGGCAAGACCCTGACCCGGCAGACGGGCAAACTCGAGTGGTCCTTCATCAAGCGTACTCATGACGGGTTCTATCAGGCCGTCGCCGACGAAGGGCAGAACGGGTTCACTGCCGCGAAAGCCGCCGATTTCCTGGCCAGCGTATACACGCCGGCGATCACTCCGGGGTCATCCAGTTGATTCAAGTCTTCTTGAACATTG